>DXFW01000016.1 GCA_019114225.1 Candidatus Allofournierella pullicola | reverse complement strand
TATGCGCTTTTTGTTTTTCCCTACCGTATCCACAAAATAGCCTCGTGCCCAGAAATGCCGATTTCCGTACTTGTACTTTAAATTCGCATGTCTGTCGAAAATCATCAGGCTGCTTTTTCCTTTCAAGTACCCCATCACATACGCGATGCTATACTTCGGCGAAAAACTTATCAGCATGTGGATGTGGTCGGGACACGCCTCCGCTTCGATGATCTCGATCCCTTTCTGTTCACACAACTGCCTGAGTATCTGCCCTATATCCTTTTTGATTTGACCGTACACTACCATTCTCCGGTACTTTGGCGCAAACACTACATGATATTGACATCTCCACGTTGTGTGACTTAAACTATCTACGTCTTTGTTATTCCTCATTTCAAAGACAACCTCCCTGTTTTTTTGAATGTGGTTGGCAAACCCACATCCTATTCTACAGGGAGGTCCTCTTTTGTCTATGGCTAAAGCCGTTTTTATTCCACCAGCAGAGCTGGTGGTTTTTTTGCGCTTAAGCACTCAAAAAAACCAGCCGCCGGAATTTCCGGCGGCTGGCCTTGGGATGATCTTCAGGAAACCTGCAAAAGGCCCTCGGGGCCGTCGTCGGTGAAGAGCTCCTCGCGGGGCACAAAATAGATGAAATCGCTGCCGCTGTAGGTCAGCACGCCCCGCTGGCCGGGGAACAGCTGCCGCGCCAGGTGCTCGGGCACGGTGAGCGCGATCTCCTGCCCGCGGGCCACAAAGGTCACGGGCACCCGGTCCGCGCCGGCCGCCGACACACGTTTTACCGCAGCCATCAGGCTGACTTCCCCTTTTGCCGGGCGGCGGAACCTGCGTCCCCACACCCCGATCAGACCAATTGCCGCAAGGGCCATCAGAAGGCCCGGAATGATCCACATCCACCGCATTGTACACCCCTCCTCGGGTCAAAAAATTCTGTATTCTGAAAACCGTCCGGTTTCGTGCGCTTGTATCTATAAGACGATTGGCCCGGGCGTTTTATTTCATAATTTATGAAAGGACGGAAAAAAATATCCGGCGGGCCGCAGCAGGCCTCAAAAAGGCCGCCGCGTCCCGCCGGATCACGTTTTCCGAAAGATCAGTCGCTGAAGAGTTTTTGTTTGTTGTGCATGTAGACGCTCATCACAAGCCCCACGCAAAGATACATCATCAGCGCGCTGGTGCCGCCCGCCGAGAAGAAGGGCAGCGTGACGCCGATCACCGGCAGCAGCGACAGGTTCATGCCCAGGTTGATGATGATCTGCCAGGCAATGGCCGCGAACACCCCGGTGCAGATGTAGGTGCCGATGTGGTCCTCGCTGCGCAGGCCGGTGGTGAGGGTGCGGATGGCAATGAAGAACAGCGCCCCCAGCACGATCACACAGCCCACAAAGCCGATACACTCGGCCAGATAGCTGAACATGAAGTCGTCCTGGGCGTTGATGACCGAGTAGTGGTCATCGGTGAAAAAGCCCCGGCCGAAGATCTGCCCCGAGCCGATGGCCGTCATGCCGCCCAGCTGCTGGCGGGCAATGTCCGGGTACTGATCGGGGTAGAGCAGGGCCATGATACGGTCCACCTGATAGCCCTTGAGCACGTCGGGGAAAAAGCCGATGATGAGGGAAAAGCCCGTCACCCCCAGGGCGATGGCCGAGAGGATGTATTTCCAGGAAAGGCCGGCGGCAAAGAGCATCATGCAGCCGATGGTGCCGAACACGATGGCGGTGCCGTCGTCGCCCTGGATGTGCACCACCGCCACGGTGGCCAGAATGTGGGCCAGCAGCTTTGCCAGGGTTTTGGGCTCGTTGATGTGCTCGCGCACGTTGTCCAGGTGCATGGCAAAGGTGAGGATGAAGCTGATCTTGGCAAGCTCGGTGGGCTGCAGGCTCAGGGGCCCGAGGCGGATCCAGCTGTAGTTGTCGGTGCCTTCCGGGTGCCAGCCCAGTGTCAGCGGGCCGATGGTCAGCCGTGTGAGGGTGAGCAGCACCAGCGTCCAGGTGCCCACCACATGCACCGGCCAGATCCGGGCGAGGCTGCGGTAATCAATGCAGGAGAGCACGATGGCGCAGGTGAGGCCCAGAAGGCTGGCCACTCCCTGCACAAAGGCGTTGCGGTAGCTGCCAAGGCCGGTGACGGAACCGTCGAAGGCGTCCCGGGCAAAGCCTCCCGCCGCCTGCCCCAGGCTGATGAGGGTGATGACGCTGAGCACCGAGCAGAACACACAGGTGGCAATGTAGGCCCGGTCGGCGGCCTTGAAGTATTGTCGGATGACCTTGAACACATCCGCACCTCCTTTCACGTCTGGTCGTTGTTCTATTATATCCCACCGGGCGGGTGGTTGCAATCATTTTCCCCCGTCCGGATTTTTGCAGCACATGAGTAAATATGGTATAATAAGCGCAAGTGTGCGGTGTTTTGACCGCCGCGCAAAAAAAAACACGGGGATGGGCCGCCAATGCTGTTTTCAAGCCTTGTCTTTTTATGGATCTTTCTGCCGGTAGTGCTGGTGCTTTACCGTTTTCTGCCCGGCCGGGGCAAAAACGCCCTGCTGCTGGCGGCAAGCCTTTTCTTCTACGCCTGGGGCGAGCCGGTGTACATCCTGCTGATGTTGGGCTCCATCACCCTGAACTATCTGGGCGGGCTGGCCCTCGCTCCCCTCTCCGGCCGCCGCCGGGCGCTGGTGCTGGCGGCGGTGGTGGCGACAAACCTTTTGCTGCTGGGCTACTACAAATATTACGGCTTTGCCGCCGACACGCTGGCGGGGCTGTTCGGCCGGCAGGTGCTGCCCATGCGGGACATTGCCCTGCCTCTGGGTATCAGCTTCTACACCTTCCAGTCCATGAGCTATGTCATCGACCTCTACCGCCGCCGGATCGAGCCTCAGAAGAGCTGGTTTTTGCTGGCGCTCTACATCAGCTTTTTCCCCCAGCTGGTGGCGGGGCCCATCGTGCGCTACACCGACGTGGAGGCCCAGCTGCGCCGCCGCACGGTGACCACCGAGGGCTTTGCCTTCGGGGTGAAGCGCTTTCTCTACGGCCTTTCCAAAAAGGTGATCCTGGCCAACTGCTTTGCCGCCAAGGCGGATGAGGTGTTTGCCCTCGCCCCCGACCAGGTGGGCACGGCGCTGGCCTGGCTGGGCGCGCTCTATTACGGGCTGCAAATCTACTACGACTTTTCCGGCTATTCCGACATGGCCATCGGCCTCGGAGCCATGTTCGGCTTCACCTTCCCCGAAAACTTCGATTATCCCTATCTCTCGGCCAGCATTGGCGAGTTCTGGCGGCGCTGGCACATGACCCTTTCCAGCTGGTTCAAGGAGTACCTCTACATCCCTCTGGGCGGCAACCGCAAGGGGCAGCTGCGCACTTTGTTCAACGTGTGCGTGGTGTTCCTGGCCACCGGCCTGTGGCACGGCGCAAACTGGCAGTTTGTGGCCTGGGGCGCATGGTACGCCCTTTTGCAGGTGCTGGAGCGCACGGTGCTCAAAAAGCCGCTGGAAAAAGCGCCCCGGCCTCTGGCCCGGGCCTACACCCTGCTGTGCGTTCTCTTCGGCTGGGTCATCTTCCGGGCGCCGGGCCTGCGGGCGGGCCTTTTGTGGCTGAAGGCCATGGTGATCCCGGCTGCGGGCTTTGCCGCCTGGCCGGTGAGCCGCTTCATCGACGGGCGCACGCTGGTGCTGCTGGCGGTGGGGCTGCTGCTCTGCGGCCCGGCGCAGGCGCTGTGGCCCCGCTTCAAGGCTGCCCTTTATGACCGGAAGCCCGCGGGCCGCGCCCAGACCGCCCTGCTGCTGGCCCTGGGCTTTGCCTGCCTGGTGCTGCTGGTGAGCGGCACCTACAACCCCTTCATCTATTTCCGCTTTTAAAAGGAGGCCAGCCGAATGTCTCATCATGACCGTGAACGCCGGGGCTGCCCCCGGGCGCTCATCGCTGGGTTCGCCGTGCTGCTGGCGGGGCCCTGCCTTCTGTGGCCGCTGGTGCGGGGAATGTGCGACACCACCAACTACGAGAACCGAACCCTGGCCGCCTTCCCCACCGCCTCCACCGGCGTGCGGGCCTGGCCCGCGGCCTTTGAGGAGTGGCTGGGAGACCACGCCCCCTTCCGCAACCAGTTCCTGACCCTGAAATCCGGGGCCGACCGGCTGGTGGGCACGCTGGACTCCACCAACGTGCTGCTGGGCAAAGAGGGCTGGATGTTCTTGAAGGACGTGTCCGACTCCAAGAGCCTTTCCGACTATCAGGGTCTCACCGCCTACTCCGCCGGGGAGACCGACGCCATGGCCCAGGCGCTGACGGCGCTGAACGACGCGCTGGCCGCCAAAGGCAGCCGGCTTCTGGTGCTGTTTGCCCCCACGAAGGAGGGGGTCTACAGCCGCTACATGCCCGACAGCGTGCCGGTGGTGAGCCGGCCCACCCGGGTGGGCGCGCTGGCAGAGGCGCTGGGCGAAACGGGCGTGCCGGTGCTCTTCCCGCTGGAAGAGCTGGAGGACGCCGCGCTGGAGCGGCAGGTCTATTACAAGTACGACACCCACTGGAACGAGGCGGGCGCCTGGCTGGCGGCCCAGCTGACGCTGGAAGCGCTGGACAAGCCCTTTGCGGCGGCCTGGCCGGAGATGGCCGCCGACCCGGAAAAGGCCCCTCTCACCGATCTTGCCAACATGTGCGGCAGCTGGGCCTTTTGCACCGACGACGTGTACTGGGCGCTGGAGGCCGAGGCCGCCGAGTGCACCCTGTGGGAGGCGGGAGGCGAGATCGCCCGCTACGCCGGCGAGGGCGAGGGCAGCCTGCTCCTGGCGCGGGACAGCTTCGGCGAGGCGCTGGCCCCCTGGCTGGCCCAGGGTTTTGCGGGCACCACGGTGCTCCACGGCAATCAAATGCAGGTGGAGACGCTGCTGGAATGGCAGCCGGAAGTGCCGGACGTGGTGGTGCTGGAGGTGGCCGAACGCTTTGCCGACAACTTGTCCGGGCGGCTGGAGGTGCTGCGCCAGTGGGCCGAGGCCGCCGAATGAGCCGTTCCCGGTTGCACTTTTGCCTTCGCGGGGGTATAATAAGCCGCGGACTTTGACGCAATGACCCGAAAGGAGGGGCAGACATGGCCGAATTCATCACCCACAGCCGCGCCGAGACGGTGGCGCTGGGCGAAAGATTAGCGCAGCGTCTCGCGCCGGGCACCCTTGTGTGCTTCACCGGCGGCCTCGGAGCGGGCAAGACCGCTTTCACCGAGGGGCTGGCGGCGGGCCTTGGCTGCACCGACCCGGTGAGCAGCCCCACCTTCGCCATTGTGAACTACTACCGGGGGCCCCGGCCCCTGGCCCACTTTGACCTCTACCGGATCAGCAGCCGGGAGGACCTGGAGACCGCCGGCCTCTACGACTATCTGGACGAGGGAGCGGTGGTGGCCGCCGAGTGGAGCGAGAATTTTGCCGACCTGCTGGCGCTGGAAAAGCCTGTGACGGTGGACATCCGTCACCGCGGCGGCGACGAGCGGGTCATCACCATCGAGGGGGTGCAGCTGTGATCACCTTTGGACTGGACAGCGCGGGCCGCACCGCCGCCGTGGGCCTCATGCGGGACGAGGAGCTTTTGTACGAGGCTTTTCTCTCGGCAGGCCACACCCACAGCGAAACGCTGATGAGCCTGGTGGACGGAGCGTTCAAGGCCACCGGCCTCTCCCCCGCCGACGTGGACCTGTGGGGCGTGTGCGCCGGGCCGGGCAGCTTCACCGGCCTGCGTATCGGCCTTGCCACGGTGAAGGGGCTGGCGCTGGTGCACAAGGCTTCCTGCGCCGCCGTGTCCACCCCCGAGGCGCTGGCCTGGGGCTGCCCCGCGGGGAACGGCACCGTGCTGGCGGCGCTGGACGCGCGCCGGGGCGAGGTGTACTGGGCGGCCTTTGACCTGGAGAGCCATGCCCGCCTGACGCCCGACGCAGCCTCGCCGGTGAAGGAACTGGCACAAATTGTGGAAAATTGCAAAAAGCCTCTGTTTTTTGTTGGTGACGGGGCCGCTCTGTGCTATAATGAATACGGCCAGGCGGCGGGGGTCCTTCCCTGCCCGCCCGCACTGGGGCTTTGCCGGGGCGCGGGCGTGTGCCTTGCGGCCCGGGCGGTGAATGCCCGGAACGGTGCTGTGCCCGCCGCGGCCCTTGCACCCAGCTATCTGCGGCTGAGCCAGGCCGAGCGGGAACGCGCCGCCCAGGGTCTGGCCCTGCGCCCGTAAACAAAACGACCGTCAACGGAGGATGTTTTCAAATGTCTAAACCCATCGCCCTCGCCGCCGACCACGGCGGCTTTGAACTGAAGGAAGCCGTCCGCGCCCATCTGGATGAGATCGGCGTTGCCTACAAGGACTTCGGCAGCTTTGACGGCGCGTCCTGCGACTATCCCGACATGGCCGAGCCCGCCTGCCGGGCGGTGGTGGCCGGCGAATGCGACAAGGCGCTGCTGTTCTGCGGCACCGGCGTGGGCATTTCCATGAGCGCCAACAAGATCCACGGCATTCGGGCCTGCTGCTGCTCCGACGCCTTCAGCGCCGAGTACACCCGCCGCCACAACGACGCCAACGCCCTGTGCATGGGCGGGCGCGTGGTGGGCGCAGGTCTTGCCATCTATCTGGTGGACCTTTTCCTGAACACCCCCTTTGAGGGCGGCCGTCATCAGCGCCGGATCGACAAGATCACCGATCTGGAGCAGCGCGGCTGACAGTATTTTTGCTGCAAAACGCGGGGGCACACCCCGCGTTTTGACGATAGACAAACAACCACATAGAGTAAGGAGCGGTCAGTATGAGCAAAGCACCCATGATTTTGGATCATCCCCTGGTACAGCACAAGATCAGCCTTCTGCGGGATAAGAACACCGGAACGAAAGAATTCAAAGAGCTGGTAGGCGAGATCGCCACCCTGCTTTGCTACGAAGCCACCCGTGACCTGCCCACCAAGGAAGTGGAAGTGGAAACTCCCATGGGCGTGGCCAAGTGCCATGTGCTGGCGGGCCGCAAACTGGCCCTGGTGCCCATCCTGCGTGCCGGCCTGGGCATGGTGGACGGCATGCTGACCCTCCTGCCCGCCGCCAAGGTCGGCCACATCGGCATGTACCGCAACGAGGAGACCCTGGAGCCTGTGGAATACTACTGCAAGCTGCCCAGCGACATTGCCGAGCGGGACGTTCTGGTGCTGGACCCCATGCTGGCCACCGGCGGCAGCGCCTGCGACGCCATCACCCAGATCAAGAAGCGGGGCGCCCGCAGCATCAAGTTCCTGGGTATCGTGGCTGTGCCCGAAGGCATTAACAAACTGCGTGAAATGCACCCCGATGTGGACATCTATGTGGGCGCTCTGGACGAGGGCCTCAACGACATCGGCTACATCGTGCCCGGCCTGGGCGACGCTGGCGACCGTATCTTCGGCACCAAGTGATTTTTCTTCCCATCCATTCTGAAAGGAGGTGCTGACCCTTGCGGCACCTGATCAAAAGCCTGTTTATGACTCTGGTGGTGACCGCCGGCGCCGTTCTGGCGATGTTGATCCTGCTGAATCACTCCTTCTTCGACGCCCGGGTCAACACCCTCACCTTCTGGTGTATCGTGGTGCTTCTGGCCTGTATCTGGGGCGCTTTCATCGGCGAAGTGCGGGAGACCACCTCGCAGCAAAAACCCCAAAAACCCGCAGACAGCGACGCCATGGAAAAACTGGTGGACGCCGCCGCGCTGAACGAGGCCGCCCCGGAGGAGGAGGCCCCCTTTGAGGAAGCCGCTCCCAAAGCAGCTGCGGCTGCTGAAGCGGCGCCGGCCGCCCCGGCCGAAGCGCCCGCCGCAAACGAGGAAGCCGTCCCGGCCGCCCCGGCCCCCGAAGAGGAGAGCGGGCAGACGCTCCCCGCTCCCAAAAAGGCCGCGCCGGCGAAAAAGCGCGCCCCCGCCGCCCGCAAAAAGCCCGCCGCCAAGGCGGCTGAAGCACAGCCCGAAGCCGAAGCAAAACCCGCCCGGCGCAAAAAGGCCGCCGCCCAAAAGGACGAGCAGCCCGCGCCCCGCAGAAAGGCTCCCGCAAAGAAAGCGCAGGCCCCCGCGGCCGCGCCGGAACCCGAAACGGCACAGCCCGCCCCCCGCCAGCCTGTTCCTCAGGCACAGCCCGCGCCCCCGGCCCCTGCCGCGCAGGAAATGCCGGCCGCGCCCGCTGCCGCGCCTGCTGCCTCCCCTGCCCCTGCCCGGGGCCAGCGGCTCACCGCCGCCCAGCGGGCCGAGCAGCAGCAGAAGGCTCAGGAGGAAAAACTGCGCCAGCTTCAGCAGGCCGCCCGCCAGAAACAGGCCGAGCGCGCCCGCCGGCTGGAAGCGGAGGACGCCCGCCAGCAACAGAAACTGGCCGAGCTGCAGGCGGCTGCCGCCAAAAAGCACGGCGGCTACACCCCCTCGGAACCCAAATAACAAAACAGCGCCCGGACGTGCACAAGGCACGGCCGGGCGCTGTTTTGTTCAGTGCGGTCAGTGACGCACGGCGTTGTAGACGTGCTCCACCTCGGCGGGGTCTTCCCCGCAGATCTCCACAGGCTGAGAGAAATCCAGATTCATGAGGCCCAGAATGCTCTTGGCGTCTGCCACAGCGCCCTTCAGGTCCTGCACGCTGATCTCCCGGCGGCACTGCGCCGCAGCGGTCACGATGTTGTGTACCTGCTTGAAGCAGGTGACCTTAACAGGTTTCGTCATCATTCGTCCCTCTTTCGTCCGAAATACCGCCCGGCTCCTTGCAGCGCCTGCGGCCGCCGACGCGCCGCCTTTCCCTGCAGCGCCTTCGGTTGGGGTTATTATAGCACAAAAAAAATCCATTTGTACATTTTTGGGCTTGATTTCTACCTCGTGAACGAAACGCGCTTTCTGCCAAAGGATTTTTTTGTTGTATTTGCCGTGGATCCGTTTTTTTGTCCCGTCGGATTGCAACAAAACTCCATTCATTTTTCACAATTTCCGCCCGACAGGGGCCTCCGGCCGCCGCCGGGGTGGTTTTTTGTTGCAAAGCCACGGGATTTCTGCTATATATATTGTGAGGTGTTTTAGCCTCAAAATCCAATATTTTGAAAGGTTTGATGATTTTTGGATACCCCTGGCCCCAGTATTTACGTCGCACTGGTCCTTCTGGTCGCCTGCTCGGCATTTTTTTCCGCCAGTGAGACGGCCATCTCCTCGTTCAACAAGATCCGCATGCGCAGCAAGGCGGAGGACGGCAACAAGCGGGCAAAAACAGCCCTGAAGGTGGCGGAGGATTTCGACAAGACCATCTCCACCATCCTCATCGGCAACAACATCGTGAACATGGCCAGCGCCTCGCTGGCCACCGTGGTGGCCACCGCCCTGTGGGGCCCCACCAGCGGCCCGGCCATCGCCACCTTCGGCATGACGCTGCTGGTGCTGATCTTCGGCGAGATCCTGCCCAAGAGCTTCGCCAAGGACAGCCCCGAAGCCTTTGCCTTGCAGGTGGCGGGGGTCATTGCGTTTCTTCGCACGCTGTTTTCGCCCGTCGTGTGGTTCTTTGTCAAGCTCAAGCAGCTGCTCACCGGCCGGCGCTCCGCCGGGCTGGAACTGCAGCCCAGCGTGACCGAGGATGAGCTGAAGACCATCATCGACACGGTGGAGGAGGAGGGCGTGCTGGACAGCCAGGAGACCGAGATCATCCAGTCCGCCATCGAATTCGACGACATCACCGTGCAGGAGATCCTGGTGCCCCGGGTGGACATGGTGGCGGTGGACGTGAACGACCCCGTGGACGAGATCGTGAACACCGTTTTGGACAATTCCTTCACCCGTATCCCTGTTTATGAGGGCGACATCGACCACATCATCGGCATGCTCCACACCCGGGACCTGTTCGAGTGCATGGCCCGGGGCAAGGCCATCGACGTGCGCGGGATGTGCCGCGAGCTGCCTTTTGTTTACCGCACCAAGCGGATCAACGACCTGCTGGCGGAGTTCCGCCGTCAAAAGCAGCACATGGCCATCGTCACCGACGACTACGGCGGCACGCTGGGCCTGGTGACGCTGGAGGACGTGCTGGAAGAACTGGTGGGCGAGATCTTCGACGAGACCGACGAGGTGGAAAAGCTGCCGGTGCAGCAGCTGGAAGAACACCTGTTCCGGGTGGCGGGCGAAGCCAATGTCTACGACGTGTTCGAAGAGCTGGGCGTTTCCACCCGCAACTTCGACAGCGATTTTTCCAGCACCGCGGGCTGGGCGCTGGAGTGCCTGGAGCACATCCCCGCCCCCGGCGAAAGTTTTGATTACGAAAACCTGCACGTCACCGTGGAGCAGGTGGAGGACAAACGTATCCTCTCGCTGCTCATCCGGCTCATGCCCCCGGAGACCGAGCAGGAGTAAGCGAGGTGTTTTCGGTGAGCGAGTATCCTGTCCCTGCCCATTATGTGCCCTGCCTGGGTCTTTACGACACCCAGAAGGCCATAGGCATGATCAAACAGACCTTTGAGGTAAAGCTGTGCGCCGCACTGCACCTCAAGCGGGTCACCGCCCCCCTGTTCGTGGACCCGGCCCTGGGCCTGAACGACGACCTGAACGGTGTGGAGCGCCCGGTGAGCTTTGACATTCCCGCCACCGGGACCTGCGCCCAGGTGGTGCACAGCCTGGCCAAGTGGAAGCGGCTGGCCCTGCACCAGTACGGCTTTCGGCCCGGCAACGGCCTTTTGACCGACATGAACGCCATCCGCCGGGACGAGGAACTGGACAACCTCCACTCGGTGTATGTGGACCAGTGGGACTGGGAAAAGGTCATCGAGGCGGACCAGCGCAACCGGGAATATCTGCACGCCACGGTGCAGAACATCGTCTACGCCATCAGCGCCACTTTGGACGAGCTGAAATGGCAGTTCCCCCAGCTCACCGGCAGCCTTCAGCGGGAGGTGACCTTCGTCACCAGCCAGGAACTGGAGGACCTTTGGCCTGACCTTTCCCCCAAGGAGCGGGAAAACGCCTTTGCCAAAGAGCACCGCACCATCTTCATCGAGCAGATCGGCGGCAAGCTGAAGAGCGGCAAGCCCCACGACGGACGCGCGCCGGACTACGACGACTGGAGCCTGAACGGCGACCTTTTGTTCTGGCACGAGCCGCTGCAGTGCGCGGTGGAGATCAGCAGCATGGGCATTCGTGTGGACCCGGCCGCGCTGGACCGCCAGCTGACCCTGGCGGGCTGCGACGAGCGGCGGGAACTTGCCTTCCACAAAATGCTGCTGGCGGGCCGGCTGCCCCTGACCATCGGCGGCGGTATCGGCCAGAGCCGTCTGTGCATGCTGCTGCTGGAAAAGGTGCATGTGGGCGAAGTGCAGGTGAGCATTTGGGACGCCGCCACCCGCGAGTCCTGCGAGAAGGCGGGCATTCCCCTTTTGTAAAAAGCTACATAGCGCAAAGCGCCCCCACGGGTCAAGGCCCGTGGGGGCGCTCTTTTTCTTTTTCACAGCAGGCGGCGCAGCACGCTGTCCGGCGCAAGGCCCCCCAGCCGCTGGCCCACCGCCGCGAGGAAGTGGGCGTCGGAGGAGGCCATCACCTCCAGCCCCGCCGGCAGCAGGCCCCTTTGCTCATACTCGGCGGCCAGTTCCGGCCTGCGCAGCTCCACCGCCCGAAAGCCCGCCTCAGCGGGCAGCATACCCAGCATGGCGAAGACAGAATAACTCTCCGCGTCGGCGTGGGCGGGCACCGGCTCGCCCCCCAAGGCCCGGCAGCGGGCCGCCGCCTCTTCCAGCGGCCAGGCGCAGGCGGCGGTGAGCAGTTTGTCCACCTTGGCCAGCACCCGGTCCTCCTCGTCCATCACCCACTGCTCGCCCCAGATGGCCGGGTCGCAGGGCAAGGCGGGCAGGGCGGCGTAAAGGTCACGCCCATAGTCCAGCGCCGCCTCCACCGTTTTGAAATAGCACAAAAGGTGCACCTCCTCAGCGGTGGTGACCTCAAGGCCCGGCAGCAGGCGCAGGCCGTATCCCCGGCAGGCTTTTTCCACCGCGGGCAGGTTGAGGGCGCTGTTGTGGTCGGTGACGGCGATGAGCTGGGCGCCCGCCAGCTTTGCCAGCCCCGCCACGGTGGCGGGGGTCATGTCCCGGTCGGCGCAGGGGGAAAGGCAGGTGTGCAGGTGCAGATCGTACCGCATTGCCTTTTCCCCCTTTCATTCAAAGTCCCATGGCTTTTGCCAAAGCGAGGCTCGCCTCAAATTCCGGCAGGTCGGTGGCCAGCACCTGGACTCCGTTCTCTTCCGCCCGCTGGCGGGCCACCTCGTCCAGCTGCGCGCCGTGGCACAGCACGATACAGGCGCAGTCCGCCAAAGAGGCCACCGCCACCGCGTTCACGTTGCCCATCACGGTGAACCAGGCGTCGCCTTCCTTGGCCCGGCCCATGGCCCAGCTGAGCAGGTCGCCGGTGAAAATGCCTTCGATTTCCCGGTCCTCTCCCGGCACCAGCGGCGAAAAGCCGCACAGGCCGGGCAGGTCTTTCGTGTTCATTCCCCGGCCCCTCCTTTTCTCTCCTTCTTCCGCAGCCTCGCCTCCAGCTGGCGGCAGCGCAGCAGGACGCAGTCGGTCACCTGGCCGACGCCCCGCACCACGTCCTCCGCCAGCGCCTCGCAGCTGGGCGCGCCGCAGGCGCCGCAGTCCAGCCCGGGCAGGGTCTTGAGGATGGTCTGCATTCGGTTGTAGCGCTCGAACCGCTCGCCCCGGGTGGCTCCCAGTTCCAGCACCGGGGCGTAGGTGAGGTCGGTGTCCCACAGCATTTCGGTGGGAATGCTGCCGGTGAGCCGGTTCACCGTGCCCGCCACCGTGCGCTGCATACGCTTGAGTTTGGTGCGGGCGATGTAGGGGTTCTCCAGCTGCAGCGAGCCGCCCAGGCACCCGCCGGGGCAGGCCCGCAGTTCCACAAAGTCGATCTGGTCGTATTTTTCATCCTCCAGGTCTTCCAGCACCCGGATGATACTCTCCATGCCGTCGGCCACCAGATGGTTCTCCACCCCGGTGAGGCACAGGGCCTCACCGCCGCTGGCCGCCCAGGCAAGGCCCGCCGCTCCGGCGCTGGCCCGGTGAGACGGGGTGCCGCCTTTGTCCAGCAGGGCCAGCAGTTTGGGATAGATCTCCGTCACCGACACCGCCCCGTCCAGGGCGCTGCGGCTGCTGCCCACCGGGGCCCGGCGCATGGTCACCTTGGCCGGGCAGGGCACGATGGCAATGCAGCCTATCTTCTCCCGGGGCAGGCCGGTCTTTTCCTCCGCGCGGCGCTTGGCCATGCGGGCCGCCAGCTCCATGGGCGGCACCAGGGGCAGCATGTGGTCGATCAGCTCAGGGAACCGCACCCGGATGAGCCGTGTCACCGCCGGGCAGGCGGAGCTGATGACCGGCCGCGCCGCGCCGCCGGTGGCCATGATCCGGCTGGTGGCGTCGCTGATGAGCTCGGCGGCGGCAGCCTCTTCGAACACATCGTCAAACCCCGCGCGGCACAGAGCGTCCAGCACCAGGTCCTGGTTTTTCTGGTGGTTGTACTGCACATAGAGGCTGGGCGGCACGATGGCCACCCGGTACTCAAAGTGCCCCAGCAGCGCCAGCGGATCGCTCACCGCCCGCTTGGCCCGGTGGGGGCACAGCCGGATACACTCGCCGCAGTCAATGCAGCGCTCCGCCTCGATCACCGCCTTGCCCTCCCGCACACGGATGGCCTGGGTGGGGCAGCGCTTGATACAGTTGGTGCAGCCGTTGCACAGCCGCTTTTCCAGCGTGACCGAATGCACGAATTGGTCCATGATCTCCTCCAGGGGCAGCCCGCTCCGGGCCGCCCGTTCAGTCGATGTTCACCCGCATGGTGATGGTGGTGCCCACCCCCACGGTGGACTGGATGTGGAACTCGTCGGTGTAGCGCTTCATGTTGGGCAGGCCCATGCCCGCCCCGAAGCCCAGGCTGCGCACCTCGGCGCTGGCGGTGGAAAAGCCCTCCTGCATGGCCTGCTCCACGTCCGGGATACCGGGGCCGTGGTCCGAGAGGACCATCTCCACGTCGTTGTCGCCGATGGCCACATCAATGTTGCCGCCCCCCGCGTGGATGGCCAGATTGATTTCCCCTTCATAGAGAGCGATGGAAATGCGCCGCACCGCCGCCGCGGGCAGGCCCAGCTTTTTCAGGGTGGCCTTCAGGTCAGCGCTGGCCTCCCCCGCCCGGGCAAAATCGTCGCCGGGAACGGTGTATTCCAGCCGGATGGGTTCGCTCATGCCATCTCTCCTCCCCGCAGGCCCTGTTCATAGAGCCTGCCGCAGGCCGCGAACATGGGCAGGTCGGTGGAAAGCACCGCCATCCCCCGCTCGGCCGCCATCGCCACGATCTGCTCCTGAGGCTGCTTGCCCCGCACGAACACGATACACACCATGTCCATCATCTCTGCGGTGCGCACCACCTGCGGGTTGTTCAGCCCGGTGAGCAGCACCGCCTGGTCCTTCACATAGGCCAGCACGTCGCTCATCATGTCGCTGCCGCAGGCCGCGTGCACCTGAACGTCCAGGTCCGCGCCGGGCGTGTGCAGCCGCGCGTTCAAAATGTCCTTCACCTGTCCGATGGTCATATCGGCTCCCCCTTTCCCCTCGGGCGGCCCGGCCGGCCGCCTCTTTCCTTTTATTATAAAAGATGGCCCGCCCCCCTGACAAGGGTGCATGTAAGTGCATTTTTAACAGTTTTTTTGCAACATTTTATGTAATTTTATCCGTCTTTCCAGGGGTTTGATTGTTTAATTTATAACATCCTTCTGGTATAATGGACGTATATGGGCAGAGACCGCTGCCCCGTGACAGACCTTCAGGAGGGATATTATGAGGCACTTTTCCACCGTGCCGTTTTCCGGCACACCCGAGCAGGAAGGGCAGTTGAAAGCCTGGCTCGACGAAAACAAAGACACGCCGGGCGTGGTAATGCCCGCCCTGCAGAAGGCCCAGGAGATCTACGGCTACCTGCCCATCGAGGTGCAGCGCATGGTGGCCGAAGCGCTGGGCAAGCCCCTGGCCGAAATTTACGGCGTGGCCACCTTCTACTCCCAGTTCAGCCTGACGCCCAAGGGCAAATACCGGATCAGCGTATGCCTGGGCACCGCCTGCTACGTCAAGGGCAGCGGCAAGCTGTATGAAAAGCTGCAGGAGAAGCTGGGCATTTCCGGCGGCGAGTGCACGGCGGACGGCAAGTTCAGCCTGGACGCCTGCCGCTGCGTGGGCGCCTGCGGCCTGGCCCCGGTGCTTATGGTGAACGACGACGTCTACGGCCGCCTGACGGTGGACGATCTGGACGGCATTCTGGCAAAATACCCCGACTGACGGCCGGGGGCCCAAAGGAGGGCGCGCGGTGCAGGAACTTTCGATGAACCTGTTGGACGTGGCCGAGAACTCGGTGGCCGCCGGCGCGAAGCTGGTGCACATCGAGCTTGCGGTGGACGAAAAGGCCCGCCGCCTGCGCCTTGTCATCACCGACGACGGCAAGGGCATGGACCCGGAGCTGGCGAAACGGGTGACAGACCCCTTCTGCACCAGCCGCACCAGCCGCAAAGTGGGGCTGGGGCTGCCCTTTCTGAAGATGGCGGCCGAACTCACCGGCGGGCAGCTGACGCTGGAAAGCGAACAGGGCAAAGGCACCAGCGTGACGGCTCTTTTTTGCACCGACCACATCGACATGCCGCCCCTGGGGGACGTGGCCGCCAGCGTGGCGGGGCTCATCCAGTGCAGCCCGGACATCGACTTTGTGTTCACCCTCACCGGCCCGGGAGGCGCTTTTTGCGCCGACACCCGCGAAATGCGGGACATTCTGGGCGGCGTGAGCCTGGCCGAGCCGGAAGTGGCCCTGTGGCTGCGGGAGTATCTGGCCGAAAACATCCGTGAGATTTTGGAAAAGGAGTAACGCTTTATGAAGAGTTTGCAGGAACTGGCGGCCATCCGGGACCGGATGCGTCAGACCGTGAATACCCGCGAGCCGGGCGAAAACCCCATCCGCGTGCAGGTGGGCATGGCCACCTGCGGCATTGCCATGGGCGCGCGCCCCGTGCTGAACGCCTTCACCGAGGAAGTGGCCCGCCGGGGGCTGTCCGGCATTATGGTCACCCAGACCGGCTGTATCGGCATTTGCAAGTATGAGCCGGTGGTGGAAGTGTTCGTGCCCGGGCAGGAAAAAGTGACCTACGTCCACATGACCCCCGAAAAAGCCGCCCGCGTGGTGGCGGAACACCTGGTGGGCGGGCATGTGGTCACCGAATACACCATCGGCCAGGCCGGCACGGAAGAATAAGGAGGCAGAGCCAATGTACAGAAGTCATGTTATGATCTGCGGCGGCACCGGCTGCACCTCGTCCGGCAGCGACAAGGTGGCGGCCGCCTTCGAGGCGGAGATCGTCACCGCCGGGCTGGAAAACGAGGTGAAGGTCATCCGCACCGGCTGCTTCGGCCTGTGCGCGCTGGGCCCCATCGTGGTCATCTATCCCGAGGGCACCTTCTACAGCATGGTCAAGCCCGAGGACGTGGCGGAGATCGTGAACGAGCACCTGCTCAAGGGCCGCCCGGTCATCCGCCTGCTCTACAACGAGACGGTGGCGGAGGACAACTCCATCAAGAGCCTGGACGAGACCTCCTTCTACAAAAAGCAGAAGCGCATTGCCCTGCGCAACTGCGGCGTCATCAACCCCGAGAACATCGAAGAATACATCGCCTTCGACGGCTACGCCGCCCTGGGCAAGGCCCTCACCGAGATGACCCCCGACGAGGTCATCCAGGTGGTGCTGGATTCCGGCCTGCGGGGCCGCGGCGGCGGCGGCTTCCCCACCGGGCGCAAATGGCAGCTGGCCTGCGCCGACCGGGGCAAGGTGGAAAAATACGTCTGCTGCAACGCCGACGAGGGCGACCCGGGCGCGTTCATGGACCGAAGCGTTCTGGAGGGCGACCCCCACAGCGTCATCGAGGCCATGGCCATTGCCGGCTACGCCATCGGCGCCGACCAGGGCTATGTGTACGTGCGCGCCGAGTATCCCATCGCGGTGAACCGTCTGACCACCGCCATCCAGCAGGCCCGGGAGTATGGCCTGCTGGGCAAGAACATCTTCGGCACCGACTTCTCCTTTGACATCGACATCAAGCTGGGCGCGGGCGCCTTCGTCTGCGGCGAGGAGACCGCCCTGATGACCAGCATTGAGGGCATGCGCGGCGAGCCGCGGCCCCGCCCGCCCTTCCCCGCCAAGAAGGGCCTGTTCGGCCGGCCCACCATTCTGAACAACGTGGAGACCTACGCCAACATCCCCCAGATCATTCTGAAGGGCGCGGACTGGTTCCGCAGCATGGGCACCGAAAAGAGCCCCGGCACCAAGGTGTTCGCCCTGGGCGGCAAGATCAAACACACCGGCCTGGTGGAAGTGCCCATGGGCACCACCCTGCGGGAGATCGTGGAGGAGATCGGCGGCGGCATTCCCGGCGGCAAGAAGTTCAAGGCCGCCCAGACCGGCGGCCCCTCCGGCGGCTGCATTCCCGCCAGCCTCATCGACACCCCCATCGACTACGACAACCTGATGGAGATCGGCAGCATGATGGGCTCCGGCGGCCTCATCGTCATGGACGAGGACACCTGCATGGTGGACATCGCCAAGTTCTTCCTGGAGTTCACCGTGGACGAGAGCTGCGGCAAGTGCACCCCCTGCCGTGTGGGCACCAAGCGCCTTTTGGAGCTGCTTGAAAAAATCACCAGCGGCAACGGCACCATGCGCGATCTGGAACGCATTGAAGAGCTGGCCCAGTTCATCAAGGAGAACAGCCTGTGCGGCCTGGGCCAGACCGCCCCGAACCCGGTGCTCTCCACCCTGCAGTACTTCCGGGACGAGTACCTGGCCCACATCCAGGACAAGCGCTGCCCCGCCGGGGTGTGCAAAGCCCTGCTGACCTACAAGATCGACGAATCCAAGTGCCGCGGCTGCACCCTCTGCGCCCGGGCCTGCCCCGCGGGCGCCATCAACGGCAGCGTGCGCAACCCCCACAACATCGACACCCTCAAGTGTGTCAAGTGCGGGGCCTGCATGGAGACCTGCCGCTTCGGCGCCATCAGCAAGGGTTAAAGGAGGACGCAAACAATGGAAATGGTCAATCTCAAAATCAACAACGTGCCCTGCAAAGCGCCGGCGGGCGCCACCATCCTGGAGGCCGCCCACGAGATCGGCATCACCATCCCCACCCTGTGCTACTTAAAGGAGATCCAGCGCGTGAACGGCGCCTGCCGCGTCTGCGTGGTGGAGGTGAAGGGGGCCAAAAACCTGCTGCCCGCCTGCGTCTACCCGGTGAGCGAGGGCATGGAGGTGTTCACCAACACCCCCAAGGTGCAGGCCGCCCGCAAGACCAATCTGGAGCTTATCCTCTCCACCCACAACCAGGACTGCATGAGCTGCGTGCGCAGCGGCGACTGCGAGCTGCTGCGGCTGTGCAAGCAGTACGGCGTGGATAAGTCCAACTCCTTCGAGGGCGTGCTGCCCGAGCGTCAGGACGACTACAGCGCCCCTCACCTTTTGAAGGACAACTCCAAGTGCATTATCTGCCGCCGCTGCATTTCCACCTGCGCCGAGAACCAGGGCGTGGGGGTCATCAACGTGGTGGAGCGCGGCTTCAACACCCACATCGCCTGCGCCTTCGAGGGCAAGCTGGTGGATTCCACCTGTATTGGCTGCGGCCAGTGCATTAACGTCTGCCCCACCGGCGCGCTGGTGGAGCGGGACGACACCGACAAGGTGTGGGCTGCTTTGGGCGACCCCACCCGCCACGTCATCGTGCAGACCGCGCCCAGCGTGCGCGCGGCCCTGGGCGAGGAGTTCGGCCTGCCCATCGGCACCAACGTGCAGGGCAAGATGGTGGCGGCGCTGCGCCGGCTTGGCTTTGACGGCGTGTTCGACACCGACTTTGCCGCCGACATGACCATCATGGAGGAGGCCACCGAATTTTTGCACCGGATGAAGGAGGGCGGCCCTCTGCCCCTCATCACCAGCTGCAGCCCGGGCTGGGTGCGCTACTGCGAGACCTTCCACCCGGACTTCATCCCGAATCTGTCCAGCTGCAAGAGCCCCCAGCAGATGTTCGGCGCGCTGAGCAAGACCTACTACGCCCAGAAGATGGGCCTCGATCCCCGGGACATCTACTGCGTCAGCGTTATGCCCTGCACCGCCAAGAAGATGGAGATCAGCCGCCCCGACGAATGCGCCGCCGGCGAGGGCATTCCCGACGTGGACGTGTCCATCACCACCCGTGAGCTGGCCCGCATGATCCACCGCAGCGGCCTGCGCTTCAACGACCTGCCCGATGAGGATTTTGACCCCGCCATGGGCGACGCCTCCGGCGCGGGCCACATCTTCGGCGCCACCGGCGGCGTGATGGAAGCGGCGCTGCGCACCGCTGTGGAGACCCTCACCGGCAAGGAAGTGGACCCTGTGGAATTCGAGGCCGTGCGCGGCACCGACGCCATCAAGGAAGCCACCTACCAGGTGGAGGACCTGACCCTGCGGGTGTGCGTGGTGAGCGGCACCGCCAATGCCGGCAAGGTGCTGGACATGGTGCGCAAGGGCGAAAAGCAGTATGACTTCATCGAGGTCATGGCCTGCCCCGGCGGCTGCGTCAACGGCGGCGGCCAGCCCATCCAGCCCGCCCCGGTGCGCAACTTCACCGACATCAAGGCCCTGCGTGCCAAGGCCCTTTACGACCAGGACGAGCGCAGCGCCATCCGCAAGAGCCACGAGAACCTGCTGGTGAAGAAGGTGTATGTGGAGTTCCTGGGCCAGCCCGGCGGCAAGAAGGCCCACGAGCTGCTGCACACCCACTACCAGAAGCGGGAGAAACTGTACTGATTGTAATAATTCAATCGATTTTTACAGAAAACAGGCGGCAGGCCCTTTGGCCTGCCGCCGTTTTTTCCAAAAGCGCGCCCCAGTTGCGCGGGCAAAAAAAGGCGCCGGGCAAACGCCCGGCGCCTTGCTTGCAGAACTTGCTCAGTTCAGGATGGTGATCTCGGTCTCGGGGTCGAACAGGTGCACCTTGTGGGGATCGAAGGCCACGATAACTTCGCTGCCGTTCTTCGCCTTGGAGGTGGGGGCCACGCGGGCGGTGAGCTTGTTGCCCTTGTAGTCCAGGTACAGGTAGATCTCGCTGCCCATCAGCTCGCTGACTTCCACGCTGGCGGTGAGCTTGCAGCCGCTGTGCTTGGCCACGAACTCCTCGTCGTCCTTGATGTCCTCGGGACGGACGCCGGCCTTCACGGCCTTGCCCACGTAAGCGTCCAGCTTGCCGTCGGCGGTCTTCTCGGCGGGCAGAACGATCTTGTCGCCGCTGATGTCCACAAAGTAGTCGTTGCCTTCCTTGCCCAGGGTGGCGTCCAGGAAGTTCATCTGGGGGCTGCCGATGAAGCCGGCAACAAACATGTTGCAGGGCAGATCGTACAGGTGCTGCGGGGTGTCGACCTGCTGGATGATACCGTCCTTCATAACCACGATACGGTCGCCCATGGTCATGGCCTCGGTCTGGTCATGGGTAACGTAGATGAAGGTGGTGGCCAGTTTCTGGTGCAGCTTGATGATCTCGGTGCGCATGCTGGTGCGGAGCTTGGCGTCCAGGTTGGACAGAGGCTCGTCCAGCAGGAAGACGGCCGGGTTGCGGACCATGGCGCGGCCCAGGGCCACGCGCTGACGCTGACCACCGGACAGAGCCTTGGGCTTGCGGTCCAGCAGGTGCTCGATGTCCAGGACCTTGGCGGCCTCACGCACGCGCTTGTCGATCTCGTCCTTCGGGGTCTTGCGCAGCTCCAGACCAAAGGCCATGTTCTTGTACACGGTCATGTGGGGATACAGAGCGTAGTTCTGGAACACCATGGCGATGTCGCGGTCCTTCGGGGGAACGTCGTTCACCAGGCGGTCGCCGATGTACAGCTCGCCCTTGCTGATCTCTTCCAGGCCGGCGATCATACGCAGGGTGGTGGACTTGCCGCAGCCGGAGGGGCCGACCAGGATGATGAACTCCTTGTCCGCGATCTCCAGGTTGAAGTCCTTGACGGCGGTCACATCGCCGGGGTAGATCTTGTAGATGTGCTGTAAGCTAATGCTTGCCATTGGCGAAAACTCCCTTTCCTTTGATTATTCATTTTGTTGATGTGAGTTGACCTCACATTTACCATCTAATATAATAATAACAGACATTTTCCCGATTGAAATAGCATTTTATTGATGTGTGGTGTTGAAAATTGATTTTCGACTGTGAACGGGTGGCCCGCCTGGAGGAAGTGGCGGACGAGCAGTTCAGCCTGCCTTTGACCCTGAAGGGCGGCGGCCTTTGGGCCGGGGTGCTCTCCAGCGGGCGGTGCGCGCTGGACGGCGACGAGGCGCGCCTGGCGGGAGCGGGCAGCCTGCTGGTGGCGGCGGGGCCGGTGCGCCTTGTGCCCGCCGAAAACTGCCATCTGCTGGCGGTGCGCCTTGGGGGGCTGGCCGCCGGGATGTTTCTGGAAGGGCTGGAAAAGCCCATGTTCGCAGACGGGGCAAGCTGCCCCGGCGCGGCGGGGCTGGTGGCGGCGCTGGCAGAAGCGGGGCCGGCGCTGCAGGGGGAGCTGTGCTACCGGCTTTTGTGCGAGCTGGCCCCGGCGGACGCGGCGGGCACGGCCCTGCCGCCGCTGGTGGCCGAGGCGGTGGCGCAGATCCGGGCGCACTACGCCGGGCTGTACGGCGTGGAGGAACTGAGCGCCTCGCTGGGGGTGAGCAAGAGCCACCTGGTGCGGGCCTTCAAATCGGCCATGGGCATAACGCCCGGGCAGTATCTCACCGGGGTGCGGCTGGAGGCGGCAAAGCTGCTGCTGGCAAGGCGGGAATATCCGCTGGAGGTGGTGGCAAGCCTGTGCGGTTTTTCCGGCGCAAACTATCTGTGCCGGGTGTTCAAAAAGGCCACCGGCCAGACGCCCGCCGCGTTCCGCGCTGCCGCCGCGCCGGTGCAAAGCGCCTCTCCCCTGCCGCTGGAGAAGGAGCTGTATGTCTGACGGCCGGGCCCAGTGCAAAAAATAAAGCCTTTCGGGGCTTTTCTTTTGGGGCGGGACCCGGTATGATTAGAGTAGAAGTTCTGCCGGCTGTGGGCCGGCGTGAAAAAAACATACAAAGAACGGAGTGCTTACCATGAACGTCGTCGTGACCAAGAGCTATGATGAGAGCTGCGCCTATGTGGCCGACATGATCTGCCGGCTGGTCAACGAGAAGCCCGACTGCAAGCTGGGCCTCGCCACCGGCGGCACCCCCGTGCCCATGTACAAAAAGCTCATCGAGGCGAACAAAGCCGGCAAGGTTGATTTTTCCAAGGTGCGCACGGTGAACCTGGACGAATACTGCGGTATCCCCGAGACCCACGACCAGAGCTACCGCTACTTTATGAACACCAACCTGTTCGACCACATCAACATCGACAAGGCCAACACCTATGTGGCGCAGGGCATGGGCGACCCCGAGGCCAACGCCGCCGCGCTGGAGGCCAAGGTGCGTGAGGGCGGCGTTGCCGACCTGCAGCTGCTGGGCATTGGCAACAACGGCCACATCGCGTTCAACGAGGCGGCGGACGTGCTGCACGCCACCGCCCACATCGAAAAGCTCACCGAGAGCACCATCCAGGCCAACTCCCGCTTCTTTGAGAAGAAGGAAGATGTGCCCACCACCGCCATCACCATGGGCATGGGCGACATCCTGGCCGCCAAGTGCGTGGTGCTCATCGCCACCGGCCTGGCCAAGACCGACGCCATCCGCGGCCTGGTGATGGACGACGCCATCACCACCCACAACCCCAGCACCATGCTGAAAATGCACGAGAACGTGTATGTGGTGATCGACCAGGAGCTGGCCGACGCCGTGGGCTACAAGGGCTGAGACCGTTTGAAGACCGGCCGCCGCTTTAGACCAGCGGCGGCCTTTTTGCGCCCGGCTTCCCTTGACTTGCAGGGTCATCCTTCATATAATGAAGGTACATGCGGCCGCTTTTTCCGCATGACAAAACGAGAGCAAAACCGAATGGCACTTTCGCATAAAAAGGCAGGCATTGTTCAGAGAAGCCGGGTGAGAATCCCGCACGGTCCCGCCACCGTAATGCGCGCAGGTGTGCGCGCTAAGTCGGATCGCTGAGCCTGCTTTGGTACACTTCACGATGGATGAATTGCACTGTTTTTTTTTGGCAAACGTCACCCTTTCGTGTGTGGAAGGGTGATTTGTTTTTGCCGGAAAATCAGGAGGTCAATCCATGAAAAAGCTTCTCAGTCTCATCCTCGCGCTGGCTATGGCTGCCAGCGTCGCGGGCTGCGCCGCCCAGCCGGCTTCCGGTTCCGTGTCCGCGCCTGCTTCCGCTCCTTCTTCCGCTGTGTCGGCTCCCGCCGCCGAAAAGCCCACCACCGACCCCAGCGGCGCAGAGGTGAACATCCCCGACGAGATCGGCTCCGTTGTGGTGCTGGCTCCGTCCATTGCCGAGACGCTGGTGGCCCTGGGCTGCGGCGACCTGATCGTGGGCTACGACGCCCAGAGCGTGGGTCTGGAGGGCCTGCCCGCCGACGTGCCCACCTTTGACATGATGCAGCCGGACATGGAGCAGCTGGCCGCCCTGAAGCCGGACGTGCTGTTCGTCTCCAACATGACCCTGTATGACCAGTCCAACCCCTACCAGCAGCTGATGGACCTGGGCGTCTGCGTTCTGTGCGTGCCCACCGCCGACAGCATTGCCGCCATCCAGGAGGACATCGCCTTCATCGCCGCCGCCATGGGCAAGACCGCCGAGGGCGACGCCCTGATCGTGGACATGCAGGCTGAACTGGACCGCATTTCCGCCATCGGCGCCACCGTGACCGACAAGAAGAGCGTCTACTTTGAGATCGGCGCCGCCCCCAGCATGTACAGCTTCGGCACCGGCGTGTTCCTGAACGAGATGATCGAGCTCATCGGCGCTGAGAACGTGCTGGCCGACCAGGAGGGCTGGCTGGCCGTGGAAGCGGAGACCATCGTGGCCGCCGACCCCGACGTCATCCTCACCAACGTGAACTACATCGACGATCCCGTGGCCGAGATCCTGGGCCGCAGCGGCTGGGAAGGCATGAGCGCCGTGCAGAACGAGCAGGTGTTCTACATCGACAACATGGCTTCTTCCCTGTCCAACCACAACATCGTGAAGGCGCTGGATCAGATGGCCAAGGCCGTCTATCCCGAGCTGTTCAGCGCGGAATAAGGCCATGAAAACAGCGGCTAAAATGGCCGTGCTCGCTGCTGCCGCCCTCGTCGCCCTCATCCTGGGCGTCGGGGTCGGCAGCGTCTTTATCCCCCCCGATGAGGTCTGCGCCATTCTGGTCCATTTCCTCTTCGGCATGCCCCTGCCGGAAGGCATTGACCCGGTCTATCCCAGCCTTGTGTTCAACATGCGGCTGCCCCGGGTGCTGATGGCCTTCCTCACCGGGGCGGGGCTGGCGGTGAGCGGCACGGTAATGCAATCGGTGCTGCGCAATCCCCTTGCCTCCCCCTTCGGGCTGGGCGTTTCCGCCGGAGCGGGCCTGGGCGCGGCGCTGGTCATCGTGGCAGGGGTATCTTCGGGGCTGCTGGGGGCCTTTTTGCTGCCCGCGGTAAGCCTTTGCTTTGCGCTGGCCACCGTGGTCGTGGTGGTGGGCTTTGCCACCCGGCTGGACCGCAGCCTTTCCAACACCACCATCGTGCTCACCGGCATGGTGGCCTCGCTGTTTTTGAACGCCATCATGAGCCTGCTTTCCACCCTGTCGCCCCTCTACGCCCAGCAGATCAGCCTGTGGACGCTGGGCAGTTTTTCCTCCAAGGAGTGGAGCCAGGTGGCGGTTCTGGCCCCCGTGACCCTTTTGTGCACCCTGTTCTTTTTGCGTTTTTCCCGCGAGATGGACGTGATGACCTTCGGCGAGGAACAGGCCCAGGCCATGGGCGTTGCCCTGCGGCGGATGAAGTGGGTGCTCATCGTTGCCATTGCGGTGCTCACCGGCACCGCCACCGCCTTTGTGGGGATCATCGGCTTTGTGGACCTCATTGCCCCCCATGTGGTGCGGCGGTTCTTCGGCGCGGCCCACCGGCGGGTCATCCCGGCGGCGGCCCTTTTCGGCGGCGCTTTCATGGTGCTGTGCGATCTGGCGGCCCGCACGCTGGTGCCCCCGCGGGAAATTCCCATCGGCTCCATCACGGCGCTGATCGGCGCGCCCTTTTTCATCTACATCTATTTTGCCGGGCGAAGGAGGCGGTGACCTGTGCTCAAAGCGGAACATCTCACCTGCGGCTACGGCGGCGAGCCGGTGGTGAAAGACCTCTCCTTCGAAGTGCCGTCCGGCGGGCGGCTGTGCATTCTGGGACCCAACGGCTGCGGCAAGACCACCCTTTTGCGGGCGCTGGCGGGCCTTTTGCCCCACGAGGGCAGCGTGTCGGTGGCGGGCCGGGACCTCGCCTCCATGAGCCGCCGGCAGGCAGCCCAGAGCGTGGCTCTGCTGAGCCAGATCAGCAGCGTGTATTTTTCCTATTCCGTCTACGAGACGGTGCTGATGGGGCGCTACGCCCATCAGGCGGGGGGCGCTTTTTCCGGCCCCGGGCCGGAGGACAAGCGCATTGCGCTGGAATGCATGGAGCGCACCGGCGTGGCCCACCTGCGCCACAAGCTGGTGACCGAACTTTCCGGCGGGCAGCTGCAGCGGGTGTTTCTGGCCCGCACCTTTGCCCAGTGCCCCCAGGTCATCCTGCTAGACGAGCCCACCAACCATCTGGACCTGAAATACCAGGTGGAGCTGGTGCAGGAACTGAAGGACTGGGCCGCCGGGGAGGGCCGCTGCGTGGTGGGGGTGCTCCACGACGTGAACCTGGCGCTGGACCTGGCCGACCTCTTCCTGTTCATGGAGGATGGGCAGGCGCAGTACTTTGGCCCCGCGGCGGAGTTTGACCCGGCGGCGCTGAACCGGGTGTATCAGATGGATGTGGGCGGCTACATGCGCCGCTCGCTGACGCGATGGGAGGAACTGAAATGAGCCTGTACCGAAGCCCTTACGAGGCCTATCCCTTTTTGTGCGACGCGGGCGAGGACCTGCGCTGCGACTTTGAGCTGCTCACCGACGAGATGACCAGCCGCACCGGCCTTTTGCGCTCGCTGGTGAAGGACGAGGCTCTGAAGGCGGAACTGCTGTGGGTGTGCGAGCTCATCTACCACATGAACCCCACCCTGCGCACCCGCCTCACCGTCACCGAGGAAGAGTGCGCCCACCTGCTGGAGCTGGCCGCCGGCTGGAAAGCCCGCTGCGGCGAGCGCTGCAAGCTGTTCGTGCTGACCCAGGGGTGCGAGGCCGCCTGCGTGGCGCATCTTTTGCGGGTGCAGGGCAAGCAGCTGGTGCGGCTTATTTACCGCTGGGTGGAAAAGGGCCACGAAGTGCCCGACCGCCTGCTGGACCTGGCGAACCTGCTCTCGGGCTACTTCTTCTATCTGGCCCTCCACCTCAACGAGGTGGAAGGGGTGGATGAAGTGCCCTACGTCAGCCGCAACTACCCCGCCCGGTGAACGCCATGGAACAGAACGCGAAAACCCTGATGGTGCTGGGCACCGCCTCCGGCGTGGGCAAAAGCACGCTGGTCATCGGCCTTTGCCGGCTTCTGCGCCGGCGGGGGCTGCGGGTGGCCCCCTTCAAGGCCCAGAACATCTCCGACAACGCCCATCTTCTGCCCGACGGGCGGCGGATGGCCCGCAGCCAGGCCATCGCGGCGGCGGCCTGCGGCCTTGACCCCGAGCCGGATATGAGCCCGGTGCTGCTCATTCCCCGCCACGGCGGCTGCGAAGCGGTGGTGGACGGCGCGGCCGTGCCCCGCTTTGAGCGGGACGCCTGCCGCGCAGCGGCCCGCCGGGCCTACGACCGGCTGGCACAGCGCTTTGAAGCGGTGGTGGCCGAGGGGGCGGGCAGCCCGGTGGAGCTGAACCTGCGCACCGGCGACATCGTGAACATGGACTTTGCCCTCTATGCCCACTGCCCGGTGCTGCTGGTGGCGGACATCCGCCGGGGCGGGGCCTTCGCGGCCCTCTACGGCACCCTGGCCCTGCTGGCCCCGGAGGAACGGGCGCTGGTGAAGGGGCTTATCGTCAACGATTTTTACGGCGACGCCGCTTCCTTCGGCGAGGGTCGGCGGATGATGGAAGAGGTGTGCGGCGTGCCGGTGCTGGGCGTTGTGCCCCATCTGGAGCTGCGGCTGGAGGACGAGGACGCCCTGCCCGGGGCGGCCACCCTCACCCGCGACGCGCTGGCCGCCCTTGTGCCCGAGGGCATGAGCGCCGAGGACTTCCAGGCTGCCCAGTTCGACCTGTTGGCCGATGAGCTGGAAAAGAGCCTGGACATGGACGCGCTGATGGAGATTCTGGAAGGAGGGGCCGAATGAACAAAGTTCTTCCCGGGCTGCGGTTCGTGGCCTCCTACAGCGGCGGCAAGGACAGCGTCCTTGCCATCCACCGCGCCCTGCAAAGCGGCATGAAGCTGCAGGCGCTGCTCATCACCTACAACGTGGACCGGGGCCGCTCCTGGTTCCACGGCATTCCCGCCGAGGTGCTGGCGGAGGTGGAGCGGTCGGTGGGGGTGCCGGTGCGGCTTATCCGCACCACCGGCCCGGAATACGCCGCCGCCTTTGAGGCGGCGCTGGCCGAAGAAAAGGCGCGGGGGGCCGCCGCCTGCGTTTTTGGCGACATCGACATCCAGGGCCATCTGGACTGGTGCAGCGAGCGCTGCCGGGCCGTGGGCCTTGAGGCCTGCTTCCCCCTGTGGCAGGAGGAGCGGCTGGCGCTGGCGAAGGAGTGCCTCGCCAGCGGCTTCAAGCCCATCGTCACGGTGACGGACACCCGCCGCCTGCCCGCCGATTTCGCCGGCCGGCTCCTCACCGAAGAGCTGCTGGCCGAGATGGCAAAACTGGGGGCGGACCCCTGCGGCGAGAACGGCGAGTATCATTCCTTCGTGCCGGAAGGCCCCATCTTCGCCCGGCTCATCCCGGTGGCCGTGGGCCCGGCGCAGCTGGTGGACGGCTACGCGGTGGCTCCGCTGGCCCTTCAAACCACATAACAAAAGAGAGCGTTCCCGCTTGTGGGGACGCTCTCTTTTTGCGTTCAATAGCCGCTGAACTCCTTCACCGCCGAGAGGAAGGCCTCGATGTTCTCCCAGGGCACCTCCGGCTCCAGCATATGGGTGGGGGCGATGGTCAGGCCGCCGCCCCGGCCCACCGTCTCGATCATCCGGCGCACCGTGTCCCGCACCTGGTCCGGCGTGCCGAAGGGCATTACCGTCTGGGTGCCCACCGTGCCCAAAAAGGACAGCCGGTCGCCGTACAGCTCCTTCACCTTCACCGGGTCCATGCACTCCGGCTGCACCGGGTTGAGCACCTCCACGCCGATCTCGATGAGTTCGGGGATGATCTCGTCGATGACCCCGTCGGAGTGGTACATGGCGATTACTTCGGGGTTTTCCGCCTTGGCGGCGGCGATGGTGGCGGCGGTGGCGGGCTTGACCCAGCGCCGCCAGACCTCCCGGCTCATCATCAGCGACCGCTGGCTGCCCACGTCGTCGCCGAACACCACCATGTCCACCCCGCAGCGGGCCGCCCGCCGGGCGATCTCGCACTGGATACGGCACATCTTGTCCATGCAGGCGGCGGCCATCTCCTCGTCGGTGAGAAAGTCCATCAGCATGTTCTCCAGCCCCCGCAGATACCAGGCCGGCTCAAACACCTGCACCGCGAAGTAGGCGGCGGCCCGGCCCTCGCTGTGGGCCTTTTCCACTTGACGGGCCACATCCGCCCAGCGTGCCTCGTTCAGCACGTCCGGGAAGGGGTAGGCTTCCACCTCCTCGGGGGTGGTGAAGTCCGCCATGGGCGAATAGAAATGGGTGAAGTGGGCCACGCTGCCCCGCTTGTGCCCCACGCCCCACTCGTCGATGAAGCTCAGCTCGGCGGCGTTTTTGTGGTAGGCGGTGTAGTCCGGCATTACCTCCGGCGGGGGCAGCTCCACATACTGCACCGGCATGTCAAAGGCCTGCACCACGTCGTCGGTGCCGCAGCGGCGCAGCAGCTCCTCCTTCAGCGAATCGCAGAAGGAAAATTGAAAAGGCACCCTCTCGCAGGGCCGGCGGCGCATAGCCGCCAGAAAATTCTCCCGATGGGTCATCGTGACCGCTCCTTTCCGCGGGCGGCGCCGCCCGAAGTGTTCTCTCCTGTTCCTATTGTATTTGCTGACCCGCCGGGTTACAATACAAAGAAAGACATTAAAATTTATAAAAAAGGACACAGAAGTGGAAGATTACAAGCATGTTTCGCTGCGGGACGTGATCCGGATCGACCGGGTGGTGAACGCGTCCCGGCTGGAGATTGGCAAGCACTACGCCTTCGAGGGCGAGCGCCACGATTTCTGGGAGTTTCAGTACGCGGCGCTGGGCAGTTCCTACATTTACACAAAAAACAACTTCTACGAACTCAAACAGGGGCAGATCACCTTTTTCCGCCCGGGCAAATTCCATGTTCTGTATGGCAACGGCCGTCACGGGGCAGAGCTGTGGGTGTTTTCCTTCCGGTGCGCTTCGCTGCTGATGGAAAAATTCGACGAGCTGCTCATCTCCGCCCCGGAGGAGTGCCGCCAGTTGATGGAGCGTATCGTGGACGAGGCCGCCCGCGGATTTGACGTAACGCCCCACCCGCAGGACGGGCGTATCCTGCGGCGCAAAGCCACCGCGCCCTTCGGCTGCGAGCAGCTCATCAAGAACCGTTTGGAAGAGCTCATGCTTCTTTTGTTCCGCAGCGAGTCCGGCGGCCGCCGCCCCCGCGGGCAGGATGAGGTGACGCCCCACCAGGAGCCGTCGGGTCCGGCGGAAGAAATGCGTGCCTATCTCCAGGCCCACACCCACTCCACCCTGAGTCTTGGGCAGCTGGCGGAGGTGTTCCACATTTCGGTGACCTATGCCAAAAAGCTCTACCGCGCGGAGTACGGGGTCAGCCCCATGGCGGACTTTCACCGCATGAAGATACGGGAGGCGAAAAAGGTGCTGGGCAGCACCGACCTGCCCATCCGGGAGGTGGCAAGCCTGTTCGACTTCAAGAACATCTGCTACTTCTCGAATTTTTTCAAAAAGCACGCCGGCATGACCCCCACCGAATACCGCCGCGCGCAAAGCGGCCCGGCCGAAAATGAATAGGTCACGGAAAAAGCAGCGTTCCGCCTTCAGCAAAGGCGAAACGCTGCTTTTGTTCAAACGCAGGCTTTGAAGTTGTGCTCATAGGGCACCGGGCGCACGCCCGGCTGGCAGTGGGCGTATCAGTTGCCCCGGCAGGCCTCACCGCTGCCAGGCCGGCTTGGAGGGCCCCCGGAGCCTTTTGTGGGTGCACTTCAAAAGGGAGGACACTATCCCTTTACCCCCTGGAAAAGCGCCGGGTAGGGCCGCTTCCCCGACGGAGGAAAACCGCCTCTCGTTTATGTTCCAGCTGCTGTTTGACGCTTTGGAGGACGGCTGCACCCCGGGCAGCTTCATCCACATCGCCCAGGCGCTTTCGCTCATTCCGGCCCAGCTCTGCTGCCGGAACTACACGTCCGGGAAGGCCGCCCAGTACAAATTATCTCACCCAAGCCATCCGCTGCATGTACCGTGAGCTGGACCGCACGCTGACCCCGGACGGGCTTGCCGGGGTGCGGCAGGGGGGCGACCATTTTGCTCCATATGCGCTTTTATACAGCTTCGTAAGCATCCTGCGCCCGGTCTGTTCTTTCAACGGTCAGACAGAGCCCATCAGAACACTCATTGCTTTCTCTTGCGCCCCGTCTTTGATGTAGTTGCATTATAACTTTCGCTGAGCAGCATTTTTATTTTTTCATCCGGGGCACTGCCATCCAGGGCAACCGTGATCCAACTATCCTTATTCATGTGATATGCCGGAAAAAGCCCGCCTCGCAACAAAGAAAAAGCGACCGGCATTTACCGGTCGCTTTTTGGTGGGAGCGGGTGGATTCGCAAGCCGCGCACTGAAAAACAGCCCACCGGGCTGTTTTTCCCCGGCCCCCGGCCGGGACGTGCTGTTCTCATCTCAACCGCTCGTGCCACAAAACAAGAACCCCCTGCCGGGATACGGCAGGGGGGTCTTGTTGGTGGGAGCGGGTGGATTCGAACCACCGAAGCAATTATGCAACAGATTTACAGTCTGCCCCCATTGGCCGCTCGGGAACACTCCCACATGTTTCCGCGCTCAATCGAGTGCTTATCTATTATAGCAAGGCGGCAAAGAAAATGCAAGAGTTTTTTTGATTTTTACGCCACTTTTTTCGCAGACAAATGCATGGGCGGTGCGTTCAAAAATTCGTCACACCTCAAATGCCATTCTGTGGTATAATTACAAAATAAAGTATAATTGCGAATGCAAAAAATGCGGCACATGCCGCGGGGAAAAGGAGGCGTTTATCATGGCGGAATTTTCGGATTACTCCCGCATTACCCCCGAGCTGGAGGCGCTGGCGGAAGTGTGCCTTTCCAACAACCAGATCAACAAAGAGGACTATGTGCGCTACAACGTCAAGCGCGGCCTGCGCGACCTGGACGGAACCGGCGTGCTGGCGGGCCTGACGGAGATCAGCGAGATCATCAGCAGCAAGGTGGTGGACGGCAAAAAGGTGCCCTGCGAGGGCGAGCTGTACTACCGGGGCTATCCGGTGGAAAAACTCACCGGCGGCTTCATCCGCGACAAACGCTTCGGTTTTGAGGAGACGGCCTACCTTTTGATGTTCGGCCAGCTGCCCACCGCGGAGCAGCTGAAGGCCTTCAACGAACAGCTGGCCTTCTACCGCAGCCTGCCCACCAACTTTGTGCGGGACGTCATTCTCAAGGCCCCCAGCAGCGACATGATGAACACCCTGGCCCGCTGCGTGCTGACCATGGCCAGCTACGACGACAAGTCGGACGACATCTCCCTGGCCAATGTGGTGCGTCAGTGCATTGACCTCATTGCCATCTTCCCGCTCATCTCGGTGTACGCCTACCAGGCCTACAACCACTACAAGAACGGCAACAGCCTCTACATCCACACCCCGCGGCCGGACCTGTCCACCGCGGAGAACATCCTCACCCTGCTGCGGCCGGACGGCCAGTACACCACGCTGGAGGCCCACATTCTGGACCTGTGCCTGGTGCTGCACGCGGAGCACGGCGGCGGCAACAACTCCACCTTCACCACCCATGTGGTCACCAGCTCCGGCACCGACACCTACAGCTGCATGGCCGCCGCGCTGGCCAGCCTGAAGGGCCCCCGCCACGGCGGCGCCAACATCAAGGTGGTGCAGATGTTTGAGGACCTGAAGGCCAGCGTGAAAGACTGGACCGACGAGGACGAGATCCGCGCCTATCTGCTGGGCTGCCTGGAGGGCCAGCGGTTCGACAAGAGCGGCCTTATCTACGGCATGGGCCACGCGGTGTATTCCATCAGCGACCCCCGCGCCACCCTGCTGCGGGGCTTTGTGGAGCAGCTCTCCGAGGAAAAGCACATGCACGAGGAGTACGCCCTCTACTCCGCCGTGGAGCGCCTTGCGCCCCAGGTCATCAGCGAGAAGCGCAAAATTTACAAGGGCGTTTCCGCCAACGTGGACTTCTACAGCGGCTTTGTGTACCGCATGCTGGGCCTGCCCACCGAGCTGTTCACCCCCATCTTCGCCATCGCCCGTGTGGCGGGCTGGAGCGCCCACCGCATGGAGGAGCTCATCAACATGGGCAAGATCATCCGCCCGGCCTACATGGCGGTGCAGCCCCATCGGGAGTATGTGCCCATGGAGGACCGCGGCTGAGCCGTTGAAGGAGGGATTTGATGTCTGCTGCACCCCATCTCATGGGCCTGTTCACCGGGCTTGCCGGGCTGTTCGGCGTTGCGCTCGCCCTGCTGCAGGCGGCGGCCTGCGTGCTGGTCATCCTGGCCTGTATCAAGTATCTGAAAAAATGATTTTGATATTCAAAGACCCGCCCCGGAAATTCCGGGGCGGGTCTTTTATTTTGCTTTCAGGCTTCTGCTCAGGCGCGCACGATGACGTGCTTGGGGCAGACTTCCACGCACTGGCCGCAGCCGGTGCACTTGGAGTAGTCAATGCTGGCCAGGAAGTTGGTGACCTTGATGGCCTCGCTGGGGCAGGTCTTCTGGCACTTCATGCAGCCGATACAGCCGGTCTGGCACTCCTTCATCACCACGGGGCCCTTCTCGGTGTTGTGACACAGCACCAGGGGCTTCTCCTCCATGTCGGAGGCCATTTCGATGACGCTCTTGGGGCAGGCGGCAGCGCAGGCGCCGCAGCCGGTGCACTTCTCGGGGTCCACATGGGCAATGCCGTCCACCACATGGATGGCGTCGAACTTGCAGGCCTTGACGCAGTCGCCCAGGCCAAGGCACCCGTAGGCACAGGCCTTGGGGCCGCCGTACAGAGCGGCGGCGGCGGCGCAGCTGGAAACGCCGTGGTAGTCGAAGATCTGGGTGCAGACGCCGGGCTTGCCCTGGCAGCGCACGGTGGCGCGCACAGCGGCGGTGGCGCCGGCCTCCACGCCCATGACGGCGGCCACGTCGGCGGCAGCCTTGGCGCCGCCGGGCACGCACTTATTCACAGGCGCGCCGCCTTCCACAATGGCCTTGGCGTAGTCGGCGCAGCCGGCGTAGCCGCAGGCGCCGCAGTTGGCGCCGGGCAGGCAGGAGGTCACTTCGCCGATGCGGGGGTCCTCCTCCACGGCCATGAACTTGGCGGCCAGCACCAGGATCACAGAGCCCAGAAGGCCGGCCACAGTAACGATGGCAATAGCAAGTGCAATGTTCATCTCAGCCGCCTCCTCACACAGTTCCAAAGATGTTCTCGACGATGCCGCCGAAGCCGCCAAAGCTCAAAGCAGCCACCGAGGCGGCCACCAGGGTGATGGGCAGGCCTTCAAAGCACTTGGGGGGCTGAGCGTCCTCCAGGCGCTTGCGCACGCCGCTGAACATCACCATGGCCAGCATGAAGCCGACGCCCGCGCCCACGGCGCACACCATGCTCTCGGCGAAGTTGTAGCCGTTGTCGATGTTCAGCACGGTGACGCCCAGCACGGCGCAGTTGGTGGTGATCAGGGGCAGGTAAACGCCCAGGGCCTTGTGCAGGGGAGGCATGAATTTCTTCATGATGACCTCCACCAGCTGCACCAGCACCGCAATGACCAGGATAAAGACGATGGTCTGCAGGTAGCCCAGGTCCCATTTGAGGGTGCCGTCGGCGTTCACCGGGGTCAGCAGGTAGGTCTGGATGGGCCAGGTCACCGCAGTGGCCAGCGCCATGACGAAGATAACGGCGCAGCTCATGCCGAAGGCGGAGTCCAGCTTTTTAGACACGCCCAGGAAGGGGCAGATGCCCAAAAACTGCACCAGAACGTAGTTGTTCACCAAAATCATGGTGAAGAAAATAGCAGCCAAAGCCATTATTCACAGCCCCCTTTCGCGCCACAGGCGCCCTTGGAGGGGCAGCCCTCGCAGCCCACGCTGCGCTTTCTCCGGTCGCCCAGCTTGGTCTCGATGAAGACCACCAGCGCCATCAGCAGGCCGAAGGTGAAGAAGCCGCCGGCGGGGCTGGTCATGAAGGTGAAGCGGTCGATGCTCTCGGGGATGATCTGGATGCCGTACCAGGTGCCGGCGCCCAGCACCTCGCGGATGGTGCTCATGAGCAGCAGAGCCAGGGTGAAGCCCAGGCCCATGCCCACGCCGTCCAGCGCGGAATCCACCACGCCGTTCTTGGAAGCGAACATCTCGGCACGGCCCAGGATGATGCAGTTCACCACGATCAGGGGCAGATACACGCCCAGGGCGGCGTCCAGGTCAGGGAAGTAAGCCTTGACCAGGTTCTGCACGATGGTCACGAAGGTGGCGATGACGGTGATGTAAGCCGGCAGGCGCACCTGGCCGGGGATCACCTTGCGCAAAGCAGAGATGGCGATGTTGGAGCAAACCAGCACAAAGGTGGCCGCAAAGCCCATGCCGAAGGCATTGGACACCGCCGTGGTCAGGGCCAGCGTGGGGCAGGTGCCCAGCACAAGGCGGAGCACCGGGTTTTCCTTCACGAGGCCGTCGGTAAGAATTTTCAGTTTACCCATGATTCAAACAGCCTCCTCTCTCAAGATGCGCTGGACGCGCTGGCAGCGGGCACGCTGGCGGCTTCGCTGGTGGTGGAAGCGCTGCTTGCGGCGCTGTCGGCAGGCACGCTGGCGGCGCCGCTGGCAGCGGTTTCGCCAGTGCCGGCGTTCGGGTTCAGCAGGGCGATGGCCTGCACGCACTTGCGCACGGCCTTCTTGACGCCCACGGTGGACTGGGTGGAACCGGCCACGGTGTCCACACCGTCCAGGCCGGCCTCATTGGCGATGCCGGTGTACTGGCTCAGGTAGTCCTCGCCGGCGGCCACGTCGCCGATGCCGGCGGTCTGGGTGGAAGCGTCCACCCACACGCCGGTGATGACGCCATTGGCGTCAAAGCCCACGGCGATGGTCATGGGGCTGGTTGCGTACTCCCAGCCCTTGTCCTCGGCGTACAGCACGTAGCTGCCGTCGTCGCCCTGCCAGGCCTCGGTCAGGCCCTCGGGGGCGTCGATCTGGGTCATGGAGGCAGCGCCCGGCGCCAGCATGGCGCGCACTTCCTCGGGGCTGAGGGTCACGGGGCCTTCGTCCACCACGGCGGCCTGGCCCAGAGCCACTTCGTTGAAGCAGTTCATGGCGCTGGTCACAGCGGAGGCGGCGGCCTTGGAAGAAACGGTGGCGCCGGCGATGGCGTCGATGTTGGCGCCCACCTCGGGCGCCTCGCTCATGCCGATGAACTGCTGGGTGAAGCTGATACCGTCTTCACTGCCGTCCACCAGCTTCTGGCCGTAGCCGGAAGTCTCGGAGTTGGCCAGGAACTGGATGCCCACGATGGTGCCGTTCGCGTCGAAGCCCACGATCACGGGCACGTCGCCGCCGAAGCCCTTTCCGTAGGCCTGGATGGCCCAGCCGGCGCCGTTGGTGGCCTTCATCACGGCCTGGATGTTGCTGGTCTGGTAATCGGTGACCGCCTCAAAGTCGTCGGCCTCGGGCAGCACGGCGAAGTACGCCTCGTTGGCGGCGGCTTCTTCCTGCGCCTTGATGATGGGGGCCGTCACTTCGTTGACGGCGGCCAGCGCCGCGCTCGCCACCAGGCAGATGGCGCCCAGCACCACAATGGGCTTTACGATGTTGTTCCAGGTGTTGCCTTTCATGCCTTTTCCGCCCCTTTCTTGTGTTTTTTATAGCCCAGGGGCACCTGCCGGGTCAGATCGTTGATGTAGGGCACGAACAGGTTCATGAGCAGGATGGCGTAGGAAACGCCCTCGGCCATGTTGCCGAAAGCCCGGATGCCGAAGGTGATCAGGCCCAGGCCGATGCCAAACACGATCTTGCCCTTCAGGGTGAAGGGGCTGGTGACATAGTCGGTGGCCATGAAGACCGCGCCGAACAGCAGGCCGCCGGCCAGCACCTCGTGCAGCACCAGCATGCCGGCGTCGGCAGCGCCCAGCTCGCCCACGTTGAGCAGGAAGCTGAACAGAGCGTAGCTGCCCACATAGGCAACGGGGATGGTGGCGGTGATGGTGCGGGTGATGAGCAGCCAGGCCAGGCCGATCAGGATGGCCAGGGCGCAGGTCTCGCCCATAACGCCGCCGTGCACGCCCATGAACAGGTCCATCAGCGGGTACTTGCCCACGCCGCCTTCCACCTGCAGGGGGGTGGCGCCGGTGGCGGCGTCAACGCCCATCATGGTGAGGGTGCGGGTGGCCTTGGCGGGGTAGACCCAGGCGGTCATGCGGCTGGCAAAGCCGGTGAACAGAACGATACGGGCCACCAGGGCGGGGTTCGCAAAGTTCATGCCAATGCCGCCGAACAGCTGCTTGGTGATGACGATGGCGATGAAAGCGCCCACGATGGCGATCCACAGGGGCATGGACACAGGCATGTTCAGCGCCAGGATCAGGCCGGTGACCACGGCGGAGAGGTCTCCCACCGGGTTGGGCTTCTTCATCAGATGGCAATACAGATACTCGAACAGCACGCTGGCCGCCACGGTCACGCCGCACACCAGCAGGGTGCGGGCACCAAAGATGATGGTGCTGGCCACCACGCAGGGCAGCAGGGCGATGATCACGTTCAGCATCAGCTTGCGGGTGCTGGAGTTATCCTGAATGTGAGGCGAGGCGGTAACTTTCAGACGGTTTTCCATATTACTTGTTCGCCTCCTTCTTGGCAAAATCCTTGGCCAGGCTCATGGTCTGGGTGACAGGCCGCTTGGCGGGGCAGACGTAGCTGCAGCTGCCGCACAGCATGCACAGATCAATGCAGAGCTTGTCCAGGGCTTCGGCGTCCTTCTTGGTGAAGGCGCCGGCAATGCGCACCGGCTCCAGGCCCATGGGGCAGGCGTCGATGCAGCGGCCGCAGCGGATGCAGGGCTGAGGCGCGGGCAGGGTGGCCTTCGCCTCGCTGAACACCAGCAGGCCGTTGTTCTGCTTGAGCACCGGAGTGGCAGGGTCGGCAACGGCAACGCCCATCATGGGGCCGCCCATGATCATCTTGCCAACGCTCACGCCCTCTTTGACGCCGCAGAAATCCAGCACCTCCTGGAGGAGGGTGCCCACGATGACTTCCACGTTCTTGGGCTCCTTCACAGCGTCGCCGTCCACGGTCATGCGGCGGGTGACCAGCGGCATGCCGGTGGCCAGATACTTGCCGATGGTGGACACGGTGGTGACGTTCAGCACGATCACGCCCGCGTCGGCAGGCAGACCGCCCTGAGGCACCTCGCGGCCGGTGGCGGACTCGATGAGCACCTTCTCAGCGCCCTGGGGGTAGCGGCTGGGCAGAGGCTTGACCTCCACGCCCGCCACGCCCTTGGCCAGGCTGCACATCAGGTCGATGCACTCGGGCTTGTTGCGCTCGATGCCGATGACGCACTTTTTGATGTCCAGGTGCTTCATCACGGCTTCGATACCGCTCATCACGGTCTCGCTGTTCTCCAAAAACTCCCGGGCGTCGGCGGTCAGATACGGCTCGCACTCGGCGCCGTTGATGACCAGGGTGTCCACCGGGGTCTTGGGGCTCAGCTTCACGGCGGTGGGGAAGCCGGCGCCGCCCAGGCCCACAAGGCCGCAGGCCTGCACCGCAGCGATCAGGCTTTCCTTGTCGGTCACGACGGGCGGTTTCACCGCCGGGTCAACGGTCTGCTCACCGTCGGGCTGGATGGTCACCGCCGGGCAGAAGCTGCCGTTGGACAGACGCACGCTGTCCACACCGGTGACAGTGCCGGACACACCGGAGTAGATGTTGGCGCTGACAAAGCCCTCGGCTTTGCCCACCAGGGTGCCCACCTGCACGGTGTCGCCCTTCTTCACCACCGGCGTGCAGGGCGCGCCGATGTGCTGCTGCATGGGAAGGACCACCTTGGTGGGAACGGGCATTTTGACCGTTTCCATTCCGGCAGTCCCCTTCTCATGCGGGACGCGGGCGCCCAGCGCCGCGCGCTTTAGCTTTTTCAACATAAGTTGAACGATCCCCCATTTCTGTTGGTCTCGGGCACGTGCCGCCCGGCTGGCGGCCGCAAAATGCCCATTATTTTTATTTTAGCATTTTTCTTCTTCAAGTCAACCGTTTCGATGTGTCCTATCATCCCGAATATTCGGCCATTTTTCCCCATTGGGCAGGGCGCAAAAACTGTTTGCACAAACGGCCGGAAATGTGGTATACTATGTAGCAAGAGAAGTGCGTTCAAGCGACGGGCACCGCCCCGCCCGCTTTCGATACAAAAGGAGGTCGCGTTCCATGAAACTGCTTGGCAAACTGGTGATGCTTTTGCTGGCCGCCGGGGCCGTGATTTTCGGCCTGGCCCTGCTGCGGGAGAGCCGGCCCGATTATATCCCGGTGTACGACACCGACGAGGACGATCCGTTCTGACCGCGCTGCACAAATGAAGGGACCCGCCGCGAAAGCGGCGGGTCCCTTTTTGTTTTCGCCTGCGGCCAGGCGGCTCACGCCTGCTCTCCGGCTTCCAGGCGGCAGCTTCCCTTGTAGGGGGGCTTTGCCTCGATGGCAAGGGAGCCGTCCGCCTCTTCGGTGCAGGTGTACTGCGCCGGTTTCAGGACCACCTTTTCAGCCACACCGTCCAGATTGCCGTCGGTGTAAAGGGTGACCTTCAGCCCGCCGTCCGCCGTGCGCTCGGCCTCCAGGCCGGGGCGGTGGAGCTGCAGCTCCATGGTGCCGGTGGTCTTGAGCAGACCGTTCGGGCCCGCGGCCCAGGCCACCACCGTGATGAACACAGGAATGTGGGGCTTCTTCATCGCCGCACCGGTGAGGTTCAACACCAGGGTGGCCGTGTTGGAAGTGCCCACCACCGCCGGGACCACCGCTTTCAGGCCGCCGGGGCAGATGGCGGTGGGCAGATAGTTCCAGCGCAG
>DXFW01000015.1 GCA_019114225.1 Candidatus Allofournierella pullicola | reverse complement strand
AGCAGCACCAGAATGAGCACTATAAACACGAAGGCATCCCGGTAGGCGGTGACGCTGGTGGGCATCAGGCCGGCAAAGAGCATCTCAGCCACGCCGATGGTGAGCCCGCCCACCACCGCGCCGTGGAGGCTGCCGATGCCGCCCACAAGAGCGGCCTGATCGGCGAGGACCCCAACGGCATTCCCAACAACCTGGTGCCTTACATCGCCAAGGTGGCCGTGGGCGCGCTGGAAAAGGTGCATGTGTTCGGCAACGATTATCCCACTCCGGACGGCACCGGCGTGCGCGACTACATCCATGTGGTGGACCTGGCCAAGGGCCATGTGGCCGCCATCAAGAAACTGGAGCAGAAGCCCGGCCTGTTCATCTGCAACCTGGGCACCGGCAAGGGCTACAGCGTGCTGGAGGTCATCAAGGCCTATGAGAAGGCCTGCGGCAAGACCCTGCCCTATGTGATCGACCCCCGCCGTCCCGGCGATATCGCCTCTGTCTACGCCGACCCCGCCAAGGCCAAAAACGAGCTGGGCTGGGTGGCGCAGTACGGCATTGAAGAGATGTGCGCCGACAGCTGGAAGTGGCAGAGCATGAACCCCAACGGCTATAAGGGCTGAGCGATACACAACACGTGAATCAACGAAGGGAGATAATGAACATGCAGAAGAAACCTATCTTAGTGGTGCTGGCGGCCGGTATGGGCAGCCGTTACGGCGGCCTCAAGCAGATCGACCCGGTGGGTCCCAGCGGCGAGGTCATCATGGACTACTCGCTCTACGACGCCAAGCGCGCCGGCTTCGAGACCGTGGTGTTCATCATCAAGCACGAGATCGAAGAAGCGTTCAAGGAGACCGTTGGCCAGCGCGCCGAGAAATTCATGGAAGTGCGCTACGCCTACCAGCAGCTGGAGGACCTGCCCGAAGGCTGCACCCTGCCCGAAGGCCGCGAGAAGCCCCTGGGCACCGGCCATGCCATCCTGGCTGCCCGGGACGTGCTGGACGCTCCCTTCGCCGTGATCAACGCCGACGACTACTACGGCCCCTCCGCTTTCAAGACCATCTATGACTACCTGGCCAGCGACGACTGCGGCGTGGGTAAGTACGGCATGGTGGCCTACCGGCTGGACAGCACCGTCACCGAGCATGGCACCGTGGCCCGCGGCCTGTGCCAGGTCAGCGCGGACGGCCATCTGGTCAACGTGGTGGAGCGCACCAAGATCGGCACCTACGAGGGCGGCATCCACTTCACCGAGGATGACGGCGCCACCTGGACCGACGTGCCCGTGGACACCCCCGTTTCCATGAACCTGTGGGGCTTTGACCCCAGCTTCGTGGGCGAGCTGAAGACCCGCTTCGTGCCCTTCATGCAGGAGCTGGCCAACACCCCCAACCCCCTGAAGACCGAGTTCCTGCTGCCCACCGTGGTGGGCCAGATGCTCACCGAGGGCACCGCCGTGGTGACTGTGCTGCACAGCGCCGACAAGTGGTACGGCGTGACCTACAAGGAGGACAAGCCCGGCGTTGTGGAGGCTCTGGCCAAGAAGGTGGCCGACGGGCTGTATCCCACCCCGCTGTGGAAGTGATCGTTTCCCAAAGGCAGACCATGCAGGGAACGGCCGGCTTTGCCGGCCGTTCCCTTTGCCTGTGTTTAGAGGAGGAACGAAAATGAGAGAAAAGCCCATCCTGCCGCCGTCGCTGCCCGAGCGGCTGGAAACGGCGGAACGGGGCGAAGAACTCATCGCCATGGCCGCCGCGAGGCAGGAGCCTCTGACCCGCTGGCGGTTTTGCGGGCTGGACCTCTGCGGTGAGGACCTGCGCGAGGTCCGCTTTGAGCAGTGCCTGTTCGAGGGCTGCCGCTTCACCGGGGCCGGTCTGCGGGCGGCCAGTTTTGTGGATTCGGAACTGAAGAACTGTGAACTTTCGGCGGTCCAGGCCGCCGAGGTCTATTTTCTGCGCTGCCGGCTGCGGGGCGTGAAGGCGCTGGCGGCCTCCCTGCCGGACTGCCGCCTGGCCCATGTGCGGCTGGAGGAGTGCAACTTCACCGAGGCAAACTTCACCGGCGCCAGCCTTGAAAACGTGCGCCTGGAGGAGTGCGATTTTTCCGCCGCCAGCCTCAGCGAATGGCGGCACAAGGGCCTTTCTCTGGCACACAGCAAATTTTTTCGCACCAGCTTTTTCAAAACGCCGCTGGCGGGGCTGGACTTCACCGACAGCGAGCTGGAGGGCGTGGTGGTGAGCGACACCGCCACGGAACTCAAGGGCGCCGCGGTCAATGTGCGGCAGGCGGCGGAACTGGCCCGCCTGCTGGGCGTGACGGTGCGCTGAAACACGATTTTTTTTACCAAGGAGACAAGAGGGGAACCATGGCAAGACAAGTGGATCTTTTGAAAGGGAACATCCTGCGCTCGCTCACGTTGCTGGCGCTGCCCATCATGGGCAGCCAGCTGGTGCAGATGGCCTACAACCTGGTCGACATGATCTGGATCGGCCGGGTGGGCGCGGGCGCTGTGGCCGCTGTGGGCGCGGCGGGCATGTTCATGTGGCTTTCCAACGGCATGGCGGTGCTGCCCCGCATGGGCGGCCAGGTCAAGGTGGCCCAGAGCATTGGCGCGGGCAACATCGAAGCCGCCGGGCGCTATGCCGCCGCGGCGCTGCAGATGGGCGGCGTGATGTCGCTGGTCTACACGGTGGTGATGTTTGTGGGGGCGGGGCCGCTGATCGGCTTCTTCCGCCTGAACAGCGCCGAGGTGGAGGCCCAGGCCCGGGCTTACCTCATCATTGTGGGCTTTGGCATGTTCTTTTCGTTTATCAATCAGGTGCTGGTGGCTCTCATCAACGCCACCGGCAACAGCCGCACCCCCTTCTTCGCCATGGCGGTGGGCCTAGGCGCCAACATTGTGCTGGACCCGCTGCTCATCTTCGGGTTTGGGCCCATCCCCAAATGGGGCGTGGCGGGCGCTGCGGTGGCAACCGTCATCGCGCAGGGGATCGTGTTTGCCCTGCTGACCCGCTACGCCGTGCAGGACCAGACCCTGTTCGCCCACGTTCATCTGAAACGGCCCGCCGCCCGCAGTGAGCTGGCGGCCATCTCCAAGGTCAGCGGTCCGGCCACCGCCATGAACATCATCTTTCCCATCATCGGCATGATCATTGCCCGCCTGGTGGCCGGCTGGGGCGACGCGGCGGTGGCTGTGCAGAAGGTGGGCAGCCAGATCGAGTCCATCAGCTGGATGACCGCCGACGGCTTTGCCGCCGCGGTGAACAGCTTCATCGCCCAGAACTGCGGCGCAGGCAACCTGCGCCGGGCACGGAAGGGCTTTGGCGCTGCTTTTCTGCTGATGACCATCTGGGGCATTTTCTGCACCGCGCTGCTGGTGTTCTGCGCGGCGCCCATCTTCCGGTTCTTCATCCCGGAGGCGGACGTGCTGCCCATGGGCGTGGATTATCTGGTTATCCTGGGCTACTCCGAACTGTTCATGTGCTGGGAGATCCTGGTGGGCGGCGCCTACGCCGGCTTTGGCAACACCCTGCCCTCCAGCGTGGTGAGCATTGTGTTCACCGGCCTGCGCATTCCTGCGGCCATGGCTCTCAGCGCCACGGCCCTCGGCCTGAACGGCGTGTGGTGGAGTCTGTCCATCTCCAGCATTCTCAAGGGCGTCATCCTCACCGGGATCTTCCTGGTGTTCCTCGCCCGCCTGCCCAAAAAACAGTCCCTCTCAGTGCAGTGAAAAAAAGCCCCGGACCAGACGGTCCGGGGCTTTTGTGTGTGAAGAAAGGCTTATTTGCAGTAGTGCTCGATGTAGGCTTCGCGGCACTTGTCGATGATCTCCATCGCGGCTTCGCGGCCCTGCTCCTCGTTGACCACCGTTTCCTTGCCTTCCAGATTCTTATACACCTGGAAGAAGTGGCGCATTTCGCTGAACAGATGGCTGGGCAGCTCGCTGATGTCGTGGTAGGAGTTGTAGGTGGGATCGCTGAAGGGGATGGCGATGATCTTTTCGTCCAGCTTGCCGCCGTCCAGCATGGTGAACACGCCGATGGGGTAGCAGCGCACCAGGCTCATGGGCTGGATGACCTCGCTGCACAGCACCAGCACGTCCAGCGGGTCGCCGTCGTCCGACAGGGTGCGGGGGATAAGGCCATAGTTGGCGGGATAGTGGGTGGAGGTGTAGAGGATACGGTCCAGGATGATGAGGCCGGTCTCCTTGTCCAGCTCGTATTTCTTTTTCGAGCCCTTTTCGATCTCGATCACGGCAACAAAGTCCTCGGCGGTGATGCGGGCGGGGTTCATATCATGCCAGATATTCGACATTCTATCAAAACTTCCTTTCCGGGCCGGGCGGCAAACTGCGCCGCAGCCCCTCGTTTGCTACCAGTATAGCATATTCTTTGCGGCAAGACCATAGGCGGGAAAGAAAAACTTTTTATAAAGCCTTGACTTTTGGCCTTTCGCATAGTATGATATTCAAGCAGCGCTTCGCTGAGACCTGAACTTTCAGGCGCCCGTAGCTCAGGTGGATAGAGCAACTGCCTTCTAAGCAGTGGGCCGGGGGTTCGAGTCCCTCCGGGCGCACCAATATGTGGTGGCTATGGCGCAGTTGGCTAGCGCGCCAGATTGTGGCTCTGGAGGCCGTGGGTTCGAGTCCCACTAGCCACCCCACATTACAGGGAAAGCGAACTCGAAAGAGTTCGCTTTTTTCTATAAACAAGCTGGGTTGTCGCCAAGCGGTAAGGCACGGGACTTTGACTCCCGCATGCGTGGGTTCGAATCCCGCCAACCCAACCAGACCGCCGGCAGGCTCCGTCAGGGGCCTGCCGGCGGTTTTTCTTTTTGCCGGGTCCGGTCTCTCTTGACATTACACATCGTGTAATGATATAATATGTTACACAACATGTAACGTATTGGAGGGGGGACCCATGGAGATCATCAATTTGGACACGCGGGAAAAACAAAACGCCTTTATGAATCCCGCAAGGCAGGATATCCTGCGCCTTCTGCAGTTGGCGGGCCGGCCCATGACGCCGAAGGAACTGTCGGACAAAATGGGCATTTCCGCCTCTTCGGTCACCTTTCACATCAAAAAGCTGGTGGAACTGGGGGTGGTGGCCCTGGACCATACCGAGCAGATACGGGGGATCACCGCCCGTTACTACCGCCCGCTGAACGTGTCGGTGCGGCTGGGGCTGCTGGCTCCCGGCGGAGATGGGGCCGCCCAGGACATGTTCCTGCACCGCACGGTGGAGCAGGTGCTTGCCGGGGTGCAGGGCCTGAAGCGGCTGGCGGAGGAAAAAGCCCTGGGCGAAGAGGATATGATGGGTCTGGGCGACATGCACAGCGGCGTGGTCTACCTCACCCGGGAGGAAGCGGTGGAACTGCAGCGCCGCATGATGGAATTCCTGCACGAAAAGGAAGCCCCCCGTCCCGGCGCGCAGGCATACGAATATGTTCTGATGGCCTACAACGCCGCGGAGGTGCCGGTGGATGCTGGATAAAAAGCACGGGGCGCTGATTTTTCTCAACAGCGCCGCCACGGGCCTGCTGTCGCCGCTGCTCACTCTGCTGCTGCTGGACAAGGGCCTCTCTCTTGCCGCGGTGCCGCTGGCGGTGGGGCTGCATTCGGCAGTGGCGGTGATCTTTGAGGTGCCCAGCGGCATGGCTGCGGACCGCTGGGGCCGCAAAAACTGCTTTCTCGTCTCGCTGGCGCTGCTGCTGCCCGGGCTGGGGCTGCTGGCCCTGGGGCGGGGGATGGCGGCGGTGCTGGCGGCCATGGCCTTTCAGGGCCTTGCCCGCGCCTTTTCCTCCGGCAGTCTGGACGCGCTGGTGGTGGAGGAGTTTCTGCTCAAAAACGGGGCGGAGGCCCTGCCCCGGTGCACCGCCCGCGTCAGCGCTCTCACCAGCGTGGGGCTGGCGGTGGGCTGCCTGGCCGGGGGCGGCGTCTATGCGCTGACCGGCCGGCTGTGGACGGCCCTCGCCCTGAAAGGGGCCGCGGTGCTGGTGCTGCTGGTTTTGGGCATGGGTCTTGCGGAACACCCGGTGGAGCGGGCGGAAGGGGAGGAGAACCCGGTGGTCCAGCTGGCCGCCACGCTGCGCAGCGCGGGCCTTGTCCGGGCGCTGGTGCTCTGGTCCGCCGCCTTCGCGCCGGCCCTTTTTGCGGTGGAGGTGTTCTACCAGCCCCGCTTCACCCAGCTGCTGGGCGGCGGTGCTGCGGGCTGGGCGCTGGGAACTCTCAATGCCGGCGCGTTTTACGCCGCGGCGGCGGGCTCTGTGCTGGGACCGCGCCTGATCCGCCGGCCCACCCTGGGCAGGCTGCTGACGGTCACGGCTGTTGTGGGGCTGGCGCTGATGGCCATGAGCGCCGTGGGCGCGCCGGTGCTGTTCGTGGCGGTCTATTTCCTCTTTTATGTCATCGTCGGCTGGAGCGATTATCTTACCTCCAGCCTGATGAACGAGGCCGCGCCGCCCAGTCAGCGGGCCACCCTGCTTTCCGCCAGTTCTCTGAGCCTGCAACTGGGTGGGCTGGCTGCTTCGCCTCTGCTTTCGGCGGGGGCGGCGGTGGGCTCCGTCTCCCAGGTGTGGCTGGCCGCAGGCGGTGCGCTGGCGGTGCTGATGTTGGCCTGGCTCGCGGTGCACGCCCTGCAGGCGCGCAAAACAAAATGAAAAAAACTCCCTGCACGGCCTAAAAGCCGGGCAGGGAGTTTTTCATTTGTGGTGGTTCACCGGTGTGCGCCGGTGCCCTTTTCCATCAGATAGGTGGCGGTGAGGTCCGCCAGGTGCAGCTTGACCGCCAGCGGATAGGCGTCGTAGGCCTCGCTGATGGCGCGGCAGCCGCCCCGGGCGGCGTCGTCAAAACCGCCCATGTGCCAGCGGATGGCCACTGCCTCGGCGGGCTTGAGGCGGATGAAGCGCTCGATGAGGTAGACGCTCTTTTCGCCGTGGCCGTAGGGGAACTGGTCCTCCACCATAAAGACGGGGACTTTTTCCCACTGGCCGGTGGCCTCGTTCTTCACGTTGCGGGTGCCGGTCTTGTAATAGTTGGCTTTGCACAGATCGTGCAGCAGGCCGCAGATGGCCATGCTTTCGGGGTTGTCGCCCTCTTCAAAAAAGCGGTCCATCAGGGCGTGATATACGTTCAGGCTGTGCATCACCAGCCCCTCCTCGCAGGCGCCGTGGAAACGGGTGGAGGCGGGAGCCTTGAAAAAGTCGGTGGTGGAAAGCCATTCCAGCAGCTTGTCTGCGCCGGGGCGTGTGACCTCGCGGCGCCAGATGTCGCAAAAATCTTCCCGGTAGCCCATCACAGCTCCATCTCTTCCAGAATGCCCTTCAGGATGGCGATCTCGTCGTGGCTCAGGCTGATCCCCTTGCCCATCTTGCTGCCGTCGGGCGACCAGTCGCGGATGTCATACTTGGGCTCCCGGTCGTTCCAGCTCACCATGTTCAGCTGCCGCTCCCAGCCGTTGGCGCTTGTGGAAAGCACGGCAATGCGCTGGGTGATCTCGTATTTGAATTCTGCCATAACCTGATCCTCGCTTTTGATGGTTTTCCGTTTTGCCCCTTCGGGCAGACGTTCGCCTCTATTCTAATGTATCAAAAGCGAGAATGCAAGTGCGATTTGGCAAAACCTTTCCCTCACCCCTGGGGGAACTCCTCCTTGCTGCGCAGCTTGCTCTTCACCGTCTCATCGCTTTCCACCCAGCCTTCTTCGGAGGCGCGGGCCTCCACCTGGGTGTAGTAGAGCGCGCCTTTCAGCGCGCCTTCGGCGTGGGCTTTGGCCGCTTCGGCGCCGGGCTTCACCGCGCCGGAGACGGGGGCCTGCGCCTCGCTGCGGGCGGGCGCGGCAGGCGGCACGGGCGGCTCGGGGGCCGGCCCGGGCATTTCATTCAGCCGGTGATGAACAAAATCCTTGAGTGTGCTCAAACGGATCATCTCCTTCCTTTCTATAAGGTGCGCGAAAAAGGGCAAAATATGCGCCGGGCAAATGTAAAATCCGTCCGGGCAAAGCCGCCGGGGATTTTACCCGCTTTTTACCGGAATGCGATAGCGGATTTTCGAAACCGGGCGGTATACTGTAACCGTTCCCCACAGGAGGAACGAAACCAAGCAACACATGAATCGTAAGGAGAGAAAAGAAAATGAAAAAGTTTGTTGCTATTGCGGCCGCTCTGTGCATGGCCGTGAGCCTGGCAGCCTGTGGCAGCGCCCCTTCTTCCAGCGCCCCCGCCGCCAACACCGACAGCTCTGACACCACCGTCAGCACCCCCGCCTCTGAGACCAGCGAGCTGGAAGGCGCGGTGACCACCGGCGGCTCCACCAGCGTGGAGAAGGTCATCCTGGCCATGCAGGAGTCCTTTATGAACGCCAACCCCGGTGTTGACGTTACTTACGATCCCACCGGCAGCGGCGCCGGCATTACCGGCGCTTCCGAGGGCACCCTGGACATCGGCCTCTCCAGCCGCGCGCTGAAAGAGGACGAGACCGGCCTGGTGGGCACCACCTTCGCCCTGGACGGCATTGCCATCATCGTGAACAATGAGAACACCGTCACCGACCTGTCCCTGGAGCAGATCAAGGGCCTGGCCGACGGCACCATCACCAACTGGAGCGAGGTGGGCGGCCCCGACGCCCCCGTGGTCCTGATCGGCCGTGAGGCCGGCAGCGGCACCCGCGACGGCTTCGAGAGCATTGTGGGCGTGGAGGACGTCTGCGTCTACGATCAGGAGCTCACCAGCACCGGCGCCGTGATCGCCGCCGTGGCCGCCAACCCCAACGCCTTCGGCTACGCTTCCCTGTCCGCTGTGGATGAGAAGGTCAAGGCTGTGACCGTGGACGGCGTGGAGGCCAGCGAGGCCACCGTGCAGGACGGCAGCTACAAGGTGCAGCGTCCCTTCGTGTTCGTCACCAAGGAAGGCGCTGAGCTGAGCGACGCCGCTCAGGCCTTCATCGACTTCGCCCTGAGCGAGGACGCTCACCAGCTGATCATCGACGCCGGCGCGGTGCCCCTGGCGTAACGAGCGCACACGGTTTCCCGAAAAATAGCCGCACGGCCCGCGCCGTGCGGCTTTTGCCGGGCTGTGAAAGGAGAACGCCCATGAAAACCAAACACATCACCGAGGCGGTCATGCACGCTGTGTTCTTCACCTGCGGCATGCTGGCCATCGCCTTTGTGGCCCTCATCAGTCTTTACATCATCACCGCCGGCCTGCCCGCCATCAAGGAGATCGGCCTCGGCGAGTTCCTGCTGGGCACCGTCTGGAAATCCACTGCTGCCGAGCCCAGCTTCGGCATTCTGCCCTTCATCCTCACCAGCATTTGGGGTACCCTGGGCGCCATCGTCATCGGCGTGCCGGTGGGCGTGCTCACCGCGGTGTTCCTTTCCAAGGTCGCCAGTCCCCGGGTGGCGGGGATCGTCCGCCCGGCGGTGGACCTGCTGGCGGGCATTCCCAGCGTGGTCTACGGCCTGGTGGGCATGATGGTGCTGGTGCCGCTGATGATGCAGGTGTTCCACCTGGACAACGGCACCTGCCTGCTGGCCGCCATGCTGGTCCTGGCCATTATGATCCTGCCAGGTATCGTGTCGGTGAGCGAGACGGCGCTGAACGCCGTGCCGCCCGAGTATGAGCATGCCAGCCTGGCTCTGGGCGCCACCTGGATGGAGACCATCTTCAAGGTGAGCCTGCCCGCCGCGAAAAGCGGGATCGGCGCCGGCGTTGTGCTGGGCGTGGGCCGCGCCATCGGCGAGGCCATGGCGGTTATGATGGTGGCCGGCAACGTGCCCAACATGCCCGGTCTGTTCAAGAGCGTCACCTTCCTGACCACCGCGGTGGCCAAGGAGATGAGCTACGCCAGCGGCCTGCAGAAGCAGGCGCTGTTCAGCATCGCCCTGGTGCTGTTTGTCTTTATCATGCTGGTCAACGGCCTTTTGGGCCGTGTGCTGAAACGGGGGGAGAAGGAATGAGCACCATGCAGGCGGCTTTGAACGCTTCCGGCGTGCGCGCGGCAAAGGCCGCCGCACCCTCGAATCTTGCCCTGCGCAAGGCCAAAAGCGCTGTGCTGCTGGGCCTTGTCTACACCGCTGCGGCGCTCACCTGCGCGCTGCTCGTCGGCCTTATCGGCTACATCTTCGTCAAGGGCGTGCCCCACATCACCTGGCAGCTGCTTTCCACCGCGCCCAGCGCCCTGAAGGACACCATCGGCATTCTGCCCAACATCCTCAACACCCTCTACATCGTGGCCTTCAGCCTGCTGCTGGCCCTGCCCCTGGGCGTGGGCTCCGCGGTGTACCTCACCGAGTACGCCACCAGCCGCAAACTCATCGGCCTGGTGGAGTTTGCCACCGAGGCGCTGGCGGGCATTCCCTCCATCCTCTACGGCCTGGTGGGCATGCTGTTCTTCTGCCAAATGCTGGGCTTTAAGACCAGCCTGCTCTCCGGCGGCTGCACCCTGGTCATTATGATCCTGCCCACCATCATCCGCACCACCCAGGAGAGCCTCAAGACTGTGCCCGCCAGCTACCGTGAGGGTGCGCTGGGCCTCGGGGCCACCAAGTGGTACATGATCCGCACCATCGTGCTGCCCTCTTCGCTGGAGGGGATCATCACCGGCTGCATTCTGGCCGTGGGCCGTATTGTGGGCGAAAGCGCCGCGCTGCTGTTCACCGCCGGCGTGGGCACCGTCATTGCCAAAAACGTGTTCGCGGCCTTCAGCCGCAGCGGCGGCACCCTGTCTGTGGCGCTGTATATGTATGTGAGCGAGCGTGGCGAGTTCGACGTGGGCTATGCCATCGCCGCCATCCTGATGTTGCTGGTGCTGGGGCTGAACGCCGCCACCCGGCTGGTACGCAACCGAATGAAAAAGAAGGAGGGCGCACAATGAGCGAGACCCCCATTTTGCAATCCAAGGACCTTCACCTGTACTACGGCGAGACCGAGGCGCTGAAGGGTATCAACATGGACATTGAGAAAAACGAGATCACTGCCCTGATCGGCCCGTCCGGCTGCGGCAAGTCCACCTTTCTCAAAACGCTGGACCGCATGAACGACCTGGTCCCCAACGTGCGCATTACCGGCGAGGTGCTGCTGAACGGCCAGGACATCTATGCCAAGGACGTGGACGTGAACGAGCTGCGCCGCCGGGTGGGCATGGTGTTCCAGAAGCCCAATCCCTTCCCCATGAGCATTTACGACAACGTGGCCTACGGCCCCCGGCTCCACGGCAACCACTCCCATGCGGAGCTGGACGAGCTGGTGGAGAAGAGCCTGCGGGGCGCGGCGCTCTGGGACGAAGTGAAGGATCGCCTGAAAAAGAGCGCCATGGGCCTTTCCGGCGGCCAGCAGCAGCGTCTGTGCATTGCCCGGGCGCTGGCGGTGGAGCCGGACGTGCTGCTGATGGACGAACCCACCAGCGCCCTGGACCCCGGCAGCACTCTGCGGATCGAGGACCTGATGGCCGACCTGAAAAAGGACTACACCGTGGTCATCGTGACCCACAACATGCAGCAGGCCAGCCGTATCTCCGACAAGACCGCGTTCTTCCTGCTGGGCGAGCTGGTGGAGTACGGCCCCACCATCCAGATCTTCCAGAATCCTCAGGACAAGCGCACCGAGGATTACATCACCGGCCGGTTCGGCTGACAAGGAGGCAACTATGCAGACCCGAAACAATTACACCGAGGCGCTGGGCCAGCTGCGCGTGCATGTGATGGAGATGGGCGGCGGTATCGTGCAGGCCATCGGCCGCACCCAGCGCGCCCTGGAACAGCTGGACGCCGACCTGGCCCGTTCGGTCATGGAAGGCGACGACGAGTTTGACCAGATGGAGCGGGACATCGAGCAGGAGTGCCTGACCCTGGTGGTCACCCAGAGCCCCGTGGCGGGCGACTGGCGGCGCATTGCCTCCATCATGCGCATGATCGCGGACCTGGAGCGCATTGCCGACCACTGCGCCGACATCAGCGAGTATGTGATCAAACTCTCCGGCAAGGAGAAGATGGACCACATCCCCTATTTCTCCGAGATGTTCGCCCTCATGCAGAAGATGGTGCAGGACACCGTGCAGGCCTATGTTGACCTGGACGTGGAAAAGGCGCGGCTGGTGGCCGCCCAGGACGACGCCCAGGACGACTACTTCGAGGAAGTGTGCGAGGAGCTGTGCCAGATGATGGCCGCCGATCCCGGCTCCATCTCCCAGTATGTGGACTATCTGATGATCGCCAAGTACCTGGAGCGCATGAGCGACCATGCCACCAACCTGGCGGAGTGGATCGAATACATCGTCAAGGGCGAGCTTCGCATCTGAACCTTTTCTTTCCTTCTTGCCGCCTCCGGGCCGGACAGGTCCGGGGGCGGCCTTTTGTTTTTGGAAACGTTGCCAAGGACGCTTCATCGTGCTATAATAATGAAACTTCGGGCCGGGCAAAACGCGCCGCGCCCGCAAAGAGGGGAGAGTGCAGCATGCAGAAAGTACCGTTCATCACGCTGGAACAGGCCCGGCAGATCATTGCCGATGTGCCCACGCCGTTCCATCTTTACGACGAAAAGGGCATTCGGGAGAACGCCCGCCGCCTTTACAAAGCCTTCAGCTGGAACAAAGGCTTCAAGGAGTATTTTGCCGTCAAGGCCACCCCCAACCCCTACCTCATGCAGATCCTCAAGGAAGAGGGCTGCGGCATGGACTGCTCCTCCTACACCGAGCTGGTCCTCAGCGAGGCGTGCGGGATCACCGGCCATGACGTGATGTTCTCCTCCAACGTGACCCCCGTGCAGGATATGAAAAAAGCCGCCGAGATGGGCGCCTACATCAACCTGGACGACTACACCCACGTGGAATTTTTGGACCGAGTGGCGGGCGTGCCCGAGACCGTCTGCTGCCGCTACAATCCCGGCGGCATGTTCAGCCTGGGCAACGACATCATGGACAACCCCGGCGAAGCCAAATACGGCATGACCGAGGTGCAGATGGTCAGCGCCTTCAAAAAGCTGATGGCCAAGGGCGCAAAGCAGTTCGGCATTCACGCCTTTTTGGCCAGCAACACCACCTACAACGAATATTATCCCACCCTGGCGGGGATCCTGTTCGAGCTGGCGGTGCGCCTGAACAAGGCCACCGGCGCCAAAATAGCCTTCGTGAACCTGTCCGGCGGCGTGGGTGTGGACTACGCCCCCTACCAGCCCAGGAGCGACATCGAGGCCATCGGCGAGGGCGTGCGCAAAAAGTTTGAGGAGATTCTGGTGCCCGCGGGCATGGGCGATGTGGCCATCTTCACCGAGCTGGGCCGCTACATGCTGGCGCCCTACGGCCACCTGGTGGCCACCGTGCTCCACGAAAAGCACATCCAGAAGGACTACATCGGCCTGGACGCCTGCGCCGCCAACCTTATGCGCCCGGCCATGTACGGGGCCTACCACCACATCACAGTGCTGGGCAAGGAGGACGAGCCCTGCGACCGTATCTACGACGTCACCGGCGGCCTGTGCGAGAACAACGACAAGTTTGCCGTCGACCGCCCCCTGCCTAAAATCGAGATCGGGGACATCGTCGTCATCCATGACACTGGCGCCCACGGCTTTTCCATGGGCTACAACTACAACGGCAAGCTGCGCAGCGCCGAGGTGCTGCTGAAGGAGGACGGCTCTCACCAGCTCATCCGCCGCGCCGAGACTCCGGCGGATTATTTTGCCACCTTCGACTTCACCCCCTATTGGGACAAACTGCAAAAAGGCTGAAAGCCAGGGCCGCCGCTCCGCGCAGGAGCGGCGGCCCTGTTGCGGTTTGTTTGCAATTCTTTGATTTACAGCCGCGGGCCCCGGGTGTATAATAGATAACTGAATCATCGAAAAACGCCGCCGCCGTGCGGCTTGAAGGAGTGTACCCCATGGCAAGCTATCCCCCCCGTGATATGAGTGAAAGCGAGCGCCGCCGCCGCGCGGCCGCCCGTGTCCGCCGCAAGCGGCAGGTAATGCGCAACCGCCTGATCTTCTGCCTGGTCTGCCTTGTGCTCATTGCCGCGGTGGGCTTCGGCGTGTTCAAACTGGTGGGCGTGCTCACCGGCGGCAAGGAGAACAGCGGCTCCTCCGGCCAGAGCACCAGCCAGACCACCAGCGCGTCCGGTTCCGGTTCCACCTCTGCCAGCGAACCTGCCAGCCAGCCCGCCAGCGAGCCCGCCTCCTCCGGCGAGACGGTCACCCCCACCACCGACGGTGATTGGCGGCTGACCCTGGTGAACAACAACGTGGCCCTGCCGGAAAACTGGCAGATCACCACCAAGGTGGCCGAAGCCTCCACCCAGAAGGAGCTGGCGGAGGAAGCTGCCGACGCCTATATGCAGATGAAGCAGGCCGCCGCCGTGGACGGGGTGGAGCTGCTGCTCTGCTCGGGCTACCGCACGGTGGAATACCAGCAGAACCTCTTTGACCAGGAAAAGCAGAAATGGCTGGACAAGGGCCTTTCCGACCAGGAAGCCTACGACAAGGCCAAGACGGTGGTGGCCGTGCCCGGCTATTCCGAGCACAACTCCGGCCTCGCGGCGGACATCGTCACCCCCGACCATCAGACCCTGGACTCCGCTTTTGCCGACACCGACGCAGCCAAGTGGCTGTTTGAACACGCGCCGGACTATGGTTTCATCCTGCGCTATCCCGAGGACAAGCAGGCCATCACCGGCATTATTTACGAGCCCTGGCACTACCGCTATGTGGGTGTGGAGAACGCGAAAACCATCACCGAGAGCGGCAAGTGCCTGGAAGAATACCTGGACGGGCTTTCCGCCTGACCGAAAAGGAGACCTATGAGCTTACACACCGAATCCATCGCCCCCGGCGTGCAGCTGCACACCCTGCCGGCGGATAAATTCAACCGCTGCCGTCTTTCCATCCACTTCCGCTTTGCGGCGGCCCGGGCGGCGGCCACCGACCACGCCCTGCTGCCCCTGGTGCTGGAGCGGGGCTATTCCGCCTGCCCGGATATGACCGCCCTCTCCCGCAAGCTGGCAAAACTCTACGGCGCGGACCTCACCGTGGCCACCTCCATGCAGGGGGCCTGCCGGGTGCTGAGCGTCAGCGTCACCGGGATCAAGGACGAGTTCGCCCTGGAAGGGGAGCGCCTTTCCGCCGAGTATGCGGCTCTTGCCTTCGGCGTGGCCTTTGAGCCTTATTTTGAAAACGGCGAATTCTCCGCCGAGGCGGTGAACATCGAAAAAGCCACCCTCGCCCGCCAGCTGGAGAGCGAGATCAACGACAAGCGCCTTTACTGTGTGCGCCAGGCCCAGCGCCGCTTCTTCGGCGACAGCCCGGCGGGCGTTGCCCGGGACGGCTATCTGGAAGACCTGCCCTCCGTCACCCCCGCCAGCCTCACCGCGGCCTATAAGGACATCCTCGCCACCGCCGCCATCGACGTGGTGGTGCTGGGGGTGGATGAGGCCGCCGTGCGCGCAAAGCTGGCGGCAGCGCTGAACGGGCTGCACCGCACCCCGGCCCCGCTGCCCTCCTTCCTCGCCATGCCCGCCGTTCCGGCGCAGCATTTTGAGGAAAAACTGGACCTGGTGCAGGCAAAGCTCTGCATGCTGTTCACCATGGGCCGCCCGGCGGACCCGGAGGAACTGGATGCTTACCGCATGGCCATGTGCGTGTTCGGTGGGCTGCCCACCAGCCGCCTGTTTTTGAACGTGCGGGAAAAGCAGAGCCTTTGCTACTACTGCGCCAGCCGTATCACCGCTGCCTCCGGCTGCATGATGGTGGACAGCGGCGTGGAGCCCGCCAACGCCCAAAAGGCCGAGGCGGCCATTCTGGCGGAACTGAAAAACCTGCTGGAAGGCCCCATTGCCCCCGAGGAACTGGAGAACGCCCGCCTGGCCCTGGCCAGCGGCATGGTCGGCGTGGGCGACAGCCTTGCCAGCCTGGAAAACTGGTATTTCGGCGAGATCATGCGGGGCGGCTGCGTCAGCACGCCCGAGGAGGCCGCCGCCCGGCTGGAGACCATCGGGGCCGACGAGGTGCGGGACATCCTGCGCCGGTTCACCCTGTCGGTGAGCTATCTCGTGACCCAAAAGGAGGAGACCCATGGCTGAGAATTTCGACGCCGTGCGCCGCGCCGTCGGCTGCCAGAGCGCCGTGCTGGAAAGCGGCCTCACCGTGCTGGTGCGCCCCATGCCCGGCTACAGCAGCACCTACGCCATCTACGGCACCCGCTTCGGGTCCATCGATCTGGACTTTGAGGTGGACGGCAAGGCGGTCCATCTGCCCGCGGGCACGGCCCATTTCCTGGAGCACAAAATGTTCGAAAGCGAGGAGGGCGACGCCTTTGCCCGCTTTGCAAAGACCGGCGCTTCCGCCAACGCCTACACCAGCTTTGACAAGACCTGCTACCTCTTTTCCGCCACCGACAAAGTGGACGAGAACCTGGACATCCTGCTGAGCATGGTGAACGAGCCCTACTTCACCGAGGCCACCATCGCCAAGGAGCAGGGCATTATCGGCCAGGAAATAAAAATGTACGACGACAGCCCCGACTGGCGGGTGATGACCGCCCTGTTCGGCTGTCTGTATCAGAACCATCCCATCCGCCACGACATCGCCGGCACGGTGGAGAGCATTGCGCAGATCACCCCGGAAATGCTCTACGACAGCTGCCGCGCGTTCTATAACCCCGGCAACATGGTGCTGGCGGTGGCGGGCAACGTGACCATGGAGCAGGTGCTGGCCGCCTGCCGGCGGGCGAAACTGCCCCCCCGGCCGGGCAGCGTGCGGCGTTTCGAAGCCGGCGAGCCCGCGGCCATCGCCCGCCCCGAGGCCCGCTTCTCCATGCAGGTGGCAAAGCCCTGCCTGGGCGTGGGCTTCAAGGAGGCCCCGGTGCGCGGGGTGAAGTTCGAGGTCATCTGCGACATGCTCACCGAGGTCATCTGCGGCGGCATGACCCCCCTCTACCGCACCCTCTACGACCAGAACCTGGTGAACCCCGGCTTTGACGGCGAGTTCCTGGCGCTGGACGGCCTGTGCTGCTTCATGTTCACCGGCGAGACCGACCAGCCGGAAACCGTGCGGGACATGCTGCTGGCCGAGATCGAGCGGCTGCGCACCGAAGGGGTGGACGAGGAACTGTTCACCCTGTGCAAAAACCAGCTCTACGGCGAGATGGTGCAGGACCTGGAAAGCACCGAGAGCGCGGCGTCGCTGCTGGCGGGCAGCTTTTTGCGGGGCTGCGAGCCGGGCGAAGAGCTGGCTGCCCTTGCCAGCGTGACCAAACAGGACCTGGACGACGCGTTGCAGACCATGCTTCGTCCCGAGCGAAGCGCCACCGTGGTGGTGGATCCCGCCTGAGGGCAGAAAAGGAGAAACAGCTTATGATGACGAATCTGGTTCAGTTCCCCCGTCTGGGGCTGGAGCTTGAAATTGACCGGGTAGCCTTTACCCTGGGCAACATGAACATTTATTGGTATGGTATCATCATCGCCGCGGGCCTGCTGCTGGCGCTGGCTTTCGCTTTCCACTACGCGGCAGATTTCGGCGTGGACGCCGACCGTCTGGTGGACGTGGTGCTGGTGGGCACGGTGTGCGCCATTGTCTGTGCCCGGGCCTACTATGTGGCCTTCGCGCCTTTCAAATACGACTCCATCTGGGACATGATCAACCTGCGGGACGGCGGCATCGCCATCTACGGCGCGGTGATCGGCGCGGCGGTGTTCGGCGGCCTTGCCTGCAAGTGGCGCAAAGTGCCCGTCCTGCCCACCTTCGATCTGGTGGCCATGGGCTTCTTCATCGGCCAGGGCATGGGCCGCTGGGGCAACTTCTTCAACCAGGAGGCCTTCGGTACCAACACCAACTCCCTTTTTGGCATGTACAGCCGCTCCACCCATGAATACCTGGCGCAGTGGCAGAGCACTCTGGCCGAACAGGGCGTGATGGTGGACCCCTCCATGCCGGTGCACCCCACCTTCTTGTACGAGAGCGTCTGGTGCTTCGTGGGCTTCTTTGCCCTGTGGGCCTTTATGAAAAAACGCCGCTACAACGGCCAGATCGCCCTGCTCTACGCCGTGTGGTACGGCGCGGGCCGCTTCTGGATCGAGGGCCTGCGCACCGACTCTCTGCTCATCCCCGGCGTGGGGCTGCGGGTGAGCCAGGTGGTGGCGCTGGTGGGCGTGGTGGCCGGCCTTGTGCTGCTGATCGTGCTGGGCAGAAAGTATAAAAACGTGCCCTTCCAGGTGCAGCTGGCGGTGAGCGGCGACGCCCTCAAGCAGGCCCGCGCCGCCGGTCTGACCGACGCGCAGGTCGCCTCCATTGCCGGCAAGCTGCCGGCGGGCGCGTCCCACGCCGCCTTCGCGGCCCAGACCGCCCAGATCGCCCAGACCAACTGGGCCGCCCGGGCCGCCGCTCTGGAGGAGGAGAACGCCCCGGCGGAGGAAACCGCTCCGAAGGAAGAAAACGCCCCCGAGACCGCCGAACAGCCGGAGGCTTCGGACGAATAACTGTTACAGAAAGGGGAGGAACGCCATGGCGGCGCAGATCATCAGCGGAAAGACCCTCGCGGCCCAGGTCAAGCAGCGGGTGGCCGGGCAGGTCGCTCAGCTCAAGGAGCAGGGGATAACCCCCTGCCTCGCGGTCATGCTGGTGGGCAACGACCCGGCCAGCCAGGTGTATGTGCGGGGCAAGCAGAACGACTGCCATGAGTGCGGGATCGAGAGCTGCCTCGTGCGCCTGGACGAAAGCGCCAGCCAGACGGAGGTTCTGGAGCAGCTGCACCTTCTGGCAAACGACCCGTCGGTGCACGGAGTGCTGGTGCAGCTGCCGCTGCCCGCCCACATCGACGAGCAGGCGGTCATTGCCGCCATCCCTCCCGAAAAGGACGTGGACGGCTTCACCCCGGTGAACGTGGGGCGGCTGACCATCGGCCAGCAGTGCTTTTTGCCCTGCACTCCCGCGGGCTGTATCGAAATGCTCAAAGCTGCCGGCGTTTCCATCGAGGGCAAGCGCGCGGTGGTGGTTGGCCGCAGCAACATCGTGGGCAAACCCGCCGCGCTGCTGCTTTTGCGGGAGAACGCCACCGTCACCGTCTGCCACTCCCGCACCAAAGACCTTGCGAAGATCTGCGCCGAGGCGGACATTCTTGTGGCCGCCATCGGCAAGGCAAAGTTCATCACCGGCGACATGGTCAAGCCCGGCGCGGCGGTGATCGACGTGGGGATCAACCGCGGGGCGGACGGCAAGCTCTGCGGCGACGTGGACTTTGAGGCGGCCGCCGAAAAGGCTGCCTTCATCACCCCGGTGCCCGGCGGTGTGGGCCTGATGACCCGCGCCATGCTGCTGTGCAACACGGTGCAGGCCGCCCGCGCGGCTGCCGGCTGCTGAAACGCACCTTTATCCCGCCGGGCCTTTCGCCCGGGAAAGGAAGAGACTCCAATGGAAAAACGAATCGCCATCTGCCCCGGCAGCTTTGACCCCATCACCAAGGGCCACCTGGACATCATCCGCCGTGCGGCGAACCTCTTCGACGAGGTGATTGTCCTCGTCATGGTGAACTACACCAAGACGAACACCGCCTTCACCGCCGCGGAGCGGGTGGGGATGGCCCGCCGGGTCACGGCGGATATCCCCAATGTGCGGGTGGACTACTACGCCGGCCTGCTGGCGGACTACGCCCGGCAGCAGGGAGCCTGCACGCTGGTGAAGGGCCTGCGGGCGGTGACCGACTTTGAGTATGAGTTCCAGATGGCCCTCACGAATAAAAAACTCTATCCCAGCCTGGAAACGCTCTTCCTCACCACCGACATCCAGTATATGTACCTGTCCAGCTCGGTGGTGCGGCAGGTGGCCAGCTTCGGCGGCGACATTTCCGAGTTCGTCTGCCCCGAGCTTTTGGAGGACATCCAGAAGCGCCTTGCCCCGGCTTCCGACACCTTGCATCAATCGTGAAAAAATGGGGCTGTTGCAAAACGGTTCCCCAAAAAAATGAGATAGACATTCCCCAAGGGGTTTGCCTATCTCATTTTTTTGTTGTAATCTGAAACTGTCATGAAACAAATACAACAGAAAGAGTATAACAGAAAGGC
>DXFW01000014.1 GCA_019114225.1 Candidatus Allofournierella pullicola | reverse complement strand
ATCTTGCGGCCGGTGAGGCCGGAGTCGCCCTGGGGCCCGCCCACCACAAAACGGCCGGTGGGATTGATGAAATACTTGGTGTTTTCGTCCAGCAGGTGCGCAGGAATGACCGGGGCGATGACCTGCTCCATCACGTCCTTGCGCAGGGCGTCCATCTCCACCTCGGGGCTGTGCTGGCTGGAGATGACCACCGCGTCCACCCGCACGGGGGTGTCGCCGTCGTACTCCACGGTGACCTGGCTCTTGCCGTCCGGCCGCAGATAGGGCAGCAGGCCGCTCTTGCGCACCTCGGTGAGGCGCAGGGCCAGCTTGTGGGCCAGGCTGATGGGCAACGGCATGAGTTCCGCGGTCTCGTCGCAGGCATATCCGAACATCATGCCCTGGTCGCCCGCACCGCCCACTTCGTCGTTGGTGCCGAGGGCAATATCCGGGCTCTGCTCGTCGATGTTGGTGAGCACGGCGCAGGTGTCCGCGTCAAAGCCGTATTTCGCACGGGTGTAGCCGATGTCCCGAATGACCTGGCGGGCGATGGACTGGATGTCCACATAGCAGCTGGTGGTGATCTCCCCCATCACATGCACAAGGCCGGTGGAGCAGGTGGTCTCGCAGGCCACCCGCGCACCGGGGTCCTCGGCGAGGATGGCGTCCAGCACCGCGTCGCTGATCTGGTCGCAAATTTTGTCCGGGTGCCCTTCGGTGACGGATTCGGAAGTGAAGAAACGTTTTGCCATTTTGGGTTACTCTCCTTTTTTGTTTTTTGCTTTAAATTGGAAAGCAACCCGTCGGAAACAAAAACGCCCAGGGGCCGAAAAGCTCCTGAGCGCTGAAAACGCTTATCTTTCGGTTTCCCGCAGGATTTGGCACCTTACAAATGCAGGTTGCCGGGCTTCACAGGGCCTGTTCCCTCCGCCACTCTTGATAAGTTGCTATTCAATTTGCAAGTGTGAGTATAACACACCCGGCCGCCCTTGTCAATGGCGGCCGTGCAGGATGGGGCTGAGAGGCTTATAAATCAAAAAGCACAGCAGCGCGTCGATAAGACCCTTGGCCAGGGTGAAGGGCATGTTGAACACGATGAGGCAGCCCAGCAGGCTGGTCATGTTGGGGTTGATGGCCTGATAGGCGCCGATGATGGCTTCCATGCCGCCGAAGGCCGCGGCATAGACCGGATAACTGAAGAAGAAGTTGACCGGCACGCTGGCCACAGCCATGGCCACTGCACCCACCAAGGCGGCGATGACCGCCATCTTGCGGGTCTTGCTGCGCTTATAAATGAGGCCGGCCACGCCGGTGAACACCGCGCCCATCAGGAAGTTGCAGACCTCGCCAATGCCCAGGGTGGAGCCGTGGAAGATGGCGGCCAGGATGTTCTTCATCAGGCACACAACAATGCCGGAGACAGGCCCCAGGCTGAAGGCCGCCAGCAGCGCCGGCAGCTCGGAGACGTCCATCTTGACGAAGCTGGGGATGAGCATGGGCAGCGGGAAGTCCAACATCATCAGCACGCAGCCCACGGCGGACAGCATTGCGGTGACCACAAGGGCACGCAGACGGATGGGGCGGATTTTTGCTTTGGTTTCCATAGTGATTCCCTCCCGGCCGGCAGAAAAAGCCGGCCTTTCAAAAAATATTTTTCGAAAGCCGGCAACAGTTGGAACCGGGAGATGTGCCTCATGCAAACAAAAACGCCCTGCTGGTATACAGCAGGGCGAATCAAAAGCATGCGAGCAGCTTCCGTTTCTTTCATCCGGACTTTACCGTCGGCTCCGGAATCTCACCGGATCAGCACCCAAAAGGGTGGTCGCGGGCTTTACCGCCGGTGGGGAATTTCACCCCGCCCTGAAACAGACTTTCTGCTATCATTATAGCGCGCCTTTGCCGTTTTGCAAGCTGTCCGGGCAAATTTTCCCTGCGCAACGCATATTTTTTTGCTGGGGCGCACGCCTCGACACACTTTGCCAAACAGGCAGGGAGCGTGGTATAATATGCTCGGGCTTTCCCCATTTCAAATGAAAAGGATGTTGCAAATGCTGGACGTCTTTACGACTTATTATGCCGAAAACCCCGGCTCGCTGGTGCAGCTGGCCATCTGTGTCGGGCTGTTTGCCGCGTGCTATCTGGTCAGCCGTGTGGTGCGCTACAAAATCGCGCCGTGGCTGATTAAAAAATCCGAAAAGCGCACCAAAAAGGTGCTGTTCATCTTTGTGCGCGGCTTTGCGAAACCCCTGCCGGTGCTGGTGTGGTCCATCGGCCTCTACTTCGCGCTGATGGCGCTGCCCCTGCCCCCGCAGTACAGTGCAATGCTGGCCCCCTGGTTCGACAAACTGCTGAACATCAACCTCATCGCCATGCTGGCCTGGGGCCTTGTGGGCGCCAGCGACATCGGCCCGCTGATGGTGCAGCGGGTGCAGGGCGGGCTTGCCATCGAGATGGACCCCACCGTGACCAACTTCATCAACCGCCTGCTGAAAGGCGTGGTCATCACCTTCGGTGTGCTGATGGTGCTGGAAGAGGTGGGCGTGCCTGTGGCCAGCCTCATCGCCAGCCTCGGTGTGGTCAGTCTGACTCTTGGTCTTGCCGCCAAAGATTACGCCACCAACTTCATGGGCGGCGTGATGGTACTGTTTGAAAAGCCCTTTGCCATCGGCGACTGGATCAAGACCACTGTGGGCGAGGGCGAAGTGGAGGACATCGCCTTCCGCTCCACCCGCATCCGCACGCTGGAGAACGCCCAGCTGGTGATCCCCAACAGCGTGGTGGTGAACGAGGCCCTCACCAACTACAGCCGTATCAACAAGCGGCTGGCAAAGTACACCATCGGTGTGACCTACAGCGCCACCCGCGCCCAGCTGGAAACGCTGATGGAGTCTATCCGCGCCATGCTCACCGCCCGGGAGGATATCTGGGAGGACAGCGTGCGGGTGCAATTCACCGGCTTCGGTGATTCCAGCCTGAATATTCTGGTGCAGTACTACGCCAAGACCGGCGCGCTGGCCGACTTTTTGAAGATCCAGGAAGAGGTGAATCTGGACCTGATGGGCCTGATGGAGCAGGCGGGCTGCGAGTTTGCCTTCCCCAGTGTGAGCATTTACCGCGAAAAGTGAGCACTTCCCTTCCCCGGCCGCCCGGCCGGGGATATTTTTTTGCGATTCAGGGCAAAAAATTTGCGTTGTGCCGCTTTTCTCCTTTGTTTGATTGTGCTATAATAAGCCATATTTCATTGTGCACATTTACTATTGTAAGGAGGGGCAATCCATGGCGCAGACCATCTTAGTGGTGGACTTCGGCGGTCAGTACAATCAGCTGATCGCCCGCCGCGTGCGCGAAAGCTGCGTATATTCCGAGATCGTATCCTACAAAAAAGCCTTTGAGGCCGTGCGGGAGAAAAAGCCCGCGGGCATTATCCTCACCGGCGGGCCCAACAGCGTCTACCTGCCGGACTCCCCCACCATCGGCAAGGAGCTGTTTGAGCTGGGCATTCCCGTGCTGGGTATCTGCTACGGCGCTCAGCTGATGAGCCATGTGCTGGGCGGCAAGGTGAGCCGCGCATCCGAGCGGGAATACGGCAAGACCGAGGTGTTCGTGAACACCGGGTCCAAACTGTTCCAGGGCGTGAGCGAGAGCACCATCTGCTGGATGAGCCACAACGACTACATCGAGACCCCTGCGCCGGGCTTTGTCATCACCGCCCACACCGCCAGCTGCCCGGTGGCCGCCGCTGAAGACGCCCAGCGGGGCCTGTATCTGGTGCAGTTCCACCCGGAAGTGCTGCACACCCAGCAGGGTGCGCTGATGCTCTCCAACTTCGTGCACAACGTCTGCGGCTGCGGCAGCGACTGGAAGATGGACTCCTTCGTGGAGGACACCGTGGCCGCCCTGCGGGCCAAGATCGGCAGCGGCAAGGTGCTGTGCGCTCTGTCCGGCGGCGTGGATTCTTCCGTTGCAGCCGTCATGCTGGCCAAAGCGGTGGGCAAGCAGCTCACCTGCGTGTTCGTGGACCACGGTCTGCTGCGCCAGGACGAGGGCGACCAGGTGGAGTCCGTGTTCGGCCCCAACGGCCCCTATGACCTGAACTTCATCCGTGTGAACGCCCAGCAGCGTTTCTACGACAAGCTGGCCGGCGTGGAAGAGCCGGAGAAGAAGCGCAAGATCATCGGCGAGGAGTTCATCCGCGTCTTTGAAGAAGAGGCCAAGAAGATCGGCACCGTGGACTTCCTGGTGCAGGGCACCATCTACCCCGACGTGGTGGAGAGCGGCCTTGGCGGCGAGAGCGCGGTCATCAAGAGCCACCACAACGTGGGCGGTCTGCCCGACTATGTGGACTTCAAGGAGATCGTGGAGCCTCTGCGCGACCTGTTCAAGGACGAGGTGCGCCAGGCCGGCCGCGAGCTGGGCATTCCCGAGTATCTGGTGAGCCGCCAGCCTTTCCCCGGCCCGGGCCTTGCCGTGCGTATCATCGGCGCGGTGACCCCCGAGAAGGTGAAGATCGTGCAGCAGGCGGACGCTATCTACCGCGAGGAAGTGGAGGCCGCAGGCGCCCACAAGGGTCTGGGCCAGTACTTCGCGGCGCTGACCAACATGCGCAGCGTGGGCGTGATGGGAGACGAGCGCACCTACGACTATGCCATCGCCCTGCGGGCTGTGGCCACCGCCGACTTTATGACCGCCGAGGCGGCCCCCCTGCCCTGGGAGGTGCTGGCCAAGGCCACCAGCCGCATTGTGAACGAGGTGCCCCATGTGAACCGCGTTCTCTACGACTGCACCGGCAAGCCCCCCGCAACGGTGGAGTTTGAGTAATGCAGGAACCTCAAAAGCCCTGATTTCAAGCCCTTTTTGAGGCCGCAAGCGCCTTTTGCAAAGTCGTATCGAGAGAAGAAAGCAAAGCCCTGTCCGGCAGCCAAGGGCGGCGCACAGCCGTTCATTTTACCATTGACTGTTCGGCAGGGTTTTTCTATGCAAAACGATGTGAAATAAACTTCATATTTCTGTTGACAGAGATACATCCATATGATAACATGAAGTTATCTTCACGAGAAGCAAACTTCATATTTATGGGGGAGCGTATGAAAACCAGGGTAAAGGAATTAAGAACCGCGGCAAAAATGACACAGCAGCAGTTGGCCGATCTGGTTCATGTTTCGTCAAGAACAATTATCTCGATCGAAAAGGAACAATACAGCCCGTCTCTTATGCTTGCTTACAGAATGGCGCAGGTATTTGGTGTGACGGTTGAGGATTTATGTTGCTTAAAAGAAAACAAAGAATGGGAGGATAAGCAATATGAAGATTTATAACAAAAAGGCATTTGCTTTAGGTGTTTTCATGATGGCATTGGGCTTGCTGAATCTGATAACAAGCATGGAAGATAGACAAATGCCGATTTGCGGAGGGGATATTGTATGTTGGACAGTAAAAAGATAAAGGAAATACTGTTTGCGTTAGGCGCAGATTTGTGCGGTATAGCAAGTATAGATAGGTTTGATAATGCACCGAAAGGCTATCATCCTTTCGATGTGCTTCCAACTTGCAAATCGGCAATTTCTTTTGGTTGCAGATTCCCGGCAGGAACACTTAATTGCAGGTCTAATATTCCATATACAAGGGCAAGAAATTCTATCACGTCAAAAATGGATGCGATCGCTCTCGATTTTTGTATTGAAATGGAAAAGAATCAGATAGTATGTGTTCCCATTCCTGCAAATGAAAGCCAATGGGATAAAAACACCAACAGATGGCGTTCTATCGTTTCGCAAAAACATATAGCGCAAGCGGCCGGATTGGGAACGATCGGGAGGCATTCTTTGTTAATAACGCCAGAGTTTGGAAGTATGGTTTGGTTGGGAGCAGTGTTATGCGAACAGGCTCTTGAGCCGGATAAAATGAAAGAACCTCTTTGTGATAATTGCAATTTATGCGTCGATATCTGCCCTGTAAATGCTTTGGAAAGCCCAGAAATAAAACAGCGATCCTGTTGGGATTTTGCATTTGGGGATGACGAAGAAGAACAGGTTTGGAGAATAGCTTGTCATAGGTGCAGGGATATTTGCCCGTATAATTTAGGCAGTCAAAATTCGATTCTGAGGGAGAATAACGAAAGAAAACTATAATTTTACGAGTTCGAGTAAAAAAGGGGGCTGGCGCCTTCATTCAAAAGCCCAGGCCCCGGAAGCCGCCGGGGCCTTTTTTTGATGAGGCCTCGGCCCATGTTATCCCGCGCTGCCTGCGGCGACGGCCCCCTTTTGACACATGGCTTTGCGAAAAAAAGCGCAGTGTTGTTATACGCCCTGCCGGCGTTGCCGCGGGCAGGGCGTATGTGAAAGCCCCCGTCCCCCGCCCTGCGCTCCGGCTTGCGGGCTTACTTCCACCAATCCGGAATCAGGTTTTTCAGCTTCGCCACCTGTTTTGTTTCATAGTCGCGCAGGACTTCTATTTCTCCCGCCGCTTTATCCAGCTGCATCATAAATTCCCGACAGGCTCCACACGGCATGCCTGCTTTTCCATCCGGCATGACAGCGGCTATTTTTATGATTTGGCTTTCCCCGTTTGTTATCATATTTGCAATCGCATTTCTTTCCGCGCACATTCCCAATGAACAAGCCGTATCAATGCAAACGCCGGTATAGATGTTCCCTTTTGCTGAAAGAACCGCGGCAGAAACACTCCCAGCTTCCATCGTCGGAGAGAGTTTTCTTTCATACTGTACCTTCCGCGCGGCAATATACAATTTATCCCACGCCCCATCGTATTGAGCAAGCGCACGTTCTTCCATCTCACGAACAAAACTCTCTTTTCCATCACAATACCCATCTATATCATAGGGAAACTCTTGTGCAAGGTCTTTTTTGATTTTTGCGTATTCGTTCCGCTCTTTTTCATGGGCACGCATATAGTCCCGGAATGCGAGGTGCCGCCCGATATTATTCCAATCGTCCGCCTGAAAAATATGAATTTGATGGGTTCGTTCATCACCGCCTTTGCGAAGATAGCGCCTGCCCGCTATTCCAAATTCGCCGAGAGATTCATAGCCTATGGCGGAAAACTTTTCCGCAGCCCTGTCTACTTCCTCAAGGCTTCTAACGACTGCCATAATATCGATAACCGGTTTGGCGGGCAGGCCCGGAACAGATGTACTTCCAATATGGTAGATGGAAATGCAGTTATCTTTCAGTATTTCGGCAATGCAGCCCCGCTCCCGCACATATTGTGACGGCCATTCCGGGTCATAATTTACAACGGTTACATGCTGCGGCATAATAAATCGCTCCTCTCTCAAAATCGAAATGGGCGGGAAGCCGTTTTAGGGCTTTCCCGCCGTACTTGCTTTACCGCACAAATCCGCACCTGGCGCAAACAGCATTTCCTTGATCCTTTTACTATCCAATATACAATATCCCCTCCGTAAATTATCGCTCCGTTGCGTCTATTCTACCATACTTCCGAGAGCATGGAAACAGCCTGTTTTCAGCCGATCCCCTGCCTCGCGGATATACGGGGCGGGCAGTCTTTTATGCCGGCGGCGCGCCCGCCTGCCCTTGACCAGGGGCGGTGGGGCGTGCTATAATTTGGGGCAGAAAATCGGAAAGGAGGGCGCACGGATGTTCTGGAAGTTTCCCAACATTCAACTGAAAAAAGGCACTGTTTTGGCCTTTCAAGGGGATAGTGCGCCCTTTTTGAAGGCCGAGACCGTTTTTTGACGCGGGTTCTGCCCGGCTTTTTAAAATTTGCGCTCTGTCTCCTTTTGCTTGCAGACCACTGTGAGAAAAGGAGATTTTTTTATGTTCAAAATCAAGCAACAGCTTCGCAGGCTGTACGCCGTCACGGCCATCAGCAGCCTGCAGATTGCCGGCGCGTCCTGGGTGGCGCTGCTGGCGGCGCGGGGGTTCTCCCTTGCCGAGATCGGCTTTGCGGAAGGTGTGTTCCACCTTGTCAGCTTTTTGTTCGAGGTGCCCTCCGGGGTCATCGCCGACGTGTTCGGCCGCAAGAAGTCCATGGTGGCCAGCCAGTGCATGTTCGTGGCGGCCAGCGCAGCCATGCTGCTTTCCCGCTCCATGGGCGGCGTGTGCCTCGCCATGGCCCTGAGCGCCCTGGGCTACAATTTCGCCTCCGGCTCCCGGGAGGCGCTGGCCTACGAAAGCCTGAAAGCCTGCGGCCGGGAGGAGGCTTATCAGCAGTTCGCCGTCAACGACCTGACACTGTGGCGGGTGGGCTCGGCGCTGGCCACCCTGTGCGCCGGTTTCGCGTTGTGGCTGGGCCCACGGGCGGCCTACGGCGTGGATCTTGCCTTTGCGCTGCTGGGGCTTTGCCCCGCACTCCTGCTGCAGGAGCCGGAATGCAGCACGCCCGCCTCCGGCCATCCTGCGCTGCGTATTCGTGAGGCCGTGCGGGAGAGCATTGTATTCATCCTCCACAGCCCGAAAGCGCTGCGCTTAATGCTCTGCAACGCTGCTGTGGGAGCCGTGGCCACCATGTTGCTCTATCTGCTGCAGGCGCGCCTGCCTGCTCTTGGCCTGCCCGCCGGGTGGCTGGGCCCCGCCCTGTTCATCCTGTCTTTGAGCGGCACGCTGGGCGCGCAGGCCGCAAGGTTTGCGGAAGGCATTGGCTTTCGCCCGCTGGCGCTTTTGTGCGCGGGCGGGGTGTTTGCCGGTGCGCTGCTGGCCGCTGCTCCTTGCCTCCCCGTCGCCTTTGCCGGCGGCTTTCTGGCCGGCATGCTGGACGATCTGCTGGACGTGCGCAGCGACGTGGTGCTGAACGGGATGGTGCCCTCGGCTCAGCGGGCAACGCTGGTGTCGGTGTCTTCCCTCACCTTCTCGCTGGTCATGCTGGCGGCCGCCCCGCTGATGGGGGCGGTTTTTGGCGCGCTGTGAGGCGGGAATGACGTTGAATGTGGCCGATTCCTGTGGTATAGTGAAAGGGAAAAGGCGGCCTGCGGGCCGAAAGGCGCACAAGGCACGGCACGGAGCATTGAATTTACAGAAAAGGAGATACAACAGTGGAGAACATCAAACGTCCCGACGACATGGCCCGTATCACAACGGCGGAACTGGCAGCGGCCTTTATTGAGGAGCAGGTGCGTGAGATCCAGGAGCAGGTGGGCGACAAAAAGGTGCTGCTGGCCCTGTCGGGCGGCGTGGACTCCTCGGTGGTGGCCGCGCTGCTCATCAAGGCGATCGGCAAGCAGCTGGTGTGCGTCCATGTGAACCACGGCCTGCTGCGCAAGGGCGAGCCGGAACAGGTGGTGGAGGTGTTCCGCGACCAGATGGACGCCAACCTGGTGTATGTGGACGCCATCGACCGTTTCTTGAACAAGCTGGAGGGTGTGGCCGAGCCCGAGCAGAAGCGGAAAATCATCGGCGCTGAGTTCATCCGCGTGTTTGAGGAGGAAGCGAGGAAGCTGGAGGGCATCGAATTCCTGGCGCAGGGCACGATCTACCCGGACATCCTGGAAAGCGACGGCGTGAAGGCCCACCACAACGTGGGCGGTCTGCCGAAGGACCTCCAGTTCCAGCTGGTGGAGCCCCTCAAGCTGCTGTTTAAGGACGAGGTGCGCGTTGTGGGCAAGGCCCTGGGCCTGCCGGACAGCATGGTCTACCGTCAGCCGTTCCCCGGCCCCGGCCTGGGCGTGCGGTGCCTGGGCGCCATCACCCGCGACCGTCTGGAGGCGGTGCGGGAGTCCGACGCCATCCTGCGGGAAGAGTTTGCCGCTGCGGGCCTGGAGGGCAAGGTGTGGCAGTACTTCACCGTTATCCCCGATTTCAAGTCCGTGGGTGTGCGGGACAACCAGCGCACCTTCGACTGGCCGGTCATCCTGCGCGCGGTGAACACCGTGGACGCCATGACCGCCACCGTGGAGGACGTGCCCTTCGCCCTGCTGCAGAAGATCACCCAGCGCATCACCGCCGAGGTGCCCGGCGTGAACCGTGTCTGCTTCGACCTGACGCCGAAGCCCACCGGCACCATCGAGTGGGAATAAATATTCAGCCCGCGGGTCCTTTTTCAAAGGAACCCGCGGGTTTTCTCCTATGGTTGGAACTTTGGCCCGGAGCAGGCGGAGAAAGGCCGCAAACGGCCCCGGCGTTCTATTGACCGGGAAAGGTGGTAAAAGGTTGATTTATAAGCGGCGGCATGATATACTGCCTGTGAATTATAAAGAGTTAAGCCTAATTTAATACAGAGAAGCAATATGATTGATGATATGATTATTTTATTTGTATAGTTGCTGGTATGGTCATGATTCGATGTCCCCAGAAGGCATGGGAATTTCAGCATTTTCTTTCTAGCAAAGATGGAGACCCAACAAAACTGTTTTTGATCGTTTGCCGAATATTCGGTATTTTTGCTATTTGCTTTGAGATTGCAGCTCTTGTATATTTCTTTGTAGTGAATAAAATATCGCTTTGAAAGGAGCGGTGTACTTTTGAAAAATTTACAGGCAGGTGGATTCCTTTTCGTTGGTGGAGCTATTCTTATGACCAGCGAAGTTGCAGGATGGATTCCAGTTGTTGGAAGCGTTTGCGCTTTGCTTGGTGGTGGAATGTTAATATATTATCTGTTCAGTAAAAATGGAAAATACTAATTTATAGAGTAATAGATAAATCTCGATTTAGTAGGGAGATAGTACTCCCTGTCGGGCCTTTCGGCTGGCAGGGCGGCTCCTTCGCCTTCTCTGGAAGTGGCGCGCGTCCTCATCGCTATACTTTTCTCGAATACCTGTTCTGCGAGGTGGAACAAAATGCATCAAGGAAGGATCGTCATCATCACCGGCTCCCCGGGCACCGGGAAGAGCACAGTGTCTTCCATCGCCGCGAAAGAGTCCCGTCTGGAGCATTCGGTCCACATGCACACCGACGATTTTTATCATTATCTTGTCAAGGGGGCCGTACCGCCGCATCTGCCAGAAGCGAACGAGCAGAACGGCGTGGTGATCGAAGCCTTCCTCGAGGCTGCAAAGCGCTACGTGCGCGGCGGCTATGAGGTGTTTGTTGACGGTGTTGTCGGGCCATGGTTTCTGCGGCCCTGGCTGGATGCGGCGGATGAAGGCTATGAAATCCACTATATCATTTTGCGGGCCGGCAGAGACGAGACACTAAAGCGGGCGGTCAGGCGTGCAAAGCTGGACCGGGCTGTCAACACAGAGCTGGTGGAAACGATGTGGAAGCAGTTTTGTTCCCTGGAAGAGTATGAGCGGAACGTGATAGACACCTCGCACCTGTCGGTGAAGCACACCGTTCTGGCCGTGCAAAAGCGAATCGATGAAGGGACAGCGCTGCTCTGTTCCCAATGAAAGGAACGCCTTTATGCGCAATGAGTACGACAACGAACACTTTTTTGAAGAGTATGCGAAAATGCCCCGCAGCCGGGGCGGCCTTGCCGCCGCGGGTGAGTGGCACCAGCTCAAACCGCTGTTTCCGCCTCTGGAGGAAAAAAACGTGCTCGACCTGGGCTGCGGCTACGGCTGGCACTGCAGCTTCGCCGCTGAACAGGGCGCGGCGCGGGTGCTGGGTCTGGACCTGAGCGAAAAGATGATTGGTGAAGCCCAAAGGCGCAACAGCGCAGTGGGCATCGAATACCGGGTGTGCGGCATTGAGGAATACGACTACCCCGTCCAAACGTGGGACTGCGTCGTTTCCAATCTGGCACTGCACTACATCGAAGACATCGGCGCGGTGTTTGAAAAGGTGCACCGTACCCTCAAGCCGGGCGGAGTCTTTTTGTTCAACATTGAGCACCCGGTCTTCACCGCGGGCGTGGGACAGGACTGGATCTATGACGGCGAAGGCGCGCCGCTCTACTGGCCGGTGGACGATTACTTTTTGCCCGGCGAGCGCAAGACCCATTTTCTTGGCTGCGACGTGACCAAACAGCACCACACCCTGACCCAAATTCTGAACGGCCTTCTGGAGCGTGGCTTTGTGCTCACCGCCGTGGAGGAGGCCATGCCGCCCCGGAAAATGCTGGATATTCCCGGCATGAAGGACGAACTGCGCCGCCCGATGATGTTGCTGGTGCGGGCGGAGAAAAAATGATCTCTGTAAAGCAAACGAGCCATCCCGGTTTTGGGACGGCTCGTTTTTTGTTTTCAGTTCAGAGGCACAATATCGTCCAGGACGGAGAGAGGCGTAAGAACGCCATTCTCAATGACGTAGGACTCGCCGCAGATCTCTTCCCTGCCGGTGGCGGTATCAAGATAGATGTAGCTGCCGTCCACAATGGCATAGAATTTTCTGCCCATGCTGTCCGGGTAGGTGATGTCTTCCATCAGTCTCAGGCCGTCCACAATGTCCGTCTTTAAAATCTGATAATGCGGGATAAAAGTGGTCTTGGTCAGGCCGAGGCCGTCGTAATACTTGGGGTAGTCGGGGTCCAGCGCCTCCCCTTTCAGCTCAGGCGGCGCGTAGACCACCTCGGAGCAGTTCATGGACCCGGCGCTGACACCCAAAATCACGCCGTCGAAGCCCTCCAGCGCTTCCCGCAGGTCGATCTGGTGGAAGAAGTGATTCTGAGTGGGAACGTGGCCGCCGGCGAAAAAGAGCAGGTCCGCCCGCTGCACCAGGGCCTTTGTGTCATCCTGGTTGCGGCGGTCGAGCACGGTGAAGCCGCTGAATGCAAAGCCCGCCGCCTCGAAGCTGGCTTTGGCCTGTTTGGCAAAGCGGTCGGTGAGAGAGGGGCTGTTGGGTGCAGAGCACACATAGACCGCCTCGCAGGGGTTGGGCAGGGCTGCCCGCAGCCGCTCCACCAGGCCGTTTTCGGGATTCAGCTCATTGGAGTTCGCCTTGTTGAAGTTGCCGGTGAGAAAGCATTTCATTCTGTTTTACCTCCCAGAATGTATTTTATCGTTCCTTTTCTACGGCACGATCATTCCTTGTGTCGTGCTCTTTTGCGCGGTACACTGAAAGTGCAGAGCCGTTTTTTGAGAAGAAGGAGTCCGTTTATGGCTGCCGGTGTGTTCTGCTGTGAGCCCGCCGCCGGGGCATGGTCAAAAAAAGCCCCGGCCTCCGCAGGGTCGCACCAGCCTTTGCACCGGCATTATCGTGCCGGTCGGCCTGTATCTATCGTGCCGGTCCTTCGCGTTTCCGCTGCCGCTCTCCCCCAACCTCCCGGTCCGCTCTGTACACACACGATGGACCATCGGGAGGGTCATTATGGAAGTGAATCTGCGCAAGCTCTATCCCACGCTTTATTCCGCGGACGTGTTCGTGGAGGTATCCGACGAAGTGTTCGAGGCCATCCGGACCTTCGAGCGGGCCGAGGCAGCATGGCAGCGGCGGAAATACCGCTATCGGGCCCAATACTCACTGGACTGTGGCAACGGCATTGAAAACGACCTGCTTTTCTGGCCCGAGACGCCGGAGGAAGCCTTTGAAGCAAAGCTGATACGCCGGGAGATTTTTGAGGCGCTGAACGCACTGCCCACCGCGCAAAAGCTGCGGGTCTATGCCCGGTATTTTCTGGAGGAAAAGCCGCGGCAGATCGCTCTTCGGGAGGGTGTAGACCCCCGCCAGGTCTATGCCAGCCTGCAAAACGCGCTGCGCAGCCTGAGGAGAAAGCTGGCTCATCTGGCCCGTCGCTGACGGGCGCTGTCTGTCAACTCTACCCTACCATAACCGCGGCGCGGCTGCAATGCCTTTTGCCGGCGGCGGGTTGGTATTTTTCTTGCAAGCAGCAAAAAGGAGCCGGTGGAAGTTTTCCACCGGCTCCTTTTTTATTCGTTTTCGTGTCCGCCGTACCGCTTCAGCACCAGGTCCAGCGCTTCAGGCGAACCTGCCGCCAGCACGGTGCCGGGCTCGTTCAGCGGCAGCGGCCCGCCGTCCAGCGCGGCGATGACGCCGCCCGCTTCCTGCAGGATGATACGGGCGGCATTGTGGTCCCAGGGGCAGGAGCGGGTCGCCACACACAGGTCCGCCTCGCCGCCGGCAACAGCACACAGCTCCAACGCCACCGAACCGATACTGCGCACCGCGCGCACATCCCGTGCCAGGCGCAGCAGGTCTTCTCCGCCGGGGGCGGGCTGCAGAAAAGTGCGCAGCACATCGGGTGTGAAGAGCAGCAATTCCTCGATGTTCCGGCGGCGGGAGGCTGCCAGCCGCCTTTCGTTGCACCAGGCGCCCTGCCCGGCCCGTGCATGATAGAGCCGGTCTTCCTCCACATCCAGCACCAGGCCAAACAGCGGTTTGCCCTGCCGCCAGCACCCCACCGACACCGCATAGTTGCGGTGCTGGTTGATGAAATTGGTGGTGCCGTCGATGGGATCGATATACCACACGGCCTCCTGCGACGCAGTGCCTTCCGTGGGATATTCCTCGCCCACGATGGCATCAGCGGGGAAATGCTCTAAAATGCCTTTGCGCAAAAACTGCTCCGTCTTTCGGTCCCAGACAGTGACCAGGTCCTGGTGGCCGGATTTGCAGCGGACGGAATCCGCCTCCAGCCGGGCCTGCCGCAGTGCCGCGCCTGCCTGGCGGACCAGCGCTTCGGCCAGTTCAAACCGTTCCATACCTCACCGTCTCTTTCCAGCTTGCTTTTGTATAATCAGACCACAGGACCGGGCAGTTTGTCAAGCCCGGCTTCACCAGATCACCCGGAAGCTGGCGTTGTTCAGGGTGCCCACCGGGCTGTGGTCCCGGATGTAGCGGGCCACCATGTCCGGCAGCTCCACGCTGCCACGCCAGAGGACCGGGCAGTCCCGCAGGACTTCATATCCCCCGGTGCCGGTGGCCCGGTAGTTGCTGGTGCAGAGGCGCAGCGGCCCCGGGCCCAGCGGCTCGCCGTTCAGGCGGGCAAGGTACACCACCCGCTGGCCCACCGGACGCCGCAGGTCGAAGGTATAGTCCAGTCCGGCAAAGAAATCGTAGTTGTAGTGTTCCACCTTGGGCTGCAAAAACGCGGCCGACACCTTGGGCTGGCCGTTTTCCAGCTCAAAGTAGGCGGCGCACCGCTCCAGACACCGGCGGATGACCTCCTCGGTGACTTCCAGGGTCACCAGCGTGTTGGCAAAGAGATAGGCGGCAGTCACGCCCCGCATGGTCACCGGCGAGGCAAGGCCCACCGGGTCGTTGCCCAAGCTGGTGCAGGAGACATCCGCGCCGGTGGCGTCCAGCTGCACCTGATTGAAGAGGGCAGCCACCCGGCTGCCATGCAGCGCGGCGTCCAGCTTTTCTTCCGGCAGGATGGGGTTTTCCAGTGTGCCGATGGGCTCGTCCAGCCAATTCTGCACGGCCTTCTCCAGCCCCAGCAGCGCTTCGTATGGCTGGGCGGAATGGGTCTCGCCCGCAGGAAGGAAGCGGGAGGCAAAGCGGGTGCTTTCCCCTTCCCTGCGCCCTTCCACCAGCAGGCAGACTCCCGCGTTGGCAGGCGGCTGCACCGCCCAGGTGTTTGCCAGCCGCACTCCTTCCACCGCCATGTGCTGATGGCCGGTGAGCAGCAGATCGAAATCCAGTTCGCGGGCCATGCGGCAGGCCACGTTCTCGCCGCTGTCCGACAGCAGCCGGCCCGTGGCCAGCTCTTCCTCAAAGCCGCCATGATAGATACACACGCACACGTCGCACAGGGGGCGCAGCGCCTCCCGGGCGGCGCGGGCGGCCTCAAAGGCGTCGGTGACCCGAAGCTGTTCCAGGTTCTGGGGCTGTTCCCACACGTTCACATAGTCGGTGACAATGCCGGTGACGCCCACCCGCAGGCCGTTTGCCAGCGTGTGCACCGCCCAGGGCTTCAGGGGCAGGCGCCCCCCCAGGTCCTGCACATTGGCGCACAGGCACTGGCCGCGCATGGCGCCAAGGAAGTCTTCCAGCGCCTCATAACCGAAGTTGAAGTCGTGGTTGCCCAGGGTGAAATAGTCCAGCCCCATGGCGTTGAAGGCCGCCGCCACCGGGTGGAGGGGCCAATCGGCCCGGTGCTCCAGATAGTACTGCACCAGCGGCGTGCCCTGCAGCGAATCGCCGCCGTCCAGCACCAGGGTGTCGCCGTCCTTTTCGATTTGGGCGGCCATATTCAACAGTCCGGAAGCCTCGGGGCGGTTCGCGGCGTAATTCACCGGGAAGATGTGGCCGTGGGTATCGGAAGTGAAGTAAATTTTGAAACGCTGTTCCATCCTTACCCCCTGGCCAGCTTGACGCGGATCTTGGTGGAGAGCCACTCCACGATGAGCACCAGCACGATGAGTCCGGCCAGAATAGCGCCGGCTTCCTCCCAGCGATAGGCGTTCATGGCGAAGATCAGCGGAGCGCCGATACCGCCCGCGCCCACCAGGCCCAGGACCGTGGCGTCACGCAGGTTGATGTCGAACCGGTAGATGGCAGTGGAAGCAAAGTTGGGCATCAGCTGGGGCAGGATACCATAGCGGATCTTCTGCCAGGTGGTGCAGCCCGCCGCGTCCAGCGATTCCAGGACCCGCACATCCAGGTCCTCGATGGCTTCGATGTACATTTTGCTCACCATGCCCACCGAGCACAGGGACATGGTCAGAAGGCCGGCAAAGGCGCCGGGGCCGGTGACGCGGATGAACATCAGGCCGTAGACGAAAGCAGGCACAGTGCGCACCGCCATGATGATGATACGGCCCACAAAGGCCACCGGGCGCGGGGTGAGGTTGGAGGCCGAGAGGAAGGCCAGCGGGATGGAGATGATGGCGCCCACCACCGTGCCCAAAAAGGCGATACAGATGGTCTCCAGCAGCAGATAGGGCACGCCCTGGGTGGTGAGGTTGAAAAGCAGCCGGGTGTCCGGGTGGAAAATGCCCGCCAGAATGTTCATGGCGATCTTCGCACCGCTCTGCGTGGTGCCCGCCGTTTCCACAGCGGTGCCGCTCCAGACCAGCAGGCCCACCACAACGGCGGCCACGGCGGCTTCAAACAGCCAGCGCCGGGGGCGCTGCGCATAGGCTTGTTCGATTCGTTTTTCCATATGTGCGCGCCTCCTTTCAAACCAGCCGCTTGCGGGCGGCGCGGCTGATCGTCTCGATGATGAACACGGTGACGAACAGCGCCAGCAAAATCATGCCCACGCTGTCGTATTCGCGCCAGCCGATCTTTTCGTTGAGGATGAGGCCCAGGCCGCCCGCGCCCACATAGCCCAGGATGGAGGCGTAGCGCACGTTGCCCTCGAAGCAGAACAGGCAGTTGGAGAGATAGGAGGGCAGCACCTGGGGCACGATGGCGCTGAGGAAGGCGCGGGTCTTGGTTGCGCCCATGGCTTCCATGGCCTCAAAGGGACCCATGTCCACCGTCTCGATTTCCTCATAGAGAATTTTGCCGATGTAAGCAAAGGTGAAGATGGCAATGGCGGTGGTGCCCGCCAGGGTGCCCAGGCCGAAGATGTAGGTGGCGATGAGGGCGCTCACCAGCGTGGGCAGGGTGCGGATGATACTGAGCAGCAAGCGCATGGCCGCCACCACCGCCCGGTTGTGGATGATGTTGGTGGAGGCCAGCATGGCAAAGGGCACCACCAGCACCGAGCCGATGAAAGAGCCCAACAGCGACATCTTGATGGTGTCGAACAGAGGCTCCCATATCTGGGACATATACTCCCACTTGGGCGGGATCATCTGGCCCAGGATGACGAAGAACTCACCGATCCGGCTGACCAGAACGCCCAGGTCAAAACCGGTGACCTCCACCGACACCACCGCCATGGCCAGCAGCGCCGCCGCGTAAAGCGGTGCCCGGGAGCGGGGCTTTTGGATCTGCTTGCCGTTTGCCAGCGTGATGGTGCGGGGCGGGAACACCTTGTCAAACAGGTTCATTCCGCTTCCTCCTGTCCTCCCTGATAGATGGCGTCCAGAACCGACTGGTCCACCTTGTCCGCGGGGCCGTCGTAGACGATAGCGCCCTCACGAATGCCGATCACGCGGGTGGCGTACTGCAGCGCCAGTTCCACATGGTGGATGTTGATGAGCACGGTGATCTTCATGTCCCGGTTGATACGCTGGAAGTCGTCCATCACCTGCTTGGCGGTCACCGGGTCCAGAGAAGCCACCGGCTCGTCCGCCAGGATGATCTGGGGATTCTGGGCCAGGGTGCGGGCAAGCGCCACACGCTGCTGCTGGCCGCCGGAAAGCTGGTCCGCGCGGACAAACGCTTTTTCCAGAATGCCCACCTTGTCCAGGGCCTCCAGCGCCTTCATCTTCTCCTCTTTGGTGAAGATACCAAAGGCGGCCCGCCACCAGGGCAGGTCGGGCACGAAGGCGGTGAGCACGTTTTTGATGACAGTGGTGCGGGTGATGAGGTTGAAGGACTGGAAGATCATGCCGATCTTGCGCCGGAAACGCCGCAGGCTTTTGCCGTGCAGCGCCATCACGTCGGTGCCGTCCACGGTGAGGGTGCCGCCGGTGATGTCGTGCATGCGGTTGATGGTGCGGATGAGGGTGGATTTGCCCGCGCCGGACAGGCCGATGATGGCCACAAACTCACCCTGGTCGATGGTCAGGTCGATGTGTTTCAGGGCCTCAAAGCCGTTGGGATAACGCTTGTTGACGTCTTTAAATTCGATCATGTTTTCCTCTCCATTCCAAATGAGGGAGGAAAGCCCTGGGGCTTGCCTCCCTCATCCAGAGAACTATGTTTTAATGGATCAGCCCGCGCTGTTGAGGGACTGGATCATCTCCTGGGCGGCCCGCTCGGAGTCGTAGTCGGAAGACTGGGCGGGCTGATAGCCGTTGTGGCTGTAGATGGCGATGACCTCTTTGCCTTCCTCGGTGTTGCCGATGTTGATGAAGGCCTCGGACAGGGCAGCCTTGAAGGCGTCGTCCATGATGGGAGAGGTCTTGCTGACGCTGATGGTGTCGTTGTAGATGGCGGGGGTCACGCCGATGACGGCGGTGTCGTCCCAAATGCTGTTGGTCATGGCGTACTCGCCGGTCCACTCGTCCTCATAGTCGCGGCGGGCGTCGGCGTAGGTGCACAGCACGTCCACCTGGCCGGAAGCCAGACGGGCAAAGGCGCTGCCGTAGGAGTCAGACTGCACAGCGTGGGGCAGCTCGGTGATGTTCTTGTCGAAGTTTTCCTGCAGCCACAGGGAGGGGTAGATGTAGCCGGCGGGAGAGGAGGAGTTGGCAACGCTCCAGTTCACACCGCTCACGTCTTCCCAGGTCAGAGCCTCGCCGGCGTTGACCTTGGCAGCCAGAGCCTGGCCCTTCTCGGAGGGGCCGGCGATCATCAGAGCGCGGTAGCTGGTGACCTGCTCGGTGGTGGGCTCGGTGGGGGCGTTGTCGTTCCAGTCCTTGGCGTTGTCGGAGTCGATGGACAGGCCGTCGCGGGTGGCGGTGAGCAGCACATCGCAGCCGTCATCGTACAGCACGTAGGTGCCGCCGGGGATCAGGCCCACATCAGCGGTGCCGGCGGACAGAGCCTCGCCAACAGCCTCGTAGCTGGTGCCAACGGTGATCTCAACTTCGCCCACGTCGTAGCCCAGCTTGGCCAGCTCGTCGGTGAGCAGCTGCTTCAGGGGCTCGGTGGCGGTGATGATCTCGTCCGGCTCACGGGAGGGCACGAACGCAATGCGCAGGGTCTCGATGGTCTTGTTGGCCTCAGTGGCGTCGCTGGAGCCGGTGCTGGCGCTGGAGCCGGTGCTCACGGTGCTCGAAGGAGCGGTCTGGCCGCAGCCGGCCAGAAGGCCCAGGCACAGAGCGCATGCCAGCAGGAGAGAAAGAGCTTTTTTCATGTCGAATGCCTCCTAATTGTCTGCTTTGTGTTGTTCCTTGGTGTTTTCTTCGACTTATATTGCAAAGAGGATATCCCTCTCACAATCTCACGCGGTGTCCCCGATCTTCAGGTGGGTGGGCACCATCACGGTCACTGCCTGGCTGCGTTTGCCGCTGATCCGACCGAAGAGCAGCTCCAGAGCGTTTTCCCACACGTAGTCGGGATACATCTCCAGGCAGGTGCCGGTAGGCCACTTGCTCTCCAGCGTCTGAAGGTCCTGGTAGATGATGACCGCCACATCTTTGGGAATGCGCACGCCCATCTCCCGGAAAGCGTCCAGCGCCCCTTCGGCCACCTCGTCGCTGCCCAGCAGCATGGCCTCGGCCAAAGTGTGCTCTTCGATGGCTTTGCGGGCCAGTTCATAACCGCTTTCACGGCTTATCTCCCCAATGTGAAAGAGCCGCTCGTCGTAAAGCCCCCGCTCCTCCAGCAGGCGGCGCAGCGCCTGGGCACGCTTCACACCAATGCGGCCTCCGGGGCCATCGTAAATGCCGCCGATGTAGCCGATCCCGGTGTACTGCTTGCGGTCCAGCAGGTAGGAGACCATCTGCTCGTGGCCGCGCTCAAAATCCACCTGCACCTGATCGAACTCATAGCTCTGCTGGCCGGAGTTCACAAACACGATGGCAAAGGAAAGCGAGCGAAGGAAATCCACCTCCGCCTCGGTGAACACGCCCAGCGCGATGACCCCATCCACTTTCTGGGGCTGACCGAAGGCGAGGCGGACAAAGCTCACCTCATACTGGTCGGTCATCATCTGCACAAGGCAGGACAGCGAGGAAAGACGCACGTTGTGCCGGTCCGGACGGAGGATCCGCCAGTCCGCCACACCGATGGTCAGGTGGGTCTTGACTTCCGCCGCTTTGCGCTGGCGGGGCGAAACATACCCCAGGGCGTGGGCAGCCTGAAAAATGCGGGTGCGCACCTCAGGGCTGACGGAGATGTTCTCGTCCTTGTTCAGCACACGGGAAACAGCCGCCGCGGAAACCTGCGCGGCCTGTGCCACGTCCTTGATGGTCGCCAAGCCCAGTCCTCCCCTCCCAGATGGTCTTTCTGTTTTCATTATATCGGGCAGCCGACACAAGTCAATGATTTTTACTAAAATTTTACTAAAAATTGCCGGCTTTTTCGGGCGGAACGAAAAAGCGAGTCAGGGGTTGACAAATTCTTCGCCCGGTGGTATCGTGAACGTGTTCGGTAGGTAAGGCTACTGCAGGGATATGGGCTGTTGCCGCAAAACAGTGGAGACACTGTGCGCTGGTTTGAACAGGATACGTCGAACGCAAGGCGTATCATAACACAGCTTCACCGCCCTGCGAAGTCAAAGCTCACACGGATGCGTTTTGTTTTCACCGCTCCCGTATGTTCTTGCCGAACATACGGGAGTTTTCTTTTCCCGGGAAAGGAGGCGGGCGTGCCATGGAACAAGGTCAATGTCACAGTAGAAACAACATGCGGTGGTCTCAAGGCCGCTGCGGGCGCGCACGCCCGTAGCGCTGGTTTCTTTGCGCCTTTTTCTCCGGGCCGCCGCCTTTGCAGGGAGAGTTTTTCTCCCGAAGGCGGTATTTTTTTGCCCTTTTTTCGGGCAGCTCCGGCGGCTGAGGACCACCAATGCACAACGCAACGGGAGGTACAATGCCATGAAAAATCTGTTCAAAATGACCCGCGGGGCCGCGCTGCGCCCCGAAAAAGAAAAGACTGCTCTGTTCCGCAGCCGGCTGCCGGAAGCAGCTGGAATGGACGCGGCTGCCCTGCTGGAACTTCTGGGCTCCACGGCGGGCGGGCTGGACGAGGCCGCCGTGCGCCTTTCCCGGGAAGAACACGGTGCGAACGTCCTGCCGCACCGCAAAAAGGAACCGCTGTTCCGGCGGCGTTTCGGCGCCTTCATCAATCCCTTTACGGTGGTGCTCTTGGCGCTGGCGGTCATCTCGGTGTTCACCGAGATCATCTTTGCCGCTCCCGGCGACGAAAGCTACGCCACCGTGCTCATCATCACCGCAATGGTGTTCATCTCGGGGGCGCTGCGCTTCGTGCAGGAGACCCGCAGCGGCAACGTGGCGGCGCGGCTGAGCAGCATGCTGCACACCACCGCCTGCGTGGAGCGGGCCTGCCGCCGGGAGGAGATCCCCCTGGAAGAGATCGTGGTGGGCGATGTGGTGCACCTGTGCGCCGGGGATATGATCCCCGCCGACGTGCGCATTCTTGCCGCGAAAGATCTGTTCGTCAGCCAGTCGGCACTCACCGGCGAAAGCGAACCGGTGGAAAAGAGCGGCGGGCCCGCCGCCGCGGATGGTGCTCTCACCGACACGCCGAACCTGGCCTTCCTGGGCAGCAACGTCATCAGCGGCTCGGCCACGGCGGTGGTGCTGTCGGTGGGCAGCGACACCATGCTGGGCGCGCTTGCCCGGCAGGTGGACGAAAAGCCGCCCAAGACCACCTTTGAGAAAGGTGTGAGCGCGGTTTCCTGGGTGCTCATCCGCTTCATGCTGGTGATGGTGCCGGTGGTGCTGTTCGTCAACGGCTTCACCAAGGGCGACTGGATGCAGGCGCTGCTCTTCGCCATCTCGGTAGCGGTGGGCCTCACTCCCGAAATGCTGCCCATGATCGTGACCACTTCCCTGGCCAAGGGAGCGATGGCCATGAGCCGCCACAAGGTCATCGTCAAAAGCCTGAACTCCATTCAGGACCTGGGCGCGATGGACATTCTCTGCACCGACAAGACCGGGACTCTCACCCGGGATGAGGTGGTGCTGGAATACCACCTGAACGTGGACGGCCAGGAGGACGACCGGGTGCTGCGCCATGCCTTTCTGAACAGCTGGTTCCAGACCGGGCTGAAAAACCTGATTGACGCGGCGGTCATCCACCGTCAGCAGGAATTGGAGGCCGACGAGTTGACCCGCCGCTACACGAAGGTGGACGAGATCCCCTTCGACTTTGAGCGCCGCCGCATGAGCGTGGTGGTTCGGGACGAAGCAGGCAAGACCCAGCTGGTGACCAAGGGCGCCGTGGAGGAAATGCTGGCCTGCTGCGCCTTTGCCGAGTGCGGCGGGCAGGTGCTGGCCCTCACCGACGACCTGCGCTGCCGGGTGCTGGCCAAAGCGGAGGAACTGAACAGCAAAGGCATGCGGGTCATCGCCGTGGCTCATAAGACCGGGCCCGCTCCGGTGGGCAGCTTCTCCACTGCAGATGAAACAGATATGGTGCTCATCGGTTTCCTTGCGTTTCTCGACCCGCCCAAAGAGACTGCCCGCAGCGCCATCGCTGCGCTGAAAGAGCACGGCGTGGCGGTGAAAGTGCTCACCGGCGACAATGAAAAGGTTGCCCGGGCCATCTGCCGTCAGGTGGGGCTGGATGTGGAGCAGGTGTTGCTGGGTGAAGACTTGGATGACATGAGCGACCGGGAACTGGCCCGCCGCGCGGAACATGTGGCAGTGTTCGCCAAGCTCTCCCCCGCTCAAAAAGCCCGGGTGGTGCGTCTGCTGCGCGAAGCGGGGCACTGTGTGGGTTACATGGGCGACGGTATCAATGACGCCGCCGCCATGAAAGCCGCTGATGTGGGCGTTTCGGTGGATACCGCGGTAGACATCGCCCGGGAGACCGCCTCGGTGGTGCTGCTGGAAAAGGACCTGATGGTGCTGGAGCAGGGCGTGCTGGAAGGCCGCCGGACCTACGCCAACATGATCAAGTACATTAAGATGACCGCCTCTTCCAACTTCGGCAATATGTTCTCGGTGTTGGCGGCCAGCGCATTCCTGCCCTTTTTGCCCATGGAGTCCATCCATCTTCTACTGCTAAATCTCATCTACGACGTCTCCTGCACGGCCATGTCCTGGGACAATGTGGACCCGGAGTTTCTCAAAGCGCCCCGTCGGTGGAGCGCCGACGGTATCAGCCGCTTCATGCTCTGGCTGGGGCCCACCAGCTCGGTGTTTGACATCGCCACCTATCTGCTGCTCTATTTTGTGATCTGCCCGCTGTTCACCGGCGGTGTGCTGTTCAGCCGGCTGACCGATCCCGCCGCCCGTGCGCTGTACATCTCGGTATTTCAGACCGGATGGTTCGTGGAATCCATGTGGACTCAGACCCTGGTCATCCACATGCTGCGCACCCCGAAGCTGCCCTTTGTGCGCAGCCGCGCCTCCGCTCCGGTGACACTGCTCACCTTTGCGGGCATTGCCCTGGTCACCCTTCTCCCCTTCTCGCCGCTGGCCCCGGCACTGGCGCTGACCGCTCTGCCTGTCGTGTACTTTGCCTTCCTTGCGGCCGTCGTGGCTGGCTACATGGCCCTGGTCACCGCCGCAAAGCGGCTCTATGTGCGCCGTTGGGGTGAACTGCTGTGATGGACGATCTATCACACGTACACAAAACGCCTCCATCGGCGACGAAGCCGATGGAGGCGTTTGCATTAGTTTGCATTATAAGAAAAGTATTCTCCTGTGATAAGATGTTTAGCTCAGTTGAGCGGAGCGCTCTGCTCCGACAACTCCGACAGGCAGTTGGGCGCCGCCGAAAAACCGCATAACAAAGCCATTTTTCGGCATTGCATCCCTTGGTTTTGTAGTAGTCTGACTACTATTTGACCACTTATAACTGAATAACTGAAACCCGCCTTCGGACGGTTTTCATAGATGTGCGTCCGTAGCTCAGTTGGATAGAGCGTTCGGCTCCGACCCGGAAGGCCGCTGGTTCGAATCCAGTCGGGCGCACCAAGCAAGGCCCCGCAGCGTTTGCTGCGGGGCCTTACTCTTGCTTGTTAACCTAATCGTTCAAAGATATTGGTGTTGTGGAATTCAATGAACTGCCGGGCCGGCAAGAATTTTTCCGGTAATTCAATTTTTTTACCGTCATACTTCCCGAAGAATTCTTGAACGACCTCCATATTGTAAAAGTCTTTGATTTGCTTTGAAACGATAACTCTATAATCTGTTGTGACTGTTATCAATCCCCTATCAAACGCTCGATCATGCAATGCATTTAAGCACAATCCATTTCGAGGATTTGTCCGCTCTGTTCGGGGGTCACTATCCTTCCAGGGTTTGATGTGACTTGCCGTCAGCAAGGATGGCATGGCTAGCCCCGTTATACAACAAGCCCCAGCATAATTTGACAACACCGTTTGCCGAAAGAAGCTTTGGTTTATCCGAGCGTTAGCCTCAACCCTTGTCGTTTCACCCACCGGCAAGTCGGGATTCTGTTCGTTTGCCTCTTCAGAAACGCGTAATCTCAGAAGCACCTGTTTACTCTTTTCTTCAAGAAATTCCATATTCTTGCTAAAATCGTTCCACACCTCTTCATCGAGATGGCTTCCATTGCTTAAGCCTACAACGCCCCTGGCGTGTAGTTGCTCATCAAACCGTGCAAAATTACACATTTTCATTGATACAGAACCAGGCGTTCTTCCTAGAACATCTGCCAACCGAACGATTTCGTCATTCCGGGAATGTATCTTTCCAAACGGCGTTTTGCAATATAGAGCAAACGCCAAAATCTCTTCGTCCCTAGTCCATGTGCGTGCCATAGCAATGCTTCCTCCGCGGATAAACTGCCTGTCAATTTTTATGAGTGCAAGTATTCTTTTCGCAATCTGTCTAATATCGTCTCATCCGCCGGGCAAAAATCATACTGGTCGATCTCACCCACCGTGATCCATCGAATGTCGTTATGCTCCAGCTTTTGGGGCACGTCCTCCCGGATGGTAGCATGAAAGAGGGTCAGATGCACCGTCAGGTCGGAGTATTCGTGGGTCACATCCATAAACACATCGCCTACATCTACCGTGACGGCCAGTTCCTCCTGGCACTCCCGGACAAGGGCCTGCTGCCTGGTCTCGCCCGGCTCCACCTTGCCGCCCACGAACTCCCACAAAAGTCCCCGGGCCTTGTGAGCCGGGCGCTGGCAGATCATGAACCTGTCCCTGTCCCAGATCAGGGCTGCCACTACTTCGGTCATCCGCGCCATCTCCCCTTTTGTTCACTTCCATTGTAGGGAAGCAAATTACTTTGGGCAAGACACAGTTGATTTTCTTCTCATATCTCCGCCACAACGCCATCCCCTCTCTCAGCCCCTATTCCTTCACATGGAACTGTTGGTGTTGTGGGCACTGTTCTATACAGTTTATATCGCATGACATGGCCGGTCGCAAACTAGAAGAGATTCCCACGTCCATGTACTCACCGCCATGTACTACCACATCTAACCTCACTTCCATATCCACTCAAAAAAGCCGAGCAGTGGCAAAACACCATTGTCTCGGCAATCGGTTGCACCATAATTTCGATATTGATGCTAACAGAAATAGTAGTAATAGCACTTGCTTATCGATTGACATTATTTATGTGACGTATGTGATATGATTGTGGCTCAACCATCCACTCAGAAGATTCCATTATAACTTCCGCAGGATTGTTAATGATTGTTGGCATATACCCATTTTTTCCTATTACCCTAATGTCAACCAAGTACAAATAGTATGAATTCCCTTTTAATTTTGCAATTTCATATTCGTTGCGAGACCAAAAAAAATCCATGTCATGCGATACTGCTTTCACTTCAATAAACCGATCATGCTCGTAAGAAGCAGTTGATTCATAAGAGACAATGTCATATCCTGCTGTAACATCTATGTCAGAGATAATTTTAATGTTTTCTGATAACGGAGCCCCAATACGTTCCTTTTCAAAGACTAATACAAACTTCTCTGCTTTTTCTCCAATTTCCGCATCACTTTCTAGCTTCTTCTTCAATTGTTCTAAAGTAATTTTTCTTTTTTCTTGCTTGCAAACTTTTGACAGTACCTTTTCAAAGGCTTCTGCCACCAAAAAGGTCGTTCCCTGTATCGATCGAGTAAC
>DXFW01000013.1 GCA_019114225.1 Candidatus Allofournierella pullicola | reverse complement strand
GGCTATGTCACAACAAACAGTTGATAAATAGCCATTTTTATAGGGGAGTATCAGAACTCCCCTACAAACTGTTATTTGCAGTTATCTATACTCATTTGGAATTTCGATATGAAGTGTCTCACACAATAACTTCACATCATGTGCATCATTTTCATCAAACTCGTATCCCAGATGGAACATTACTTGACTATATGGTTCAATACAGGAAACCTCTATTTCCTCAATTCTTCCTTTACCCGAAAAAGTTTCTACCGGAAAACAATCCCCATCATAAAGAATTTCACCTTCGTCCGTATATTCAAAACAATGCAAATCAATAATTCTGTTTTTCAAATCTTCCCATACAGTATGGTTCAATGTTGTATATTCCATCTTAATCTCATAAAAGCCATTAGCTTTCATTATTTCTATAAAGTTCTGATAATCGTTCTTTTCTACAAAAATGTCAATATCATTATGGGCTCTTGACTGATATCCAAGAAGAGCATCTACACCCCAGCCACCATCAAGAAAGACTTTAATCTCCGCATCTATTGCAAATTGAAGAATCTGTTTTACATCTGTTATATTGACCATCTTATCATCTCCACAAATTCTAATTAGGCGACCAGAGGAACTGCTGGTCTGTTTGATAAATCTCTGCATTTAGCAGTTTTCAATGTTGCCAAAACGAAAGTTAAGAAGATGTTCCTTTTCTCCATGTCGCTTTCTTTGGCGTAATTTACAAGGTTATTCCACACAAGATAGTTGTTCAGATACTTGGTAGAAACACCGTTAAAGCCACGCATAAACCTCTTTAGCTGGCTATGGTAGCTATTGATATGTTGGATATTATAAATGCCTTTCTTGGCTTTGCCAGTCTTTAACTGCACAAGGTCAATGCCATTGGCATTTGTAAATCTCACATAGGAGTTCATCTTGTCCGTAACAAGAGTGGAATTGGTCTTAATCCTACCATCATAAATATGATGTAAATCTCTTGTAGAAACTCTACCAGTATTCGTAATCTTGGAGATAGACAAGCCATTCCTATTAACCGCACAAGGAACACATACCTTTTCTTGGGACAAGCCTCTGATATGTGTAGAATGACCACGCTTATGAGCCTTGCGTGGCATAGCAAATGTCTTACTCTTGCTATGATTGCCCTTGTACGAGATGGCGAAAAAAGTTTCGTCAGCCTCAATAATGCCGTCAAGGGTAACATCGTCTGCCATATTCTGAAGTGCATCCAAAATCTTGTGTCTCCAAAGGAATGCGGTGTTTCTGTGAATCCCACAAGCAACAGCAGTCTTACGAATGGATAAGCCATTCATCATACAATCAATGTACTGCTCCCACACGGACAAGTCTTTTCTTGTACCAGACACAATGGAGTTCGTAGCAATCACGAAGGACTTGCCACAATCCTTACATACATATCGCTGTGTGCCATCTTTACGATGACCATTGCGAACCACATGGATACAGCCACAAAGAGGGCATACACGACCATTTGCAAAGCGTTCCTTTGCTACGAAATCTTCAATATTCAAAGACTTTACAAAGGCAGGACTTAAAAGCATTGTTTTAAGGCTTTCCTGCTCTGCGACAGTCAACTTACCGATAATATCTAATGCGTCTTTGATAGTAGGCATATCCAATTACCTCCTTCGGTGGTACTGTTTCTTACTATTATTATACGCTATTTCTCGTCAAAATCAACCATTTGTTGTGACAGAGCCTTTGAAAAAATCACGCCTGTCCCGGATATTCTTCCAAGCACAAGCCCTGTTCGGTGATGGCACGGGCGGCTTCCTGCCCCACATAACGGTAGTGCCAGGGTTCGTTGGAGATTCCGGTGATATCCACCTTGTCCGCCGGGTAACGCTTGATAAAGCCGTATTCCCAGGCGTGTGCCAGCAGCCAGTCGTAAAGCTCCTGCCCGGTGCCCATGGTCTCATCCGGGTTGATGTCCACCGCAAGGCCCAGTTCGTGCTCGCTGGTGCCCGGCTGGGCCACCCACTGGGCCGCAGCCTGACGGGCCAGCAGTTCAGGATAGCCTTCCCGCTGGTAGGCCGCCACTTTATCCTCCATGATCTGCCGCTGCTCCTCACTTGTGCGGTAACCGGAGGCTACCACCGGGTAAAGCCCCTCGGCCCGGGCCGCGTCAAACAACTGCTGCAAGGCGGGGAGAATGCGCTCGTCCACCCGCTGGCCGCCCTTCACCTCCACCGGCTGCACCTGCCAGTCCCCGGGCAAGGGGTGTTTGGCGTTCACCAGCGTCAGCTCCCAGCTTTCGGCGGCGGGGGCGCTGTTCGGCACGCTGCTCGGTGCACTGCTCACCGGACGGCTCACCGGGGGCGGTTCCAGCAGGGCCTGCACCCCTTCTGCAGCCCAGGCGGACAGCCGCCACACCCCTGCCAGCGCCAGCAAAAACACCACCAGCGCCAGCAGTCTCCGGCCCCGGCGGCGGCGACGGGCGCGGCGGCGGTCGAACAGCCGCTGCCGGGGCGGCGGCGCTTCCCACCCATCGCCCGGGCGGCGGGCCGCCCCGGTGCGCAGACGCCGCCCTGTGGGGGGCCGCCTTATCTTTCGGCGCTGTTCCATTTTCTGTCCCTCCCCATGCAAAAAAGGCCGCTCTTTTGCGGCACTTTCATTGTACCGAAAAAAAGCGGCGGCTGTTTTTTCATTTTGGGACGGAAACACTAAGTTTTTCTGCGAAAAACCTTACGATTTTATGACGACGGCATCTCCACCGTGAAGATGACCCGGTTGTCGAAGCTTTCGGCGGAAATTTGCCCGCCGTGGCGGGTGACGATCTCCTTTGCGATGGCAAGGCCCAGCCCCGCGCCGCCGCTGCGGGTGGCACGGGCGGAGTCCGCCCGGTAGAAGCGCTCGAACAGGCGGGCAAGAGCCTCCGGAGGAATGGTGCGGCCCCGGTTCTCCAGCCGGATGATCACCTTCCCCTCCTGTTCCGCGAGGCTGAGAATCAGGGGGCTGCCCGGCTCGCTGTAGCTGATGGCGTTGCGGATGAGGTTGTCCAGCACCCGCTCCATCTTGCCCGGGTCGCAGGTGAGCAGCACCTTGGGCGGCAGCTGAGCCTGCCATTCGAGGTTTTTGTCCGCCATGAGGGGCTTGAACTCCCACATCATCTGCTCCAGCATACGGCTGACATCCACCCGCTCCCGTTCCAGCTCGATGGCGGAGAGGTTGAACCGGGTAATTTCAAAGAATTCGTTGATGAGGTCCTCCAGGCGCAGGGCCTTGTCCAGCGCCACGCCGGTGTAACGGGCGCGCATTTCGGGGGAGAGGTCCGGCTCCTCCTGCAAAAGGGTCAGATAGCCCACCACGCTGGTGAGGGCGTTTTCAAATCGTGGGCCAGATAGACGATGAGGTCGTTCTTGCGCTGCTCGGCCTCCCGGGCCACATAGGCGCTGCGCAGGGCTTGCTCCCGGGCGAGGTTCAACTCGTCCTCCGCCGCTTTCAGCGCGGCGGGCAGGCGGATGGGCTCCTCGTCCGGGTGCGCCAGCCGCTTTGCCGCCTGCAGCAGCGTTTCGGTGCTTTTGAGGGCCCGGCGCAAAAACCACCAGCCCACCAGAAACCACACGCCCAGCAGCCCGCAGGCGGCCACCAGCAGAAAATTATCCTTGGCCCAGCTGAACAGGGCGTAGTTGGGCTCCCAGCCCTGCCAGGTGCGGCTGTTTCCCGCCCACCAGGCCACCACGGCCAGCACGCCAAAAGCCACGGCGGTGAAGAACATCGCCGTGAACATCTGGCTGATGAGCTGGCGGCCGAAACCGCTTTCTCGTTTCTTATTCAACGGTGTAGCCCACCCCCCAGACGGTTTTTACATAGCGGGGCCTGCGGGGCGGCTCGCCCAGCTTTTCCCGCAGACGGGCGATGTGGGCCATCACGGTGTTGCTGCTGTCCAGGTATTTTTCGCCCCACACGGCGCTGAACAGCTCCTCGGAGGGGACCACCTTGCCCTGCCGCCTGCACAGATACCACAGGATATTGAACTCGGTGGGAGTGAGGGACACCTCCTTGCCGTTCAGGGTGCACTTGTGCCCCTCTTTGGAAATGCTCAAAGCCCGGATATCCAGCCGGTCCGGCTCACCGGTGCTGGCGGCGTCGTAGCGCAGATAGCGCCGCAGCTGGGTCTTGACCCGGGCCACCAGTTCCAGCGGGTTGAAGGGCTTGGTGATGTAGTCGTCCGCGCCGAGGGAGAGGCCGGTTATTTTGTCCATATCCTCCACCCGTGCGGTGAGCATTATGATGGGAAAAAGGTGCTGCTGGCGGATCCGGCGGCAGAGAGAAAAGCCGTCCATGTCCGGCAGCATTACGTCCAGAATGGCCAGATCCGGCTTGTCCGCTTCAAGGCAGGCCAGCGCTTCGGCGGCAGTGCCGCAGACGAGCACCCTGCAGCCCTCGTTTTGGAGATACACCGCCACCAGGTCGGCAATTTCCTTTTCGTCGTCCACCACCAGGATGGTCTCGTTCATTCCGCACTCTCCTCTCCCAGCGGCTTTGCCATATACAGCACGTCCTCATAGCTTCCGTCGGGGTACTTCATGTTCCGGGGCAGGGTGCCGCAGACTTCAAACCCCAATTTTCTGTAAAGCGCCACGGCCCCGGTGTTGTGGGCGGCCACCTCCAGTTCCAGCTGTTCCAGCCCCTTTTGACGAGCAATGGCGATGAGTTCTTTCAGCAGGGCAGTGCCCACGCCCCGGCCGGTGAATTTCTGATAGAGGGCCACCCCCAGCTGGGCCCGGTGGCGGTAGCGCGCCATGGAAAAGCCCATCAGCGAGGCGTTGCCCGCGTGCTCGCCGTCCACAAACGCCAGCAGCATAAGGTTCACGGGAGATTCGTTCTGGCCGCGGATGAAGGCTTTTTCCTCCTCCACCGTCATGGTGACCTCCTCCGGCCCCCGCACCAGCCACGGAGTCTCGCCGCAGGTGATCTTGAGATAGCAAAGAAGCATTTCCGCGTCCTCTTCCTCCGCGCAGCGCAGGGTGAGCGTGTGGCCGTTCAGGCTGCGGGTGATGGGTTCCACAAACATGAGGTTTCCCCTCCTCTTTTTACATTTCGGCCCCGGCCTTTTGAGGGCCGGGGCCGGGCGTTTTCATTTTGCCTTGGGTGCGTCGGGCAGGTATTTCTCCCGTTCCACGCCTTTTTCCCGCAGTTTGCGCCGGGTGGCGGTGCGCAGCAGGCTGTAGATCACCGAGCAGGCGGGGATCATCACCAGCATGCCCACCACGCCCATGGCGCTGCCGCCGATGGTGACGGCCATGAGCACCCATATACCGGGCAGGCCCACCGAATTGCCCACCACCTTGGGATAGATGAGGTTGCCTTCGATCTGCTGAATGCAGAGGAACAGCACCACGAACCACACCGCCTGGATGGGGTTTTGCACCAGAATGAAGAACGCCCCCAAAAAGCACCCGATGAAGGCGCCGAACACCGGGATAAGGGCGGTGACGGCCACCAGCACACTGATGAGGGTGACATAAGGCATGCGGCAGAGCAGCATGCCCACCGCGAACAGGCTGCCCAGAATGCAGGCTTCCAGGCACTGGCCGGAGAGGAATTTGGAGAAGGTGTGATTGGTGAGCCGGGCCACTTCGATCACCTTTTCCGCCCGGCGCTCAGGCCCCCAGGCGTAGAGCAGCATTTTTGCCTGCCGGGTCAGGGTCTCTTTGCACACCAGCAGATACAGCGCGAAGATGAGGCCGATGAAGAAATCCACAAACTGCATGACGATACCGGTGGCGGCAGTGGCCGCGTTGCCCACCAGGGCAAAACCGCCGTTCTTGAACCACTCGGCCACGGCGGAGACGGCGCTCTGCCAGTCGGTAATGAACTCGGTGGAGGTCCACTCCTCCAGCATGGGATACTGCACCATCAGGTCTGCCAGCCATTTCTGGCTGTCGGCCCAGAAGCCGGGCAGCTGAGCGCCAATGCTGGCAATGGTGCGGCCCAGCTGGGGCAGGATGAGCAGCAGCACCAGAGACATCACGCCCACCACCGCCAGCAGCGTCAGCACCAGAGCCGCCGCGCGGCGGGTCTTCACCAGCTTTTTGGGCAGTTTTTTCTCGATGGCCCGCATGGGCACGTTCAGAATAAAGGCCAGGCTGCCGCCCACCACAAAGGGCGACACAAGGCCCCACACTCCGTTCAGAATGCCGCCCACCCGGTCCAGGTTCTGCAGCGCCCAGTAGAGCACGATACAGAAACTGGCCATGAGCAGCAGCGTTCGGATGGTCTTTTTATCAAGCTGCATAGTTGCAGGCCCTCACTTTTTGTTTTCTGGTCCCCGCATGGAGGCTTTTCTTTATTGTATCCTGCTTTGGGCCGATTCGCAAGCTGTGTTTTCAGCTTTCCAGCTCGCCCAGCAGCCAGTCGAGGCTCTGGCGGGTCAGGTCCAGCTGTTCCTGGGCCCGCTCCAGCTGGGCGCGCACTTCTTCGCACCCCTCGCCGCCGGTCTCCGACAGGCCGGTGACTCCCGCCTGCAGCGGGACCCAGTATTGCCCGCCCAGATGGTCTATTTTTGCCCACACCGCACCGTTCCACTCGCCGTCCGTGACTTCCGAGGCGGGATAACGTCCCACTGCCAGCGTGCCCGACAGCGCCGCCGGGTCCGGCGCATAGTAATAAATGGCGCCGCTCTGATACACCACCAGTTCGGTGTTCGTGAGCGGAAGGGTGGCCGGGCCCTGGGAATAGCCGTTTTTGCCCGCCGCCTTGATCAGCGGCAGAAAATCCTTGTAGCTGTAGTTCAGATCCACGTTGCCGGTAATGCCGTTCACCCGGCCGGTGCTGGAATACTGCCACATGTCGTAGCTGCCGGGATACCCCACATAGCCCCGGTAGTCGGCGATCCACAAGGGATAGGCCGCCAGTTCGGCCATGTTCAGATAGTTCTGGGCGAAGTTGGTGTAGGTGTAAAAGCCGGGGAACCAGCCCTTCTGGTCCAGAATGTCCATGGCGAAACGCACCAGGCCTGTCAGTTCCGTGCGGCCCAGGCTTTGCAGGGTGGAAGCCTCCACATCCACAAACACCGGGTACTCCAGCCGCAGGCCCTCCAGCACCGGCAAAAGAGTGTCCAGCTCGTTGATGACCGCCGCCTCGCTGCGGGCGTAGGTGTAGTAATAAACGCCCACCCGCATGCCCGCCTCGTGGGCTCCCGCCACGTTCCGTTCAAAATAGGGGTCCACATAGACCCCGCCGCTGTTTGAGGACACCGCACGCACGATGGCGAACTGCTTGCCCGCCGCCACCTGCTTCCAGTCGATGACCCCCTGATAGCGGGACACGTCAATGCCCGTCTGGAAAATCTCCATAAAAAGCCCCCCTCTTCGCCATGGTATGCAAAGAGAGGGGTCGTTTGTTCCTTTAAGTCACCAGGCCGCCGTTGACGCCCAGCACCTGGCCGGTGATGTAGCTTGCTCCGTCACTGGCCAGAAAGACCAGCGCGTCCGCCACCTGCCGGGGCGTGCCGAGAACGCCCAGGGGCGTTTCCTCCGCCAGGGCCGCCTTGTCCTCGGCGGAGAAGGAGGCCATCATGTCGGTGTCGATGACGCCGGGGGCCACGCAGTTGACGGTGATCCCGCTGGGGCCTTCTTCTTTCGCCAGGGCCTTGGTCAGACCGATGAGGCCCGCCTTTGCGGCGGAATAGGCCACCTCGCAGCTGCCCCCCACCTGCCCCCACATGGAGCTGACGATGAGAATGCGGCCCCACTTGCGGCGGATCATATGAGGCAGCGCCCGGCGGCAGCAGTAAAACGCCCCGGAAAGGTGCACCGCCAGCATTCGCTGCCATTCCTCGTCGGTGACATCGGTGAAAAGCTTTTGGGCCGCTATCCCTGCGTTGCACATCAGCACGTCCACGCCGCCAAAGGCCCTTTCGGCGGCGGCAAACATGGCCTCCACCTGGGCCGGGTCCGCCACATCCGCCTGCACCGCCAGCGCCCGGCCGGGCCAGCGGGCGGCCAGCGCCTCGGCTTTTTCGGCGCTGTGCAGGTAGTTGATGACCACCTGATACCCCGCCTCGGCAAACATTTGCGCAGCGGCGGCTCCAATGCCCCGGGCGGCGCCGGTGATAAGTACCGTTTTCATCGTGCTTCCTCCCGTTTTTTGCGCAGGGCGGCAAAAAAGTCCTTCAAAAGCTGAGCGCATTCTTCCGCCAGCAACCCGCTCTCCACCTGAGGGCGGTGGTTGAACGGCAGGGCGAACAAGTCGGTGAGGGAGCCGCAGCAGCCTGCCTTGGGGTCCGCCGCGCCGTAGACCACCCGCTTGATACGGCTGTTGATGATGGCTCCACTGCACATGGGGCAGGGCTCCAGCGTCACGAACAGTTCACACTGCCACAACCGCCAGCCGCCCAGCGCCTTGCAGGCGGCGTCGATGGCCAGAAGCTCGGCGTGATGGGTGGCGTTTTTGCCGGTCTCCCGGGTGTTGTAAGCCATGGCCACCGGTTCGCCGTCCTTGGCCACCACCGCGCCCACCGGCACTTCGCCCAAAGCGGCGGCTTTTTTCGCCTGCTCAATGGCAAGCCTCATCAGTTGTTCATCGGTCATGGTTCATCCCCCAATGGTCTTGTACAGGCTCAGCGCTGCCAGCACTGCCACCGCCGCCAGATAGCCGGGGCTGCGCAGAAGGCGCAGCCATTCCCCGCCCTGTCCGTGCAGACGGCCCTTTTTGCGGGAGGGAAACGCCCGCCAGGGCGCAAAAGCCAGGGCAGCCAGGGGCGGCAGGAACATCAGAATATAGCTCACCGCCTGAGGCGCGCCGTACTGCTGGCAGTACTGCCCCACAAAGGCCAGGGTGTTGTTGTAGAGATGGAAAAGCATGCCCGGCACAAGGCTGCCGGAGCAAAGGGCTGCAAGGCCCAGCGCCGTGCCGCCAAAGGCCGCGGCCACCACCGAGGGCGCGCGCCCGTGGAGCAGGGCAAACAGCAGCGCGGACCCGGCCACGGCCACCACCGGCCCAAAGGGACGCAGCCACCCCTGCAAAAGGCCGCGGAAGAGCAGTTCCTCCCCCACCGCGGGCACAAGGCAGACTGCCAGCCAGGCCGCCGCCAGCGCAAGACCGGAAGGGGGCAGATCCATCTGGCCCCCGCCCGCACCGGGAAAAATCCCCGCCAGCAGGTTGCCCGCCATCATCAGCAGCCAGAACAGCAAAAACAGCCCGGCCCACTGCTCGGCGTTCAGTCTGCGGGCCGCGGAGGCGGGCACGCCGCCGGTGAGCGGCAGCAGCGCAAAGGGCGCGGCCAGAGACAAGGCGCTCACCAGCGCCTGCAGCAGGATGGCCGCCGCAAGGCCGGTGCCCGCGGGGTTGGCGAGGCTCGCGCCCGGCACCCGCAGGGCCAGCAGGGCGCCCGCCAGCGCGGTGAGCACCGAGCGGGCCGCCAGATACGCCAGCGCGGCACAGCCGCAGGCAGCGCCCGCCCGGCGCAAAGCGGCGGCGCGGGCCGCGCCGGCGGGCAGGGCCTCAGCGGTCCTCATCGGAAAGATCTTTGTAGTCCACATCCACCGGGCGGCCGGAACCGGGGGCGGGGCGGCCGTCCAGCGTTTCGGTCAGTTTGTCCAGCTGACGGGCGGCGTCCTTGGCGGTGCGCTCCAGGCCCCGAACCAACACCGCGGCATACACCGCACTGATCAGGCTGAGGGCGCCTTCCACCAGAAGAATCACGCCGATGGCCATCACCAGCAGCTGCACGGTTTTGAAAGGATTGACCACCATCAGCACGCCCAGCGCCGCCGACAGACCCGCCAAAACGAGGAAGCTCCACCAGCGGGCATAGCCCATGGCTTTCAGTTCAAAGGCGGACTGCAGCCGCACCACCGCGTCCACGATGACGTATACGCCCACCAGGATGGGCAGCACCGACACCACCGTGTCCGGCTGGAAAAGCAGGAACAAGCCCAGGGCGCTGGCGGCAACGCCGAACACCACGCCGAAATAATCGAAGAAAAAGCGCTCCTCGGCCCGCACATAGCCCCAAATGCTCAAAAGGCCCTTGACCAGGATGACCGCGCCGAAGAGATAGCACACCAGCCGCAGGGAAGCCTCCGGCCAGAGCAGCAGCGCCAGGCCCAGCAGCATGAAGGCCAGCGCCGAGAGCAGGAAACCCTTTTTCATATGTGTCATCGTTTGACCGTCCTTTCCCGCAGGGCCGTTCTTTGGCCCCGCCTGTTGGTGTTCCACAGGTTTAGTATACCATAATTTTGCACCGCCGGGGCGCTTTTCTCCAAAGAAAAAAGGGGCGGTCTTTCAGGAACCGCCGCAGCTTTCTTTACATCATATTTCAGGCCAGCCCGGGCGCTGCGGCCACGTTGAGCGAAAGCCCCGTGCGCCGCTCAAGGACACTGCCAGCCGGGAGCGTGCCATATGCCAGTCCGGATTCGGGGCATGCCGAAAAATTTGCCAAAAAAGCGCGGCTGCATTTGGAGAAATGGTAGAAATCGAAATCCCGCATTGACCGGTATACCGGTATGGTGGTAATATGTTAAAAAGAACCGGTATACCGGTATTTCGCATTGCAAACGCTCTGTGACGCGCATGCTTTTCAGCTGTTTTTGAGCATGCCCAGCATGACGGTGGTGGGAAACGCCACATGGCGGTGCATCCAGTCAAAGACTTCCCGGCTGCCGCCTTGTTCAATGATCGTGCAGATCTCTTCGTGCTCGTTAATGGAGCGGCAGATCCGGTCTTCACAATTCATCGTCATACGCGTCATCGTCTCAAACGTATGGGCGTACTTTTCAAATGCCTCGTTGAACCACGAGTTGTTCATGTGAACGATCAGCAGACGGTGGAACTCATAATCGAACTTATAGAAATCGCTCAGCACAAGGCTTCCCGTCTGACACTGACGCTGCATAACAAGATTTTCGCGAAGGAGCGAAAGCAGCCGCACTGTTTCCGGTTCATCCCGGTGGTTGGCATAGTGGGAGAGGCAAAAGCATTCGATTGCCGTGCGCATTTGATACATGGCGACGATGTCGCTTTCTGTAAGAGGATGAACCACAAAGCCGCGGCTGGGAAGAACGTCGATATAGCCCTCCTGCACCAAGCGCTGAAGCGCCTCACGAACAGGCGTGCGGGACATCTTCAGTTCCTTTGCAAAATATGATTCGGAGTACACTTGGCCCTTGTCCAGTTTGCCGGAGACTACCTTGTCTTTCAGATACTCATACGCCTTTTGCTGCAGGGGTGTGTACACTGCCATAAATTCAAGACACCTCACAATCCATGGTCCATGCCGGACGGTTCCAGCAACTATATTTTACCAACATGGACAAATATAGTCAAACTGCCGCGGGCATTGGGGCACCATAACAGGCCGTCAGGACACAAATGCAGCCGTTTGGCTGCTGGCAAAACAAAGTGGAAAAAGGAGGAGCTTTTATGAAAATCACATCTGTAGACGTATTCCTGCTCAATTGCGGGACCGATTCATGGCGGCCGATCGTATGCCGCGTGAACACGGATGAGGGTATTAGCGGTTACGGGGAAGCGTCCGTCGGGTTTGATACCGGCGCACCCGCCGCCTACGCGATGATCGCAGATGTGGCTCCTCTTGTGATCGGAATGGACGCCATGGCCCATGAGGCCGTGTGGGACAAGCTGTATCGGACCACGTTCTGGGCCCAGGCGGGCGGGACCATTCTTTTCTCGGCCATCAGCGCCATCGACACGGCGCTGTGGGATATCAAGGGCAAAGCGCTGGGAGTCCCCCTCTACAAGCTTTTGGGCGGCAAGACCAGCGACGCGCTCCGCTGTTACGCCAGCCAGCTTCAGTTCGGCTGGGGCAACAATATGGGCAAGGCGGTCACCGACGAAGAGCTGGTGTACGCCTGTCAGAAAGCAGTGAGCGAGGGCTTTGACGCGGTAAAGATCAACTTCATCACCTTTGATGATGAGGGCGGGCGCGTCGGCTTCCTGCGCGGGCCACTGTCTTCCAAGGTGCGCAAGATGATCGAGCGTCGTGTGAGCGCCGTGCGGGAAGCCGTGGGGCCTGATGTGGACATCATCGTGGAAAATCACGCCCGCACGGACGCTGTGTCCGCCGTGGAAATGTGCCAGATCCTGGAGCCTTATCACATCATGTTCATCGAAGAGGCAGCCACACCGCTGTACCCGCCCACCATGAAGGTCATCCGTCAGGGCACCACGATCCCTCTGGCAGGCGGCGAGCGGATCTTCTCCCGCTGGAGTTTCCTCAACTTTTTCGAAGAAGACACCATCCAGATCGCACAGCCGGACATCGGCACCTGCGGCGGTGTATCCGAGGCTAAAAAGATCTGCGACATGGCACATGCATTTGACACCGGCGTGCAGATCCATGTCTGCGGCAGCCCCATCTCCATTGCCGCTTCCCTGCACCTGGAAGCGTCCATCCCCAACTTTGTCATTCACGAACACCACCTGATCAACCGCGCAAAGATGAACATCGACCTGGGTGTGTACGATTATGCGCCGGTGAACGGCAAGATCGCTCCCCCGGAACTTCCCGGTCTTGGACAGGAACTGTCGGAAAAAGCGATCCGGGAGGCAAGCGCTCATTGCGTCGTTACGGGATAACCATAGCCCGTCAAAATATATTGTCTTAAGTAAGGAGGAATGACATCATGAGTGAAAAGAAGACCGAGTTGAAACGTGAGATGGGGTTGTTTTCATCCGTCTGCGTACTGGTGGGATGCGTGATCGGCTCGGGTATCTTCACCACACCTGGCAACATTGCGGCGTCTGCCGGTTCTTTTGGGCCGAACATGCTGGCATGGGTGATCGCCGGCGTCAGCGGCGTGCTTTGTGCGCTTGTTTATGCGGAGCTGGCCCCTGCGATGCCGAAAGCAGGCGGCGCCTATGTATACATTGACGAGGCGTTCGGGCACGGCGCTTCCTTCATGTATGGCTGGTCGATGATCTTCGGCAACTTCCTGGCTGTGATCGCCATGATGGCCACCGCATTTGCCAGCAATTTTGCCGTTTTGTTCCCCGGCCTGAACCTGTCGGTGACAGAGCAGCGCATTGTTTCCACCGTGCTGATCCTGGGTCTTTCGTTTGTGAACGTGCTGGGCGTGAAAAGCGGTTCGGCCGTGCAGAACATCTTCACTGTGGCAAAAGTGGGCGTGCTGCTCGTAGTGATCGTGGGCGGCCTGTTCTCCCTGTCCGGTGAAAACTTCACCACCATGACCACCGAAACTGTGGAATGGGGCAACTCTTTTTCTGCGGCAGTGCCCGCCCTCACGGCCTTCGGCGGCTACTACACTTTGTCCTACATGAGCGGTGAGATCAAGAATCCCAAGCGCACTCTGCCTCTGGCCACCATCATCGGCATGGGCGTCGTTATCATCATCAACGCACTGCTGACCATCGCCTGCGTGGGCACCGTCGGTTTTGCGAATCTGGCCGGCTCCGCCACTCCGGTGAGCGACGCGGCGCAGAAGATCTTTGGCGGCGTGGGCGCCATGCTGATCACCCTGGGCGCAATGATCTCCATTTTCGGTTCCACCAACGGTGCCCTTCTGGGCATGCCCCGCGTTGCATACGCGATGGCGGACAACCACATGATGTTCCCGTTCTTTGCAAAGCTTCATCCAAAATTCAAAACTCCCTACATCACCATCATCATCTACGCCGTCGTGGCGATCTGCTTCGTTTGGACCGGCAACTTTATGACCCTGCTGATGATGGGCACGTTCGTAAGCCGTTTGGGCGAAGTGGCCATCTGCATTTCGCTGATCGTGTTGCGCAAAAAGCAGCCCGGTCTGGAGCGTCCCTTCAAAATGTGGGGATACCCCATCACCACGATCCTGGCCGCCATCATTACCTTCATTCTGGTGTGCCATGTGGCTCCTCAGCAGATCCTCAGCGGCACTCTGCTGATGCTCACCTCTGTGCCCGCATACTTGATTTTCCGGGCCACTGTTGGCAAAAAGGCTGTCGAAGCTGCTGATAAGGAATAAAAGGAGAAATGGATATGGTCACACAGGAGCTTGTGGAGTATGTAGCGGATATACGGCACAGACTGCATCAGAATCCGGAACTTTCAATGCAGGAATACGCCACCACCGAGCTGGTGTGTTCCGAACTGCAGAAGATGGGGCTGGAGGTGACCCGCTGGGACGACATGACCGGCGCTGTGGGTCTTATTCGGGGCAGCGCTCCGGGCCCCACGATCGCGTTCCGCGCCGATATGGACGCTCTGCCTTTGGAAGAGCAGAGCGGATCCGCTTATTCTTCGCGCAACAAAGGCGTCATGCACGCCTGCGCACATGACGGACACACCGCATTACTGCTGGGCCTCGCCCGGTATTTCGCGCCGCGCAAGTCAGAAATTGCCGGCAACATCAAGTTTATTTTCCAGCCCGGCGAGGAAGTCCCGCCGGGAGGCGCGATCCAAATGATCCAGCGGGGCGTGCTGGAAAACCCGAAGGTGGACGCGGTCTTTGCGCTTCACCATGCCACGGAGAACCGCACAGGAGACATCGGTGTGCGCTCGGGCGCCTTTTTGGCGGGCGCCGCCTCCTTTACCCTTCGTTTGAAGGTAAAGGGCGGCGGCGGTTCCGCTCCTCATAAGGGAGCCGACGGAATCATGCTTGCCGCCGAAGTGCTCACCGCGATCGAGGTGGAAATGACCCGCCGGGTTGATCCGGTCAAGCCTGGGCTGATCTCCTTTGGAACCATCCAGGGCGGGACCGCGTTCAACATCCTCGCAAACGAAGTGACCATCACGGGCACCGCACGGTGTTTTGACCCGGAGACGGACGCGCTGATCCCCGAGCTTATCCAGGATGTGGCCTCCTCCATCGTGCGCCGCAGCGGCGGCGAGGCGGAGCTGGACTATCGTCGGGGATATCCCGGGGTCGTGAACGACCAGCGTATGACCGACCTCGTAAGGCGTGCGGCGGTGAAGGTGCTTGGCGCAGAGCATGTGCAGGAGGCAACTCCGCTGATGGCCGGTGATGACATGGCCTATTTCCTGCAGCAGGTGCCGGGAAGCTATTACTGGTGGGGCATTACTCCGGAGAGCGGCATGATCGCACCCGCGCATACGCCCCGGTTCGATTTCGACGAAAACGCCTTTGCCACAGCGCTGAACGTCAATGTGGAGATCGTGCGCATGGCACTGGAAGAACTCGCCTGACCGGCAAAAAACCTGCAAAGACGGTCCGTTCCGCTGTTTCGCAGCGGTGCGCTCCTCTCAAAGAAAAACGGGGCGGTCCCCATAAGGGGCCGCCCCGAAATTTTTTATTGCATAAGCTCGCACACCGCCTGGGCGTAGGCCACAGGATCCTCGATGGGCAGGCCCTCGATGAGCAGGGCCTGGTCGTAGAGAATGCGGGCATATTTGCCCAGTTTCTCGCTCTCGCCCTTTTCCTGCAGGCTCTGCAGGGCGGCGAAGATGGGATGGTCGGCGTTGATCTCCAGCACCTTCTGGCTCTTGGGCGCGCCCTCCGCGCCGGGCATGGCGGAGAGCACCTTCTCCATCTCCAGGGACAGGGGCCCCTCGCTGGACAGGCACACCGGGTGGCTCTTGAGCCGGGTGGACAGGCGCACTGCCTCCACCTTGCCCGCCAGCGCCTCCTTCATGGCGTCGAACAGGGGCTTGTTGGCCTCGGTCTTTTCCTCGGCGGCCTTCTTCTCTTCCTCGGTCTCCAGACCCAAGTCGCCGGAGGAGACGTTCTTGAACTCCTTCTCCTTATCCTTCTCGCCGTAGCGCCGCAGCATTTGCAGGCAGAATTCGTCCACGTCCTCGGTGAGCAGCAGCACGTCGAAGCCCTTCTCCAGCACCAGTTCGGCGGCGGGCAGTTTGGCCAGACGGTCCACCGAGTCGCCGGCGGCGTAGTAGATGAATTTCTGGTCTTCGCCCATCTTCTCCACATACTCCGCCAGGGTGACCATCTTCTTCTCCCGGGCACTGTAGAACAGCAGCAGGTCCTTCAGCTGGTCGGCGTGCATGCCGTAGTCGGCGTAGCAGCCGTATTTCAGCTGGCGGCCGAAGTTCTTGAAGAACTCCTCGTACTTCTCCCGCTCGCCAGTTTTCATGGCGTTCAGCTCGTTCTTGATCTTCTTTTCAAGGCTGGTGCGGATGAGCTTGAGCCGCCCGTCCTGCTGCAGCATTTCACGGCTGATGTTGAGGCTGAGGTCCTGGCTGTCCACCACGCCCTTGACGAAGCTGAAGTGGTCCGGCAGAAGATCCGCGCACTTTTCCATGATGAGCACGCCGCTGGCGTAGAGCTGCAGGCCCTTTTCATAGTCGCGGGTGTAGTAGTCGTAAGGCGCGCGGCCGGGGATGAACAGCAGCGCGTTGTAGGTGGCGGTGCCCTCGGTGCGGCTCACGATGACCCGGGCGGGGTCGGTGAAGTCGTAGAACTTGTCCTTATAGAACTGGTTGTACTCCTCGCCGGTCACTTCGCCCTTCGTGCGCTTCCACAGAGGCACCATGCTGTTGAGGGTCTCCAGCTCGGTGTAGGTCTCATACTCGGGGGTGTAATCCTCACCGGCGTCGGCGGGCTTTTCCTTCTGGCGGGTCTTTTCCCGGTACATCTGGATGGGATAGCGCACATAATCGCTGTACTTTTTGACAATGCCCACCAGGGTGTACTCGTCCAGGAAGCGGTCGTAATTTTCCTCGGGGGTGCTCTCCTTCACCACCAGGATGACCTGGGTGCCCACCTCGGGCTTATCCGCCTCGGTGATGGTGTAGCCCTCGGCGCCCTTGCTCTCCCACTTCCAGGCGGTGTCGCTGCCATAGGCCCGGCTGATCACCGTGACCTGGCTGGCCACCATGAAGGCGGAGTAGAAGCCCACGCCGAACTGGCCGATGATGTCGATGTCATCGGCCTTGTTCTCTTTCTTGAAGTCGAAGCTGCCGCTGCGGGCAATGGTGCCCAGGTTCTTTTCCAGCTCCTCCTTGGTCATGCCGATGCCGTTATCGGTGAGGGTGATGGTGCGGTTTTCCTTATCCAGCGTCAGGTGGATCTTATAGTCCTCCTTGCGGCTGGGCACCGAATGGTCGGTGAGGCTTTTGAAATAGAGCTTGTCAATGGCGTCGCTGGCGTTGCTGATGAGCTCCCGCAGAAAGATCTCCTTGTTGGAGTAGATACTGTTGACCATCAGGTCCAGCAGCTTTTTGCTTTCGGCTTTGAATTGTTTCACTGCCATGTGTGTTCGCTCCCTTTATGTCAAATCTCATGTAAGATAACTTTAGCACTCTCTATATTAGAGTGCTAATTAACTATACCGCGTTTTGCACAAAAAAGCAAGGGGTTTCACACAAAATTTAAAAAGCGTTCAAAAAAGCCCCCGCACTTTGGGCGGGGGCGAAATTCCTTCAAAGGGTGACGGAGTGGAGGAACCGCTCCATCGTTTCGCGGCGGGGAGTGATGACTGCCAGATCGACACCGGGATTTGACCGGGCATACTGTTCCAGGTCGGCGGCAAGGTTTTGGCCTGAGAGGAGATAGTCCTGCAGGATGTATTCCTCGGAACAGCCGGCCCGCCGCAGCAGCAGGGCCGCCACCACGCCGGTGCGGTCTTTGCCGGCGGTGCAGAAGAAGAGCACGTTGCCCGGTGCTTCGGAAATGGTTTCCAGGATATATTCCATCTGCCCGTCCGCCATGTTGATGTAGGACTGAGCCACCTCTGCGGGGCTTTCGGGAAGGACGTCGCCGCCGGTCACAGGCAAGCGCAGATAGTGAAAGCGCCCGTCCTGCTCCAGAGGGCAGGGCTTTGCCGCCCGCTCCCGCTCTGTGCGCAGGTCCACCGCCGTGGTGATGTTGTGGCCGATGAGCCACTGTTTTTCTTCCTCGGTCACCCGCAAAGGCACGTCGCTGCGGATGTAGCGCAGGCTGCCCGGCAGGATGGCCCGGGTGTTTTTGGTGGAGGCAAAAAAGCGGTGCATGTGTTTTCTCCCCCTCAGCCCGGTGTGAACAACTCGTCCACGGTGGTGCCCAGTTCCTGGGCCAGCTTGAAAGCCAGCGCCAGGGTGGGGTCGTATTTGTTGTTCTCGATGGCGTTGATGGTCTGGCGGGAAACGCCGCACTTTTTGGCCAGCTGCTCCTGCAAAAGGCCCTTTTCCCTGCGCATTTCGCGAATCTTATTTTCCACGTTCGAAATCACCGTACCGTTTCTTCAGCACCAGCAGCACCACAAAGTAGGTCACCGCGGTGACGCTGAGATCAATGAAGGGGTTGGATTGCAGCTTCTTGGCCAACACCACCGCCTCCACCACGTCGAACACCTGGGTCAGCACCGTGATGAGCAGAGTGAAGGCCCCGGCCTTCCAGACGATGAGCTGGCGGCGCTCATCCCCCACCCGCACCAGCGAGACCACCATGGCCACATCCAGAAGGATGGTGCCCAGCAGAAAAAGCCCGAACAGAATCAGGAAAAAGTTTTCCCACGTGAACATGCCTTGCGTTACAGGATCCATTGCGCTGCCTCCTTTTTAAAATGTCAAATCCTTTTGACATCATCAGCATACCACGGGCAGCGGTTCGTGTCAAGAGTTTTTGACATTTTGTTTTAAGGAAAAGCGGGCGCCGCGTTTTCGCGGCGCCCGCAGAAGGCATGCTTTGAGTCTGCCCGCCTTTAGCGGGTGCTCTTGTCGTAGGGAATACCCTCCGCCTTGGGGGCGCGGCTCTTCTTGCTCGTGAAGGCCAGCACCAGCAGGGTGATGAGGTAGGGCAGCATGCGGTAGAAGTGGGGGCTGATCCCCAGGTCGGCCAGCAGGAACACGCCGTCGCCGTTGATGTCAATGCTGGCGTAGGAGGCGGCAATGCACTTGAACAGGCCGAACAGCAGCGCCGCACCCGCAATGTTCAGGGGCTTCCAGTTGCCGAAGATCATAACGGCCAGGGCCAGGAAGCCGAAACCCGCCACGTCGCCGGTGGAGGCGCAGTTGGCGGTGGTCAGCGCGTAGACAAAACCGCCCATGCCGGCCAGCGCGCCGGAAATGGTGGTGCCGGCGTAGCGCATGACGTAGACGTTGATACCCAGGGAGTCCGCTGCCTGAGGATTCTCGCCGCAGCTGCGCAGGCGCAGGCCAAAGCGGGTCTTGTAGAGCAGGATGGACAGCAGGATGAACAGCAGAATGCAGATGTAGGTGGCAAGATAGGTCTTGTCGATGAAGGTGCGGCCGAAGAAGCCCATCTCATCGCCGCGGCCATAGCCAAAGAAGCTCTTCTTGATCATGAACCAGCTGGCGGAGTCGCCCTCAGCCATCTGCAGGGTGTTCTGGTTGGCAATGATACGGATGAAGAAGAGCACCAGGGCGGGAGCCAGCAGGTTCAGAGCGGTGCCGCCGATGGTCTGGTCCGCCTTCAGGTTCACCGAGGCGAAGGAGAGCAGCAGCGAGAACACCGCGCCCATGAGAGCGGCCACGGCCATGGCCAGCACCATGAAGCCCTGCAGGGCCACCCAGTCGCCGGCGGCCTTTGCCTCGGCAAAGACGCCCGCCTTCTGGGTGAGGTTGACGAACAGCACGCCAATGAAGGCGCCGAAGATCATGATACCTTCCAGAGCCAGGTTGATGATACCGCTGCGTTCGGCGAAAACGCCCGCCAGCGCCACGATCATCAGAGGCACAGCGTAGGTCAGAGTCTGTTGGATCAGAAAGGTCATTTCGCCTCGCCTCCTTTCGCGTCCTGGGCCCCGTCAGGGGCGGCAGCCGGTGTGTCCGGCGCGGGAGCCGGGGCGGCGGCAGCCTCCGCGGGGGCTGCCTTGTGCTTTTTGCCGCGGCCGCTGAGCCACAGTTTGATGACCAGCGAGAAAGCGCTGAGGTACACGATCACGGCGATGATGACGTCGGTGATGTACTCGTTGTAAGCTGTCAGGTTGGTCAGCTGCAGGCCCACGATGTCCAGCATGGACATGAAGCAGCCGGTGAAGATGACGCCGATGGGGTTGCTGGCCGCCAGAAGGGCCACAGGGATACCGTTGAAGCCGGTGGCGGGCAGGGTCTGGTAGGTGGACCAGAAGAACTCGGTGTTGCCGGCAAGATAATAGAGGGAAGCGGCAGCGCCGGACAGCGCGCCGGCGATGGCCATGCTCAGCACGATGTTTCGCTTGTCGCTGATACCGGCATAGCGCGCCGCATGGCGGTTGGCGCCGCAGGCCTTCAGCTCATAGCCCAGGGTGGTCTTGTTCATCAGAACGTAGACCAGAATGGCGATGACGATGGCCACGATGATCCCGCCGTTCACCTGAGAGCCGGGGAACAGCTTGTCCAGACCGAGTTTGGCGGTCTGCACGCCGTTGTAGCTGGTTTTGTAGATATAGCCGCTCTTGGTGTTCTCCACCAGGTTGCGGTAATTGCTGCCGTCGAACATCCAGGTCACCAGGTTGGCGGCGATCCAGTTGGTCATAATACAGGCCAGCACTTCGTTGATGTTCAGGAAGGCCTTGACGATACCGGGAATGCAGCCCCACAAAGCGCCCGCCAGCATGCCGCCCAAAAAGGCGATGACCCACACCAGCGGAGCGGGCACCACTTCGGTGGGAATGCCCAGCGCCAGCATGAGGGTGGCAGCGGTGCCCATCAGATACTGGCCGGGGGCGCCGATGTTGAACAGGCCGGTCTTGAAGGCGACCGCCACCGACAGACCGGTGAGGATCAGCGGGGTGGCCCGGAAGAGCATGTTGCCCACGCTGGTGGGATTGAAGCCAAAGGTCAGCTGGCCGGCGGCGTTGCGGCCGGTGCTGAACAGGCCGCCGAACACCAGGCGAATGCCCTCCCACGCGCCGGAAAGGCCCAGATTCTTATTGCCCAGGCCCACCACCAGGATGATGACGCCGCCCACGGCCATGCCGATGAGAATGGAGATCAGCGAGGCCAGCACCGATTTGGTGCCGTCCTTCTGCCACAGTTTGGAAAGTCCTCCGTTCATGCGCCCTCACCCTCCTTCTTTGCTCGTTTTGCGCCGGCCATGTAGAGGCCCAGCTCCTGCACCGTGGTGGCTTTGGGATCAAGCTCGCCCACGATCTCGCCCTCGTACATCACCAGAATGCGGTCGGCGAGGCTCATCACCTCGTCCAGTTCCAGGCTGACCAGCAGCACCGCCTTGCCGGCGTCCCGCTGGGCCACCAGCTGGCCGTGGATGTACTCGATGGCGCCCACGTCCAGGCCGCGGGTGGGCTGCACCGCCACCACCAGGGGCTTCTGGCGGTCCAGCTCGCGGGCGATGATGGCCTTCTGCTGGTTGCCGCCGGACATGCTGCGGGCGATGGTCACAGGGCCCTGGCCGCTGCGCACGTCGTACTGCTCAATGAGCTTTTCGGCATAGGAGCGCACCGCGCCGTCATTGATGAAGCCAAAATTCTGGAAACGGGGCTCCTGATAGGTCTGAAGCACCATGTTCTGTTCCAGGGTGAAATCCAGCACCAGGCCGTGCTTGTGGCGGTCTTCGGGGATGTGGCTCATGTTCTCGCCCCGGTGGCGGATGGAGGCATGGGTGATGTCCTTGCCGCACAGGGTGATGTGGCCGCCGTTCGATTTTTCCAGGCCGGTGAGGCCGTGGATGAACTCGGTCTGGCCGTTGCCGTCGATACCGGCGATACACACGATCTCGCCCGCGCGCACCTCAAAGCTCACGTCCTTCACGGCGTTGTGCTTGTGGCCGCCCTTGCCGGGCATGGAGAAGTTCTCCACCTTGAGCACCACATCGCCGGGCTTGGCGGGCTGTTTGACCACTTCCAGCTGCACGGGACGGCCCACCATCATGTTGGAGAGGGACTGCTTGTCCGTCTCGGCGGTGTTCACGGTGCCGATGTACTTGCCCTTGCGCAGAACGGTGACCCGGTCGGCCACGGCCATGATCTCGTTGAGCTTGTGGGAGATGAAAAGAATGCTCTTGCCCTCTTTGGCAAACTCCCGCATGGTGCTCATCAGCTCGTCGATCTCCTGGGGCGTGAGCACGGCGGTGGGCTCGTCGAAGATGAGGATCTCGTTGTCGCGGTAGAGCATTTTCAAGATCTCCACGCGCTGCTGCATGCCCACGGTGATGTCTTCCACCTTGGCGTCCAGATCCACCTTCAGGCCGTACTTCTCCGAGAGGGCCTGCACCTTCGCCCGGGCTTCCTTTTTCTGCAAAAAGCCCATGCGGGTGGTCTCGGCGCCCAGGATGATGTTGTCCAGCACGGTGAACACGTCGATCAGTTTGAAGTGCTGGTGCACCATACCGATCCCAAGGGCTGTGGCGTCGTTGGGGTTGTTGATCTTCACCACTTCGCCGTTCTTGCGGATCTCGCCCTGTTCCGGCTGGTACAGGCCGAACAGCACGCTCATCAGCGTGGATTTGCCTGCGCCGTTTTCGCCCAGCAGGGCGTGGATCTCACCCCGCCGCAACTGGAGGGTGATGTCGTCGTTGGCGATGATACCGGGGAACTCTTTGGTGATGTGCAACATCTCGATGATGTTCTCGGTTTGCATGATTCTGGTCCCGCCTCCTCCGCATAAAATGTGCGTTTGTAACAGTTTTATTATACCGTAGGCCCGGGCAAAACACAAGAAATTTCCCGCCCGTTCACCGACGCAAAAAGCGGGGGGCGAAGGCAACTGCCTTCGCCCCCGCTGTTCACATCAAGAGATACGATCAGATGATGTTCAGGTTCAGGTTGGAGTACTCCTGCTCCAGGTTGTTGTAGTCGCTGTCGATGGTCAGCTCGCCGTTCAGGACCTGCTCGTACAGAGCGTTGTACTCTTCCGCGGTGAAGGTCTCAAAACGCCAGGAGCTCTCGGCGGTGGGCAGGCCCACAGCATGCTCGGCAACGCCCAGGCTGGTGGCAACGCCGCCGATCTCGGAGAAGGTGCCGTCGTAGACCTTGGCAACAGCCCACTGCACAGCGTCGGCCAGGCCCTTCATGGCGCTGGTCACAACGGTGTCGGACTGAGCGGACTGGTCCACGTCAACGCCCACAACGTAGCCGTCGTTGGCGGAAGCAGCAGCAGAGATGGACTGGAACATGGAACCACCGCAGGCGAACACGATCTCGGTGCCGTTGGCGTACCAGCCTTCCATCATGGTCTGCAGATCAGGAGAAGCGGAGAAGTTGGCTCCATGCTCCCAAGAATAGTTCATATCAACAGTCTTGCCCAACTCGGCAGCGGCAGCGTTGGCGCCCTGCACGAAGCCATAGCCGAAGCGGCAGCAGGCGGGATTGTTACCGCCGCCGCCACCGGAGAAGCCCAGCTTCTCAAAGCCGTCCTTCACAACGGCGTAGCCGGCGAAGTAGCCGGCCTGCTCTTCCTGGAAAGCGATGGCAGCCACATTGGTCAGGATCGGGCTATCGTTGGGTAGCGCATTACCCGCGTTGTCATACTCGGTTGCCTTGGCCTGCAAGGGATAACCGTCGATAAAAATGAAAGGGATGTCGGGGAACTCATTGGCGGCACGGCGCAACGCACCTTCCTGCATGAAGCCGGCGCAAACGACCACCTTGGCGCCGCCCTCAACAGCGGCCTTCATGGCGTTGTAACGGTCGTCGTCGGTGGCCTGGTCGCCGTTGGCGGGCTGATAGTACTTGTAGCTCAGGCCGTTGGCAGCGGCGTACAGCTTGACGCCGTCGTAGGTGCCCTGGTTGAAGGACTTGTCCTTCAGCTGGCCCACATCGGTGATGAAGGCGATCTCATAGGTGCCGTCGGCGCTGGTCATGTTGTCCTCGATGTCATCGGCGGACACAGCGTCGGTCTGCTCAGGCTCGCTGGCAGGGGTGGAGGCGGAGGTGGGCTCGCTGGCAGGGGTGCTGGTGGAGGCAGGGGCGCCGCCGCAAGCAGCCAGAGACAGAGCCATCGCCGCAGCCATAACAAGAGCGATAAACTTCTTCATGCTTGACTCTCCTTTTCTCTTTTCGGCCGGCGGCATGCCGCGCCGCGGGTGCGGCCCGACGGGCCAGCCGATTTTTGTGTGCCGGGCGCTCACATGCCCGGCCGCGCAATACAAGTATACAGCCCCCGGCCCCGGTTTTCAATCGTTTGGCGCCAAAAGGGGCAGTTACAAAAAGTTACACCAGCCGGAACGAACCGTGTTTTTCCGCGCCGCAAAGCGCTTTTTCACTCCAGGTTGGCCGGCCCGAACCCGATGGGCAAAAGCTCGCCCAGGGTCATCTCCAGATAGTCCTCCTCGCTTTTGGCCAGGATGACTTCCAAATCGTCGCCGCCGAACTCATAGAGGAACTGGCGGCACACCCCGCAGGGAGAGGTGACCAGAGTGTTCACCTTGCCCTCGGCGGAGCCCACGATGGCGATACGGCTGAATTCCCGCACGCCCTCGCTCACTGCTTTGACCAAAGCCGTGCGCTCGGCGCAGCAGGTGGGGGTGTAGGTGGCGCTTTCGATGTTGCAGCCGGTGAACACCCGGCCGTCCTTGGCTTCCAGCGCCGCGCCCACCTTGAAATGAGAATAGGGGGTGTAGGCTTTTTCCCGGGCGGCAAAGGCTGCACGGATGAGTTCCTGTTTGGTCATGGGGGCGTTCCTCCTTTATTCGGCGGCGCCCAGGGCGATCTTCATCATGTTGGTGAAGGTGGTCTGGCGCTGCTCAGGCGTGGTAATCTCCGGGCTGACGAAGCTGTCGGAGATGGTGAGGATACAGGCGGCCTTTTTGCCCAGCACCGCCGCGTTGTGGAAGAGGGCAAAGCTCTCCATCTCCACTGCCACGCAGCCCTTTTCGTCCCGCAGGACTTCCCAGTAGGTGGGATCTTTGCGGTCATCGTGGCGGTAGAACACGTCGCTGGAGTGGATGACGCCTTCCACCAGGGGAATGCCCTGCTCGGCGGCGCTTTTGCGCAGGCGGTCGTTCAGCTCGGCGCTGGGCAGGGTGGTGTCGCCCTCAAAGCCGGACATGGTCTTGGCAAAGCTGCTCTCGGAGTAGGCGGCGGTGGCCAGCACCACGTCGTAGAGCTTGGCTTTTTCGGTGTAGGAGCCGGCGGAGCCGATCCGGATGATGTTCTCCACGCCGTACTGGGCATAGAGCTCATGGGAGTAAATGCCAATGCTGGGCATGCCCATGCCGCTGCCCATCACGCTCACCTGCTTGCCCTGGTAGGTGCCGGTGTAGCCCAGCATGCCGCGCACGTCGTTGAAGAGCACGGGGTTTTCCAGGAAGGTCTCGGCGATGAATTTGGCCCGCAGCGGGTCGCCGGGCATGAGCACGGTTTTGGCGATCTGGCCCAGTTCGGCCTTGTTGTGGGGGGTAGACATAACAGTTCTCTCCTTTTGAATGAAATTTATGGAACAGGGCTCGTCAGCCCTCGGGGCGCTCTTTCACAAGACCGGTCTGGTAGGCGGCCACCAGGCGCTTGAGGTCCTCCACGTCGGCGGCCAGCTTGCGGCCGTTGTCGGTGTCGCCCACCAGCACGCGGTTTTTGGTGGTCTCGAACATGTCCACACTGGAAACGATGTCCAGGTTTTCTTTGATGGCCTTCTCCACCGTTTCAAAGGGCTGGTGGGCCCGCAGGGAGAGGCCGCGGCTGTTGTAGACCAGGGTGTAGCCCGCAATGCCGGTCCTTTCGTGGTAAGCGCGGCAGAAGCCGCCGTCGATCCGTATCATCCGGCCGGACCCCTTCACCGGGGTCTCCCCTTCCACAGCCCGCACCGGCACATGGCCGTTGACGATGTGGCTGCGGGTCTGGTCCAGGCCGAACTCCGCCAGAATGGCCCGGTCCATGCGGGTGTCGTTGACAAAGCGGTAATAGGGGTTGCTGGGCTCGGCGTGGGTGGCTTTGTCCGCCACAAAGAGGCGCTCGAAGGTGGTCATCTTGGCCCGGCCGTAGAGGGGCGAGAGCTTGCCGCACCACAGATACCACAAAAAGTCGCAGCCGGTCTGCCAGGCCTCGCTGCCCTCGGGGGAGAAATAGGCCCGCCGGGCCCGCTCGTCACAGTAGTCCATCAGCGCCCTGCCCGCGTATCCGTGCTGCTCGAAGGTCTCCACCTGGAAGCCGCCGGACTCGGTGAGGGGGATGGCACCGTGGAACATCAGGTTCCCGTTCTCAATGTGGTACACGCCGCCCTTGGCGTAGAGAAAGCGCACATGGCGCTGCAGCCGCTCGCTGTCGGTGAAGGAGCGCTGCAGCGAAGCCAGCACCTCCTCCTCGGCAGGGGTGAGGCGGGCGGGGTCCGCCGGGTCCACGGTGGGCAGGTCGTCGTCCTGCAGGGGGTAGCGTTTGCCCTCCACCTCCACGGTGCCCGCCGCAAAGTCGATACGCCGCAGAAAGTCCCGCCCTTCCAGCTCAAAGTCCGGGTTGCGGTCGATGACGGCGCACTCCAGCTTGAACATGATGACGGCGATGGCCTTGTGCATGCGGGCCACACGGGCCAGTTCGCTGCGGTGGTAGGGTCCGCGGCTCTCGTCCACCTTAGGATAAAAATGGTGGATGTCGCAGTCGCGGTAGGTGTTTTCGGCAAAAAGCGCCAGGGGGCGGGTGTTGATCCCGTAGCCGTCCTCTACCGCTTCCAGGTTGTTGTAGGCCAGGGTGGTGCGCAGCACGGTGGCGATACAGACGGGGCTGCCCGCCGCCGCGCCCATCCAGACCACGTCGTGGTTGCCCCACTGGATGTCCACCGAGTGGTGGGCCATCAGCTGCTCCATGATGAGGTCCGGCCGGGGGCCCCGGTCGTAGATGTCGCCCAGGATGTGCAGCTTGAACACCGCCAGCGTTTTGATGAGCTCGCACAGCGCTTCGATGAAGTCGTCCGCCCGGCCCACCGCCAGAATGCTGTTCAGGATCTCGCTGTAATAGAACTCCTTGTCGTGGTCCTCGAAATGGGCGTGGAGCAGTTCGTCCAGAATGTAGGCGTAGTTTTTGGGCAGCCGCTTGCGCACGAAGCTGCGGGTGTGCTTGCTGGACACCACCCGGCAGACGTCGATGAGGCGGAAGAGGGTCTGGCGGTACCAGGCGGGCAGGTCGGTCCGGCGTGCCTTCAGCTCATCCAGCTTGCGGTTCGGGTAATAAATGAGGGTGGCGAATTCCGCCCGTTCCTCCGCGCTCACCTCCTCCCCCAGCACCCGGTCCACCTTTTCCTTGATGACCCCGGAGGCGTTGTTCATAATGTGGGTGAAGGCTTCGGCCTCCCCGTGGAGGTCGCTCATAAAATGCTCGGTGCCCTTTGGCAGCTTGAGGATGGCCTGCAGGTTGATGATCTCGCTGCAGGCGCTGGCGATGGAGGGGTACTCCCGCGCCAGCAGGGTGAGGTATTTCAGATCTTTGCGCAGCTTATCCGCACCGGATCGCATGACATCCGTCCTTTCATTTGTCTTTTTGCGGGAAAAGATTGCACGATCAGCTTTCAGGGCCATTATACCACACCGGGGGTGAAATATGGTACAATGTTCACGGAAAATTTAAATCCCCAGCGAAAGGTCGTGTCCCATGATCATCCCCACCCACTGCGAACTGTGCCCCCGCCGCTGCGGCGCGGACCGCACCAAACGCCCCGGCCGCTGCGGCGCCGGCGGGCAGCTTCGCGCCGCCCGGGCAGCCCTCCACTTCTGGGAGGAGCCTTGTATCAGCGGCGAAAAAGGCAGCGGCACGGTGTTCTTCACCGGCTGCTCCCTGGGCTGCTGCTACTGCCAGAACTATGCCATCAGCCAGCAGGGCCTGGGCAGGGACATCGACGAAGCGCGCCTTTCGGACATTTTTCTGGAACTGCAGGCAAAGGGCGCGGCAAACCTCAATCTGGTCACCGCCACCCAGTGGCTGCCCTGGGTGACCGCCGCGCTGGACTCGGCCCGCGTAAAGGGCCTGACCCTGCCCGTGGTGTGGAACACCGGCGGTTACGAAACATTGGAGACCGTGGCCGCTTTGAAGGGTTATGTGGACGTATGGCTTTGCGACGTTAAGTATATTTCGCCGGAAATCTCCAAAAAGTATTCCGATGCGGCAGATTATTTCACTGTTTGCGAAGCCGCGGTAAAGGCCATGCTGGAACAGGCGGGCCCGCCGGTGTTCGACGGGGAAGGCTATCTGCAAAGGGGAGTCATCCTGCGCCACCTGGCGCTGCCGGGCGCCCTGGCGGACAGCCGGGCGGTGCTGGACTGGATGGCCACCCTGTCCAAAGGCAGCTTCATCCCCAGCCTGATGAGCCAGTACACACCTTTTTATAAGGCGAAAGAAATGAAGCCGCTGGACCGGCGGGTCTCCACCTGGGAGTACCGGCAGGTCATCGACCGGGCGGTGGAGCTGGGCCTGACGGAAGGCTACATGCAGGAAAAGAGCAGCGCAAAGGAGGAATACACGCCTCCCTTTGATCTGGAGGGCATATGATGGGCAATGTGCTGAGCCTTGTTTATATGGGGGTGTTCCTGGCGGCGGGGGCGGGCCTTGCCCGCCGCCTTGTGCCCCATTCGGATGTGCAGGAGCGGGTGGTGTTCGCCAGCGCCTTTGCCACAGCGCTGCTGGCCGCGCTGCCCGCGCTGGCTGCGCTGGTCTTCCGCTTCACCCTGCCCGCCGCGCTCACCGCTCTGGCGGTGACGGCGGCGCTGGCAGTGTGGGGCTGGCTGCCCGCCGCGGGCACAGCCATGGACCGGAAGGTGGAGCGGGGGTTCTGGCTGTGCCTTCTGCCGGCGCTGGCCCTCACCGGATGGCTGCTGTTCACCCACACTCTTTATTTAAAAGACGGGGCCTACTGGTGCGGCCAGAGCACCTACGGAGACCTGCCCATGCACCTGGCCCTCATTCAGGCGCTGGCCCAGCAGGGGGATTTCCCGCCGGGCTTTTCGCTGCTGGCGGGGCAGACGGTGGCGGGCTATCACTATCTGGGCGAAAGCGTGTCCGCCGTGTCCCTGCTGCTGGGGGCGGGGCTGAAGTTCGCCTGCCTGCTGCCCCAGCTGGCGGCGCTGCCCGCCGTGTTCGGCGGGGCGTGGCTGCTGGCAAAGCGCCTTTTGAAAAGCGCGGGAGCGGCCAGCCTTGCCTTCTGGCTGTTCTTCATGGGCAGCGGCTTTGGCTTTGTCTATTTCCTCGGCGGCGAAAAGGGCAACTTCACCCGCATTTTCACCGCTTTTTACGAGACACCCACCAACTATGTGCAGGAGAACATCCGCTGGGTGAACCCCATTGTGGATATGCTGGTGCCCCAGCGGGCCACCCTGTTCGGCTGGGCGCTGCTCTTCCCCGCCCTGGCGCTGCTGGCGGCCTTCGCCCTGGAAGGCCGGCGGGAGCTCTGGCCCGGCCTGGCGTTGCTGGCCGCGCCCCTGCCCCTCACCCAGACCCACGCCGCGCTGGCGCTGGTGCTCATCTGCGGGGTGCTGTTTTTCCGCCAGCTGCTCACCGGCCGCAGCCGCGCCGCCCTCCTCCCCTGGCTGGCACTGGCGGCAGTGTGCGCCGCTGCCTGGCTGCCTCAAATGCTGGGGGAGATCCTGCCGGGCGTGCAGGGCGGCGAGCGGTTTTTGCGCCTTTCCTTCAACTGGGCCAATGAGGGGGACAACTACTTCTGGTTCTACATCAAGAACATCGGGGTGGTGTATCTCCTGCTCATCCCGGCCTTCATCGCCGCGGACAAGGCCCTGCGCTGGTTCTACGGCGGCGGGCTGGCCATCCTGCTTCTGAGCGAGTTTGTGGTGTTTCAGCCCAACGACTATGACAACAACAAATTGCTATTCGTCTGGCATTTGCTGGGCTGCATTCTGGCGGCGGGCCTGATCTGCCGGCTGGTGAAAAAACTGCCCCGAAAGGCCGCCGGGGCTGCGCTGGCAAGCGTTCTGGTGTTTCTGGCCACCTTTGGCAGCGTGCTCACGGTGGGGCGGGAACTGGTGAGCGAATACCAGCAGTTTTCCGCCGACGCCATCGCCGCGGGCGAATGGGCAAAGGAGGAGACCGACCCCCACGCCCTGTTTTTGACCGGCACCCAGCACATCAATGCGGTGGCCAGCCTTGCGGGGCGCACGGTGCTCTGCGGCAGCCCCAGCTATCTCTATTACCACGGTCTCAACTACGCCGACCAGCAGGCGGCGGCAAAGGCGATGTACGAAACGCCCGGCGTCGCCCTGCTGGAGGAGTGGGGCGTGGACTATGTGGTGTTCAGCGGCTTTGAGCGCAATGAGTTCGCCGCCGACGAGGGCTGGTATCAGAGCAACTGCACCGAGGTGTTCCGCCAGGGAGAATATGTCATCTATCAGGTGGGGTGACGGCCCCTCGGGCAAAAAAGCCCCCGCAGGCTGAACAGCCTGCGGGGGCTTTTCATTTTATATCCGGTTCACAGCAGCTCCCGGAGCTTGTCCAGAAAAGCCTCCTCGCCCCAGGTGTTGATCTTGACGAACAGCGCCTGGCTGCCGCCGGCGGTGATGGCGGAGAGGTGGATGGGCCCTTCGCCGCTTTGGAACAGGGTCACGTTCATGCTCAGGCGGTTGCCGCCGGCGTAGCTGAACCGCTCGAACACCCGCACGCTGCACCGGGCGCCGGCCTCGGAAAAATCGCTGGAAGCTTCCAGCGAGGCGGAAACGCTGCCCTCCAGAATGCCCTGTTCAATGCGGGCCAGCAGCGCGTCGAAATCGCCGCCAAGGGCCTTTTCCAGTTTTGCCATGCACCTCTCCCCTTTCCGTTTTTCAAAAAGAAAACGGCCCCGGTCAAAAACCGGGGCCGCTGGTGCGGATGAAGGGACTTGAACCCATATGGAGTTGCCCCCACTAGAACCTGAATCTAGCGCGTCTGCCAATTCCGCCACATCCGCATATCATGCGCCAGCCGAACCGCTGTTGGAGCAGGTGATGGGAGTCGAACCCACGTCCTCAGCTTGGAAGGCTGATGTACTAGCCGTTGTACGACACCTGCGCACCGGCTGCGAGTTGTATTATATCACAGCCGTCTGCCGAATGCAAGCATTTTTTTGCCGCCTGTCCCAGGGGGCGATTCCCTTTACTTTCGGGCCGCTCGTTGCTATAATTATACCGTTTTACAGATTTTCCGGGAGGCCGTTTTGTTGGACAAACGATACAAAGGCGTGTTTTACATTTTGCTGTCGGCGTTTTTCTTTGCGCTGATGGCGCTGCTGGTGCGGCTGGCGGGGGACCTGCCCGCCGTGCAAAAAAGCTTTTTCCGCAATTTGGTGGCGCTGTTCTTCGCGGCGGCGGTGCTGGTGAAAAAACGCCCCGCCGTGAAGATGGAAAAGGCCGACTGGTGGTATATGTTCCTGCGCTCTTCCTTCGGCACGCTGGGCGTGCTGTGCAACTTCTATGCGGTGGACCATCTGCTGCTGGCGGACGCCTCCATGCTCAACAAGATGAGCCCCTTCTTCGCCATTGTGCTGAGCGCCCTGCTGCTCAAGGAAAAGCTGACCCCCTTCCAGCTGGGAGCGGTGGCGGCGGCTTTCTGCGGGGTGCTGCTGGTGGTGAAGCCCACCGGCCAGAACATGACCCTTTTCCCGGCGCTCATCGGCCTTTTGGGAGGCTTTGGCGCAGGCTTTGCCTACACCATGGTCCATCTGCTGGGCACCCGCGGCGTGCCGGGGCCCTTCATCGTGTTCTGCTTTTCCCTGTTCTCCTGTCTGGTGACCGGGCCGATGATGTTGGCGGAGTTCGTGCCCATGACCTCCGCCCAGCTGGGCATTCTTTTTCTGGTGGGGCTTTCGGCGGCGTTTGCCCAGTTTTCCATCACCGCCGCCTACAGCTGCGCCCCGGCGCGGGAGATCTCGGTGTTTGATTATTCCCAGATCCTCTTCTCTGCGCTGCTGGGCTTTTTGTTCTTCAGGCAGGTGCCCGACGGCCTGAGCTGGCTGGGGTATCTGATCATCGTCGCCACGGCGGCGGCAAATTTTCTCTACAATCTGCGCCGCACGGCGTGACGAGGTGGTTTTTGCATGAGTCTGGCGGAACTGTTCATTCTGGCGGTGGGGCTTTCCATGGACGCCTTCGCCGTATCCATCTGCAAGGGGCTCAGCCAGCCCAAACTGAAATCGGGCCACATGGTCATCACCGGCCTTTATTTCGGCGGTTTCCAGGCCCTCATGCCCCTGCTGGGCTTCATTCTGGGCGCTCAGTTCGCCCGCTTCATCAGCGGCTTTGACCACTGGGTGGTGTTCGGCCTGCTGGCCTTCATCGGCGTGGGGATGATCCGGGAGTCCCGGGAGCAAGCCTGCCCGGCGGACAAAGGTTTCTCCCCCAAAGAAATGCTGCCGCTGGCGGTGGCCACCAGCATTGACGCGCTGGCCGCCGGGGTGAGCCTGGCGCTGCTGGACGTGAAGATCCTCTGGGCGGTGAGCTTCATCGGCGTGACCACCTTCTGCCTGTCCGCTGTGGGCGTTTGGGTGGGCCACCGGTTCGGCGCGCGCTACAAGGGCGGCGCGGAGCTGGCGGGCGGCGTGGTGCTCATCCTCATCGGTGTGAAGGTACTTTTGGAACATCTGGGCCTTTTGAGCCTGTGAGCAGACAGAAAAGGAGGCGCGCGGCATGGAATTTCGGGAATATCTGCCCTTCTGGAAAGAGCTGACCGCCCAGCAGCAGGCAAAGCTGGAGGGCACCGCCACGCTGGAACATGTGAAAAAGGGCGAGGTCATCCACAACGGCACCGCCGACTGCGTGGGTCTGCTGGTGCTGGTGAGCGGCCAGCTGCGGGGGTTCTCTCTGTCGGAGGACGGGCGGCAGGTCACCCTCTACCGGCTGTTCAGTCGGGACGTGTGCCTGATGAGCGCCTACTGCATGCTGAACAGCCTGCAATTCGACATCTCGGTGCAGGCGGAGCAGGACACGGTGTTCTGGCGTATCCCCGCCCCGGTGTATAAAGAGCTGATGCGCCAGTCGGCGGCGGTGGCAAACTTCACCACCGAGCTTATCGCCAGCCGCTTTTCCGACGTGATGTGGCTGCTGGACCAGATCCTCTACAAACATCTGGACAGCCGGCTGGCCGCCTTTCTGGTGGAGGAGAGCCGCCTGACCGGGTCGGACACGCTGACCCTCACCCACGACGCCATCGCCCAGCACCTGGGCAGCGCCCGGGAGGTCATCACCCGCATGCTGCGGTATTTTTCCGCCGAGGGCCTGGTGAAGCTGGGCCGGGGCAGCCTGCAGGTGCTGGACGAGGAGCGCCTTGTTTCCATCGCCGGAGACAGCCTGCGGTAACAAAAAAAGCGCGCGGCGCGGAAAGAAGTTCTTTCCGCGCCGCGTTTTGTTTTTTCAGAAGGCCACGCTGGCCACCGGCTCACCATCCAGGGTCTTGGCGGTGAAGGTGCCGTTTTCGTAGACCATGTAGCTGTGGCTGCCGTCCTTGGGGATGGACACGCTGCCGGGGTTCAGGATGAGGGTGTCGCCCTGCCGCTCGGCGTGCTTCACATGGATGTGGCCGAAGGCGAAGGCGCTGCCCGCGGGCAGCGGGGGCAGGTGGTCCGGGTCGAAGAGATGGCCGTGGGTGGCAAACAGGGTGCGGCCGTTCTCCAGCACCAGGGTGGTGTAGTCCGCCATGATGGGGAACTCCAGCACCATCTGGTCCACCTCGGCGTCGCAGTTGCCCCGCACGGCGATGATCTTGTCCTTCAGGCCGTTGAGCATGGGGATGACCTGTTTGGGGGCGTAGCCTTGGGGCAGGTCGTTGCGGGGGCCGTGGTAGAGCAGATCGCCCAGCAGCAGGACCTTGTCCGGCTGCTCGGCGTCCACGCGTGCCAGCAGTTTTTCACAATAGTGAGCCGACCCGTGCAGGTCGGAGGCGATGAGCAGTTTCATTTGGCTTCTCCCCCGGGCATTTCGCTGTATTTTTTCACGATGGCTTTCATCTCGTCAAAGTGCTCTTCCATCTCCGCCACCAGCTTGAACTGGGTGCGGCAGCGCACCAGATTGTGGTGGGGATACTGGGTCTTGAAGTAGACGTCGCCCTGGAGGTAGTCGGTCAAAAAGCGCATGCCGCACTCCAGCGTGATGATCTTCGCGCCCCAGGGCAGATACTCCTTCTCCGCGTCGGTGAGCACGTCCCCCGCCGCTTCCAGGTAGCCCTTGGTGTAGGCTTCAAAGAGGTCCAGCTCAAAGTGCACCTTGCTCACGTCCGGCTCGTCCTCCGCCGCGCGGGTGGCGCCGAAGCGGATGGAATCGCCGAAGTCATTGAGGGCAAGGCCCGGCATGATGGTGTCCAGGTCGATGATACACATGCCCTTGCCGGTGGCCGCGTCAAAGAGGATGTTGTTGAGCTTGGTGTCGTTGTGGGTCACCCGCAAAGGCAGTTTGCCCGCCCGCAGGCCGTCCATCAGCACGCTGCAGTCCGCCGCGCGCTCCATCACAAAATCGATCTCCTTTTTGCAGGTGCGCACCCGGTTCTTCACGTCCCGCTGCACCGCCCGCTTGAAGGTGCGCAGACGGTTTTCGGTGTCGTGGAATTTGGGAATGGTCTCGTGCAGCGTCTCGATGGGGTAGCCGTCCAGCTGCTTGAGGAAGTTGCCGAAGCTGCGGGCGGACTGATAGAACTGCTCGGGGGTCTCCACGCTCTGGTAGCACACCGAGTCGGGGATGTAGTTGTAGCAGCGCCAGGGCAGGCCGCGGGTGTCCTGATAATAATTCTCGCCGCCCTTGGTCTTGATATAGCTCAAGGTCTCCCGGTCGGGGTCGCCGCCCTGGGCACGGATGACGGTGCGCAGGTACTCGGTGACGCCGAAGATGTTCTGCATGACCTCGCGGGGGTTCTTGAACACATGGGTGTTCACCCGCTGCAGCACATAGCGCAGCTCGTCCCCTTCCTCGCCGGGCATGTAGACGGCATAGGTCTCGTTGATGTGGCCCGCGCCGAAGGGCTTGACATAGCTGCACTGGTTGCCGAAGCCGAAAGCATAGAGGGCGTCCTGCAGCTCGCGGCTGTCCACGCCGTCGATGACCCGCCGCTGGGCAAAGATGACCTCGCCCGCCTCCACCTTGCGGCCCGGCTCGATCTGGCAGTTGGCCTTGACCACGCTGCCCAGGCTGATGTGGGCGCCGTCGCCCACCACGGTGTCGTGGTCGATGATGGCGCCGCAGTTGACAAGGCAGCCCTTGCCCAGCACCGTGTGGGTGTTCACCACTGCCCGCTGCATTACAAAGCTGCCCGCGCCCACCACCGCCGAGGGGCTGACCACCGCCGACGGATGGATGATGGTGGGCACAACAAAGCCCGCCTGCAACAGGCGGTCCACCCACTGCACCCGCAGTTTGTTGTTTCCGAACGCCGCCACCGCGCAGGGGTATTCCTCCCGCAGGGTGGTATAGTCCACCAGTTTGCCGATCACCTCGGGGCCTTTGGCCGCGTCGTCCAGCATGGCGATCTTGTCAAACTGGCGGGTGCTCTGCACATTTTCATAAATCATGCGGCCAAAGCCGCCCGCGCCTAAAATCAACAGATTCGGCATTGCGTCGTCTCCTTTTTCGGGGCCCCGCCGGAAAGCGGGACTTCATCTTCTTTATTATAGAAGAAAGCGGCGGGGGTTGCAACCGCGCCGCGCCCCTTTTGCAAATTTTACGCACAGCCTTGCAATCACCCGCCCAGGCGTTTTATAATACTGGCTGTGAGTTTTTAAAAAGAAAGGGGCGCGTGCCGCATATGCTGGGCACCATCGTAAACACCTCCGCCATTCTGGCGGGCAGCCTTCTGGGCAGCGCCCTGCGGCGCGGCCTCGCGGAGAAGTACCAGCAGGCGCTTTACACCGCCATGGGCTTTGCCGCTGTTTTTCTGGGCACGCAGACGGTGGTGAAAAACCTTTCGGTGAGCCGTTTTCCGGTGCTGTTCATTGCCAGCCTGGCGGTGGGCAGCGTCATCGGCACCGCGCTGGACATCGACGGGGCCTTCACCCGCCTGGTGCGGCGTTTTTCCAAGACCGAGCTGAGCCAGGGGCTTTCCACCGGCATTCTTTTGTGCTGCATGGGGAGCCTGTCCATCCTGGGGCCCATCCAAAGCGCTCTTTTGGGCGATCACACCTTCCTGTTCACCAACGCCACGCTGGATTTTGTCACCTTCATGGTGCTGGGCTCGGCCTACGGGCCGGGCATGTGCGCCGCCGGTGTGGTGCTCTTCTGCTGGCAGGGGTCCATCTATCTGGGCGCCAGCGTGCTGGAGGGCTTTTTCAGCGGCGACGTGATGTGCGAGCTGTCCATCGTGGGCGGTGTGCTCATCGCCGCGTCAGGCCTGTCCATTTTGAACATTCGCGAAACAAAGACCCTCAACCTGCTGCCCTCGCTTCTGGCGCCGGCAGCGTGGTTTTTGGCCCGGGCCGCCTTGGGCCTTGTCTGAAGAAAAAGAAAGACCCCGGAGCAATGCTCCGGGGCCTTTTTGATTTTCAGGCTTTGGCCGCCTTTTTGCGCGACGGCAGCTGTGCCAGCACGATGGCGCAGAACATCAGCACGCAGCCGCCCAGTTCCCGGGCGGTGAGGGTCTGGTGCAGCAGCAGCCAGCCCGCCAGCACGCTGAACACGCTTTCCAGGCTCAGGGTCAGGCTGGCCAGGGTGGGCTCCACATGCTTTTGCGCCACCACCTGCAGGGTGTAGGCCACGCCGCAGCTGAGCACGCCGGCGTAGAGGATGGGGCCCCAGGCGCCCAGTATGCCGCTCAGGGTGGGCTGTTCAAACAGCAGCGCGGGCACCGAGCAGAACAGGCCCGCCACAAAGAACTGAATGCAGGAGAGCTTGACGCCGTCCACCAGGGGCGAAAAGTGGTCCACGATGAGGATGTGCAGGCTGAACAGGCCGCTGCACCCGAAGAGCAGCAGCTCCCCCGGGCCGATGGCCAGGCCGCCGTTCCAGCAAAGCAGATACAGCCCGCCCAGGGCAACGGCCACCGCCGCCCACACCTGGGCGCCGGGCTGCCGGTGGAAAAAGATACCCAGCAGCGGCACGATGATGATGTAGAGGGCGGTGATGAAGCCCACCTTGCCCACATTGGCGTATTCCAGCGCCCACTGCTGCAGGCCGCTGCCAAGGCCCAGCACCACACCGCACAGGGTGCCGCCCAGCCAGAGGTTCTTCCGGTCGGCGGGGGTCACGGCCTCCCGCCGGTTTTTGGACAGGCGATCCAGCAGCGGCATCATGGGCAGCAGCACCGCGCCGCCCAGCACGCTGCGCACCGCGTTGAAGGTGAAGGAGCCCACATACTCATTGCCCACGCTCTGCGCCACAAAGGCGGAGCCCCAGATGAGGGCGGTGAGCGCCAGCATGGGCAGATATTTCAGATCCTGTTTCAAGTTTTTTGTTCCTCCCCGTGTCAATTGCCCGGGCCGAAGCCCAGGGCGGCAAAGTCCACCGCCGGGGCCTTGGGCGCCTCGGGCTGCACCGCAGGCGCAGCCGGGGCAGCGGGCGCGGCCGGGACTTCAAACTCCTCCAGCGACGCGCCGAACGCCTCCTCGGCGGCGGGTCCGGCCGCCTGCTCCGGCACAGGAGCCGGGGCGGCGTCCAGCGGGGTGTCGAACCCGGTGCCGAAGGAATCACCGGGCGCTTGCACGGCTACCGGCGCGGGCTCGGCGGGCACAGCGGCGGCTGCGCCGAAGGCGGCGCTGAAGCTGTCCGCCACGGGGGCGGCGGGGGCCGCAGCCAGCCATTCGGCGGGCAGGGCGGGCAGCAGGTCAGCAGCCAGTTCCTCCATGGCGGCGCAGTCCTCCGGCAGGTCGGTGACGGTGGCGCCGTAATGGGCAAGGAGCACCCGGCCCGCAGGGCCCACCAGCAGGGTCAGGGGCAGCTGCCATTCTTCCCCCGGCTTCGGGCGGAAGCCCTGTTTTTTGGCTTCGTTGATGATCTTCATCCCTTTGAGGGAGAAACACTTCATCCGGCTTTTTTCGCTGGGCACGGCAAAGAAGCGATAGAGCACGCTCTCGGCGTCGCACATCAGCCCGTAGGGCATGGCACCCTCGGGGATGGCCCTGGAGATGGTCTGGGGCTTGGTCTGCACAACGCACACCAGCCGGGCGCTGCGCAGCGAACCGGCGGACTTGATGTATTCCATGATGTAGTGCCGGGTGAGCGGATGGCCGAAGTTTCGCAGGAACACAACGAACACCGGCTTTTCCCCTTCCAGAAGCTCATAGAAGCTCTGCTGGGGGTGATAGGGGGTGTCGAAGCGGAACTCCGGGATCACATCGCCGGCGCGCAGTCGTTTTGCCATGGGGGCTCTCCTTCTTTCGCAGAATGGGTCTCCTTCTTATTCTACACGTTCCTTCCTCTCTGTCAATGTGCTATAATAAGGCAAAAGAACAAGGAGGAACGAAGCATGCATGACGCCGTGAAAGACAACATTGAAAAGCGCGCAAAGCGGGTGATCGCCGCTTTGAAGGCCAACAACATGGAGGGCTGGTATCTGCCCGACGCCGCCGGGGTGCGGGAGTTTGTGGAAAAGCTCATCCCGGAAGGGGCCACGGTGGCAAACGGCGGCAGCATGACCCTGGCCGAGACGGGGGTCATGGACCTTCTGGCCAGCGGCCGCTATGAGTTTTTGGACCGCACCGGCCTTGCGGGCGAGGAGCTGGGCAAACTCTACCGCCGGGTGTTCAGCGCCGACTGGTACCTGGCCAGCGCCAACGCCCTCACCGAGGCGGGCGAAATTTACAATGTGGACGGCAATTCCAACCGGGTGGCGGCCATCACCTTCGGCCCCGAGAACGTGCTTCTGGTGGTGGGCTGCAACAAGATCGTGAAGGACCTTGCCGCCGCGAAGGAGCGGGTGGAGGCCATTGCCGCGCCGGCCAACACGGTGCGGCTTTCCTGCGCCACGCCCTGCGCCGTCACCGGCAAATGCGAGCACTGCCACAGCCCCGCCCGTATCTGCTGCACCACCGCCATCCACAGTTTTCAGCGGATCCCCGGCCGTATCAAGGTGCTGCTGGTGGGCGAACCGCTGGGCTTTTGAACCAAACGCAAAACAGGGACGCGCCCGTTCGGGTGCGTCCCTGTTTTTTCTATAAAGGCCCCGCCTTGCCGTCTGCGACCAATCAAAACCTACCGGATGGCAGGTGGGTGCCCTGTGCCCGGTTTCTCGCTCCCTTCGTCCGTCTTGCTCCGCGCATGCGCGGGGCGGGAGGTCTGCAATCTGCCGGGCAACCGCCGGGCTCCCTGGATTTGATTAGTAGGATTATATCAAGCCGCAACAAGTCGAACAAGGCAGGAATGCCGCTTGCTTACTGCTCGATGTCGAAGAACTCCTGCAGGCGCTTTTCGAACATCTTGCTCACTTTGAAGAGCTCTTCGTCGTCCTCGACGATGTCAAGATACTCGCCGTTTTCGTCCTCGCCCACCTTCATCAGGATCAGCTCAGCCTCGGTCTCCTCCAGCTGCTTCTCGTCCTCCACATAGGGCACCAGCGCCATATAGTGGGTGTCGTCCAGGTCTGCCGCGTCGATCACTTCAAAGACGTGCTCTTTGCCGTCCTCGTCTTCCAGAGTGATGAGATCGGGGGTGTAATCGTCCTCTTCCTGCGCGGTGGGGGGCACTTTGGTCTCGGCCATGGCGTTCTCCTCTTTTCACGGGCGGCACGGGGCCGCCGGTTCTTTCTGGTCTTAGTGTAACCTGTTTTTTCGCCGCCGTCAATCCCCAATCGCCGGAGGCCGGATGTGAAACTTTTTGCCCTCCCCCCTGCTATTTTGCCCCGGCGTATGCTATAATACTGATACATCCTGTTTTCCAGTTAAAGGAGAAAACCATGCGACGTTTTGCTTTTCTCGCCGCCTGCCTGATGGCCGCCGGCGTGCTGACCGGCTGCGGCGGCGACCCCCAGCCCGGGGATACCGTCAAGCGGCCTGCCTTTGAGTCTTCCGAAGTGCAGTTCACCGCCCCCGCCGAGGGCGACACCATCGCCATCTTCGACACCAGCGCCGGCGAAGTGCGCGCGGTGCTCTACCCCGACCTTGCCCCCATGGCGGTGGACAACTTTATGGGCCTTGTGAACCAGGGCTACTACAACGGACTTACCTTCCACCGGGCGGAATACGGCTTTGTGGTGCAGAGCGGCGACGGCACCGGCACCGGCCTCGGCGGGTCCACCATCTGGAACGGCAACCCCTTCCCCGACGAATACACCGACAAGCTGCACCACTACGCCGGGGCGCTGTGCGCCGCCAACAGCCCGGACGCCGACCCCTCCACCACCAGCCAGTTCTACTTTGTGCAGGCGCTGCCCTCCAGCGTGGACAAGGCCGCCCGCGAGACGCTGGAAGGCGCGGGCGTGCGCCAGGAAGTGATCGACGCCTACGCCGCCGTGGGCGGGCTGCCCTATCTGGACAACACCGACACGGTATTCGGCCAGGTCTATGAAGGCATGGACGTGGTGGACGCCATCGCCGGCGGCGAAAAGGGCGAGGACGGCCAGATTTTGGAGCCGGTGACCATCAACTCGGTGACCATCTCCACCTACGGCGCGCCCGACCCTGAGCCCGCTTCGGCCCCCGCCTCCGCGCCCGCTTCCGGCTCTGCCGCGGAATAAAACCAGATTTGCCCCGGCTTTTGCCGGGGCTTTTTTTGCCGCCGGGCCCCTTCGTTGGTGCGGCGGGTCGATTTGTGTTATAATATCCGGTAGAACCTCGTTGTATCAGGAAGAAAGGAGGAAAACGCCGTGTCCGCTGCTGAAAAACCGATCAAGAAAGCCCGGCAAAAGGTCACCAAGGCCAAGCGCCGGCTGGGCCGAGGCCTTTACACCCGCACCTTCTTCTTTGTCATCCTGCTGCTTTTGCAGGTCGTGCTCACCTTCTCCATCCCGGTGGTGCTGGGGCGCTTTTCCGCCCCCTTCTACATCGGGGCGGTGGTGGTCAGCGTTCTGGCGGTGATCGCCCTTTTGGAGCACGACGGAATCAACCCCGCCTACAAGATGATGTGGATTCTCATCATCCTGCTCATGCCGCCCCTGGGGGTGGTGTTCTATCTGTTCTGGGGCCACCGCAACACCACCAACCGCCACGCCCGGCGCATGGGCTCCATCTGCGCCCGCCTGAGCCGCACCCTGCCCCAGGACCCGGAGGCCCTGCACCGGCTGGAGGTGCAGGACAAGAGCCTTGCCCGCAGCGCCCGCTATCTGTTGCGCAACGCGGGCGCGCCCCTTTATGCCGACACCCAGAGCGAATACTACGCCTGGGGCGAAGAGTTTTTCCCCCGCTTTCTGGAAGAACTGAAAAAGGCCGAGCGCTTCATCTTCATGGAGTATTTCATCTTAAAGCCCGGCTATATGTGGGACACCACCCTGGAAATACTCAAAGAGAAGGCCGCCGCCGGGCTGGACGTGCGCCTTTTGTACGACAGCTGGGGCTGCATGCTCACCCTGCCCGCGGACTACGACGAACAGCTGCGGGAATGGGGCATAAAATGCCAGCGTTTTTCGCCCTTCCGCCTTTCCGCCCACATCTCCGACTACACCATGTTCAACCACCGGGACCACCGCAAGATCACCGTCATCGACGGCAATGTGGGTTTCATCGGCGGGCTGAACTTCGCGGACGAATACATCAACCGCAAAAAGCGCTTTGGCGTTTGGAAGGACACCGGCCTCATGCTGCGGGGCAGCGGGGTCTATAATCTCACCGCCCTGTTTTTGGAAAGCTGGGACTTCACCACCGGCTCTTCCAGCCGGCTGGAGGAGTTTGCCCCCACCCTTCGCTTTTCCACCGACGGCATGGTGCAGCCCTACGGCGACTCGCCTCTGGACGAGGAGGCGGTGGCGGAAAACGTCTACTTTAACATCCTGCAGCAGGCCACCGACTATGTCTACATCGCCACCCCCTATCTGGTGGTGGACAACGAGATGATCACCACCCTGAGCCTCATCGCCAAGAGCGGCGTGGACGTGCGTATCATCACTCCGGGCATTCCGGACAAAAAATACGTCTACTGGGTGACCCAGAGCTACTACTCGGTGCTGATGAAGGCGGGGGTGCGCATTTTTGAATACAGCCCCGGCTTCATCCACGCCAAGATGTACGTCTCGGATGACAAGACCGCCGTGGTGGGCAGCGCCAATATGGACTACCGCAGCCTTTACCTTCACTTTGAGAACTGCTGCGTGTTCTACGGCGGGCGGATGGTGCAGGACGTGCACGCCGACCTGACCCGCTGCATGCAGGTGAGCCACGAGGTCACCTGGGAGGACGTGAAGAACGTGCCGCTGCCCAAGCGGGCCTTCCGGGTCATCCTGCGGCTGTTCGCGCCGCTTTTATGAGAGAGAAAGGAAACGTGACAAATGGCAAAAATCGTTGTGATCGACGGCCAGGGCGGCGGCTTTGGCCGGGCGCTCATTGAAAAACTCCGCGCCGGGGGCTACGCCGGCGAAGTGATCGCGGTGGGCACCAACGCCGCCGCCACCGCCGCCATGCTCAAGGCGGGGGCCAGCGCCGGAGCCACCGGCGAGAACGCGGTGATCTGGAACGCCGGCAAGGCCCAGATCATCGCCGGGCCCATCGGCCTGGTGATGGCCAACAGCATGCTGGGCGAGTGCAGCCCGGCCATGGCCACGGCCATCGCCTCCAGCCCCGCCCACAAGGTGCTCATCCCCGCCACCCGGTGCGGGGCTTCCATCGCGGGGCTGCCGGAGCTGCCCCTGGCGGACTACATCACCGACGCTGCCCGCCGCATTCTGGAATTTGTTTGAGCAGGACACACGGCCCGCGCCTCTTTTGAAGGCGCGGGCGTTTTTGTTATCTTGAGACCAGGCGCAGCAAACCTTTGCCCAGCTCCACCGCGGGCAGCACCGCCAGCGCCAACGCCAGCGCCAGGCCGCACTGGGCGGGGGCAAGCTGCTCGAAGCCGAAGGCCGCCGCCGCGGGGGGCCAGGCCAGCACCCCCAGGCTCAAAGCCAGGCTGCCCGCCATGGCCGCCCAGAGCCAGGGGTTGCGGGCGGGCAGGCTGAACACGCTGCCCCGCTGGCTGCGCATGTTGAAGCTGTGGAAGATCTCCGCCATGCTCATGGTCAGAAAGGCCATGCTCACCCCCGTGCCGCTCTGAGCCACCTGCCAAAGCCCCGTTTCCAGCCGCACGCCGGTGAAGTAGGCCGCCAGCGTCAGGCCGGTGACCAGCAGGCCCTGCCAGGCCACGTCCAGCCCCAGGCCGCCGGCAAAAATGCTCTCGCCGGGGCGGCGGGGCGGACGTTCCATCACATCGGGCTCCGCCTTCTCCATGCCCAGCGCCAGGGCTGGGAAACAGTCGGTGATGAGGTTGATCCAGAGCAGGTGCACCGGGCCCAGCAGCTGCACCCCCAGCAGCGTGGCTGAAAAGATACTCAGCACCTCGCTGGTGTTGCTGGCCAGCAGGAACTGCACCGCCTTGCGGATGTTGTCGTAGATACGGCGGCCCTCGGCCACGGCGGTGACGATGGTGGCGAAGTTGTCGTCGGTGAGCACCATGTCCGCCACGTTCTTGGTCACGTCGGTGCCGGTGACGCCCATGCCCACGCCGATGTCCGCCGCTTTGAGGGCGGGGGCGTCGTTCACCCCGTCGCCGGTCATGGCGGTGACGCAGCCCAGCCGCTTCCACGCCTGCACGATACGCACCTTGTGCTGGGGCTGCACCCGTGCGTAGACGCTGAAGGAGGGCGCGCGGCGGGCAAGTTCCCCGTCACTCAGCCGGTCCAGCTCCGCGCCGGTGACCGCCTGGCTCTCACTTTGCAGAATGCCCAGCTGACGCCCGATGGCGGCGGCGGTGTCCTTGTGGTCGCCGGTGATCATCACCGGGCGGATCCCCGCGGCACGGCAGCGGGCGATGGCCGCCGCGGCTTCGGGGCGCACCGGGTCCATCATGCCCGCCAGGCCGATAAAGACAAGGTCCCGCTCGGCCGTTTCGGGGGCAAGGCGCGCGGGCAGGGCGGGCCACTCCCGCTTTGCCGCCGCCAGCACCCGCAGGGCGCTGCGGGCCATGGCCCGGTTTTGGGCCAGGATGGCCGCCCGGTCGGCGGCGGTGAGGGGCACCGCCGCGCCGTCCTTCAGCCAGTGGGTGCACTTTTCCAGCAGAACGTCCGGCGCGCCCTTGACGTACTGGGTCACCCCGGGCCTGCCCCGCCGGGTATGGAAGGTGCTCATCCGTTTGCGGGCGGAATCAAAGGGCAGTTCCGCCACCCGGGGTTCGGCGGCGCAGAGGGCCTTCTTCGCAAGGCCCAGCTTTGCCGCGTGCTCCACCAGAGCGCACTCGGTGGGCTCGCCCTCCGCTCTTCCCCCCGTTCCGGGCTCCGCGTCGCTGCACAGGGCCAGGGCCTTTGCCAGTTCCTTGGCTGGGCCAAAGCAGGATTGCACCTCCATGCGGTTCTGGGTGAGGGTGCCGGTCTTGTCGGAGCAGATGACCTGGGCGCAGCCCAGGGTCTCCACGGCGGTGAGGCGGCGTATGACCGCACCCTGGCGGCTCATGCGGGTGACGCCCATGCTCAGCACGATGGTCACCACCGCCGCCAGCCCCTCGGGCACTGCCGCCACCGCCAGGCTCACCGCCACCATGAAGCTGGAGAGCACGGTGGCAAGGTCGGTGCTGCCCGCCCGCCACAGGCCGAAGCCGAAGATGAACACACAGATGGCCAGCACCAGCGCGCTCAAGGAGCGGCTGAGAGCCGCCAGCTTTTGCTGCAGAGGCGTTTTGCCCTGGGAGGTGGCCGCCAGCACTCCGGCAATGCGGCCCATCTCGGTGTCCATGCCGGTGGCGGTGATGAGCAATCTGCCCCGGCCCGCGCTCACGGTGCTGCCCATGTAGGCCATGCAGTGCCGGTCTCCCAGGGGCACGGTGCGCCCGGCAGGCAGGGCGGCGGCAGTTTTTTCCACCGGCAGGCTCTCGCCGGTGAGGGCCGCCTCCTCGATCTTCAGCGCCGCGGCCTCCACCAGCCGTCCGTCGGCGGGCACGGCGCAGCCCGCCTCCAGCAGCACCACGTCCCCGGGCACCAGGTCCCGGCTGGCCACCGTCACCGGGCGGCCGCCCCGCACCGCCCGGCTGTGGGCGGCGGTCATCTTTTGCAGCGCCTCGATGGCCTTTTCCGCCTTGCTCTCCTGATAGACCCCCAGCAGCGCGTTGATGAGCACCACCGCCAGAATGATGAACACGTCGGCGAAGCTCTCCCCCGCGCAGGCGGCGGTGAGGGCGGAAAGGGCCGCCGCGGCCAGCAGCACCAGGATCATCGGGTCCGCCATCTGCTGCAAAAAGCGCTGGAACACGCTCTCCTTTTTTGCCCGGCGCAGTTCGTTCGGGCCTGTTTTTGCCAGCCGCGCCGCCGCCTGCCCCGCTTTGAGGCCCTCCGGCCCGCTGGCCTGGGCGGCGAACGCCTGCTCCACCGTCTGCTGATAGTATTCCATGGCTTCCGCCTTCCTCCTTTGAATGCCTTGTCCCTTGTATGTATATGGTGCGGGGCGCGGTTTTAGCCCCCTTGCGGCAAACAGGCTCAAGGGGGTATACTGAAACAAAGGAGGGCTGACCCATGAAACTGGCCATTCTCGGCACCGGCAACGCCGCCGTGACCGAGTGCTACAACACCTGCTTTCTGCTCACCGAGGGCTCGGATCACCTTCTGGTGGACGCGGGCGGCAGCAACGGCATTTTCCGCCAGCTGAAGGCCGCTGGGGTGCGCTGGCAGGACATCCGCTCCATCTTCGTGACCCACAAGCACCTGGACCACATCACCGGCATTTTGTGGCTGATCCGGATGATTTTGCAGGGCATGGCCCGGGGCCAGTACGAGGGAGAAGCGGTCATCTATTCCCACCGGGAAGTCACGGACCTTCTGCGCACGCTGACGGGGCTGCTGCTGAGCGAAAAAGAGATCCGTTTTCTGGGCAGCCGGCTGCGGCTGGTAACGGTGGAAAGCGGCGAGAGCCTGCCTCTTCTGGGACAGACGGTCACCTTCTTCGACATCGGCTCCACCAAGGCGGCCCAGTTCGGGTTTTCCATCACGTTGCCCGGCGGCGGAAAGCTGACCTGCTGCGGCGACGAACCGTTCAACGAGGCGGAGCGCCCCTTTGCCGGGGGCAGCCGCTGGCTGCTCCACGAGGCCTTCTGCCTTGCAAGCGAGGCGGATGTGTTCAAGCCCTATCAAAAGCACCACTCCACCGTGGCGGACGCCTGCCGGCTGGCCCAGGAACTGGGGGCGGAGAACCTCATCCTCTACCACACCGAGGACAAGAACCTTGCCCGGCGCAAGGCTCTCTACACCGCCGAGGGCGCGCCCCTCTTTTCGGGCAATCTGTTTGTGCCGGAGGACCTGGAGACCTTTGAACTGTGACAAAAAACCGGCGGGGGACGCTCTCACGTCCCCCGCCGGTTTTTTTCATTTGTTTTTTGCCACAGTGCGGAAGGTGGTCTCCAGCATGCCGATCATCAGCAGCACGAGCAGCGCCAGGAAAAGCGGCATCCAGCCAAGGCCCGCCCGGTTCGCAATGAGACCGAAGAGGGGCGGCATCAGGGTAGAGCCCACATAGGCGCTGGCCATCTGCATGCCGATGATCCCCTGGGAGTTCTCCGCCCCGAAGTTTTGCGGGGTGGCATGGATGATGGCCGGATACACCGGCGCGTTGCCCAGGCCCAGAAGCCCGAGGCCCAAAAGCGCCCCCGTCTCTCCCCCGCCGGGCAGGGCCAGCACCGCCAGCGCCGCAAAGATGAGCCCTGTGCCCAGGCGGATCATGCCCCGGTCTCCCACCCTGTCGGCAATGAAGCCGGAGACAAAGCGCCCCACGGTGATCCCCACATAGAGCACCGCCGCGCTGGCCGCCGCCCGCTCGGCGGAAAAGCCCCGCGCGCCTGCCAGATAGCTGCTGGCCCAGAGGATGGAGGTGCCCTCCGCCCCGCAGTAGGCGAAAAAGCCCACAAACAGCGTGGGGGCGCCTTTGATCTTCAGCGCGCCCCGTATCCCCAGCACCCGCCCGGCGCGGGCGGAATTCTCACCGCCCCGGTGAACGTTCCACACCGGCAGGGTCAGCACCAGCACCGCACCGATGGCCAGCTGCAGCAGCGCCACCGTGCGGTAGCCCAGCTGCCAGCCGGAACGGGTGAGCGCCCAGCTCATCACGCAGGGGCTGATGACGGTGCCCACGCCCCAGAAGCAGTGCAGCCAGCTCATGTGCCGGGAGCGGTAGTGCAGGGCCACATAGTTGTTGATGGCCGAGTCGATACAGCCGGCGGCAAGGCCGTAGGGCACCGCCCAAAGGCAGAGCATCCAGAACCGGGTGGAGACGGAAAACCCAAACAGGGCCGCGGCGCTGAGAAACACGCTGGCCACCGTGACGCCCCGGGTGGAAAATCTGGCGGTGAGCCGCTCGGACAAAAGGCTGGAACAGATGGTGCCGCCGGTGATGATCATGGACACCGCCCCCGCCGCGGAGAGGGGCTGGTCAAAGACCAGGCGCATGGTGGGCCAGCCCGACCCCAGCAGGGAGTCCGGCAGGCCCAGGCTGATGAACACGAGGTAAATGACGGCAAGAAGCAAAGTGTACATAACGGAGTTCCCTTTCCGGCAGGCGTTGTTCCCGGCAGACAAAAGGGGCGCATGCGCGCCCCCTTTGTTTTCGGTTGATCACGGCGTTTACCAGGCCAGAACGCTCTGGATGAACAGGAACGCCACGAAGATGGGCAGGATGTAGGTGACATACACCCGGATCCAGTCGGGCACCTTGAGGCCCTCGCCCTGGTTGACCTCGTTCTGATACTTCTTGAAGCCCCAGCCCACGCGGCTGATACAGAAGAACAGGTAGACCAGGCTGCCGAAGGGCAGCAGGATGTTGCTGATGAGGTAGTCCTCCACGTCCATAAAGCCGGACCCGTTGCCACGGGGATCAAAGGCGGACCAGACATTGAAGCCCAGCACACAGGGCAGCGAGATGAGGGTCACCACCACGCCGTTCACCAGCGCCGCCTTCTTGCGGCTCCAGCCGGTGAGGTCCATGGTGCAGGCCAGGATGTTCTCAAACACCGCAATGATGGTGGAGAAGGCCGCAAAGCTCATAAACAGGAAGAACAAGCTGCCCCACACCCGGCCGGCGGGCATGTCGTTGAACACGTTGGGCAGAGTGATGAAGATGAGGTTGGGGCCGCTGTCGGCGGGGACGTTGTAGGCCATGCAGGCCGGGAAGATGATGAGGCCGGAGGTGAAGGCCACAAAGGTGTCCAGCCCGGCAATGCGCACGCTCTCGCCCAGCAGGCTGCGCTGGCGGCCCAGATAGCTGCCGAAGATCAGCATGGCGCCAATGCCCAGGCTCAGGGTGAAGAAGCTCTGGTTCAGCGCGGCGGTCACCACGCCCAGGGTGTTCTGCACCGTCTCCAGCGCCGTCTCACCGGCCATCACCGAAAAGTCAGGCACCAGATAGAACTTGACGCCTTCCATACCGCCGGGCAGCAGCACGCTGTTCACCGCCAGCACCACGATCAGTGCCAGCAGAGCCAACATCATCCATTTGGTGATACGCTCCACGCCCTTCTGCAGGCCCATGGAGCAGATCAAAAAGCCCAGCACCACCACGACCACCATCCAGAAGCCCATGGTGACCGGCTGGCTCAGCATGCCGGAGAACGCCTGGGCCACCTGATCGGTGTCCATGCCTTCCAGCTGGCCGGTGAGGGAGCGGTAGAAGTAATAGAGCATCCAGCCGGTGACGCTGGTGTAGAAGCTCATCAGCACATAGTTGCCCAGCATGGCCACCTTGCCGTGCCAGTGCCACTTGGTTCCGGCGGGTTCCAGCTGCTGGTAGGCCAGCACGCAGCTTTTGCGGCTGGCGCGGCCGATGGCAAACTCCATGGTGAGCACAGGCACGCCCACCGCCACGAGAAACAGCACATAAAGAAGCACAAAGGCGCCGCCGCCGTTCTGCCCCACCACATAGGGGAAACGCCACACGTTGCCGATACCGATGGCGCACCCGGCGCTGATGAGCAAAAAGCCCAGCCGGGATTTGAAATTCTCACGCTGCATGATAACACCTCACAGTGAATTGACGCACCGCGTCGGTCCGCAATTTTGCCGCTTTAGCGCAGTACTTCTCTATTATAGCGAGTACGCCCGCCGCTTGCAAGCCGAAACCGCAGAAAAGCCCCCGGAAACCGTTGGTTCCCGGGGGCTTTTGTTGGATTTTGTCAGCCCAGCTTGCTCACGTTCATATCCACGCGGGTGGAAATGCCGGGCACGGTGCCGGAACTGGTGTACTGCCAGATGTCGTAGTTGTACTTGAAGTCCAGATTGTCGCGGTACTGGGCGATCCAGATACTGTAGCCGGTGAGGCTGGCCATGTTCAGGTTGTTGTAGAACCAGGAGGCGTAGCTGTAGACGCCGGCGCGGTAGCCCGCGTTCTGGATGGCGTTGCAGAAGGCAACGGCGTTGCGGGTGCGCTGGTCACGGCTGATGCCGTCGGCACGGCCGGTGTCGCCCGCCACCTTCTCGGTGTCGAAGTAGATGGGGTAGCTCACACGGCCGCCGGTCTCCTGGATGAGACGGATGACCATGCTGGCCTCCTCCACCGCTTCGGTCTCGTTGACAGCCTGGCTGTAGAAGTACAGGCCCACCTTCACGCCGGCGGCGTTGGCCCCCTTGATGTTCTTGCGGAAGTAGGGGTCCTCCACCAGGGCGCCCGTGCCGTAGCCGCGGTAGCCCACGCGAATGATGGCAAAGTCGATACCGCTGGCCTTCACCGCGTTCCAGTCAATGTTGTACTGGTACTTGGACACGTCAATGCCCTTCACCAGACCGTTGCTGAAGTTGACCACGGTGGGCTTGCCATTGCCGTCGAACTTATACTTGACGCCGGCGATGACCTTCTCGGTGTTCACCAGCTTCTCATGGGTATTGGGGTCGTAGAACGCCTCTTTGCTCTCAAAGCTGGGCTGCCAGCCGCTGTAGACCACCTTCAGGGTCACTTCGCTGGTGCTGAGTTTGAAAGCGCTGTTGGCCACGGCCTTGCCATCCTTGAACAGCACCACGGTGGCCGCGGGGGTGGCAGTGGGGGTCGGGGTGGCGGTGGGCGCAGGGGTGACCGTCGGAGTGGCGGTGGGCGCCGGGGTGACCGTCGGGGTCGCGGTGGGCACCGGAGTGGCGGTCTCCACCGGGGTCTCGGTGGGCACCGGGGTGGCGGTCTCCACCGGGGTCGCGGTGGGAGTCGCCTCGGGCGGAGGGGTCTCGGTTTGCTCGGGTGCGGGAGACCCGGTGGTGGTTTCGGAGCCGGCCGGCTCGTCGGCAAAGGCCACCGGGAAGAACAGACGGCCAAAACCGCCCAAAACACCGCTGAACACGCTGTTGGCGGACACGGGCGCCACATAGGTGGCCTCCACGATGTAGTCGTTGCCGGCGGCGTCCTTCGCGGTCTTGCTCACGTAGTAGTTGGAACGGGTGCCGTCCGCGTTGAGCAGCCATGCTTTGCCGTCGGCGCTCTGGGTGTTGCCGGCCACGGTGTAGACGCTGCCCTTGACTTCTTCCTTCTTGCTGATGTTGGAGTCGTAGTCATTGGCGGGCAGGGTCACGGTGGGATCGAAGCCGTCGCTGGTCTCGTCGTTCAGCACGTTGTCGTCGGTGACGATGTCGCCGGCGCCCACTTCGCTCTCATCCTTGATCTGGTCCTTGACCGCGTCGGTGTCCACCTTGTACTCCACCTTCTCCTTCACCTTGGTGGTGACGGGTTCCGGCAGTATGTAGCCCTCGATCTCGGAAAGGCTGACGGTGTATTCGCCCACAGGCAGCTCCTCGATCAGCAGGGTGCCGGTCTTGGGGTCGATCTTGTAGGTCTCGGTGGGTTTCTGGGTCTTGGTGGAGCTGGAGGACTTGCCCGAACTGCTCTTGCTGGAAGCGGACTTGTCCGCCTTATAGTCCACCACCACCTCGAATTCGGTGCCCACAACGGGCATGCCGCTCTCGGCTTCGGTGACGGTGACGCCCAGGGTCTGCTGCACCGCGGTGACCTCCAGCGCCAGCTGGATGGGCTCCGGCGTGGCGGTGGGTTCCGGCGTGGGCGAAGCGGTGGGGTCGGGCGTGGCGGTGGCGCCGGGCGCCGAGCTGCTGATGGAAGAGCTGTTTGCCGCCGCGTTCACTGCCGTGAGGGCAATGCCCGCGCCGGTGCCCACCACCAGGATCATGGCGCAGCTGAGGGCCAGCACCGCCTTGTAAAGCGGCATGCGGCTCCAAAAGCTGCGGGTGAAATAACGTGAAATATCTTTTCTGCTCATGCTTTGAATGATTCCTCCGCGTTTGTTTTTTCGCCGCCGGACTGGCGGGAAAAGGCAGATCTTCGCATATGTGGCCTAATTATAGCACATCTGCCGACAAAGGTGCACAAAATTCCACATTTTTCACAATTTTTGTTGAGAAACCGGCCTTCTCACGCCGTTTGCAGCGGGCAGTAGCGGGCCACCAGCAGGTCAACGCAGGCGCCGTAACTGGCCATGCCCAAGTCCTGGCCGTAGCTTTCCAGAAATGCGGTGTAGGTGTCGCCGGCCAGTTCCTCCACCGGGCCTTCAAAGGAGAGCCAGTATTCGTCGTTCCACAGCAGGTCGGCTTCCGGGCCTGTTTCCAGCAGCTGCCAGGCTTCCAGCCAGGCGGCAGGGTCGGCGGAATAGAGCGCGTTGGACAGGTGCAGAAAACCGAACAGCCAGCCGGAATACTGCCAAAGGGCGTCGTCGCTGGCAAGGCAGGCCGCTATTCCCACGAAATTTGCCTCCTGCTCGGGGGCAACGCCCCGCTGGTGGGCCTGCTCATGGGCAATGGTCACCGGCAGAAACACATTTGGGCAGTCCACGTTGAGGGTGCTCTCGCCGGTGAAGGGAAAGAGATAGCCGGTGAAGCCCGCCGCGCTCATAAACCAGGACCAGACCGCCGGCTTGGGCTGCCGGGACGGCCCGTCCAGAAAGGGATATTCCTCCGTGAGGGCAGCCAGGCTGTTCTCCCCCGCCGCCATGATGACCGCGCTGTCCGCCGCAAGGCGGCCGGACTCATCCCGCTCCATCAGGCGGCCGGTGCGGTTGGCGCCCTCTGCGAACCACAGGGTGGTGGCCTCCAGTTCCTCCGTGCTCACAGGGGCCGCCACAAGGCCGCTTTTGTCGCTGAAGCCGGAGGCATAGTAGTGCACGCCCCACAGCCAGCTCACCCCGGCCCAGATCCACACTGCCAGCGCCGCCAGCCCCAACAGCCGCCGGGCCAGCACCCGGCGATGGCGCAGCTGCGCGCGCACCGTGACCACGGCCATTCCCAGCAGCCACACCCCCAGCGCCGTCCACAGCAGCTCCGCCAGGGAGAAGGGCAGCAGGTCCGCCGCGCCGCTTATCAGGCCCCGGACCGCCAGTGCCAGCCGGGCCGCCCCATCCATCGCCGCCCGGTCCTGCCGCAGCAGCAAAAACAGCCCCTCGGCGGCACATCCCGCCGCCATCAGCACACACAGGGTCCGGTTTTGCCCGAGCCAGCGCCCCGCCTTTGTGAGCCGTTCCTTCATATTCGCCCCTCCCTTGCCTTTTTTTCATTATACCCCCCTGCCGGGGCGGGGCGCAACGGCAGAAAAAAATAATTTGAACTTCAAAACATCTTGACAAAGAGCGCCGGGCATGGTACCATCGATTCGTTTGAACTTCAAACTTTTTTGGTTCAAGCAGGAAAGAAGGTGCATTTTGTGACCGAAGCGGAGCAAAAAATCAACAGTTTCCTGGTGGACGTGTTCAACGACGTGCTGCGCCTGGAAGAGGACGACCTGGCCAGAGGGCCTTACAAAAACCTCTCGGTCAGCGAAATGCATGTGCTGGAGGCGGTGGACAGCGCCGCCGGCGGCGAGACCATGCGGGAGCTGGCTGCCCGGCTGCGGGTGACCGCCAGCACCCTGACGGTGGCGGTGAAAACGCTGGAGCAGAAAGGGTATCTTGTGCGCGCCCGGGCCGAAGAGGACCGGCGCAAGGTCACAGTGACCCTGACCGAAGCGGCCCGGGGCGCGCTGGAGCGCCACGCGGCGTTTCACGAAAAGCTGGTGGACCGGGTGAGCCGGCGGCTCACGCCTGCCCAGATGGACCAGCTGGCAGATACTCTTGCGGCGCTGCACGGCTTTTTCACCGACATCCAATGAAACGGCGGCAGGCACCGCCCCAACAGTAAGGAGACGATGTGACATGATCCGTATTCTGACCGATTCCACCTGCGATCTTCTGCCCGCCGAGGCAGCCCGCCTGGGGGTGGAAGTGGTGCACATGCAGGTGCGCTTTGAGGACGGCGAGGTATTCCGGGACGGGCTGGACATCACCCCGGACGAGTTCTATGACCGGCTGGTGAAGTGCGACAAGCTGCCCACCACCAGCCAGCCCAGCCCCCAGGACTTCATGGACCGCTTTGAGGAAGCCAAGGCTGCCGGCGACGAAGTGGTGGCCATTCTGATCTCCGGCCTGCTCAGCGGCACCTATCAGTCCGCCCGGATCGCCGCCGACAGCTGCGAGTACGACAAGATCCACCTGGTGGACAGCATGAACGCCACCCTGGGCGAGCAGCTGCTGGTGCGCCTGGCGGTGCAAATGCGCGGCGATGGCGCAAGCGCTGCCGAGATCGTGGAAGAGCTGGAGCGCCGCCGGATGGACGTGCGCCTTGTGGCCGTGGTGGACGACCTGAAATACTTCCGCAAGGGCGGCCGCCTCACCGGCGCCCAGGCGCTGGCGGGCAGCCTGCTGGGCGTGAAGCCAGTGGTGGCCGTGCGGGACGGCAAGGTGGGCCTTGCGGGCAAGGCCCGGGGAATGCCCGGCGCGTATGTTGCGCTGTTCAAGCTGATGGACACCGAGGGCGGTCTGGACGAGACCATGCCCTACATGATCGGCTACACCGCGCACCGCAAGGCGGCGGAACCCATCCACCGCTACCTCACCCAGAACCTGGGCCTGGAGGCTCCCCTGTGCCGTCACATCGGCACGGCCATCGGCACCCATGCGGGCCCCGGCGCGGCGGGCGTTGCTTTCTTCGCCAAGAATCCCGACGGCGCGGCCGCTGAATGAGCGTTCTCCCACAAGCTTTGGTGTTTTATAATAAGGAGCGCGGCTCCGCTGCCCGAACCGGCAGCGGGGCCGCGCCTCTTTTTGGGCAAAGAAAAACTCCCCGGGCCGAAAGCCCGGGGAGTTCCTTTGCGTTTGGGGTTATTTGCCCTGACGGCGCTTCTCGCCCTCGATGAGGCGGGCGGTGACCTCGTCCACCTGCTCGGACAGCTGGAAGGTCTCGGCCAGGGTGCTCTCCTCCATGCCCTCGTAGGCGTTCTCGCCCTTGAAGGCAACCTTGAGCATGATGGGGGTGAACACGGCGCAGCACACCACCAGGATGATGATGGGCCCGAAGAAGATGGGGTTGACGATGTTCATGGCCATGCCCTTGTTGGCCACGATCAGGGCCACCTCACCGCGGCAGGCCATGCCGCAGCCCACCTGCACGCACTGGCGGTTCTTGAAGCCGCACAGCTTTGCGCCCAGGCCGCAGCCGATGAGCTTGGAGCCAATGCCCACCACCACGAGGGCGATGGTGAACAGCAGGATCATGGCGTCCATGTTGGGCAGCTCCACGCCAATGCCCAGGTTGGCAAAGAACACGGGGGTCAGCAGCAGGTAAGCCAGCGGGGTGAACTTGCTGGCGGTGTAGGCGCCCTTGGGGGTGGTGGCCACGATCAGGCCGGCGGCAAACGCGCCGATGATGTCCGCCACGCCGAACCACTCCTCAGCGGCCCAGGCCATGAAAAGGCAGAGCACGAAGGCCAGGATGGGATAGCGGCGCAGGTCGCGGTTGCGCACCTTGGTCTCGTACCAGTTGAGCAGCTTGCTGACCAGCACGCCCAGCACGCCGGCGAACAGGAAGAACAGAGCGATCTTGACCAGCACCAGCACGATGTTCACATCCGCGCCGGCCATGCTGGTGACCACGGTCAGGCAGACCAGGCCCAGCACGTCGTCGATGAGGGCGGCGGCCAGGATAGCGTTGCCCACCTTGGTGGACAGCTTGCCCAGTTCCTTCAGAGTCTCCACGGTAATGCTCACCGAAGTGGCGGTGAGCACAACGCCCAGGAACAGGTCCTGCAGGAACTTGTTGCCGGGCATGGCCAGCTCGCCGGTGTTGAAGAAGAACATCAGCCCGGTGCCCATGGCCAGGGGCACCAGCACGCCAGCCATGGCGATCACCAGGCCCACCTTGCCGGTCTGCTTCAGTTCGTTCAGGTCGGTGCCCATGCCGGCGCTGAACATGATGACGATCACGCCCAGCTCGGCCACCTGCGACAGAAAGTCGCTGGGCTGGATGATGTTCAAAACGGCGGGGCCCATCACAAGGCCAGCCACCAGAGCGCCCACCACCTGGGGCATTTGCAGCTTGCCGGTGAGCATGCTCAGCGCCTTGGTGGCCAGCAGGATCAGGGCGAGGTCCGCCAGATATCCGTAACTCATTTTCTCTCTCCTCCTCACAAAAAAAGGCGGCCCCGCCGCAAACGGGGCCGTCGCAGTCACAAAGACCTATTATACTCGATTTACCGGCGAACGCAAGAGCGAAGCTGGATTTTCACTGCCCCAATCGTCCGCTTTTTTGTTCCGCCAGCTTCCCGCGCAGGAAATCAAAGGCCTGCCGGGCCTGTTCCGGGCTTTCAAAGCCCCGCTTGGGAACGGCGGTGATCATGTTGCCCTCAAAGCGCAGGAAGATGTAATTTTCGTCCTGAGCCACCGCGTTCACGCAGGAATAGGGGCGGTAGCTGCACAGCGCGCCGCTGGTGGCGGTGAAGCCGCTCTGGCCCAGCACCACCCAGCCGGGGGTGGCCAGGCGCTGGGTCTGCTCCCCTTCCAGCTGGCGCTTGATCAGGTTGCGCTGGGCAGCGGGCGAACGCCCCGCCAGCACCAGGGCCACCACGGCCGCCATGGCGGCCATGGCCACCGCCAGCGCCGCTTCGCCGGTGGCCACCGCGCCCGCCGCTTCCAGAATGCAGCCGACCAGCACCACCCACAGCAGCACCATCCGGCCCTTGCCGATGGGGTTCAGCCGGCGGTTGGCGGCGTAAAAGGCGGGGAACACTTCCCCCGGACGCAACACCACAGGCACCGCGAACATCTGAGTCTCGCCCTGGGGCAGCGGCGGGCAGGGAGGCAGCGCCTGTTCACCCTGTCCCTCCCCCAGCTGCTGCGCCGCGCGCTCAAACAGCCGGGCCTTGGCCAGCGCCGCGCACCGCTCAAACTCGGCGGTGGCCGCCTTCATCGCCTCCGGTCCCTCAAAGGCGGCGGCGGGAATCGCCAGCACCTTTGCGCCTGCGTGAAGGTAGACCAGCAGGCCCTCGGGATATTCCTCAGTTTTCTGGATCACCGACGGATCGCTGGACTCCTGAAGCCCGGCGCGGACGGTGAGCAGCTTTTCCTCGTCCAGGTGCACCCGCCACTGGCCCAGGGGCGAAGCGCCCCGCTTTTTCTGCCAGCGCAGCGCGCCGGCCGCAATGCCCTGAAGCCGGCTTCTCCACAGCAGCCAGAAGGTGAGCGCCAGCAGCACGGCGGCGAGCACCGCAAACACCACGCCGCCCACCGGGTCGAACTCGTCGTAAAAATAGCCGGGGCGGGTCATCTTCTGCCACGCCTGCACCGCGACCCACACAGCCACAGCGCCGGTGATGAGGCACAACGCCCGCAGCAGGCGGGCGGAAGCCTTGTTCTGGCGGTACTGCCTTGCATAGAGGGCAAGGGCCGCCTGCTCGGTCAGTTCAAAATTCCAATCCATCGGTTTTCCCTTCTTTCCTTTCGGCGGCGGTTCCGCCGCCGGTCATATTTGTTTGCTTACAGTTCCTTGCCAAAGGCCCGCTGCACCGCCAGCAGCACCCCGGCGCGGCTGGCCGCAAGGTTCAGCCCGCCCTGGAGATAGACGGTGTAGGGCGCGCGCATAGGCCCGTCGCAGGAGAGTTCAATGCTGCTGCCCAGGGTGAAAGCGCCGGCGGCCATGATGACCTGGTCGGTGTAGCCCGCCATGGCGTAGGGCTCGGGGGCAACGTAGCTGTCCACCGGGCTGCCCGCCTGCACTCCCTGGCAGAAGCCCACCAGCGCTTCGCCGGTGCCCGCCTCGAAGCTGGTGATGATGTCGTTGCGGGGCTCGGTGTAGCGGGGGATGGGGTTCTTGCCCAGCAGCTCCAACAGGCAGCTGGAGTAAATGCTGGTCTTGACCGCTTCGGCGGTGACGCCGGGAGCGTAGTAAAGGCCCAGATACAGGCTGCGCAGGGAATCCAGCGTGCAGCCCAGCTCCCGGCCGGTGCCCGGGGCGGTGAGCCGGTGGCCGCACAGCTCCACCAGGTCCGCCCGGCCGGCGATGTAGCCGCCGGTGGGGGCAATGCCGCCGCCGGCGTTCTTGATGAGGCTGCCCACGATGAGGTCCGCCCCCACGCTCACCGGCTCGGCGGTCTGGGTGAAGGTGCCGTAGCAGTTGTCCACCAGCACGATGATGTCCGGGTTGGCGCTCTTGGCGGCCTTCACCACCCTGCCGATGGTCTCCAGGTCAAAAGCGGCGCGGCTGGAATAGCCCCGGCTGCGCTGCACATGGCACACCTTTGCGCTCACGGCCTTCTTCGCGATGGTCTCATAGTCCGGCACACCGCCTTCCAGCAGGGGCGCTTCGTCGTAGTGCACGCCGAACTCCGCCAGCGTGCCGCAGCCCTTGCCCGCGTCACCAATGCCGATGACCCCTTCCAGAGTGTCGTAGGGGCGGCCGGTGGCGGCCAGGAGGGTATCCCCCGCCCGCAGCACGCCGAAGAGGGCCACCGCCAGGGCGTGGGTGCCCGAGAGGAAGTGGGGGCGGCATAGGGCGTCCTCCGCCCCCACCACCTGGGCGAAGAGGGCGTCCAGCTTGTCCCGCCCGGCGTCGTCGTAGCCGTAGCCGGTGGTGCCCACCAGATGGGTGGCGGCCACCCTCTGGTCGGTGAACGCCTTGAGCATTTTCACCTGGTTGTGGTCCCGGATGGCGTCCACCTTCTCAAAATAGGGGCGGCAGAGCTCCATGGCCTGCTTGTCCAGCTCCAGAAGGCGGGGCGAAAAATCGAAAAATTCTTCCAGCATTGTCGTATGTACAGTCCTTTTCATTCGTTTTCGGGGGCGGCGTGACCGTAGGTCAGTCCCCGCTGTTCAAAGCCCAGTTTTTCGTAAAAGCCCTCCACGCCGGGGCGGGCCACCAGACAGACGGCCTTTCCCTGCCCGCAAAGCTTCCGGGCCAGGGCGCACACCAGCGCACCGGCACAGCCCCTGCCCCGGAAGGCGGGAGCAGTCTCCACCGCGCTGAGAAGGGCGGCGTTTTCGGAGATGGCGTAGGCGCCGGCGGTGGCCACCGTCGCGCCCTTTTCTTCCAGGGTCCAGATTTCCGTCAGCCCCCGGTTGCGCATGGCGCAGATCTCGGAATAAAAGGTGTCGGTGCTTCGGCGGTCGTGGTGGGCGGTCATGCTCTCGCCGCCCCACAAAAACTCCGTCACCCCCAGAAGGGAGGGCGCTTCGTTCAGCACAAAGCCCTCCGGCAGCGGCCGGGCCCCCGGCCCCTCCGCCGGGGCGTGAAAGACGTGAAAGGCGGCGTCCTGCCGCCAGCCGGGCAGCGGGTCGGGCCGGGAAGTCTTGAGCCGCCGGGCCTGCAAAAAGTTCAGCAGCAGGGCCACTTCCTCACCCCCGGCGCTGCCGGTGAGCAGGGCGGAAGCGCCCCTCACCGCCAGGGCGAAGGGCTTCTCCCCTTCCCCGCCGGTGTAGAACTTCCAGCCGCTGCCGGGCAGCTGGTGAAAGGCGGCAAAACGCACCGCCGTTTCCACCGCCACCGGATCCTGTGCGTCCGCCAGCGCCGACCGGAAACGGGCGGCGTCGGCGGCACTTTCCACCAGGCGGATCACAGGGCGTTCACCAGTTCCTTGAAGTGGCGGCCCCGCACTTCAAAATTGGGATAAAGGTCAAAACTGGCGGAAGCGGGCGAAAGGCTCACGATGTCGCCGGGTTTGGCGGCGGCGCGGGCGGCGTCCACCGCTTCCTTCATGTCCTTGGCGTGCAGGATGACAAGGCCGCTCCCGGCAAAGCCGGGGCATTCCCGCACGGCCTTTTCAATTTTGGGGCCGGTGGCGCCCATGAGCACCAGCACCTTCACATGCTCCAGAATTTCCGGGGCCAGGGGCTCGTAGGGAATGTTCTTGTCATAGCCGCCGGCGATGATGATGATCTTTTGGTCAAAGCTGCGCAGGCCGGCGATGGTGCGGGTGGGGCTGGAGGCGATGGAGTCGTTGTACCACTGCACCCCGTCCAGCAGGCGCACCGGCTCAATGCGGTGCTCCACGCCCGTGAACGTGCGGGCGGTGTCGGCCATGGCGCTCACCGGCACCCGGCCCCACACCGCGGCGATGGCCGCCAGCAGGTTTTCGATGTTGTGCAGCCCCCGCAGCTTCACCTCGTCCTTGCTCACCACCGGGGTGACAGTGCCGTTTTCGGCCATGCAGAGCATGCCGTCGGCGCGCAGGAAGGCGCCGTTGTCGGTCTCGCGCAGGCGGGTGAACCAGCACTGGCTGCCCTTGCAGTCGGCGGCCATGGCGCGGGTGATGTCGTTCTCATAGCCCAGCACCGCTTTGCCCGCCGGGCTCTGCCACAAAAGGATGTTGCGCTTTGCGTCCACATACTCCTGCATGTCCTTGTGGTGGTCCAGGTGGTTCGGGGTCACGTTGGTGACCACCGCCACGTTGGGGCTCTTGCGCATGCTGATGAGCTGGAAGCTGGAAAGCTCCACCACGGCTTCGTCGTCCGGTTGGATCTCGGCCAGAATGGGAAGCAGCGCCCGCCCGATGTTGCCGCCCAGGTGCACCGTTTTGCCTGCGGCGGTGAGCATGGCCGCAATGAGGCTGGTGGTGGTGGTCTTGCCGTCCGAGCCGGTGACGGCGGTGATGTGGCAGGGGCAATAATCGAAGAACAGCTCCATCTCGCTGGTCACAACGCTGCCCGCCGCCTTCGCCGCCTGCAGAGCCGGGGTGTAATACTCAAAGCCCGGAGTGCGCATGATGACCTGCTGGCCCGCAAGGCCGTCCAGATAATGTTCGCCCAGAGACAGGCGCACGCCCAGCTGCTTGAGCGTTTCGGCGTAGTCGCCGAAGTCCTCCAGCTGCTTTTTATCGCAGAGGGTCACCTCCGCGCCCATGGCACAGAACTGCCCGATGAGGGTCTTGTGGCTGACCCCCGCGCCGATGAACGCCACTTTTTTGCCCCGCAGAAACGCGGCCAGGGCTTCGCTGTCCTTCTGCATTTTTGCAACACAGCCTTTCCTTCACAAAAGTGCCGCCGGGCGGCAAAAACGCCCGGGAACGGTTATCTTATTCATTATAGTCACTTTTGGAAGCAGGCGCAACCAAAGCAGCCCCGCGCCGGGCAAAAAAAGAGGCTGCAAACGCCCTTTTGCCGCGGTTTTCGGCCCGCGGGCGAAAAATGAGTGAAAATTCGGAGCGCGGTTTGAATTTTCCGCAATTTTTTGATAGGATTAAAATGTATATCTCCGGGCGGTGAAAACATATCCATGTTCTGATCGTCTTACAATAAAAACAGAAGAAAGGGGGCGCGCCCCACGAAAAAGCTCAAACTGCTTTTGCTGGCCGGCCTTGCCGCGCTGTGTCTCACCGGCTGCGGCAGCCAGATCGAATTCACCTGGGCCATGGAGCGGGTGCCCAACAATCTTGACCCTCAGCTTGCGTGGGAGAGCCCCGAGCTGATCGCGGTGACCAATCTTTACAGCGGGCTGTTCCGGCTGAACGACGAGGGGGAACCGGTGTCCGACTGCGCCGAGAGCTACACCGTGAGCGGAGACGGCCTCACCTACACCTTCACTTTGAAAGAGGGACTGGCCTACACCCAGAACCGGGGCGGCGAGGCGGAATATGAACTGACCGCGGCAGACTTTGTGTTCGGCCTGCGGCGGGTGTTCCGGCCGGAGACCGGCAGTCCCTACACCAGCACCTACGCCGCCATCAAGAACAGCGCGGAGGTGCTTTCGGGTGCAATGGACGAAACGGCCCTGGGCGTGAGCGCGCCGGACGCGCGCACGGTGGTCATCCAACTGGACCAGCCGGACCCCCAGCTGCTCTACAAACTGGCTTTGCCGGGAGCAATGCCCTGCAACGAGGAGTTTTTTGAAAGCACCGAAGGCTCCTACGGGCTGACCCGCGCCGCCACCATGGGCAACGGCAGCTTTTATGTTTATAACTGGAACGACAACGGCCTGTTTCTGCGCCGGCCCGCAAACGGCGACGCGGTGACCGCCCTGCGGCTGGTCATCAACGCCACCGGGGAGACCGCCGAATCCAGCGGCAGCTCCTCCGCCGCTTCGGGCGTGACCCTTTGGGGCGAAGCGCTGGTGAAAGAAGGCGGCGCCACCGCTGCCCTGAGCGAGACCTTGAGTGCCGACGGGCTGGATTCCATCCCCTACACCGCCACCACCTGGGTGCTGCTGTTCAACTGCGGCGACGAGACCCTGGCCCAGCCCCTGATCCGTGAGGCGCTGACCGTCAGCGCCCGCTCCGCCGCGGTGGAGCTGCCGGAAGGCTTTGCCGCCGCCGACGGCCTCATTCCTCCCGCGGTGACCGTGCAGGGCGAAAACTACCGGGACGCCGCGGGCAGCATACAGCCCGCCTTCGGCAGTGCGGCGGACCTGTGCCGCCAGGGGCTGGAGGCTTTGGGCCTTTCCCGCTTTGAAAACGTCACCCTGCTGGCGCCGGAAGGCAGCAGCTATCTGCAGCTGGCCCAGGGCGTGAACCAGCAGTGGCAGAAGGAGCTGGGCGCCTTCTCCGCCTATTTCCCCGTGAAGCAGCTGCCTCTGGACGAGCTGAACGCCCGGGTGGCGTCGGGAGATTACCAGATCGCCCTTGTGCCCCTTTCCCTTTCCAGCGACTCCGCCGCCCAGCTGCTGCTCCAGGCCGCGCAGCTTGCTGACTGGAACGACATCGGCTGGCAGAATCAGCTGGAGGCCTTGTTTGCCGACGGCACCCACACCGCCGGAGACGTGGCCGCGCTGGAGCGCAGCCTGTTGGAAAGCGCCTGCGCCGCGCCCCTCTGGTTCCAGACCAAGGCCCTGCTGGTGCAGCCGGGGGTAGAGGGGCTGGTGTTCCGGCCCTTCGGCCCGGTGCTGGACCTCACGAACGCCACCATCGCCCAGTGACACAAAGGAGGCAAACCGCCATGGACTGCAAACATTCCGCCGACGTGAACCGCCGTCTGGCCCGTATCAGCGGCCAGGTGAACGGCATTCGGGAGATGGTGAACGAGGGCCGCCCCTGCGACGAACTGCTCATCCAGCTTTCCAGCGTGAGCAGCGCCGTGACCCAGGTGGCAAAACTCATCCTCACCGAGCACCTGACCCACTGTGTTCTGCCCGACTGCGACGAGGACACTCTGGCCAGCCTGGAAGAGGCCATCGACCAGTTCGCAAAGCTGAAATAAAAACGGGCCGGACCGCCCCGCACCTCTTTTGGTGCCCGGCGTCCGGCCTGTTTTTTTATTTTTCTGCGTTGCCGTCTCCCCCTTGCCCCAACTGCCGCAAAAAATCAAATTCCAGGCCGATGATCTCCGCCATCGGCACCTTCTTCCGTTTTCTGCTCTCGATGTCGTCCGCCCGGGCGAAAAGGAAGGGATAAAAGGCAAATCCCTCATCGCACCGCAACTCTGACACGTCCTTTTGCCAGCCCTTCCACCGGTAATCAGAATAGAAGAGGTCGGTGTTGCCATGCAGGCACCAGGCGAGAAAGCGGCCGGTCTGAAATTCCATTTTCTCCACCTCCAGGCTGTCGGGGGCAAAATACCCCACGTTTCCATCTGCCAGCAGCAGAAACACGCCGCCCAGTATGTCTTCCGCTATCGCCAGCTCCCGGAAGGGCATCAGTTTGTTCCGCTCGATTATGTTCAGTTCCCCCGCGCCGTAAAAACGCAGCCAGCCGTCAATCACAATGCCGCCGGTGTTTTCCAGCAGCACGCCCAGCAGACTGCCCCAATTCAGGGGCAGCCGCTCCTTGCATTCGGCCAGCACCTTCTCGTCCACGGGAAAGACGCGAACCTCTCTGGGAGAGGCTTTTATGTTTTCCAGCACCTTTTGCATTCTCTCGTCCATAACGCTCACCGGTCGGTCCAGTCATCGGACCGCGTTTTCTTTGTACCGTCACAAATCCAGCTCCACGCCCATGGAACGATCCCCTTGGGCGTTTCTTCTATTTTACCACAGTTTCCTTGCAACAAAAAAGCCGCTCCCGGCCGGGAGCGGCTCTTTTTGTTTGTTACAGGGCGGCCAGAGCGGCGTTCAGGCGGGCGAGGGTCTCTTCCCTGCCCAGCATGGCGGCCAGGTCGGTGCCGCCGCCGGGGGTGCGCTGCTTGCCGGAGAGGGCAATGCCCAGCGGGTAGAGCAGCCAGCCGTTCTTGACCTCCATCTTCTCGGCCAGCTGTTTGCAGGCTTCGAAGATGGCGTCCTTGTTCCAGGCGTCCAGACCTTCCAGCACCGGCTTCAGGGCTTCCAGCGCGGTCTTGGCGGTCTCGGGGGTGGTCTTCTGCTTCTTGTTGGCATAGAGCTCGGGGCCGTAGGGCAGCACCGCGTCGAAGAAGTCCAGCTGTTCGGGGATCTCGCCCAGCACTTCGCACCGGGGCTGGAGGTTCGCGCACAGCAGGTCCCGGTCGATGGGGCGGTGCACCGCCTGGTCGATCCAGGGATCGGCCATCTTGCGGAACTGCTCCGGGGTCAGACGGCGGATGTACTCGGCGTTGATGGCCCGCAGCTTCAGCGGGTCAAAGATGGCCGGGCTCTTGCTGATACCGCTCTCGTCGAAGATCTTGCACATCTCTTCCAGAGTGAAGATCTCCTGCTCGCCCTTGGGGCTCCAGCCCAGCAGCAGAATGTAGTTGAGGATGGCCTCGCTCAAAAAGCCCTTGGCCACCAGGTCCTGATAGGAGGCGTCGCCGTTGCGCTTGGAAAGCTTGTTGTGGGCGTCCTTCATCACCGGCGGGCAGTGGATGTACACCGGCACGGGCCAGCCGAAAGCCTCGTAGAGCAGGTTGTACTTGGGCGCACTGGACAGATACTCCGAGCCGCGGATGACATGGGTAATGCCCATCAGATGGTCGTCCACCACGTTGGCGAAGTTGTAGGTGGGCATGCCGTCCGCCTTGATGAGGATCTGGTCCTCCAGCTCGGCGTTGTTCACCTCGATGTGGCCGTAGACCGCGTCGTCAAACCCGGTCACGCCCTCGGTGGGGCACTTCTGGCGGATGACGTAGGGGGTGCCCGCCGCCAGCTTTTCGGCCACTTCTTCGGGGCTCAGGTTCCGGCAGTGGCGGTCATAGTGGCCCACCGCCTCGCCGGCGGCCTTCTGCTGCTCGTGCAGCTGCTCCAGCCGCTCGGTGGTGCAGAAGCAGTAATAGGCTTTGCCCTCTTTCACCAGCTGCTCGGCATACTGCTTGAACATGCCCATGCGCTCGCTCTGGACATAGGGGCCCACCGGGCCGCCCACGTCGGGGCCTTCGTCCCAGGTGAGGCCGGTCTGGCGCAGGGTGTTGTAGATGATATCCACCGCGCCTTCCACATAGCGGCCCTGGTCGGTGTCCTCAATGCGGAGGATGAACACCCCGTCGGGGGCGCTGCGAGCCTTGAGATAGGCGTAGAGGGCGGTGCGCAGGTTGCCCACGTGCATATAGCCCGTGGGGCTGGGCGCGAATCGGGTGCGGACAGAATTGTTCAGCATGGTGTGATTGCTCCTTCTGAAACGGCGGCGCCATGCGGCCCGCCGGGCTTTTCTTTGTTCCATTCTAATCGCTCAAAGTGGCTTTGTCAATTTCCCGATTTGCAAAGAAGGCTTCTTTTTTTTATAATAGGTATATTCCCGTGCGGCCCGCCGGGCCGCCTCCCTCTATAACAGGAGTTTTGACCGATGAATTTTCTCTCTGTTTCCTTTCTGGGCTTCGGCGTGGTGCTGTTCGCCCTCTGGTGGGCGCTGCCCGCCCGCCTGCGCCCCTGGGTGCTGGCGGCAGCCAACGTCTACTTCGCCCTCAGCTTTGGGCTGCAGGCGCTCACGGCGCTGGCGCTCATCACCGCCGCGGGCTGGCTTTGCGGCCTCTGGATGGCCCATGGCGGCGGCCGGGCCGCCCTGACGGTGGGCGTGCTGGCGGGGGTCCTGCCCCTGGCAGGCTACAAATATCTGCCCGCCCTGGCAGGCCGCTGGGAGGCGCTGGCCGCCTTTTCGGGGCTGCTCATGCCGGTGGGGATCAGCTTCTTTGTGTTCAAGAACATCACCTACCTGGTGGCGGTGTATAAAGGGACGCTGCCCGCCGAGAAGAATCCGGTCTATTGCTTTGCCTACACCGGCTTTTTCGCCCAGCTCACCAGCGGGCCCATCCAGCGGGCCCAGAGCCTTCTGCCCCAGCTGAAAAGCCCGCCCGCCTTCGACCGGGCGCTGGCGCTGAACGGCTGCGTGCGGCTGTGCTGGGGCCTGTTTTTGAAGAAGTGCCTGGCGGACCACTTTGCCGCCCACTACAACGCCCTTTACCAGCCCAACCACTACTACGGTCTGGGCATTGTGTGGTCGCTGGCGGCCTACAGCCTTTACATCTACTTTGATTTTGCCAGCTACTCCCAGCTGTCCATCGGCGTGGCGAATCTCTTGGGCCTGCGTTGTGAGGAGAACTTCCTCAGCCCCTATCTCTCCCGCAGCGTGGGCGAGTTCTGGCGGCGCTGGCACATCAGCCTTTCCAGCTTTCTGCGGGACTACATCTACATTCCCCTGGGCGGCAGCCGCAACGGCGTGGCGGTGCTCATCCTTGCCACCATGGCCACCTTCCTGGTCTCCGGCGCCTGGCACGGCGCGGCGCTGGGCTTCGTGGTCTGGGGCGCGCTCCATGGGCTTTATCTGCTGGCGGGGCGGGCTACCCGCGGTGCGCGGGAAAAGGCCTGGGGCCTTCTGCGCCAAAAGCCGGGCAGCCCGGTGCGCAGCGTGGTCAGCTGGGCGGTCACCATGGTCCTGGTGTGTTTTGCCTGGATCTTCTTCTTCAGCGGCGATGTGAATCAGGTGCGCCTGCTGATGGACTATCTGCTTCAGCCCATGCCTCTCAGCCTTCAGTACCTGAAAGAGAGCGTCACCCAGCTGGGCTACACCACCGCCGTTCTGCTGCGGCTGGGCCTGTTCACCCTGGCGGCCTTCGGGGTGGACTTTGCCGCCCGCAAGGAGGGCTTCGGCCGCTGGGCCGAGGCGCGCCGCGGCTGGGTGCAGGTGCTCTTCTGCTACGGGTGCATTTTCGCCACCCTGTTCTGGGGTGCGGCGGGCACCTTGCAGAACATCTATTTCCAGTTTTAAAAGGAGGCGCGGGATTTGAAACGTTTTCTCTGTATCGTGGCGCTGTTCCTCGCGCCTGTTCTTCTGTTCATCGCCCTCTTTGCCGGGGCCATCTACGCCAGCGGCGAGTGGCGCACCGAGGAGGAGATCGCCGCCAAAGTGGCGGCGGGCGAACCGGCCTTTTTCGGCCTTGCCTACCGGGACAACACCCGCTACTACAAGCACCTGGTGGCCAATGAGCTGGGCGCGGACCTGCTGGTGCTGGGCACCAGCCGCAGCATGCAGTTCCACAGCGAGTTCTTCACCACCGACAGCTTCTACAACGCCGGCGGCGGCGCGGGCTATGTGAACGAGTTCCAGTTTTTCCTGGAGCAGCTGGACGAGGACAAGCTGCCCTCCACCCTCATCATGGTGCTGGACCAGAACTTCTTCAATCAGGCGTGGGTGGGCACCGGCAGCATGCCGGAGTTCTTTGACTACAACCACTACGGCTTCTCGTTCAAATCGGCCCTTCCCGAGGCCATCCGGGGCTGGGCCCAGGGCAAATTCACCCTGCGCGGCGCCTATTCCGCCCCCCCCAATGTCTACGGCATGGCCGCCGTGGGCCGGGGCAGCGGCTACAACGCCGACGGCAGCTACTGCTATGGCCGCTTGCTGGACCACCCGGAGACCGGCACCGATGTGGGGTTCCACGACACCTTCGACCGCATTCTCAAGGGCACCGACCGCTTTGAGTACGGCGAGTACGTCTACGAGCCCAGCACCCTTGCCATCCAGTCGCTGCTGGCCTTTTGCAATGACCACGAGATCGAAGTGGTGCTGATCGTGCCGCCCTACGCTCCCAGCGTTTATCAGCGGATGGTCGAAAGCGGCAACTACGGATATTTGGACTGGATCATGCCCATCCTCACCGAGTTGTGCGAGCCTTACGGCTATGAAGTTTACGACTTCTCCTATATGCCCGACACCCTGGACGAGGAATACGTGGACGGCTATCACGGAAGCGACCGGGTCTACGCCCGCCTTGCGCTGCACCTGGCCGAAGAGAGCGAGACCCTGGCGGGTCTCATCGACACCGAGTATCTGACCGCCGCCCTGGCCCCTTCTTCCAGCCCCCTGCGGCTGGCCCAATAACACCCTTGCACCGCCCCCCGCGGCGGGTATATAATGAATAACGATCTTCCGGGCACGCCCGGCGCAGAATCGAGGTTTTAGCAATGAGCGAACAAATCGAGCGCAAAAAGCGCATTCTTTCCGGCATTCAGCCCACGGGCACCTTTACCCTGGGCAACTACATCGGCGCTGTCCGCAACTGGGGCAGCCTGCAGCAGGACTTTGAGTGCCTGTACATGGTGGCCGACCTGCACTCGCTGACGGTGCGTCAGGAGCCCGCGGCCCTGCGCCGTCAGACCCGGGAGGCCGCCGCCATGCTGCTGGCCGCCGGGATCGACCCCAAGGTGAGCCTGCTGTTCGTGCAGAGCCATGTGCCCGCCCACGTGCAGCTGAGCTGGGTGCTCAGCTGCAACACCCAGTTCGGCGAACTGTCCCGCATGACCCAGTTCAAGGACAAGAGCGCCAAGCACGCCGACAACGTGAACGCCGGTCTGTTCACCTACCCCGCCCTGATGGCCGCCGACATCCTTGTTTACAACGCGGACCTGGTGCCGGTGGGCGTGGACCAGAAGCAGCACCTGGAGCTGGCCCGCAACGTGGCCCAGCGGTTCAACAACCTCTACAGCCCCACCTTCACCCTGCCCGAGCCCTACATCGCCAAGACCGGCGCCAAGATCATGAGCCTGCAGGAGCCGGACAAGAAGATGAGCAAGAGCGACACCAACGCCAACAGCTTCATCCTGATGACCGACGACGCGGACACCATCCTGCGCAAGTTCAAGCGCGCCGTGACCGACAGCGACGGCGTGGTGCGCGCCGGCGACGACAAGCCCGGCGTGACCAACCTGATGAGCATTTACTCCTCCCTCACCGGCAAGACCTTTGCCGACATCGAAAAGGAATTCGACGGCCAGGGCTACGGCGTGTTCAAAGAGGCGGTGGCCGGCAGTGTTATCGACGCCTTCCGCCCCATCCAGACCGAGTACGCCCGCATTCTGGCGGACAAGGAGTATCTGGACGGCGTGCTGAAAGAAGGCGCCGCCGCCGCCAGCCGCATGGCCGACCGCATGGTGGCCAAGGTCTACAAAAAAGTGGGCCTGGTGCAGCTGTAAAATTCCGCTGTTTCGCCGCGCTCCCCAAGGGAGCGCGGTTTTTGTTCACAAAAATTTCGCATTATTCCATTTTTACCATATATTGACATTTTGCTCCTTTTGCGGTATAATTGTGTCACAAAATTCCCCGATGTATAGTCGAAACCGCTTGAAAAAGGAGAAAAACCATGAAATCCACCGGTATCGTGCGAAAGATCGACGGCCTGGGCCGGGTGGTGCTGCCCATCGAGCTGCGCCGCCTGATGAACCTGGAGGACAACGCCTCTCTGGAGATCTTTGTGGACGGGGACGAGATCGTGCTGAAAAAGTATCAGCCCGCCTGCATTTTCTGCGGCGAGGCCAAAGGCGTGGTGGCCTTTGAGGGGCGCAACATCTGCCCCGCCTGCCGCAAGAAGATCGGCAGCCTGTAAAGCCGGCCGCCCTGCCGCGCTTTTGGCACAGAACGCCACTGGTCCAAAGCAGAAAACGGCCCTTCGCCCGAAACAGGGCGAAGGGCCGTTCTTTCTTTGTTTGTCAGCGCACCCGGTCAATGCGGCTCTCGCTGTTCTTGATGAGGTTGAACAGGCTGGTGGCATAGAGCGGATACTCTTTGGAGAGGCTCTCGGTGGTCATGGCAAAACAGGAAGTGTCTTTCAGGGCCGGGCCGCTGCCCATGTTCTCGCCCTCCAGCGCCGCGTTCACATTGGCCTGGGCCGCGTTCATGGCGGCGGCGGAATAACCCTGCCAGCGGCCCCGGCTCACCCGGAACATGCTCTCGGCATTCTTGGGCGCCGCGGAATAGATCAGGCGGAACATGTTGTAGACCGCCAGCATGAGATAGGCGCTCACCTCGCTCACCAGCCCCTTGTCCGGGCAGGCGGCCAGCTTGCTGAACAGGATGTTCAGGCTGTTGGAGATGAGTTTTTTGTTCAGCGTGGGCAGCACGCTGCCCTTGTAGACGCTGTCCTTCGCGGTCTCGGGATTGGGGATCTCCTCCACCGTGAGGGTCAGGCCGCTGCGGTCCGCGCTGCGGCCCAGAAGATAATCACAGGATACGTCGTAGTAATCGGCCACCCGCACCACAAAGTCCAGGCCGCACTCGCGGATCCCCTTCTCGTAGTGGGACAGCAGCGCCTGGGACACCCCCAGTTCCGCCGCGGCCTGTTTCTGCGTGATACCCCGCTCCTTGCGGAGAAGAGTGATGATGCGATTGAATTCCATGATGTCCTGCTCCCTGTCTTTACTTCGGCCGCCCGCCGCGCCGCCGGCCCGTCAAATGCCGCAAAGGGCATGACAGCGCGGTTTGCGGGCCTTTTTCGCCCGCCGGGGGGCCATTACACATCGTAAATTATAAAACAGCAAAAACGCGTTGTAAATACGAAATTCGCCAAATTCCCCCAGGCATTTTCGTGTGTTTTGTCCATGCTTGACTTTAAAAACTATATGTACGATAATGGTGCCGGGCTCTTTTCTAAATATAGTGTTTGCCCGCGCTGAAACATTCCAGTTTGTTACTATTTTGTAATATATTTCAATATCAAGAGCGCCCCCTGCCGGGCGCGGGAAGGATGAAAAACGCTGTGAAAACCTTTAAGCTGCACTTGATCCGCCATGGGCTGACCCGGGGCAACCTGGAAGGGCTGTATGTAGGGGGCGGCACCGATCTGCCCCTGTGCGACGAAGGCCGCCACGACCTGGAAGTCTTCAAAAGCCGCTTTGTCTACCCCGCGCCGGACACGGTGTTCACCTCGCCCCTGGCCCGGGCGGTGGAAACAGCGGACATCCTCTTCCCCGCCGCCAGCCACCGGCTGGTGGTGCCCCAGCTGCGGGAGGCAAACTTCGGCGTGTTCGAAGGACGCAAAATGGAGGAGCTGGTGAAGGACCCGGAATTCGCCCGCTGGATGGACCCCACCTCCGGCTTTGTGCCCGAGGGTGCGGAGCCCACGATGGAGTTTCATGCCCGCTGCGCCGAAACGCTGCACAAGCTGCTGGAATACATGATCCGCTCGGAGGTCACCGAAGCCGCCTGCGTCACCCACGGCGGCGTCATTATGAGCATGCTGGCGCAGAGCGCTTTGCCCCGCCGCCCGGCGGAGCAGTGGATGGCCGACCCCGGCTGCGGCTACACCGTGCAGACCGACGTGGCCATGTGGATGCGGGACAAGCTGGTGGAAGCAGTGGCCATCCAGCCCGCGGGTTATATGGACGAAGAATGACAAAACGGACCGGCAGAGGCAAAAGCCTCCTGCCGGTCCGCTGTTTTTTTCAATAGGCTCAGGCCACGCCCAGCAGCGCCAGCGCCGTCAGCATGCCCACCACGCCGCAAAGGATGGTGATGGAGTTGATACAGCTGGCAAGGCCGCCGTCGCCGCCGCACCGGGCGGTGAAGGCCGGCGAGATCACCGAGGCGGGGGCAAAAGCCATCACCGCCAGCACCTGCCGGATCTCCAGGGGCAGGGGCGCAAAATGATAGACCGTGACAGAGACCAGCAGCGCCAGGCCCAGGCGCAGGCCCACCACCTGCCCCATCCGGCGCAGATACTCCGGCCGCAGGTCCAGATCGAACATGGCGCCGATCATCAGCATGGCCGCAAAGGGGTTGGCCGCCGCAATGGGGCTGATGAATTCCACCATGGCGCCGGGCAGCTGCACCCCCTCCATCACCAGCACCAGCATGGTGACATAGGTGACAAAGGGCACCGAACTGGCCAGCTTTTTCAGCACGTCCACCGGGCGCAGGGGTTTGTCGCCCACATGGAGCACGCTGCTGGCCCAGGCGTAGCTGCCGCCGGTGCAAATGATGGCGTTGCCCACATCGAACAGGCAGGCGGCCACCACCGCCTCAGGCCCGAGATAGCTTTGCACAAAGGGCAGTGCGAAGGCTCCGATGTTGTAGCCCGGGCAGTTGATCATAAACAGAGCGCGGGTGCCCGCGTCGCTGCGGCGGCTCAAAAACTGGCCCAGCAGCAGCATGACGCAGCACAGGGAGAAGCCCAGCGCCGGCAGCATCAGAAGGCTGGCGCGCCACTCCATGGAAGCGAAATTGGTGATGACAGCCGCGGGCAGCGTGATGCACAGCACCACCTGGGTGAGCACTTTGTAGTCCTGTTTGCCAAACACGCCCACCCGCTTGAGGAAACAGCCCAATGCCAGGATGAACACATACGACGCGGAATGTCGCAAAACTTCCGCCAACGTCCCTCAGTCCTTTCATCGTTACGGATGCGGCATCTGCCGCACCTTATGTAACCCTATCACAAACGGGGCCAAAAGGCCAGCGCCGCCGCGAAAAAAATCTTTTTTTGGCAATGGTCACAAAAATATGCAACTATGGTATAATAGTAGCTGAAAGATTACCCCACGTGGGAGATGTGCTGTATGTTTGGGAAAGAAAACGCTGTGGTGAATATCCGCACGCAGGTCTACAACGCCATCAAGGAGAACATCTGCGACGGCCGCTACGAGCCCGGCCAGCGGCTGAACGAAGTGGAGCTGGCACGCTCGCTGAGCGTCAGCCGCAGCCCGGTGCGGGAGGCTCTGCGCCGTCTTGCGGCGGACGGCCTGGTGGTGGAATTGCCCAACCGGGGCGTTTTCGTGCGCGAGTTCACCCCTCAGGACATCCAGGAGATCTTTGACGTGCGCGTGCTTTTGGAAAGCTACTGCATCCAGCGCTCGGTGCAGTTCATGACCACCGAGCACAAGCAGGAGCTGATGCGCTGCCTGGACCAGATCACCTATTACCACGAGCGGCAGGATATGAAAAAGCACATCGAGGCAGACTGCCAGCTTCACGGGCTCATCATCCGCATCGGCGGCAACCGCCTGGTGGAAGATATGTACCAGCGGATCTCGGCCCAGGTCCAGCAGTTCCGCATCTACTCGCTGGAGTCAAAGCGCCGCTTCCGCGAATCGCTGGTGGAGCACACCACCGTCGTCCACTGCCTGCTCACCGGCAACGTGGAAGAGGCGGACCGGGTGAACCGCCGCCATCTGGAGCTGGCACGGGACAAGATCAACGAGTACCTCATCAGCAAGCAGACCAACCAGCCTCTGGAATAAGGCGCGAACACATCAAATGCGCCCGGCGCGCTTCCCGAAAGAGAAGCGCGCCGGGCTTTTTGCAAAAATGGCCGGCCCCCCGCCCCAAGGTTCCGTAAACCCTTGAGCGGGGGGCCGGCGCGCATTACACATTCCAGCAGATTTCATCTTTTGCGCATCTGCGATGCAAAAGATGCAGTTCAACTTCTCTTAGTGAATGAAGATGCTGGCAATGATCAGGATGATCGAGCCCACGATGGGCACCAGGATGGAGCCGATGCTCCAGGTCTTCAGGCTGGTCTTGATGTCCAGGCCGCTGAAGTTGGTGACCACATGGAAATAACTATCATTCAGGTAAGAGGGGCACATAGCGGTCATGCAGATGGCAAGGCCGGCGATGTAGGGGTTGACGCCCAGAGTGGCGACCATCGGGCCCACAATGGCGGAGCCGGTGATCATAGCGGTGGTGCCGCTGCCCTGGGGGAAGCGCATGATGGTGCCGATGAGCAGAGGCACAGCAATGCCGGGGATGCCAGTGGCAACCAGCCAGTCGGCGATGATGCCGGCAGCGCCGGAGGCGTTGACGACGGCGCCCAGCGCGCCGCCGGCGGCGGTGATGTACACGATGGGGCCGGCGTCCTTCAGGGCGTCGTTCATCATATCCACAACGGTCTTGTTATCCAGATCGCGGGCCAGCACGAAGGCGCCCAGGCACAGGGAGATGAACAGAGCGATGATGGGCTGGCCAAAGAAGGTCAGGATATCGCCGGGAAGGGTGCCCACCAGAGAGGTCTGGCTGACAACGGTGTTCACAAGGATCAGCAGGACGGGCAGCAGCAGCATGGTGAAGCTGATGCCGGCGCCGGGCAGCTTTTCGGTGCTCAGCAGCTCTTCAAAATCGGAGTTTTCCAGCTCCTTGCCGGCCTTGGTCTTGGCCTCGATGCGGTCCAGGACCACCAGCTGGGCTTCAGTGTACTTGGAGCGGTCGATCTCGGAGGGAACGATGAACTCGGGGTACTTGCTGCCGAACCAGCGGAACAGGGGGACTGCAAAGATGAAAACAGGGATGGACAGCAGCAGGCCGTAGATGATGAACATGCCCAGGTCAACGTTCAGCCCGTTATCCTGGAAGGTGCCCACAACGGCCAGAGGGCCGGGGGTGGGGGGAACCAGGAAGTGGGTGATGTACAGGCCCATTGCCAGGATGCCGCCCAGGCCGACCATGGACTTCTTGGTCAGACGGCTGAACTCTTTGGCCAGGCTGGACAGGATCACGAAGCCGGAATCGCAGAACACGGGGATGGACACCACGAAACCGGTGAGGCCCAGCACCACGTCGGCGCGCTTGACGCCCACGATCTTCAGAATGGTCAGCGCCATGCGCTTGGCGGCGCCGCTTCTTTCCAGGAAGATGCCCATGATGCAGCCGAAGCCGATCACGATGCCGATGCTTGTCATGGTGGAGCCGAAGCCGCCGGTCACGGTGGAAACGACCTGGGACAGGGGGATGCTGTTAGAGAGCACACCGATCAGCACAGCGGAGATGATCAGCGCCGGGCATGCATGCATCCGGGTGAAGATGATCAGGATCATCATAACGACGATACCGATCAACATCGCCAATACTGGATTCATATGATTCACTCCTTCTCAAACAATCAAATGAATTTTGCCATCGGGAATGTGTAACATATCAGCTGGCGCGGCCCCGCGCCGGGAAACGGGAAAATGGGTCAGATGACCGGGCCCAGGCAGTGGATGTCGATGGAGCTGACGTACTGGATGGCCTCGTTCTTGGTCATCTCGCCGGAGAGGGTGCGCAGGGCCTTGGCGAAGGCTTCCTCGCCCACCTGCTCGATGGTCTTGTCGCCGGTGATGATGAGGCCGGCATTCAGGTCCATATCCTGCTCCATGCGGGGGTAGGTGATGGGGTTGCCGCAGATCTTGACCACAGGCATGCAGGGGAAGCCCTGGGGCGCGCCGCGGCCGGTGCTGAACATCATGAACTGGGCGCCGGTGGCGGCCATGCCGGTGAGGATCTCAGGCTCGCGGCCCGGGGTGTCCTTGATCCACAGGCCCTTCTGGTTGGTAACGTACTCGGGGTAGTCCAGCACGCCCTGGATGGGCCGGGTGCCGGATTTCACGATGGCGCCCAGGGTCTTTTCCTCAATGCTGGACAGGCCGCCGGCGATGTTGCCGGGGGTGGGCTGGCCTTTGCGCATGTCGCAGCCGATGGCCTTGGCGCGGTTCTCCATGTCGTTGACGATCTTGAAGATCTTGTCGCCCACTTCCTTGGAGACGGCGCGGCGGGCCAGCAGGTGCTCGCCGCCGATGAACTCGGTGGTCTCGCCGAAGATGACGGTGGCGCCCAGGTCCACCAGCTTGTCGGCCACATAGCCGATCACGCAGTTGGAAGCCATGCCGCTGGTGGTGTCGGACGCGCCGCACTTGATGGCCATGACGATGTTGGAAACATCCACCGGCTGACGCTGCAGGCCGGAGGCCTCGATGACCAGACGGCGGGCGATGTCGGTGCCGGCCTGGATGGCCTTGGACACGCCGCCCAGCTCCTGGATGTGGATGATCTCCACATGCTTGCCGGTGGCGGCGATCTCCTTGACCATGCGCTCATGGTCGGTGCCTTCGCAGCCCAGGCTGACCACCAGCACGCTGGCCAGGTTGGGGCTCTTGCCCAGGCTGATGAGGGTGTCGGTGACCCGCTCCAGGTCGGGCGGCATCTGGCAGCAGCCCTGGTGATGCAGGAAGGACACGGTGCCCATGACCTGGCGGCAGATGGCCTGGGCCACGTCGTTGGCGCAGGTCACGCTGGGGATAACGCCCACATAGTTGCGCGCGCCCACCTTGCCGTCCGGACGCACATAACCCATAAATTCCATATCGCTTACTCCTTCCAGTCGCCGCGGCCGCGCATGCTGTCCAGGTTGTGGATGTGCACGTATTCGCCTTTTTTGATCTCTGTGGTGGCGATGCCGATCTCTTCGCCGTACTTCATGATCAGTTCGCCCTTGTGGATATCCCGCACGGCGATCTTGTGGCCGAAGGGCACGTCGCCGATGACGCTTACCTTCTCGCTGTCGCCCCGCTTGTCGCGGATCTCCACCTCGGTGCCGTCCACGATGCCGTCGGCGAAGATGGTGGCGACGTTGTCTTTGTCGCTGACTTTCAGCGCAAGTTTCAGATCCATAGCTGTTCTCCTTTGCTCAATTCAGCCTTTGACGGCCATCACGCTCACGCCGTCGGGAATGACCACGACGCTGGCGTCCTTGCCCTTGATACCATAGGCGATCTCCAGCGCCTCGTCCGGTGTGGAGGCGGGGATCATGTTGGCCTTGCGCACCTCTTCGGGGTCCAGGTAGGTGGTGACCAGGATCACCTTGTGGTGGCGCAGGATGCGGGAGTAGATCTGGGGGCACCACTGCTCGGAGATGGTCTCTTTGGGCGGGATCTTGGAGAGGTAGGCGTCGATCTCGTCCACGGTGCCCAGAGTGATGAGCTTTTCGAAGTTGGTGCCGCCCATGCCGTCGCAGCAGGAGCAGCACATGATGATGACGCCGTCCTCGCCGGCGCAGGCCTCGGCGGTGGCCACCGCCTTGGGGCTCTGGTAGAGGTTCTGGTCCAGGGGATAGCCGCCGTTGGAGGTGACCACGATGTCGCCCTCAATGCTGGGGCACTGGCTCTGCTCGCGAATGAACTGAACGCCCGCGGCATGGGCCTCTTCCAGATCGCCGGCCCAGGCGGCCACGACCTTCTTTTCACCGTCCAGCGCCACGTTCATAATGAACTGCACGTTCACCGCGCGGGCGGCGCAGACCATGTCCTTGTGGATGGGGTTGCCCTCCAGCACGCCGGTGACCGAGTGGGGATCGGCAATGGCCTTGTAGCTGTGGTTCTCGTTGACGGTGGCGGCGTTGCAGATACCGGGCAGAATGCTCTTGCGGCCGCCGGAGAAGCCGGCGAAGAAGTGAGGCTCGATGAAGCCTTCGCACACCAGCAGGTCGCAGTCCACAGCGATCTTGTTGCAGAAGAACTCGGCGCCGCTGGGCAGATCGCACACTTTGACGAAGTCGTCCGGCTCAAAGGCGTTGTTCACGGCGATCTTCTCGTTGTCCACGATGGCGTCGCCGAACATGCGCCGCTGCTCGGCCTCGGTGGTGGGCCGGTGCAGGCCGGTGGCGATGAGGATGGTGATGTCCGCGTCCGGGTTGCCGGCGCGGATCTCCGCCAGCAGGATGGGCAGGGTCAGCTTGCTGGGCACCGCACGGGTGTGGTCGCTGGTGACCAGGGTGACCTTTTTCTTGCCCACGGCCAGCTCCCGCAGGGTCTTGGAACCGATGGGGTGCGCCAGAGCGTCCTTTACCAGTTCCGCCTCGCTCTTGGGCGCTTTGTACTCGTGCATTTTCGCGGTGACCACGGCCTTCAGATTGGCCTCGTCCACATGCAGGTCCAAAGTGGAGGTGTAGTAAGGAATCTTGATGGTTTTCATCGTTTTCCTCCTTCTGTTACATGCAAAAAAAGTATTACGTTGGGAAGTTTTTTCGCAAATTGCATTTTGTATACAATTTCCGCTTCAACATCTTAACTTTAATCCTAAATTTGTCATATGTCAACATATTTTACGCAAATTTTAGCAAATTGACCATGGGAATCGTGCAAATTCACGATTCAGTATATGAACGAAACGTGAATAAAAGAACAGCCGGCGGGGCACAAAGCCCGCCGGCTGCGGATGGATATTTTTTCGCTTGTGAGTGTATTAAATCTCACGCTTGAGCAGAAGCACCGCCACGTCGTTCACGTTGGTGCCGGTGGGGCCGGTGATCACAAGGCCGTCCACCTTTTGCAGGGCATGGTAAGCGTCGTTGTTTTTCAGCACCTCAAAGATGTCCACGCCCTGCTCCTTCAGGCGGGAGGCAGTGGTGTAGTCCACATAGCCGCCGGCCGCGTCGGTGGGGCCGTCGGTGCCGTCGGACCCCACGCTGAACACTGCCGCGCCGGAAAGGCCGGCAATGCCCTGGGCCGCGCCCAGCGCCAATTCCTGGTTGCGGCCGCCCTTGCCCGTGCCGGTGAGGTGCACCACCGTCTCGCCGCCGGCGATGAAGGCCAGGGAGTGGTCGGCCTCGGCGTGGGTGCGGGCGATGGCGCCCAGGAAAGCGCCCGCCTCCCGGGCTTCGCAGGCCAGGCAGTCGGTGAGGACCACCGGCTCGTAGCCCAGTTTCTGGCAGGCAGTCTTGGCGGCGGCGCACAGCTGGCGCACACTGCCGGTGATCTTTGTGGTCACGTTGTCCAGCTGTTTGGGGGTCTCTATCTCCATCAGCCCCAGGGCCGCCTCGCTCATCTTCAGGCCGTATTTCGCGATGATGGCCTTGGCGTCGGCGGCGGTGGAGGAGTCGGGATAGGCGGGGCCGGAGGCGATCATGTCCAGCGGGTCGCCTAAGATGTCCGAAAGGACAATGCTGTACACCTGGGCCGGGGCGCAGATCTGGGCGAACTTGCCGCCCTTCACCGCGGAAAGGCGCTTGCGCAGGGTGTTGATCTCCACGATGTCCGCCCCGCAGGCCAGCAGCTGTTTGGTGATGTCCGCCAGCTCCTCGCCGCTCACCAGCGTTTTTTCAAACAGGGCCGAGCCGCCGCCGGACACAAGGAACAGCACCGTGTCCTCGGCACAGAGGTCCTTCACCAGGTCGATGGCCGCCTGCGCGCCCCGGAAGCTGTTTTCGTCCGGAACGGGATGGCCGGCCTCCCAGATGTCGAAATTGGCGATGGGGCCCATGCTGTGGCCGTATTTGGTCACAACAACGCCCGCCTCGATGCGGCTGCCCAGCAAATCGCTGGCGGTCTTTGCCATCTGCCAGGCCGCCTTGCCCGCGGCCACCAGCCGCACCCGGCCGCCGCTGAAGGAATGCCCTTCCAGCGCCTTTTTCACCGCGTTGTCGGGCAGGGCGGCTTCCAGCGCCGCCTTGATGATCTTGTCCGCGTCTTCGCGCAATGTGGCCATAGATTCCATCCTCCTTCGATGTTTGCCGGCAGTGCCGGCGCGGGATTGTATACAAAACCCATTGTTAGTTCATTATTAGCACGATTTGCCCCGGGGCGCAACTGGCGATTTTCATAAGATTTTGCGGCAAAAATCTCCACTGTGCAAAAAAGCAGGGCATGCGGCGCATGCCCTGCTTTTGCTTTGTTTTACGCTTCGGGTCCGTATTTAGGGGCGGGTTTTTCCGTTGCCGCCCCGCTGCCGGGAGCCGGAACATGAGGCACAGGCGGCGGCTGGATGGGTTTTTGCGGCCGGCGGCGGCGCGCCGCGCGCAGGATGACAAACACCACCAGCACGATGACCACCAGCACCAGCAGCACCGGCAGCAGATAAATGATCCCGATGGCCACGTCCTGCACACCGTTAGCAAAGTTGTGCCAGCTCTCTTTGAAGGCGGTGACGGCGCGGGAGCCGAAGTTGTTGCTCACGGGGGTGAGCAGACGCACCTCGTCCAGCGAAACGTCCACGGTGGAGTAGGCCAGCAGGCTGTCGTAGACCCGCTGCTGCCCGGTGTAGCTTTCAATTTCATAGCGCACCTGGGCCAGCTGCTCCTCGATGGCCAAAAGGTCCGCCAAATCCCCCGCCTGGCCCGCCAGTTCCAGAAGGCGGGCTTCCTGGGTGCGCAGGCTCTCCAGCCGGGCTTCCAGGTCCACATAATCGGCGGTGACGTCCTCGGTGGTCTCGCTCTTGTAGGTCACGCTGCCCGCGGCGGAAGCGTCGTTCAGAAAATCAGCGTAGCTTTCGCTGGGCACCCGGAAGGTGTAGCGCACCCAGCGGCTGCCGTTCTCGGCGCTGCCGCCCTCGTCGCTGCCCTGCACCCAGGCGTCGGCGTCGGACGCGGCTTTGAGCAGCTTGTCACGGGTGGCGTCGAACTCTTCGGTCTCCATCTCCAGCGAAGCGTTGTAGATGATCTTGCGCCCGTCATTGGGGGAAAGTCGATCCGCCTCGGTGCCGGAAAGGCCGGCGTCGGCAGCCTCGCCGGTGGCGAAGTCCAAGCTTCCCTCTTCGACGGTGGTCGAGTTTGGCATGGCGGCAGCCGTACCGCCCGACGAAGCCCCGCATCCGGCCAGCAGCCCGGCGCACAGCGCCGCCGCCAGCAGAAGACTCATTGCCCGTTTCATGGTGTTCCCTCCTTTTTATCTCCTTGCCCCGGCCCTGCGGCCGCGGGCTCCTCTGCTTTTTAAACGAAAGGGCGCCGCGGATTATTGCGCCCGCCCTTTAAATACAGTATAATGGACAGGGCGCGCCGGCACAAGAACCGCCGGCCAACAATGCTGACAAAGGAAGTGTGCCGATGAATTTCATGGTAGGTCAGAGCGGCGGCCCCACCGCCGTTATCAACGCCAGCCTCGCCGGCGTGTTTGAGACTGCCCGCAGCTGCGGCGCGGTGCGGGTGCTGGGCATGCAGCACGGCATCGAAGGGCTTTTGAAGGGCCAGGTGGCGGATCTCTCCCGCCTGTTCGACAGCGACCTGAAAATCGAGCTGCTCAAGCGCACCCCCTCCTCCTATCTTGGCAGCTGCCGCTACAAGCTGCCCGCGCCGGTGGTGGGGGACGAGGTGTATGAGACGCTGTTTGAACTGTTCGCCCGCTATCAGATCGACGCGGTGCTTTACATCGGCGGCAACGACAGCATGGACACCATCGCCAAGCTTTCCACCTACGGTGAGGCCATCGGCAGCCCCATCCGTTTTGTGGGCGTGCCCAAGACCATCGACAACGATCTGGTCTGCACCGACCACACCCCGGGCTTCGGCTCGGCGGCGAAGTACATCGCCACCATCATGAAGGAGATCATCCGGGATTCCAGCGCCTACGACCTGCGCAGCGTGACGGTGGCGGAGATCATGGGCCGCCACGCCGGCTGGCTGGCGGGCGCGGCGAGCCTGGCCAAAGGGGACGACTGCGACGGGCCGGACCTCATTCTGCTGCCGGAAGTGCCCTTTGACCCGAAGCTGTTTTTGCGGCGGGTGGACCGGCTGCAAAAGCAGAAGGAGAATGTCATCATTGCCGCCAGCGAGGGCGTGAAGGACCGCCAGGGCCGCTTCCTCTGCGATCTGGCCGGCGAGGGCGGCCAGCTGGACGCCTTTGGCCACAAGGCCATGCTCTCGGGCACCAGCCGCTATCTGGCGGGGCTCATCCAGCAGGAGCTGGGCTGCAAGAGCCGCGCCATCGAGCTTTCCACCCTGCAGCGGTGCGCGGGTCACCTAGCCAGCCGCACCGACATCAGCGAGGCTTACCGGGCCGGCGGCGCGGCAGTGCTGGCGGCGCTGGAGGGCCGCACCGGCTGCATGGCGGCTCTGACCCGCCTCAGCGACCAGCCCTATCTGTGCGGCACCGAGCTGGTGGACGTGCAGAAGGTGGCCAACGCGGAAAAGACCGTGCCGCTGGAGTGGATCACCCCCGACGGCATGCATGTGAACGCCGCCTTTGAGGCGTACGCCCGGCCGCTGATCCAGGGCGAGCTGACCCCCATGTTTGTGAACGGCGTGCCCCGGCACATCACCCTGTAAAAAGCGAAGAAAAGGCCGCCCCGGTTTGAAGTGACCCCCAAAAGTTAGACAATATTTGAAAAAGGAAATTGTTCAAGCAGCCGAAAGGGCTTGTTGTCTGTGAATTGCAGGCGGCAAGCCCTTTAACTTTGCCTTGATGCGGCGGTTGTTGTAGTAG
>DXFW01000012.1 GCA_019114225.1 Candidatus Allofournierella pullicola | reverse complement strand
CCCCTTGAGGGGCCTGCCACGAGAAAGGAATGCAGTTGGCAGACCCATTCGTGGCCCCTTAAGGGGCTTTGCCAGTATAATGCCCTTATAGGGCTTACTCAAACCACCGGCTAAGCCGGTGGTTTTGATTGCTGCGGAAATGGTCCTGGCTTTTTTAATTGTTTACAAGAAAAGGGTTTTATTGTAAAATATAAGCAATATAATAAATACAGTTCCGGCCTCCGGGCTGTAGGGATACAGGCGGTGTTTTGAACGTGGAAACCAGATACAAACGCATCCTGCTGAAGGTGAGCGGCGAGGCTCTTGCCGGCGCCAAAGGCACAGGATTTGACGACGAGACCATGCGCTCTATCTGCGGCGGTATCAAGCAGGCCCACGATCTGGGCGTGCAGATCGGCGTCGTGGTGGGCGGCGGCAACTTCTGGCGCGGCCGCTCCAGCGGCGAGATGGAGCGCACCTGTGCCGACAAGATCGGCATGCTGGCCACGGTGATGAACTGCATGGCCCTGGCGGATGCGCTTCGCCAGACGGGCGTTCCCGCGGTGGTGCAGTCCGCCATCGTGATGCCCCAGATTGCGGCGACATACACTCGCGACGACGCCGTGCAGGCCATGAAAGATGGCAAGGTTGTCCTCTTCGCCGGCGGCACTGCCTGTCCTTTCTTCTCCACCGATACCTCCAGTGCGCTGCGCGCCATCGAGACTGGCTGCGACGTGATGTTCAAGGCCACGATGGTGGATGGTGTGTACGACAAGGACCCCAAAAAGTATCCCGACGCTGTGAAGTATTCCACCCTTACATTCAGTGAGGTGCTGGAAAAGAAGCTGGGCGTTATGGACGGCACCGCCGCCACCCTTTGCCGGGAGAACGGCCTGCCCATCCTGGTGTTCGACCTGGCCCATCCTTCCAACATCGCCCGCGCGGCGAAAGGGGAGGACATCGGCACTCTTGTGCAGGAGGCATGACCTTTCAAATATTTCCCCGCAAAACGTAATTTTGAGCCTGACGGCTGGAAAACAAAAAAGGAGCTTTGGATATGAGCGAATTTACGAAACCATACGAGGAAAAAATGGACGGCGCCCTGCGCCATCTGGACAGGGAACTGGTGGCCATCCGTGCCGGCCGTGCCAACCCTGCCATCCTGGACCGGGTCACTGTGGACTATTACGGCAGCCCCACCCCCATCAATCAGATGGCGGCTGTGGCTGTGGCTGAGGCCCGCATTCTCACCATCACTCCCTGGGACGCCTCGCTGATCCACGCCATTGAGCATGCGCTGCTGGTGAGCGACATCGGCATTAACCCCACCGACGACGGCCGTGTGATCCGCCTTGTTTTCCCCGCTCCCACCGAGGAGCGCCGCCGCCAGCTGACCAAAGACGTGCAGAAGCTGGGCGAGGAGACCAAGGTCGCCATGCGCAATGTTCGCCGTGACGCGATGGATAAACTCAAAGCGCAGAAAAAGAACAGTGAGATCACCGAGGACGATCAGAAGCACTACGAGGAAGAGATGCAGAAGATCACCGACAAGTATGTGAAACTGGTCGATAAAGCCTGCGAAGAGAAAAACAAGGAGATCATGGAGATTTGATCTCGGCGTGACCAAAAGGGCCGAGCCGCGCAGCGCCAGGTTGCGAAGCGCGGCCCTTTATTTATGAAAGGAACAACTCATATGGAGCAGTCCATTCAGGAACTGGCCAAAGGCCTGAGTATCGGTATCATCATGGACGGCAACGGCCGCTGGGCCAAGCGCCGGGGCCTGCCCCGCACCGCGGGCCACAAAAAGGGCGCCGAAGTCTTTCAGGACATCACCCGCTATTGCAACCAGCTGGGTGTGGAGTCGGTGACCTTCTATGCCTTTTCCACCGAGAACTGGCGCCGCCCGCAGGACGAGGTGGGCGCAATTATGAAGCTGTTCGGCGAGTATCTCGTCAAAGCCTTCGACTATCAAAAAGAGAACAACCGCGTCGTGTTTTTGGGTGACCGCTCGGTGCTGGAGCCCCGGCACCAGCAGCTGATGGATGAGATCGAGGGCAAGACTGCCGGCAACACCGGCATGACCCTGAACATTGCGGTGAACTACGGCGGACGGCCCGAGATCGTGCGTGCTGCCCGCCAGCTGGCCCAGCTGGTGAAGGAGGGCAAACTGGAACCGCAGGACATCACCGAAGAAATGATGAGCGACCATATGTACACCCGCGGCCAGAAAGACCCGGACTTTATTCTGCGGCCCAGCGGAGAAAAGCGGCTGTCCAACTTTATGCTCTGGCAGGCAGCCTATTCGGAACTGGTGGAGATGGACGTCCTTTGGCCCGACTTTACCCGGGCGGACCTGGACGCTGCCATCCTGGAATTCTGCCACCGCAGCCGTCGCTTTGGCGGCATTTGACCGCGGTGAAAGGGGGAGAATTTCGATGAAAACACGGATCATCACCTCTGTCTTTGGGCTTGCTCTGCTGGCGGTGGTGCTGTGTCTGTTCAACACACCGGTCTTTGAGATCATGGTCGCCCTGATCTGCCTGATCGCTGTTCACGAGATCTACGAAGCGTTCGATCTGGGCAAGCGCGGCCCCTGGGTCTTTGGAGGCTTTGCGGTGTACACGGTGTTGCTGATCCTGTCCGCAGCTTCGCCGGAAAAACTGCTGATCGCACCCATCAGCTTTCTTTTTGTACTGTATCTGGCCATCTGCCTCATATGGTTTAATCAGAACCTGAACGTGGCCCGGCTCAGCGGCGTGTGCGCCGTGGGCGTGGTCATCTGGACCGCCTTTTATTCCCTGGTGTTCATCAAGGCAAGGCTGCCCGTGGATGTGTACGGCTACGAAGCGGTGTATCTGATCCTGATGGCGCTGGCCTTTGCCTGGGGCGGCGACACCTTTGCCTATTTTACCGGCCGGCTGTTTGGCAAACACAAACTGGCCCCTCTGGTGAGCCCCCACAAAACGGTGGAGGGCGCCATCGGCGGCATTTTGGGCTCCGGCCTGGTGGGTGTGCTGTGCACCCTGGCCGCACGCGGGCTCACCGGCCACGCGGCAGGCAGTATGTTCGGCTATATCGCGGTGTTCCTGCTGGGCATGGGCTGCTCGGTGCTTGGCATTCTGGGCGATCTGTTCGCCTCGGCCATCAAACGGCAGCTGGGGATAAAGGATTACGGCACGATCTTCCCGGGCCACGGTGGTATCATGGACCGGTTTGACAGCGTGCTGTTCATCACCCCGCTGGTGGCTCTGGCCGTCTGGTTCAGGACCATGATGTGAAATTTCACGGAGGAATGAGCTATGGCAAAAAGCATTACGCTGCTGGGCTCCACCGGGTCCATCGGAACGCAGAGCCTGGACGTTGCCCGCAGCCAGGGATATGAGGTCCGGGCGCTGGCCGCCCACTCCAGCGTGGATAGACTTTTGGAGCAGATCGAGGAATTTCATCCCCGCTATGTGGCGGTGGCGGACTCTGCGGCCTGCCGGAAACTGAAGGACGCTCTGGCGGGGCGTGCAAACGCGCCTCAGGTGCTGGAAGGGGCCGAAGGGATCGTGACCCTCGCCGGCATGGGCGAAGCGGATGTGGTGCTCAACGCAGTGGTGGGGATCGCCGGCCTGGGCGCTACCCTTGCGGCACTGGAAAGCGGCTGTGATGTGGCGCTGGCCAACAAGGAAAGCCTTGTCACCGGCGGCTATCTGGTGACGAAGGCTGCCCAGGACCACGGCGCAAAGCTGCTGCCGGTGGACAGCGAGCATTCCGCGATTTTCCAGTGTTTGCAGGACGCTCACTCCGCCAAGGCTCTCACCAAAATACTGCTCACCGCATCCGGCGGCCCCTTCTTCGGCATGAAGAAGGAGGAGCTGGCGGGCAAGACCAAGGCGGACGCCCTCAAACATCCCAACTGGAACATGGGGGCAAAAATCACCATCGACTCCGCCACCCTGATGAATAAGGGCCTGGAGCTGATCGAGGCGGTGTGGCTGTTCGGCCTGCCGCCGGAGAAGGTGCAGGTGGTGGTGCAGCGCCAGAGCATTATCCACTCCATGGTCCAATTCAGCGACAATTCCATCCTGGCGCAGCTGGGTGTGCCGGACATGCGCATTCCCATTCAGTATGCCCTCACCTGGCCCGAGCGTGCCCCCGGCTGTGCCCCGGAACTGGATTTCACCACCCTCAAGTCCATCACCTTTGACGTGGCGGATGAGGAGACCTTCCGCTGCCTTGCCGCCTGCAAAAAGGCCATTGCCAAAGGCGGCCTTGGCCCCTGCGCCGCCAACGGCGCCAACGAGGAGGCTGTGCGCCTGTTCCTGGAGGACAAGATAGGCTTTTTGGACATCGGCCGTCTGGTGGAAGCGATGGTGGACAGCGACTCCTTCGGCGGCGGCTACACCCTCACCGATGTATATGAGTGTGACCGTATGGCACGCTCCTTTGTGCAAAGTCATTTGACTTGACAGGGGAGCCGCCTGCGAGTAAATAAGAAAGCGAGCAAACAAAGGCATATGTCAATTCTGATCACGACCGTCGTCTCGGTGTTCATCTTTGGTCTTGTGGTGATGATCCACGAGCTGGGCCATTTCATCTGCGCAAAGAAAGCAGGGATCCAGGTCAATGAGTTTTCCATCGGCATGGGCCCCGCGCTGTTCAGCCGGGTGAAAAACGGCACGCGGTACAGTATTCGGGCACTGCCTGTGGGCGGCTATGTGAGCATGGAAGGGGAGGACGAAGAACTCTCGGAGGAAGAGCAGTTCAGCGACCCGGAGATCCCGCCGGAGGCAAAGACCGGCCTGCCCTTTCCCAAGGTCAAGGTCTGGAAGCGGATCATTGTGGTGGCCGCCGGCGCGGTGATGAATCTGGTGCTGGGCTTTGTGGTTCTGCTTTTGCTTTTTTCCGGCAGCGACACCCTTGCCAGCCGGACGGTTGCCCTTGTGGAGGAAGGCTCCGCTGTGGAGGCTTCCGGCCTGCAGGTGGGAGACGAGATATTGGCCATCAACGGCCGCCGCTGTTTTGTGACCAACGATATTATATACGAGTTACAGCGCAGTGAAGACTTCACGGCGGATTTTACCGTGAAGCGGAACGGTGAAAAAGTGCAGATCAACGACGTTCAGTTCGATCAGGTGCAGAACGGCGACACCGTTACCATGAACATGGGCTTCAAGGTCTATGCGCTGGAAAAAACGCCGCTGAACGTGATCGGGCAGGCATTTGACTACACCTTGTTCTACGCGCGGCTGGTGTTCCGCTCCTTGGTGGACCTTGTGACCCAGCGGGTGAGCGTGACCGAGCTCTCCGGCCCGGTGGGCATTGTCAGCGCCATCAACCAGGCGGCAGGCATGGGGCTTTCCGAAGTGCTCAGCCTGCTGGCCCTGCTCACGGTGAATCTGGGGATCTTCAACCTGCTGCCTTTCCCGGCGCTGGACGGCGGCAAGCTGGTGTTTCTGTTCATTGAGGGAATCTTCCGCCGGCCGCTGCCCAAGCGGTTTGAGATATGGGTGAACATGGCGGGCCTGTTTTTCCTGTTCGCTGTGATGATTTTTGCCACATTCAACGACATCACCCGATTGTTTTAAACAAGAAAAGAGGGAAAAAACATGCGCAAGGTCAAGCGTGAAGTGACCATCGGCAGCCTCACCATCGGCGGCCACAATCCTGTGGCGGTGCAGACCATGCTCAACGTGCGCGCCGACGACGTGGCGGGCAACGTGGCCCAGGCGGTGCGGGTGGCCGAGGCAGGCTGCCAGATCGTGCGGGTGAGCGTGCCTACCCTGGAGGATGTGCGCCTCATCGAAGCCATCAAAAACGCCGTGGACATCCCCCTTGTGGCGGATATCCACTTCAACCACCGCATTGCCCTGGCTTGCGTGGACGCGGGGGTGGATAAGATACGCCTGAATCCCGGCAACATCGGCGGTGACGACCATGTGAAAGAGGTGGCCGCCGCCTGCAAGGCCAAAAACATCCCCATCCGCATTGGTGTGAACGCCGGCAGCCTGGAAAAAGAGGTGCTGGCCAAATACGGCGCGCCGGTGCCTGAGGCGCTGGTGGAGAGCGCCATGTACCACGTTTCCCTTCTGGAAAAGTACGATTTTGACAACATCGTTATCTCCATCAAATCCAGCAACGTGCCCCGTATGATGGAAGCCTACCGCCTGCTCAGCGAGCGGTGTGACTATCCGCTGCATGTGGGCGTCACCGAAGCGGGTACCTATCGCATGGGCCTCATCAAGTCCGGCATGGGGATCGGCGGCCTTCTGATGGAAGGCATTGGCGACACCCTGCGGGTCTCCCTCACCGACGAACCGGAAAAAGAGGTGCAGGCGGGATTTGACATCCTGCGGGCCGCCGGGCACGCCGTGGGCGGGCCGGAGATCATCAGCTGCCCCACCTGCGGGCGCACCAACATCCCGGTGGCAAAAATTGCCGACGAGGTGGAACAGCGCCTCAAGGGCTACAAAAAGCCCATCAAGGTGGCCGTGATGGGCTGTGTGGTGAACGGCCCTGGCGAAGCCCGGGAAGCGGACATCGGCATTGCCGGCGGCAAGGACGAGGCCCTGCTGTTCATCCGCGGCGAGAAGATCCGCATGCTGCGGGGCGACATCGTGGGCCAGCTGGTGGACGAGATCTACAAGCTGTAAGAGTTGTTTTCATACGCCTGCGGGCGGGGCCGGAGCCCTGCCCGCGGGCTGCGCTTTGTCACAAGGAAAGGGAGAAAAGTCATTGAAGCCACTGGTAAGCCAGCTGTGGCCGCAGTTCAATGCCGACGAGACCTTCGCCCGCTGTTTTGCGGGGGTCCTGGTGGAGCAGGTGGAACTGCTGCGTATCAGCCGAAAACTGAAAATCAGCCTGCGCAGCGCCGTGCCTTTGCCGACCGAGCTGTGCGGGCGGCTTTGCGCGTCGCTGGCGCCGCAGTTTGAAGGCCTGGAGCTGGTGGTGTGCAACTATTTTCCCTTTGAGACCATCACCGAAGAGAGCCTGCGGGCGATGATCGACGAGCTGCGCAGCGAGGGTCTGCCGGTGAACGGCTTTTTGGACCATGCGGCTTTCGCGCTGCAGGGCACACAGCTCACCATCACAGTGCCGGTGGGAAAAAACATTCTGGAAGGGATCGGCTTTGGAGATATCCTGGCCAAACTGGTGGAGCAGCGCACCGGCGTGCTGCCTGCCGTGACCCTGGAACAGAACAGCACTGTGACCGCTGACGAGTGGGAGCAGCGGGTGCTGCAAAAGGCCCCCGCTCCGCGTTTTGAGGAGAAAAAGCAGCCGCCGAACTTCAAGATCCCGGGCCTGGACCTCACCGACAAGCCGGTGAGTGTGTTCCACGGCAAGAACTTCAAGCCCGGGGAGGTCACCCCCCTCAAGGACCTGGGCAGCGACAGCGGCAAGGTCACCATCTGGGGCGACGTGTTTGCCGTGGAGGTCAAGGGCAACTTCCAGAAGAGCTATATCGTGTCCATCACCGACTATACCGGCTCCATCAGCCTGAAGCTGCGCAGCCGGGACGGCGAAGACTACTCCAAGTGGGAAGAAGTGAAAAAGGGGACTACCCTCGTGCTCAAAGGCGAGTGCGCCTACGATAAATACGAGCACGACTATGTGGTCTATCCCTATGACGTGCTGCAGGTGGAGCGCAAAAAGCGGGAGGACAACGCCCCCGAAAAGAGGGTGGAGCTGCACCTGCACACCAAGCTTTCCAGCATGGACGGTTTCTGCGACCCCGGCGAGATCGTGCGCACCGCCCACCGCATGGGGCACCGGGCCATCGCCATCACCGACCACGGCGTGTGTCAGGGCTTCCCGGAAGCAATGCTTGCCGCCGAGGCCATCCGCAAAAACGACCCGGATTTCAAGCTCATCTATGGCTGTGAGGCATATTTTGTGGATGACATGGTGCCGGTGGTCTACGGTGAAGCCTCTGGCCCGCTCTCCGGCAGCTTTGTGGTTTACGACACCGAGACCACCGGCCTTGACCCCAAGACGGAGGCTCTCACCGAGATCGGCGCGGTGCTGGTGGAGAACGGCAAGATAACGGAGACCTTCGACACCTTCGTGAACCCCGGCAAACCCATCCCGCCCAAAATCGTGGAGCTTACCGGCATAAACGATTCCATGGTGGCCGACGCGCCCGGCCCTGACGAAGCCATCAAGCAGTTCATGGAGTTCGCGGGCGACCGGGTGCTCATCGCTCACAACGCCCACAACTTTGATATGCGCTTTATGCGGGCGGCGGCGGAAAAGGCTGGCCTGCGGCTGGAGAATGCCTACATCGACACGCTGTCTTTGGCCCAGAACCTTTACCACGGCCTGCGCAATTACAAACTGGACACCATCAACGACCACCTGGAGATCGAACCCTTCAATCACCATCGCGCGTCGGACGACGCCATGGCGCTGGCGAAGATTTTCTGCAAAATGCTGGAAGACCTGGCCCTTAAAGGGGTCAAGAATGTGGAGCAGATCAACACCGGCCTCGGCGGCGGCAACACGGCGGTCATCAAAAAGAAGTATTACCACCTCATCATCCTGGTGCGCAATCAGCTGGGCCTGAAAAACCTTTACAAAATCGTCAGCGAGGCCCACACCAAGTATTTCTTCAAAAAACCCCGGGTGCCCCGCAGTGTGCTGGACAAATACCGCGAGGGGCTTATCATTGGTTCTGCCTGTGAAGCGGGTGAACTTTACAGAGCTGTGGTGGAGGGCCGCAGCTTTGAGGAGTTGTGCCGTATTGCCGATTATTACGATTTTCTGGAAGTGCAGCCTCTGGGCAACAACGAGTATATGCTGCGGGAGCACTTGGTGGATTCCATCGAGAAGATACAGGATTTCAACCGCACCATCATCAAGCTGGGCGAGGCGCTGCACAAACCGGTGGTGGCCACCGGCGACGTGCATTTCCAGGACCCGGAGGACTCCGTTTACCGGGCGGTGCTGCAGGCGGGCAACGGCTTCAAGGACGCTGACAATCAGGCGCCCCTCTATTACCGCACCACCCAGGACATGCTGGACCAGTTCTATTATCTGCCCAAGGATAAGGCCTTTGAGATCGTGGTGAAGAACCCGAATAAAATTGCCGACATGTGCGATGGTGGCATTCGGGCCATTCCCAAGGGCACCTTCCCGCCCTCCATCGAGGGCGCGGAGCGGCAGCTGCGCGACGCCACCTGGAACACCGCCAAAAAACATTATGGCGACCCGCTTCCGGAGATCGTGCAGACCCGTTTGCAGCGGGAACTGGATTCCATCTGCGGTCACGGCTTCGCCGTGCTGTACGTCATCGCCGTCAAGCTGGTGGCCTATTCAAACGCGGGAGGCTATCAGGTGGGCAGCCGTGGTTCCGTCGGCTCCTCCGCCGTGGCCCACTTCTCGGGCATTTCGGAGGTGAACAGCCTGCCGCCCCACTACCTGTGCCCCAAATGCCAGTACAGTGAGTTCATCACCGACGGCAGTGTGGCGGACGGCTTTGACTTGCCGGACAAGACCTGCCCCCGCTGCGGCGCCCAGCTTATTGTGGACGGCCACGACATCCCCTTCGAGACCTTCCTCGGCTTTGACGGCGACAAGGAGCCGGATATCGACCTGAACTTCTCCGGCGAATACCAGAGCCAGGTCCACCGCTACACCGAGGAGCTGTTCGGCAAGGAGTACGTGTTCAAGGCGGGCACCGTGTCCGGCTTGCAGGACAAGACCGCTTACGGATATGTGAAGAAGTATCTGGAAGAGCGGGGCCGCACGGTGAACCGCGCCGAGGAGAACCGCCTTACGGTGGGCTGCACCGGCGTCAAGCGCACCACCGGCCAGCACCCGGGCGGCATGGTGGTCGTGCCGGATGTGCACGAGATTCAGGACTTCTGCCCCATCCAGCACCCCGCCGATGACAAGGACAAGGGCGTGCTGACCACTCACTTCGAATTCAAATACCTCCATGATACGCTGCTCAAACTGGACGAGCTGGGCCATGATGTGCCCACCATGTACAAGTATCTGGAGGATATGACCGGCATTCCCATGGACCAGGTGCCCATGAACGACCAGCGGGTCATCAGCCTGCTGGTGAGCACCGAGGCGCTGGGCGTCACCCCGGAACAGATCGGCAGTCAGACCGGCACCTTCGGCATTCCGGAACTGGGCACCCCCTTCGTGCGGCAAATGCTCATTGAGGCCCAGCCCAAGAACTTCAGCGACCTTATTCAGATCTCGGGTCTGTCTCACGGCACCGATGTGTGGAACGGCAACGCTCAGGACCTCATCAAAAATCAAATCTGCACCATTTCCGACGTGATCGGCTGCCGTGACAGCATTATGACCTATCTGCTCCACAAAGGGCTGGAGCCGAAACTGGCGTTCAACATCATGGAGCTTACCCGAAAAGGCAAGGTGGCCAAGGGCGGATTCCCGCCGGGAGCAGAGGAAAAAATGAAGGAGTGCGGCGTGCCGGACTGGTACATGGACTCCTGCCGCAAGATCAAGTACATGTTCCCCAAGGCCCACGCGGTGGCTTACCTCATCGCGGCCATCCGGCTGATGTGGTTCAAGGTCTACCATCCCCAGGCGTTCTACGCCACCTACTTCACCGTGCGTGGCGACGACATCGACTATGAGGCCGCTGTGGGCGGCGTCAAGGTGGCCCAGCAGCACCTGAAAGAGGTGGAATTGCGCCTCAAGGAGGAAAAGAAGGCCAAGGACGAAGACATCCAGGTGTCGCTGCAGCTGGTGAACGAGATGTTGGCCCGGGGCTATGAGTTCCTGCCCATCGAGCTGGGCAAGAGCCGTGCCGTGCGTTATATGGTGGAGGACGGCAAGGTGCGCCTGCCCTTTGCCTCGCTGAAAGGCGTGGGTGAGGCGGCAGCCCAGGCATTGGAAGCTGCCACCATCAACGGGCAGGAATACCTGTCGGTGGAGGAACTGCAGCAGGCCTGCGGCGTATCCAGTGCGGTGATGGAAAACCTGAAAAATGTGGGTGCTCTCGGCAGTTTGCCGGACACCAGCCAGGTCAGTTTCTTCTGAACCAAAAAAACAGCGGCCCGTTTCCCGAAAGGGAGGCGGGCCGCCGTGTTTTATGCAAGAAGGGGAGAAGGGCTTATTTTCTCGCCAGAGAAGCGAATTTATCCAGAATGGCCGGGTGTTCCAGCCGGATGGCCTTGCCGCTCAAACGGCACAGCGTGTTTTCCGGCGGAAGCTGGCCAAAGGTGAGGCTCACCGCGCAGAGGGCCTGGGTCTTAAATCCGGTTTTCTCGTTCCACTTGCGGTTGCCGTATTTGATGTCACCCAGCACCGGCGCGCCCAAAAAGGCAAGGTGCGCCCGAATTTGATGGGTGCGCCCGGTCACAAGCCCGATGCGGCACAGGGCAAAAGGCCCTTCGGTGCGCTCCACCGTCACGTCGGTGATGATTTGCTTGAATCCCTCTCCGGGGCCGGGCTGCACCTTCACCTTGTTGCTCTTTTCGTCGTGGCGCAGATATGCCACATGCCGCCCCGCGGCGGGCACACCGAAGGTGATGGTCAGATACTCCTTGCGCACAAGGTCGTCCCGGATGACAGCGTTCATGTCCCGCAAAGCGGCGTAGGTCTTGGCGCCCACCACCAGTCCCTCAGTGCCCCGGTCCAGCCGGTTGCACAGTGCCGGCTTGAAAGCGGCCTCCGCCTGGGGGTCAAACTCGCCTTTTTGGGCAAGATAAGCAATGAAGGCGTCCACAAGGCTTGCGTCGCCGGTGCGGTCACCATGGCAGAGCAGATGGGCGGGTTTGTAGAGAACGGCAAGGGCCTCGTCCTCATACACCACCTTCAAAGGCGGCGTGCGCCGGGCGGGGACAGGCTTTGCGGGCACGGCGGCAAAAAACTCGTCGTTGATGTAAAGCTCCACAACATCACCCTGGTGCAGACGGTAATCCGGGGTCTGGCGCTTGCCGTTCACCTTGATCCGCTTGTTGCGAAAACTCTTGTAAAGCAGGCTGGCGGGCAGGCCGGTAGTGACGCTCTCCACAAAGCGGGAAAGCCGCACGCCGTCTTCGTTTGCGCCGGCGGTAAATTGTTTCAAATCCAGGGCTCCTCTCTTTAAAATTGCCTGCAAATAGTATATAATAAATCAGATACGGCGTAAAGCATAAAACGGCAGGAAAGGAGGGTGCAGGATGTCCGCTGAAAAGGAACTCCACGCCAATCACCGCCAGCGAATGCACAGGCGTTTTGCCCAGCAGGGCGGGTTTTCCGGCTTTGCCGAGCATGAGGTGCTGGAATACATCCTGTATCTGGCCATTCCCCGCAAGGATACGAACCCTCTGGCCCACCGCCTCATCGACCGCTTCGGCAGTCTGTGCCAGGTGCTGGAGGCCAGCGAGGCCGACATCCTCACGGTGGAGGGGGCGGGGCCGGCCGTGGCCAGACTGCTCACCACCATGCACGCCGCAAACCGCTACTACAGCCAGAACCGGGCCCGTGCGCCCCGCGCTTTCCAGGATCTGGAGGAGGTGGCGGCCTATCTCATCCCGCAGTTCTACGGTGCGGTGACCGAGCAGGTCTATGTCCTGTTTCTGGATGACCGCAACTGCCCCATCAAACTGCAAAAGGTCACCGAGGGCACCGTGAACGAAGCAGCCATGGCCCGCACACAAATTGCCCGGCTGGCGGTGCAGTGCCACGCCACCCAGGCTGTGCTGGCCCACAACCATCCGGCAGGAGCGGCGCTGCCCAGCCCTGCTGACCTTCAGTTTACCCGGGAACTTTCCAATGCGTTGGCCAGCCTGGGCATTCGCTTCCTTGACCACATCATCGTGGACAAGGAGGGAGACTATATCTCTTTGCAGCAGTCGGGCAGAATGCCCGCCGTGGAACCATCGCTGCTGCAGGGGGTGGCAGGCAGCAAGAAAAAGTCCCTCGAAGAGCCCAAAAAGGAGAACCATGGATCAGTTTAAACTTGTTTCCAGCTATCAGCCCACCGGCGACCAGCCTCAGGCCATTGACAAACTGGCCGAGGGGATCCTGCGGGGGGATAAGGCCCAGACCCTGCTGGGCGTCACCGGCAGCGGCAAGACCTTCACCATGGCCAATGTCATCGCAAAGGTGAACCGGCCCACGCTGGTGCTGGCTCACAACAAGACGCTGGCCGCCCAGCTGTGCACCGAGTTCCGGGAGTTTTTCCCCGAGAACGCGGTGGAGTATTTCGTTTCCTATTACGATTACTACCAGCCGGAGGCATACATCCCTTCCACCGACACCTACATCGAAAAGGACAGCGCCATCAACGACGAAATAGACCGTCTGCGCCACTCCGCCACGGCGGCCCTTTCTGAGCGGCGGGATGTTATCATCGTGGCCAGCGTCTCCTGTATCTACAGCCTGGGCGACCCCATCGACTACCGCAGCATGGTCATCAGCCTGCGGCCCGGCATGCAGATGGACCGGGATGAGCTGTGCCGCCGTCTGGTGAAGCTGCAGTATGAGCGCAACGACATCAACTTTGTGCGCAACAAGTTCCGCGTCCGGGGCGACACGGTGGAGATAAACCTGGCCTATGCCAGCGACACCGCCATCCGGGTGGAATTCTTTGGTGACGAGGTGGACCGTATCAGCGAGATGAACCCCCTCACCGGCGAGCGCAAAAACGTCATCAAGCATGTCGCCATCTTCCCGGCCAGCCACTACATCGTCTCGCCGGAAAAAATGCGTGCCGGGCTTGCCCGCATTCAGGAAGAGATGGACGTGCAGGTGCGCAAATTCACCGAAGAGGGCAAGCTGCTGGAAGCCCAACGGATCGCCCAGCGCACCCGCTACGACATGGAAATGCTCCAGGAAGTGGGCATGTGCAAGGGCATTGAAAACTACTCCGCGGTGCTCAGCGGCCGCGCCCCTGGCTCCACCCCCACCACGCTGCTGGACTATTTCCCCAAGGACTTTCTGCTGTTCGTGGACGAGAGTCACGTCATGCTGCCCCAGCTGCGGGCGATGTACGGCGGCGACTATGCCCGCAAACGCACCCTGGTGGATTATGGCTTCCGGTTGCCTTCCGCCTTCGACAACCGTCCCCTCAAATTTGAGGAGGTGGAGGAGAAGCTGAATCAAATCGTCTTCGTCAGCGCCACCCCCGGCGAGTACGAGCGGGAACACAGCACCCAGATCGCGGAGCAGGTCATCCGGCCCACCGGCCTGCTTGACCCGCAGATCATCGTGAAGCCGGTGGAGGGCCAGATCGAGGACCTGCTGGGCGAGATCAACCTGCGCACGGCCAAAAACGAGCGTGTGCTGGTGACCACCCTTACCAAGAAGATGGCCGAGGACCTGACCGACTTCCTTTCGGAACATGGTGTAAAGGTGAAATACATGCACCACGAGGTGGACACCTTTGAGCGCATGGAACTCATCAAGGATCTGCGCACCGGCTCCATCGACGTGATCGTAGGTATCAACCTTCTGCGTGAAGGTCTGGACCTGCCGGAAGTTTCTCTGGTGGCCATTCTGGACGCGGACAAAGAGGGCTTCCTGCGCAGTGAGACCAGCCTTGTGCAGACCATCGGCCGCGCGGCCCGAAATGCCGACGGTGTGGTCATCATGTACGCCGACGAAGTCACCCCCAGCATGGAGCGGGCCATCACCGAGACCGAGCGCCGCCGCACCATCCAGATGGCCTACAACGAGGCCCACGGCATTGTGCCCAAGACCATCGTCAAGAGCATTCGCGAGGGAATCGAGATCAGCGACCACAAGGAGAACGCAAAGCTTTCCGGCCACCGCATGAGCAAGGCCGAGAGGGAACAGCTCATCACCCGTCTGACCCGGGAGATGAAGGAGGCGGCCCGTCTTTTGGAATTCGAACACGCCGCCTTCCTGCGGGACCGTATCGACCGGCTGCGCCGTGGTGAGAATCCCACAGAGGAGCCGGAGACGCCCAAAAAGCGCCGGGGCCGCCGCTGAGCAAACTGACCAAGGGAGAGTATATCTGTGAGCAACGATAAGATCGTTATCAAGGGTGCGCGGGAGCACAACCTGAAAAACGTGGACCTGACCATCCCGCGGGACAAGCTGATCGTAATGACCGGCCTGTCCGGGTCAGGCAAATCCAGCCTGGCCTTCGACACCATCTATGCCGACGGTCAGCGCCGCTATATGGAGAGCCTTTCCAGCTATGCCCGGATGTTCCTGGGCCAGATGGAAAAGCCGGATGTGGATGATATCCAGGGCCTTTCGCCCGCCATCTCCATCGACCAGAAAACCACCAACCGCAACCCCCGGTCCACCGTGGGCACGGTGACGGAAATTTATGACTATCTGCGTCTTCTGTATGCCCGTATCGGCATTCCTCACTGCCCGGTGTGCGGCCGGGTCATCAGCCAGCAGACGGTGGACCAGATGGTGGACGCCGTGCTGGAACTGCCCGCAGGCACCCGGTTCCAGGTTCTGGCTCCGGTGGTGCGCGGCCGCAAAGGCACCCAGCAGAAAGAGCTGGACGCCGCCCGCCGCGGCGGCTATGCCCGCGTGCGTATCGATGGGGATATGTATGACCTGGACGAGGAGATTTCCCTGGAAAAGAACAAAAAGCACACCGTGGAGATCGTGGTGGACCGTCTGGTCATCAATGAAAACGTTCAGAGCCGCCTGGCCGACAGTCTGGAGACCGCGCTTGCCCTCACCGGCGGGCTGGTGACGGTGGACGTGCCGGGCGGGGAAGCCATGCAGTTCAGCCAGAGCTATGCCTGCCCGGAGCACGGCGTGTCGGTGAACGAACTGGAGCCCCGGATGTTCAGCTTCAACAACCCCTTCGGCGCCTGTGAGCGCTGCACGGGTCTTGGCACCTTCATGCGGGTGGACCCGGAGCTCATCATTCCCAACAAGGAGCTTTCCATCCGGGAGGGCGCCATCAAAGCCAGCGGCTGGTATTACGCCGAGGGCTCGGTGAGCGAGATGTACTATGAGGGCCTTGCAAAGCACTATGGCTTTACACTGGATACTCCCATCAAGGACCTGAGTGCGAAAGCACTGAATGCCCTGCTCTACGGCACCGGCGGCGAGCGGATCGAAATGCACCGGGAAAACGAGTTCGGCTCCGGGCGTTACTTCAACGACTTTGAAGGGATCGTGAACAATCTGGAGCGCCGCTTCCGGGAGACCGGCAGCGAGTGGATGAAAGAGGAGATCGCCACCGTGATGAACGGGGTGGAGTGCCCCGAGTGCCACGGCAAGCGCCTCAAGCCCGCCAGCCTTGCTGTGACGGTGGGCGGCAAGAACATCAGCGATTTTTGTGAGATGAGCGTGCGGCAGGAACTGCAGTTCCTGGACGGGATGGAGCTCACTCAGCAGGAACACCTCATCGGCGACGGCATTTTGAAGGAAGTGCGGGAGCGGCTGGGCTTTTTGCAAAGCGTGGGCCTGGACTATCTGACCCTTTCCCGGGGGGCGTCGGGCCTGTCCGGCGGCGAGAGCCAGCGAATCCGCCTTGCCACCCAGATCGGCAGCGCCCTCACCGGTGTGCTCTATGTTCTGGACGAGCCCAGTATCGGCCTGCACCAGCGGGACAACGACAAGCTCATCGCCACCCTCAAACGCCTGCGGGACCTGGGCAACACCCTCATCGTGGTGGAACACGACGAAGACACCATGCGCCAGGCGGACTATATTGTGGACGTGGGCCCCGGCGCGGGCGTTCACGGCGGCGAGATCGTGGCCGAAGGCACGGTGGAGGACATCTGCGCCTCCCCCCGCAGCATTACCGGCGATTATCTTTCCGGGCGCAAAAAAATCGTGGTGCCCGCCACCCGCCGCAAGGGCACCGGCAACAAGCTGCGGATCGTGGGCGCGGCAGAAAACAACCTGCGCAACATCAACGTGGATATCCCGCTGGGCCAGATGGTCTGCGTCACCGGCGTGTCCGGCTCGGGCAAATCCAGCCTCATCAACGAGGTGTTCTATAAAGCGCTGGCCATGGAACTGAACGGGGCCAAGCGCCGCCCCGGCAAGTTCAAGGCCATCGAAGGGCTGGAATATGTGGACAAGGTCATCGGCATTGACCAGGCCCCCATCGGGCGCACCCCCCGTTCCAACCCCGCCACCTACACCGGCGTGTTCACCGACATCCGCAACGTCTTTGCCCAGACCCAGGACGCAAAAATGCGCGGCTACGGCCCGGGCCGGTTCAGCTTCAACGTGAAGGGCGGCCGGTGTGAAGCCTGCGAGGGCGACGGTATCGTGCAGATCGAAATGCACTTCCTGCCGGATATCTTTGTGCCCTGCGAAGTGTGCAAGGGCGCACGCTATAACCGGGAAACGCTGGAAGTCAAGTACAAGGGCAAAAGCATTGCGGACGTGCTGAACATGACGGTGGAGGAGGCCTGCGTCTTCTTTGCCAATGTGCCCAAAATTGCCCGCAAGCTTCAAACCCTGATGGACGTTGGCCTTGGATATATCACCCTGGGGCAGAGCGCCACCACTCTTTCCGGCGGCGAGGCGCAGCGGGTGAAGCTGGCGTTGGAGCTGGCCCGCCGTGAGACCGGCCGCACCGTCTATGTGCTGGACGAGCCCAGCACCGGCCTGCATGTGGCGGACGTGCACAAACTCATCGGCGTGCTGGACCGCCTGGTGGAAGGCGGCAACACGGTGGTCATCATCGAACACAACCTGGACATCATCAAGCGGGCGGACCACATCATCGACCTCGGCCCCGAGGGCGGCAGTGAGGGCGGCACGGTCGTGGCCACAGGCACTCCTGAAGAGGTTGCGGCAAACCCCGCCTCCTACACCGGGCGTTACCTCAAGCCTATTCTTGAGCGTGACCGGGAATGAGAAAGCACTTCGCTCTTGTGCGGCACCGCAAAATATAGTATACTGAATCAGTATATCGGCGCGTTTGCCACAAGCAGGGGTGCCGGTCCTTGAAAACAACACCCAAGCGGAGGGAAGCGACCCATTGGACATCCTGCATTTTGAACACAACGAACAGGCGGCGCAGCTTATCGCCTCGTTCTACGACACCCCGCCTCTGGCCTATATCCACTCCTTCGGTTGCCAGCAAAACGTCAACGACGGCGAAAAGATCAAGGGAGTGCTGGCGGATGTGGGCTTCGGCCTGTGCGACGCGCCCGAACAGGCGGACCTCATTCTCTTCAATACCTGCGCCGTGCGGGAGCACGCCGAGCAGCGGGTGTTCGGCAACGTGGGCGCGCTGAAGAGCCTCAAGGAGAAAAATCCCCGGCTCATCATCGGCCTGTGCGGCTGCATGGCCCAGCAGCCCACCGTGGTGGACAAGCTGCGCCAGAGTTATCCCTTTGTGGACCTGGTGTTCGGCGTGAACGCCATCGACACGCTGCCTCAGTTGCTGGTGCAAAAGCTTACCGGCGGCAAAAAGCGGCTTCTGCAAACCCCGGTGGAGCGTGCGGACATCGTGGAAGAAGTGCCCATCCGCCGTGACTCGGATTTCCGGGCCTGGCTGCCCATTATGTATGGCTGCGACAACTTCTGCACCTATTGTATCGTGCCCTATGTGCGCGGCCGGGAGCGCAGTCGCCGCCCGGAGGACATTCTGGCTGAGTTCCGCCAGCTGGTGGACGCGGGGTATAAAGAAATCACCCTGCTGGGCCAGAACGTGAACAGCTACGGAAAAGGCCTGGAGCCCCGGGTGGATTTTGCCGACCTGCTGCAAATGCTTTGCCAAGTGCCCGGAGATTATCATCTCCGCTTTATGACCAGCCATCCCAAGGACGCGAGCCGCAAGCTCATTGACGTCATTGCTGCCGAGCCCCGGATCTGCAACCACCTGCACCTGCCGGTGCAGAGCGGCAGCGACCGCATTCTGAAAGAGATGAACCGGCACTACACGGTGCAACAGTATCTGGAGCTCATCGACTACGCCAAGGCGAAAATCCCTGACGTGACCTTCTCCAGTGACATCATCGTGGGCTTCCCCGGTGAGACCGAGGAGGACTTTGAAGCCACGCTGGAACTCATCCAAAAGGTGCAGTATATGCAGCTGTTCACCTTTATTTACTCCAAGCGCACCGGCACCAAAGCAGCGACCATGCCCGACCCGGTGACCCACAAGGAAAAAACCGAGCGCATGGCGCGTCTTCTGGCGGTGCAGGAGAAAATTGCCCACGCCGAGACCGCGGCCCTGGTGGGCGGGACGCAGCGTGTGCTGGTGGAAGGCCACAGCCGCACCCCCGGCACCCTTGCAGGGCGGCTCACCAACAACCTTGTGGTGGAATTTGCAGGTGACGAAGCGCTCATCGGGCAGTATGCCCGGGTGCATTTCACCGACAGCAAGGGCACCATTCTCAAAGGCGAACTTGTGTAAAATAAAAATACTTTACAGATAAAAAGGAGAACTACCATGGACGTGATCGATCTTTTCAAGAAAGCCGCCGCCGCTCTGCAGACCGACGAGCGCTACCTGGCTCTGGCCGCTGCCCGCAAGGCCAACGATGAAGACGAGGCCCTGCAGGACATGATCGGCGAGTTCAACCTGGCCCGTATGGACCTGAACAACGAGATTTCCAAGGACGAGCGGGACGACGCCCGCGTGGCAAGCCTCAACGCCAAGGTCAACGACCTTTACGCCAAAATCATGGCCAGCGAGGGCATGGTGGCCTACAACGCTGCCAAGGCGGACGCCGAAGCTCTTATCAGCCACATCGACGCCATCATCAACACCGCAATGAACGGCGGAGACCCGATGTTGGTGGAGGCTCCCTCCGCCGGCTGCAGCGGCAGCTGCGCCTCCTGCGGCGGCTGCGGCTGATCCGCACATAGCACGCAAACGGCGCGGCGGCAGAACACCGCCGCGCCGCCCTTTCGTTTTTGCAAGCAGGCCCTTTTCAAAAAACACAGGCAGGTGAAGCGCAACAATGGCGGAACTTTCCCCCATGATGGCCCAGTATTTTGAGATCAAGCAGCAGCACAAGGATGAGATCCTGTTTTTCCGGCTGGGCGATTTTTATGAGATGTTCTATGATGACGCGATCCTTGCGTCCAAAGAGCTGGAGCTCACCCTCACCGGGCGGGACTGCGGTCAGCCGGAGCGCGCGCCCATGTGCGGTGTGCCCTTTCACAGCTACGAAAGTTATGTGGCCCGCCTCATCGCCAAGGGCTACAAGGTGGCCATCTGCGAGCAGATGGAGGACCCGGCGCTTGCCAAGGGCCTTGTAAAGCGGGACGTTATCCGGGTCATCACACCCGGCACTGTCATCGAGAGCAGCATGCTCCAGGACGACAAAAACAACTACATCTGCAGTATATACTTGGAAGGGGACAAGGCCGGCGTCTGTTTTGCCGATGTATCCACCGGCCAGACCTACGCCACTCAGCTGGGCGGCGCTTCGGTGAGCGGCCAGATCATCACGGAACTCTGCCGTTACAACCCCAGCGAAGTGCTTTTCAATGAGGCGACCCTCTCGCTTAAGGGTGTCACTGCCTACATCAAACAGCACATGGCCTGTGCAGTGGAATTGATGGAAAACGAGGCCTACGCCGACGCCCAGGAAACGCTGCAGGCACAGTTCGGCAGCGACGGCTGGCCGGCGGCCGGTCTTGCACGGGACGGCCTTGCCGGGCTTGCGGTGGCGGGTCTGCTGACCTACCTGCGCCGGACCCAAAAGCACGGCGTGGAGCGGCTCAAGACCGTTGTGAGCTACGCCGAGGCCCAGTATATGCAGCTTTCGCCGGTGACCCGGGCCAACCTGGAGCTGACCCAGACCATGCGCGGAAGAGAAAAGCGGGGTACCTTGCTCTGGGTGTTGGATAAGACCCAGACCGCCATGGGCAAGCGCCTTCTGCGCAGCTGGCTGGAACAGCCGCTGGTGAGCGCGCCGGCCATCAACGACCGGCTGGATTGTGTGCAGGCGCTGCACGGCGAAAGCGTGCAGCGGGCCGAGATCATCGAAACGCTCAGCCACATCTTTGACATGGAGCGCCTGATGACCCGCACGGTCTACGGCAGCGCCACACCCAAAGAAGTTTATGCGCTGGCCGCCACCTGCAGCCAGCTGCCGGAACTGCGGCGCCTGACCGAAGATTTCGACTGCCCCCAGCTGAAAGCGCTGGCGGTGCAGATCGACCCCCTCACCGACATCCATGACCGGATCGTTGCCGCCATCGACGAAAACGCCCCCTCTACGCTGAAGGATGGCGGCGTCATTCGGGAGGGCTTCTCTCCGGAGGTGGATGAGCTGCGGGACATCGTTCACGGTGGCAAAGGCTTTCTGTCCCAGATGGAGGCAAAACTCAAGGAAGAAACCGGCATTCGCACGCTGAAAGTGGGCTTCAACCGGGTGTTTGGCTACTACATCGAGGTCAGCAAGTCCTTCACCGACCAGGTACCGGCGAACTTTGTGCGCAAGCAGACCCTGGCGAACGCCGAACGCTATATCACCGAGGACCTGAAAAACCTTGAGAACAAGATCCTGGGCGCCAGCGAGCGGCTGCTGGTGCTGGAGCGCAAGCTGTTTGAGGAGCTTCTGTTCGATCTGTCGGCACAGCTGACCCGGATCCAGTCCACCGCCGCCGCAGTGGCGAAGCTGGACGTGCTCACCGCGCTGGCCCAGGTGGCGGCGGACAATAACTATGTCCGTCCCATGGTGGACGAGGGCAGCGAGCTGCTCATCCAGGAGGGTCGCCACCCGGTGATCGAGCAAATGCTCAAAGGCAGCCTGTTCGTGCCCAACGATACCACGCTGGACTGCGGCGAGAACAACCTGCTCATCATCACCGGCCCCAACATGGCGGGCAAATCCACCTATATGCGCCAGAACGCGCTGATTGCGCTGATGGCTCAGATCGGCAGCTTTGTGCCTGCGAAAGAGTGCCGCGTGGGCGTGGTGGACGCTATTTTCACCCGCGTGGGCGCTTCCGACGACCTGTCCGCCGGCCAGTCCACCTTCATGGTGGAGATGACCGAGGTGGCTCAAATTCTGGAATATGCCACCCGTAAAAGCCTGGTCATTCTGGACGAGATCGGCCGCGGCACCTCCACCTTCGACGGCATGAGCATTGCCCGGGCGGTGGTGGAGCACATCGCCGGCAAAATCGGCTGCAAGACCCTGTTTGCCACCCACTACCACGAACTCACCGAGCTGGAAGAACAGCTGCCGGGCGTCAAGAACTACAACATCGCCGTAAAAAAGCGGGGCGACGACATCACCTTCCTGCGGCGTATCGTGCGCGGCCCCGCGGACGACAGCTACGGCATTCAGGTGGCCAAACTGGCCGGCCTGCCGGATGAAGTCACCGAGCGCGCCAAGCAGGTGCTCAAAACGCTGGACGCAGCCAGCCAGAGCAACAAGCGTGTCACCCAGCTGGACTTTGAGGCGCTGGAGGCGATGAACAGCCCTGCGGTGCCCAGTGAGATGATGGACAAGCTGAATGCGCTGGATGTGGAGACACTGACCCCCATCGAGGCGCTGAATTTCCTCTACGAGCTGAAAAAGACGCTCGGCAACTGACCTTACTTATGAAAGGGGAGACGGACCCATGGCCGTGATCCATGTGCTGGACAAGCATACCGCGGAGCTCATCGCCGCCGGCGAGGTGGTGGAGCGGCCCGCTTCGGTGGTGAAGGAACTGCTGGAAAACGCCATCGACGCAGGCGCCACGCAGGTGAGCGTCGCCATCGAAAAGGGAGGCGTTTCCCTCATTCAGGTGACGGACAACGGCAGCGGTATCGAGGCGGAATACATCTCTACCGCCTTTATCCGCCATGCCACCAGCAAAATTTCCTGCGAGCAGGACCTGGAGAGCATTCACACCCTGGGGTTCCGGGGCGAGGCACTCGCCTCCATTGCCAGCGTGGCGCGGGTGGAGGTGCTAACGAGGACCGAACCGGATGAATTTGCCTGCTGCTACCGCATAGAGGGCGGCGAAGAACTGGGGATGGAGCCGGGGGCACGCCCGGTGGGCACCACCATCACCGTCCGGGACCTGTTCTACAACACTCCCGCCCGGATGAAGTTCTTGAAAAAGGACGCCAGCGAGGGCGCTTTTGTGGGCGAGACGGTCAGCCGGGTCGCCCTGTCTCACCCGGAAGTCTCGGTCACTTTCATTCGTGAAGGCAAACAGCTTTACAAAACGCCGGGAGACGGCAGCCTCAAGAGCGCTGTCTACGCCGTGCTGGGACGTGACTTTGCAAAAGATCTTCTGCCCGTTCAGGATGAGAGCGGCGGCTACCGTGTGTCCGGCCTTGTCACGCCGCCCCGGGCGTGCCGGGCCAGCCGCGGCATGCAGTTCTTCTTCATCAACGGGCGCTTCGTCAAGAACCGCACCATGATGGCCGCGCTGGAAAACGCCTACCGGGGCACTTTGATGCAAGGCAAGTTCCCAGGCTGCGTTCTGGTGCTGGAAATGCCCGCCCAGCTGGTGGACGTGAACGTGCACCCCGCCAAGACGGAGGTGCGTTTTTCCCGCGAGAGCGACGTGTTCGACGCGGTCTACCGGGCGGTAAAGGCGGCCCTTGCCCAGCCGGGCAGCGGGGAACAACACTTTAGCTTTGCAAAACAGACTGAACTGGATGAGCCGGAGCAAAAGGTGGAACAGCTTGACTTGTCCACGCCTGTAAAGCAGCCGACCATTACGCACGTTTCTCCGTCCCCTGCGCCTGTAAAGCCGGTGACGGCTGAAACCGGACTGGGCGGCTGGGGCAGCGAACCGACGGTGCCCCGGCCTGCTCCCGCTGTTCGCCCGGCATTCACCGCCGCGCCGGTGCAGCAGAATTCTTTGCGCTCCGAACCGCTGCCGCTGGACCGTGCGCCTTTGCCCCAGTCTGAGCCGCGTGTCGCGGAAGCTGCCGTGCAGCAGCCGCAGCCCCGGGAGATCCCCGCCGCCGGGCGGCAGGAGACGCTTTCTGAGCAGGAAAACGCTCCGGAGACGCCGCTGGAATACATCGGTGAAGCATTCAGAACCTACATCATCACCCAGCGGGGAGATGAGCTTTGCCTTATCGACAAGCACGCCGCCCACGAACGCATTCTCTACGAACAGCTCGCCGCCGGCTACGGCGCCGCCAGCAGTCAGATTTTGCTGGCCCCGGTCACGGTGAACCTGTCCGCCCCGGAAAAGGCGGCCCTCTTGGAGAACGCCGAGCTTTTGAACAACGCCGGCATACAGGCCGAGGACTTTGGCGGCGGCACAATGCTGGTGCGGGCGGTTCCCGCGGATGTGCCCGTGAGCGATGTGGAGGGCCTTTTGTGCGAACTGGCGGACCGGCTCGCCCGCGGCAGCCGGGAGACGGTGAGCGAAAAGACCCAGTGGGTAATGCACTCCATTGCCTGCAAAGCCGCCATCAAGGCGGGGGACAAGTCTGACAGAAGGGAACTGCTGGCCCTCGCTCAGGATATTCTGAACGGTAAGGTGCCGCCCTTCTGCCCCCACGGCAGGCCGGTGGTGCTGAAACTTACCAAAAAGGAGCTGGAAAAGCAGTTTGGCCGATTGGGATAAAATGCCAGTGGTGGCCGTGGGCGGCCCCACCGCCAGCGGTAAGACCGCTTTTTCGGTCCAGCTGGCAAAGCGCCTGGGCGGCGAGGTGGTCTGCGCCGACTCCATGCAGATATACAAAGGGCTGGACGTGGGCACCGCCAAGGCGACCAAAGAAGAGATGGAGGGCGTACCCCATCACCTGATGGATTTTCTGCCTCCCGAGGAAACGTTCAGCGTGGCGGATTTTGTGGAGGCCGCGAACCGGGAAGTGCAAGCCATCACCGGGCGGGGCAGGCTGCCCGTTCTTGTGGGCGGCACAGGCCTGTACATTGAAAGCTTTCTGAACGGGGTGCGCTTTGCCGAGCAGAAAACGGACCCTGCCCTGCGTGAGCGGCTGGAAAAGGAGGCCGGGGAGCTCGGTGCGCAAGCAATGCACCGCAGGCTGGCGGCCATCGACCCGGACTATGCGGCCACTGTGCACCCCAACAATGTGGGCCGGGTCATCCGTGCCCTGGAGCTCTATTATTCCTCCGGCAAGACCATGAGCCGCCAGCGGGCGGAATCGCTGCCCGAAACGCCTCCGTTCGATTCGATGGTGCTCTGCCTTGCTCCTGCGGAGCGCTCGGAGCTTTACCGGCGGATCGATGTCCGGGTGGACCGCATGCTGGAGGCCGGCATTCTGGAAGAAGCGAAAATGGTTTGGGAGAACCGCGAGCGCTACCGCACGGCGGCTCAGGCCATTGGTTATAAGGAATTCTTCCCTTATTTTGAGGGAACCGCGGATCTTGCGGCCTGCACGGACAAACTCAAACAGGCCAGCCGCAACTACGCCAAGCGTCAGTTGACCTGGTTCCGCCGCATGGAAAACGTCATCTGGCTGGACCCGGGCAACGGGCAGCTGGTGGAACGCGCGGAAAAACTGGTGCGAGAACATTTCGGGCTGTGAGCGGCCCAGCTCTGAACAATGAAGGAGGGGAAGGCTGTGAAAGGCTCTGTTGTAAAATACGGGATCATCGCTGCGCTGGGCCTTGCTGCGGCCTATCTGGCGGTGCAGATATTCACTGTCATCGACCGCCCCTACCGCACCGAGACGGCGATTCTTTATGATATGTCAGACAGCCTTTCCTGCGGGGGATATCTCGTTTTTGAACAATCGGAGGTGCCCGGCGAAGGGCAGATGGGCTACCTCGTTTCAAACGGCGAGCGTGTGGCCACGGGCACCCAGGTGGCGGAGATCTACTCTGACCCCAGCCAGGCACGCGCCCGCACGGCGCTCACCGAGCTGGAGGCGCAGCTTGAACTGCTGGAACGCAGCGAAAACACCGTGGGCACGGATGTGGATATTCTGCTGACCCAGCGCCAGTCCGCACTTTATGACCTGCTGGACAGCCTGGACCGCCAGGCATACAGCGAAGTGGCCTCCAAGAGCAACGACTACCTGCTTGCGCTCAATCGCCTGCAGATCACCACCGGCGCGACGCGGGATTTTTCCGCGGCAAAAGAACTGATCGCCCAGGAGCAGGCCGTGCAGCAGGCAAACCTTGGCAGCCCTGCGGCGGTCACGGTTTCCACGGGCGGCTATTTTGTGGCGGCGGACGCGGCCGAAATGCTGCGGTTCAGCAAAGACGAATTGGATCAGATGTCTGCTGTGGAGATGGTCGACGCGCTGCAGGAAGGCGCAGGCGTGGGGGAAGTCAGCGGTGCAGGCAAACTGGTCACCGATTATAAATGGTATTTCTACGGTGTGTGCACCGAAGAGGAAAGCGAAAAATTCGAAGGCGTTTCCAGTGTGAACATCAGTTTCCCCGGCGCGGCGGAAAAGGTGCTGCCCGCCACGGTGGAAAGTGTGACGGTGGACGAGGCTTCCGGCCTTGCAAAGTTCGTTTTGAGCTGCGAGTATGTAGGGGCGGATGTGCTGAGCCTTGCAAGTGCCACCGCCCGCATTGATTTCGAATCTTTCAAAGGCGTGCGGGTCAGCACCAAGGCGCTGAACATCGTGAACGGCGAGAAGGGCGTATATGTGAAGTACGGCAATCTGGCCCGGTTCCGCAAGATCACCGTGCTCTACCAGGACGACGAGTACATCCTGGTGCCGGAAGGCGGCAAGGTGGGCACCGACAACGAGGTGCGTCTGTTCGACGAGGTCATTGTGGAGGGCACCGACCTTTACGATGGGAAAATCCTGTGAATAAAAGGCAATGTTGCGTTTATTTGTTGACAGAAACACTAAAAATAGCGATAATATATACTAACTGATGATATGTTTTCAGAGGAAGCGTTCATCATTTTCGGAAGGAGATACGGAACGATGCTCGACGGGCTTAAAAGATTTCTTGGTGTGAACGAAGAGGACGACGGTTATTACGACGACAACGAAGATATGTTCCCCCAGCGCAGCGCCGCGGAGGATGACGGCTATCAGCCTGAACCCACCGGCAAGCGGAACAAGGTGGTCAACATCAACGCCACCACCCAGCTGCAGGTGGTTCTGGTCAAGCCCGAACGCTTTGATGACGCCAGCACGGTGGCCGACCATTTGAATGCCAAGCGCACGGTTGTGCTCAACCTGGAAGGCACCAACAAGGAGGTTTCCCGCCGCCTGGTGGACTTTTTGTCCGGCGTGGCTTACGCCAACAACGGCCAGATGAAGCGGGTGGCCAACAGCACCTTCATCATCACCCCCTACAATGTGGACATCATGGGGGATCTGCTGGATGAGCTGGAGAGCAATGGCGTCTTCTTCTGATGTGCGGCAGCGGGGCTACATCCCGCCGCAGAACGATTAGGAGCGCCTTGTCATGCGCCGCGCCCAGGACCTCTGCCGTATCGCAGAGAACCGGGGCGTGGCCCGTTACAGCGGCTTTCTGTCGGATCGGGAGCAGTGTCTGGCCGAGGCCGCAATGAACCAGGCCGGCTGCAGCTGGGCCGCCTTTGAGGGCGGTTATCCTGCGGCCGAACGCAAACTGCTGTGCCTCGAACCGGCGGGCGCCTCGGGCGAACCGCCGATTTGTTGCGTTTTGATCCGTTGCGCTGTGTCAGGGGCTGACGCGCCTGCCCACAAGGATTATCTGGGTTCTCTGCTGGGCCTTGGCCTTGAGCGGGAATGCGTGGGTGATATTCTGCCCGATTCCGGCGCGCCCGGCGTTGCATATGCCTTTGTGCTGGAACGTGTGGCGCCGCTCATCTGCGACGAACTCACCAGTGTGGGCCGCAGCCCGGCCCGGGCCGAGCGGTTTGAAGGCCCGCTGCCAGTGGAACCGGTCCAGCGCGAGAGCAAAACGGCCACCGTTTCCTCCCTTCGGGCGGACGCAGTGCTGGCGGCCATGCTTCGGTGCAGCCGCGGCCAGGCGGAGGCTCTGGTGCGGGGCGGCAGGCTGGAGATCAACCATGTGCCGGTGACCAGCGCTCACGCCGCTGTTTATGAGGGCGACGTGTTTACTGTGCGCGGCATGGGCCGCTTCAAACTGGAAGCCCTGGGCGGCAAGAGCCGCAAAGACAGGTTGTTTATTCAATATTTCCAATACTGACGGCACTGTGCCGCCACTTTCGGCGAAAGGAATGATCTGAATGATTTCACCCCAGGAGATCCGCACCGTAACCTTTGACAAGGTCATGCGCGGCTACCGTCCCGAAGATGTGGACGCGCTGCTGCAGCAGCTGGCCCAGCAGATGGAACAGCTGCAGGCGGAAAAGGAGAGCGCTGAGAAAAAACTGTATGTCCTGGCCCAGAAGGTGGAGGAGTACCGCAAAGACGAGGATAACCTCAAAACCGCGCTGCTCAACGCCCAGCGCATGGGTGAGAATGTGATAAAGGAGGCCAAGCAGAAGGCCGAGTCCATTCTTCGTGAGGCGGGGATCAAGTCTGAGGACATTACCCGCGCCGCCCTGGAGCAGGTGAATGAAGAGCAGCTGGAGCTGGAGCGGGTCAAGGCGGAAGTGGCGCAGTTCAAAAACAGTGTGCTCAGCCTGTACAAGCAGCACATCGAGTCTCTGAGCACGCTGCCCGGCGATGAGCCCGAAGAGGCAGAAGAGGAAGCGCCTGTTTTGGCGGAAGAGACTGCAGAGCCCGAACCGGCCGCTGCGCCCGAGGAACCGGAGGCTCCGGCCGAGGAAGAATCTTTCGGTCAGACCTTTGAAACCGAACCTGAACCGGACGACCCCATCAGCCGTTTCCCGGACCTGAGCGCCCTGTACGGCATGCAGCAGGAAGAAGAGCCTGCGGAAGAACCGGAAGAAGAGCCCACCCGGACCTTTGTGCCCGGTCAGACCCGCCCCGCCGCGCCTCAGCCCGAGGCTCCGGCCGCTTCGTCGGTGTTTGAGGGATTCGAGGGTATCAAATTCAGTGATTGATCCCGGCGCGCGCTTTTGCAAAGCACGCAGCTCATTTGAGGAATAGGAGTGTAGTTACCAGTGCCACAGGATTACAACAGCACGATCAACCTGCCCAAAACTCTGTTTGACATGCGGGCGGGCCTGCCCAAAAAAGAGCCGGAAATGCTCAAAGAGTGGAATGCGGACCATCTTTATGAGGAACTGATGAAGCACAACGAGGGCAAGCCCCGCTATGTGCTGCATGACGGCCCTCCCTATGCCAACGGCAACATCCACATGGGCACCGCGCTGAACAAGATCATCAAGGACATCATCGTCCGCTACAAGAACATGACCGGTTTCCAGGCTCCCTATGTGCCGGGCTATGATACCCACGGCCTGCCCATTGAGCTGAAAGCCATGAAGCAGCTGGTGGGCAAGGGCGAGATCTCCAAGCTGGAGCTGCGCAAGATCTGCCACGAGTTTGCCACCGAACACATCGACATCATGGGCGAGCAGTTCCAGCGCCTTGGCGTCATCGGTGATTTCAAAAATCCCTATCTGACCCTGAAGCCCGAGTTTGAGGCCCGCCAGATCGAGATCTTCGGCCAGATGGCCAAGAAGGGCTACATCTACAAGGGCCTGAAGGCCGTGTACTGGTGCCCCGAGGACCGCACCGCTCTGGCCGAGGCGGAGATCGAGTACGGCGAGGACGAGTGCGATTCCATCTACGTCCGCTTCAACGTCACCGACGACCCGAACGGCATTCTGGCAAAGCGCGGCATTCCCATGGACAAGGCCTGGTTCGTCATCTGGACCACCACCACATGGACCCTGCCCGCCAACGTGGCCATCTGCCTGAACCCTGACTATGACTATGTCTTCGTCAAGGTGGGGGAGGACTACCTGGTGATGGCGGAAGCCCTGGTGGAGAGCACCATGCAGGCTTGCAAGATCGACAGCTACGAGATCGTGGGCGAGCCCATCAAGGGCAGCGAGCTGGAACTGATTCAGGTCCAGCACCCCTTCCTGGACCGCAAGAGCCTTGTCATCCTGGGCGACCATGTCACTCTGGAGAGCGGCACCGGCTGCGTGCACACCGCTCCCGGCCACGGCGTCGAGGACTTTGACGTCTGCACCAAGCACTATCCTCAGGTGCCGGTGATCGTACCCGTGGATGACGGTGGCTTCCTCACTGCCGAGGCCGGCCCCTTCAGCGGCCTCAAGGTCTGGGACGCCAACAAGGTCATCCTGAAGCACATTCAGGAGAGCGGCCACCTGCTGGGCGTGCAGCACATGAGCCACCAGTATCCTCACTGCTGGCGCTGCCACAGCCCCATCATCTTCCGCGCCACCAAGCAGTGGTTCTGCTCCATCGACGCCTTCAAGGAGGACGTCTACAAGGCCGTCGATCAGGTGCAGTGGTTCCCCGGCTGGGGCCATGACCGCATGATGGGCATGGTGCGCGACCGCAGCGACTGGTGCATCAGCCGCCAGCGCACCTGGGGCGTTCCCATTCCCGCATTCTACTGCAAGAAGTGCGGCAAGTATCACATCACCGACGAGACCATCAAGGCGGTGAGCGATCTGTTCCGCCGCGAGGGCAGCGACGCCTGGTACAAATATGAGGCCAGCGAGATCCTGCCTGCCGGCTACACCTGCGAGTGCGGCTGCACCGAGTTCGAGAAGGACAAGGACATCATGGACGTCTGGTTCGACTCCGGCTCCACCCATGTGGCGGTGCTGGAGGAGCGCCCGGAGCTGCATTGGCCCGCCGATCTGTACATGGAGGGCGGCGACCAGTTCCGCGGCTGGTTCCAGTCCAGCCTGCTCACCAGCGTCGCCACCCGCGGCGTTGCGCCTTACAAGAATGTTCTGTGCCACGGTTGGGTCGTGGACGGCGAAGGCAAGCAGATGCACAAATCCGCGGGCAACGGCGTGGAGCCCAGCGAGATCATCAAGGACTTCGGCGCTGACATCGTCCGTTTGTGGGTGGCTTCCAGCGACTACACTGTGGACGTGCGTATCAGCAAGGAGATCATCAAGCAGCTGAGCGAGGCTTACCGCAAGATCCGCAACACCGCCCGGTTCATTCTTGGCAACCTGAACGGCTTTGACCCCTGCACCGACATGGTGGCGGACGAGCAGCTCACCGAGCTGGACCTGTGGGCGCTTGACCGCCTGGATCAGCTGAACAAGGCTGCCCGCGACGGTTACGACAGCTTTGATTTCCACAAGGTCTACCACGCTGTGTATAACTTCTGCGTGGTGGATATGTCCAACTTCTATCTGGATGTGGCCAAGGACCGGCTGTATTGCAGCAAGGCGGACGCTCCCGCCCGCCGCGCCGCGCAGACCGCTATGTTCCGCATTCTGGTGGACCTCACCAAGATCATCGCTCCCATCCTGACCTTCACCAGCCAGGAGATCTGGAGCTTTGTGCCGGACTTCGACGGCAAGCAGAAGTATGTGGCCTTTGAGGACATGGCTGCTGCCGGCGTCTGGGCCCAGAGTGAAGAGTTCCGCGCCAAGTGGGCTCACATCATCGCCGTGCGCGATGACGTGAAGAAGGTACTGGAGCAGGCCCGTGCCGAAAAGGCCATCGGCTCTTCTCTGGAAGCCAAAGTCACCCTGTACTGCGCGCCCGAGATGGCCGCGTTCATCGCCACCATCCCTGTTGAACAGTGGGAGGATCTGATGATCGTGTCCCAGCTGGAAGTTGTGGAAGGCGAGGGCGGCGCCCACGGCGAAGTGGAAGGCCTGGGCGTCTCGGTGCAGCATGCCGAAGGCGAGAAGTGCCAGCGCTGCTGGAAGTACACCGCCGATGTGGGCTCTGACGCACAGCGCCCCTGCCTGTGCGCCCGCTGCGCAGCGGTGCTCGCTGAATAAAACGTTTTTCAAAAGCGGCGCGCAAAGACGCACCTTTCACGGTGCGACCGCGCCGCTTTTGAACTATCACAGACCCGGCATGCCGGAAGGCAGGACCGGAAGTGGGAGGCTATCTTTGATTTCAGCACTTATCACTATTGTGGCTGCCGCTCTGCTGGTGGCCATTGACCAGGGGATCAAACTCTGGGCCACTGTGAATCTTGCGCCGGTGGGCAGTATGCCTCTGATCCCCGGCGTGGTGGAACTGCGGTATTACCTCAACAACGGCGCTGCATTTAGCATTCTTCAGGGAAAACAGACTTTTTTGATTCTTTTCACCGGCGCTGCATTGCTTGTGGTGGCGTGGTATCTCATTTTCAAAAAACCTGTCAAGAAGCTGGAGTACATTGGCTGGCTGTTTGTGTTGGGCGGCGGTATTGGAAACCTTGTAGACCGGGTAATGAACGGCGAAGTTGTAGATTATATTAACCTGCTGTTCATGGACTTTGCCGTGTTCAATTTTGCCGACATTCTGGTGTGCACTGGTATTGGCCTGCTGCTTCTTAGCCTTCTTCTGGAAGAAGTCGTTGCCCGCAGAAAAAAAGAAGAACTCCCGCCTGCGGCGGAGGCCCCGGAGCAGAGCGATGGAGCGGTTTGACGTCTTTGTTCCGGCCGAGTGTGCAGGTCAGCGGGCGGACCGCTTTCTTGCTGACCTGGAAGAGATCGAGCTGACCCGCAGCGCTTTGCAGCGCCTGTTTGAGCAGGGTCTTGTGCAGTGCGGAGGCAAGCCGGCTTCAAAGAATCTGAAGCTGAAGGCGGGCGAACACCTTACAGTGGATCTGCCGGACGCAAAGCCGCTGGAGGCGCAGCCCCAGAACATCCCGCTGGAAATCGTCTATGAGGACGAGTATCTGCTGGTGGTGAACAAGCCCAAAGGCATGGTGGTGCACCCCGCGCCCGGAAGCCCGGACGGGACGCTGGTCAACGCGCTGCTCTACCATTGCGCGGGACGTCTTTCCTCCATTGGAGGAGTGGTGCGTCCCGGCATTGTGCACCGGATCGACAAAGACACCAGCGGTCTGCTGGTGGTGGCTAAGACCGACGCTGCCCACGAGGGGCTCTGCGCCCAGATGGCGGTGCACAGCGTGGAACGCGTCTATGAGGCGGTGGCCTATGGGCGGTTTAAAGAGCCGGAAGGCTTTGTGGAAGCGCCCATCGGCCGCCACCGCACCGACCGCAAAAAGATGGCGGTGGTCCCCGACGGAAAATACGCCTACACGGGCTATCAGGTGATTGCACAGTATAACGGCTTTACACATATTGCCTGCCGCCTGAAAACGGGACGCACCCATCAGATCCGGGTGCACATGGCCAGTATCGGCCATCCGCTGGCGGGCGACAGCGTTTACGGCCCGCGGGACTGTATCAAGCGCTTGAACGGGCAATGTCTTCATGCCCGGGTGCTGGGATTTGTGCACCCGGTCACCGGTGAGACCATGCACTTCGACAGCCCCTTGCCCGCCTATTTCACAGACTTCCTGCACTCTCTCCGAAAGGAGCCGGAAACATGATCGAGACCCTTGCGGACCTTTTGGTCGTCAGCGATATGGACAACACCCTCCTTACAGCAAAGGAAGGGGTGCCTTCCTGCAACCGCGTCACCATCCAGCTGTTTCGTGAACTGGGCGGCCGTTTCACCGTGGCGACCGGCCGGCCGGTGGAGTCGGTGCGGGCAGCGCTGGGAGATCTGGAACTGTCCTGCCCGGCAATCACCTGCGGCGGCAGCGTTCTTTACGATATGCAGGTCGGCAAAGCGCTGGAAAAGCATTTTCTGCCCCGCCAGGGGGCCACGCAGGTCATCGAGACTGTTATGAGCCAGTTTGCCGACATCGGCGTGGAGATCATGGTGGAAGAGGGGCGGCTGTACATCGTGCAGGCCAACCGCTACACGCAGGCCCATGTTCAGGAAGAGCACATGCACAGTGTGCTTTGCCCGCTGGAGCAGGTGCCCGACAATTGGGCAAAGGTGGTTTTCGCGGCAGACCCGGTGACACTTGCCTCGCTGCAGGCTTTTGCAGCCAGCCTTACGGTGGAGGAGATGTATTTCCTGCACACCAACCTGATGTATTTCGAGATCATGCCCGCCGGGGTGAGCAAAGCTCAGGCACTTCGGCGGCTGTGCGCGCTGCAGAACATCCCGCTGGAGAATACCGTGGTGATCGGCGACTACTACAATGACATTGACCTTATGCGCGCCGCCGGACACGCAGTGGCCGTGGGAAATGCTCCCGCCGAGGTGAAGCTCGTGGCGGACGAAGTCGTTTCCAGCTGCCGCAGCGGTGGCGTGGGGGAGTATCTCTACAGCCTGATTCGCCGGTATACATGACCGATGGCTCTTTGACGCCTGTTTTGGTGCGTCAAAGGGCCTTTTTTACAAAGATTTCAGTTTTTTGCGGCACAAAGATGTGCTATAATGACCCTGTAAACTCCGAAATGGGGGAAATGCTGCGTGAAAAAGCTCTTGCTGACTGCCGCATGTTGTGCCGCCGCGCTGGCGATCCTCCTGGGCGGCTACTTTTGCTATGCGCCTTTCTGGCAGCCGGACTATGCGCCGGTCTCGCCCGGGCCTTTCTCGGCAGAGGAAGTGCGGCGGGTGGATCTGAACACTGCCACCGAGGCGGAGCTGCAAAGTGTGCCGGGAATTGGCGAGGGGACCGCCCGGGCGATTCTGGAATACCGGGAGGATTTTGGCGGCTTTATCATTGTGGATCAGCTTCTGCTTGTGGACGGCGTCAGCATGAGCGATGTTGCGGCATGGCGGGACTATTTTTACATCGGAGAATGATTTTTGAGGAGGGGAACTGACGATGGAGCCCCAACGTCAGAGTGTGTTCATCAACCGTGAGCTGAGCTGGCTGGATTTTGACCGGCGGGTGCTTGCTCTGGGCAAGGAAAAGAGCGTTCCGCTGGCGGAGCGGATGAAGTTCACTGCCATCTACGGCAGCAATCTGGACGAGTTTTTTATGGTGCGGGTGGGGTCGCTCTATGACCGCACGCTGCTGAAAAACGAGATCACCGACAACAAAACAAAACTCACGGCGGCGCAGCAGCTGGCGGCCATCATGCCCAAAACGGCGGATCTGCAGCAGCAGTGCGATAAGATCGTGGTGAAGCTGCGCCAGCATTTGGCGGAGCAGGGCTATGTGCGCATTGATTTCCAGAATCTTGCCAAAGAGGACGAGCGCTTCTGGAAAAAGTATTTTCTGAGTGAAATGCTGCCGGTGCTTTCGCCTCAGATCATCGATCACCGTCATCCCTTCCCGTTTTTGCGCAATCAGGAGATCTATCTTTGCGCAACGCTGAAAGCGAAAGGCGAAGATACGGTCTCTTATGGCCTCATCCCCATCAGCAGCCAGTTTGACCGTATGCTCTACCTGAAAAAGGACGATCAGCTGCTCTACGGCCTTGCAGAGGAACTCATCCTCCGCTTTGCAGACCTTGTTTTCCCCAAGGGCATGCTTCAGAAAAAATGCCTCTTCCGGGTGACGCGCAACGCCGACATCGACGTGAAGGAGGGCATGTTCGACCAGGACATCGATTACCGCCAGGTAATGAGCGAGCTGCTGAAAAAACGGCGCAAACTGGCTGCCGTGCGGCTTCAGTTCTGGAACGAGCCGCCCCAGGAAGTGGCCAAATACCTGTGCGAAAAGCTGATGTTGCCTGAAAAACAGTGCTTCTATCAGGAAAGCCCGCTGGACCTTTCCTGCTACTTCAAGCTGGCCGCCCGCCTGCAGGCGGATGGCCGCTCCGACCTGTTCTATCCGGTGGCAAAGCCCATGCAGGCGCCGGCAAACTTTAAGCTGAGCGAGGAGGCAAAGCACCGGGATGTGCTCATTGCTTATCCCTACCAAAGCATGCGCCCCTTCATCAAAATGCTCATGGCTGCCGCCTATGACCCGGATGTGGTCAGTATCAAAATGACCCTTTACCGCATGGCCAACAATTCACAGATCGTGCAGGCACTGGTGGCCGCTGCGGAGAACGGCAAGGAAGTGGTCACCATCGTGGAGCTGCGGGCCAGGTTTGACGAGCAGAACAACATCGACTGGTCCAAAAAGCTGGAAGAAGCAGGGTGCACGGTTATCTATGGCCTGGATGATTATAAAGTCCATTCCAAGCTGACCCTCATTACCCGCCGCAGCAAGGGCCACTACTTCTACACCACCCAGATCGGCACCGGCAACTACAACGAAAAGACCAGCGAGCAGTACACCGACCTTTCCTTTGTGACCACAAACCAGGAAGTGGGTGAGGAGGCGGCCGCGGTCTTCAACAATCTGGCGGTGGAACGGCTCACCGACGATACCGAACATCTCATTGTGGCTCCGCTCCATTTCAAGAGCGTGCTGCTGAAAGAGATGGACGCCGAGATCGAAAAAGCGCGCCTGGGCCAGCCCGCCCGCATTATTCTGAAGAACAACTCCATCAGCGACAAGAACATCATTGAAAAGCTGGTGGAAGCTTCCCAGGCAGGGGTCCCCACCGACATGATCGTGCGCGGTATCTGCTGTGTGCAGGCGGGCCTTCCTGGGCAGACCGATCATTTGCACATCCGCAGCATTGTAGGCCGTTATCTGGAACACTCCCGCATTTATGCTTTTGGCGAAGGGGAGAACCTGCGCATTTACATGGCCTCTGGCGACTTCCTGACCCGCAACACAGAGCGCCGTGTGGAAGTGGGGATCCGGGTGGACGATCCTGCCATTGCAAAGCAGCTTTGGGATATCCTGCAGCTGCAGCTGGCGGATAATGTGAACGCCCGGGAAATGCGTCCTGATGGCAGCTATGCCAAGGTCAAGCCTGCGGAGGGGCAGCCGCTGGTGGACAGCCAGATGGAACTGTACAACTATTTCAAGGATGGATTCACTGCTACAGTCCCTGCTGGGCCGGAAAAGAAGAATGGAAAAGAGACTTCTCCTTCCACCGGCCTTTTGAGCCGCCTGCGCAACTGGTTCCACCGCAGCTAATAATGCGTTATGACATGAAAGCCGAACACCTTTACAGGTGTTCGGCTTTTTCTTGCGCAAAATCTCAAAAGAAATTATCTGTAAAGTCAAACTACTGAACATGCGTAAAAGCTGGAAAACTGTCGCCATTTGCTTGATTTTGTCTTTAAAACTGTATAGTATGGGATATGACAAGAAATAGATACTGACTCAAAGCGAGAGGAGGTGGGCGTGTGCAGCGCACACTACGGCGGATCGCCGCCGGACTGATCTGCACGCTGTTGCTGGCGGGCGGTACGGTTTTTGCCGAAGAGGATTCCACGCCAAAGGCGTCCGCGAGCGAAATGAAAGCGGTGATCCTTCAAGCTGGCCAGGACTTTGACCCTGCAGCCGGAGAGGGCGAGTGCAAAGCGCAGCTGGACGCGGCGCTGTCCAAGGTTGCGGAATATGGCATGAACGCGGTGCTGGTGCCCGCCAACACTGCCAGCGGAGTGCTTTTTGCCAGCGAGACGTGGCCGATGGCCTGCGACTTTGACCTGCTGAGCTATGCCGCCGAGGCGACGAGAGGGCAGGGGCTTGCCTTTTATGTTGTTTTTGACGCTTCCTGCGGTGTGGATGAACAGGGGCAGTATGGTGCACGGACCAACCTGAGTGCGTCCGCTGTGCAGAGCACTGCCGCAGTGCTGGGAGAAATGACAGGCAAGTGCCAGCCTGACGGTGTTTATCTGGCCGGTTACTATAATCAGAAAACCGCCGAAAGCATGAGCCTTTATCGCAGCGAGGGTGCGTCCATGGGCTACGATAACTGGGTGCGGGAATGCGTCAGTTCTCTGGTGGTCAATGCCAGCGCGGCGGTCCACGGCGCAAAGGCGGACACCCTGTTCGGCCTCATTACCGACCCGGTGTGGGCGAATCAGTCCACCGACCCGGCCGGAAGCGCCACACAGGCCGATTTTGAAATGGCTGTGGATGGCTTTGTGGATATGAACGCCATTTTTGCCTGGGCCGACATTGACCAGGTGATGGTGCGCTGCACCGGGTCTCTCACGGACGAGACGCAGAATTTCAAAACGGTGCTCAACTGGTGGGCACAGACCGCCTCTCAGCACGGAGCCGGCGTTTCGGCCTGGATCTGCAACGAGCGGCTGGGTGGCGACGAGCCCGGCTGGAAAGCGCCGGACCAGGTCATGCGTCAGATCATCGAGACCCGCGCGGTGGACGGATGTGTTGGCGCGGCCTACGGGTCCCTTTCCGCCCTGGAAGGGAATGTGGGCGGTTCCACCGACGTGCTGCTGCGCTACTATGCGGACCAGATCGAGGAGCAGGACATCCTCACCGATCTGACCGTCAGCACGCCGGAGAAGCGAACCTACACTACCCGTGAACCGCAGGTGAACTTCTACGGTGCTTCCGACCCCAACTTCCCGCTGACCCTCAACGGCAAGGAGCTGGAGCGTAACAGCGAAGGCGTGTTCAGCGTGGAGATGGACTTGGAGCCGGGGCTGAACACCTTCACTTTTGAGCACAAGGAAAAATCCGTCGTTTACAAAATTACCCGCGAAGTGGTCATCATCCAGGAAGTTTCTCCCTCCGGAAGTATGACGGTGGAGGGGTCCACGCAGGTGGGTATCACAGTCATGGCTTACTCCGGTTCCACGGTCACCGCCAGCCTCGGCGGCGTCAGCGTGAACCTCACCGAGCAGGAACTCACCGGAGACTCGGCGGATGGCAACACCTCCAGCTATGTGCCGTTCAAGGGCACCATCACTGTTCCGGCCGCTACCGAAAGCCAGCAGGACGTGGGCAACATCACCGTCAGCGGCAGCTGGTCCGGCATTACCCAATCGGCTTCCGGTGCGCGGGTGTATGTGGCGGCGCTTCCCCAGCAGGCCCCCAACGTGGAAGGTCAGAAGGGACATCTGGTGGAGGTCACCGCCAGCCAGGCGCGCACCTACCCTGCAGGCGTTCTGAACAATGACCCCAACGGAAGCTGTTTCCCGCTGCCCAAGGGCACGGTGGATTACATCGTCAGTGACAAGCTTACGTATTACGATGATACATACGGCAGCGGTGAGTATTACATCCTGGGCAGCGGCGTGCGGGTGAGCGCTTCCTCTGTGAGCAGCCTGGGCGAAGCCGAATGGCAGATGTCCTCGCTGAGCGGCGCCACCAGCTGGGCAGACGGGCAATATGTCTATGTCAGCTTTGCCCGCTCCGGCCGCAAGACCGCCTACACGGTCTCCTTTGATGGGGTGGGGTATTCCTCCTCCGGCGGGGTGAGCAGCTTTGCCGGGGCCACGGGCATGACCGTCACCCTCAAGGACACCCGTGCCGATACCGGCGCGCCGGGCCTTGCCTCCAACAACCTGCTCAGCGGCGTGAGCCTCTCTCAGCAGGGCAACGACACGGTGATCCGTTTCAGCCTGCGCAAAGCGGGGGCCTTCCTGGGATACCGGGCCTATTACGACGGCGACAACCTGGTGTTCCGCTTCAACCAGATCCCCTCCGGGCTTTCCGGTGCGAAGATCTATCTCGACCCCGGCCACGGCGGCTATGACGGCGGCACCTCCATCAGCGGGATGTACACCGAAAAGACCCTCAATGCCGACATCGCCGCCCGCGTGGCAGATATTCTGCGCAGCCGCGGCGCTACGGTGCAGGTGACCGACACTTCCGGTTATGTCTCTCTGGACAGCCGGGTGAGCCAGTCCCAGAGTTTCAGCCCCCACCTGTTTGTGAGCATTCACCACAACGCGGGCGTATCCAGCGCCAAGGGAACGGAAGTGTACTACTTCAATCCTTACTCCCGTCAGCTGGCAGCGAACCTGTCCGGCGCGGTGGCCGGTGCGCTGGGCACCACCAACCGGGGCGACAAATACGGTGCTTACCGTGTCACCACCCATATGGAATTCCCGGCCGTGCTGGTGGAATGCGGCTTCCTGACGAATCCGGATGAGCTGAGCAAACTCCAGAGCGACAGCTACAAAAACGCCATTGCCACCTCCATTGCCGACGCGATCCAAAACACATTGACTTCCATGCTGTGAAGCGGCGCGGAAGACCGGCGGGGCCGCATGCATGCGGCCCCGCTTTTTGTGTGCCTGTGTTTTGGGGGACATGCCATTTTTTCTTTGCCTGCTGCATAAGAATAGACAAGAACGCACAGGGAAAAGAGGAACAAACGCATGTGGGAAAAATCCCAGGAGATACAATATCCGCCCATCCTGCCCCAGGCAGGGGAAATGAAAGCCGCGCTCACGCCCCCGCTGACGCCCAGGGAGAAACAGCGGCCGAACTACATTTTGCGTGTGCAGATATTCCTTTGCCTGCTGGCCGCGGCCGCGGTGCTGGTGATGAGCCGTGCTGCGCCCGAGGCCTACCGTCAATGCGGTGAGGCCTTCCGGGCTGCCATGGAGAGCGGAGTGGAACTGAACGGGCAGGAACAGCTGATCAAGTTCACGTCGGAGGTGGTCGGCCACTTGCAGAGCGGCGTGCTGGAGGTCATGGCACAGCTGGAGCAGACCCCGGGATCATCGCAGGCAGAAAGCAGCCCGGTCCCCGAACTCACCGGAGCGGGCGGACAGCTGGCGGCGTTCTGGCCTTTTGTTCCGGAAGGCAATTCCACCAGGTCGTACCGGCCGCCCTTTGCCCTGAAGCTGCCGCTGGAGGAATTCTGTGTTACGTCGGACTATGGATGGAGAAAGCACCCCGTCACCGGGAAAAGCGATTTTCACACCGGCGTGGACCTGGCCGCAGTGGAGGGCACGCTCATCCGCCCGGCCGCCGGCGGCGTGGTGCAGAAGAGCGAATACAGCGCTTCCTATGGCAACAACGTGGTCATCCTCCACAGCGACGGCGTGACCACCCGTTACTGCCACATGCAGTATGTGTTCGTGCGCCAGGGTGAAACGGTGGACGAGAGCACCATTCTGGGCACGGTGGGCCAGACCGGCATGGTCACGGGCCCCCATCTGCATTTCGAATTGCTCTGCAACGGAGTGCGCTATGACCCGGACAAAGCGCTGGGGCTTTCGTGAAACATCTGCGCTTTCGCCGGCCGGTGCTGTTTTTGGCGGGGTTGTGGTTCGTCCTCTACCGGGACCACAGCGGCCTTCTGCGGGTGGGGCTTTTGGCGGCACTGCTGCATGAGTGCGGCCATGTGGCGGCGTGGGCTGCCATGACAAAAAGTCTGCCTGTGCTCTCGTTTTCGGTGCGGGGGATCGGGCTGGACACCTCTGCGGCACTGCTTTCCCGCAGGCAGACGTTCCTGCTGGCGCTGGCCGGGCCGCTGACCAATTTTGTTCTGTGCGCTGCCGTACTGTGCGCAATGCAGCTGTCCGCCAGCTATTGGGGTTACTTCTTCGCGGCGGCAAATCTTGCCACCGGGCTGTTCAATCTGCTGCCTTTGGGGGATCTGGACGGGCGCAGAATGCTGCAATGTCTCTTGCCGTGATTGCATTTGCAGGGCGAATCGGGTACAATAAACAGGAATCAAACCTGTGCGCCGTATTTTGAGGCGCATGCGATGGAGGAACCGGTTTTGTTTGACCCGAAATTGAAAGAGGCGCTGGCCCATGTGCAGAAGCCGGGCCGCTACACCGGCGGCGAGCCGGGCTGCGTTATCAAGGACAAGGCGGCGGTGGACCTGCGCTTTGCCTTCTGCTTCCCCGATACCTATGAGGTGGGCATGTCCTTTCTGGGCATGAAGATCCTGTATGAGCTCTTGAACCAGCAGCCCAACTGGTGGTGCGAGCGTGCCTTCATGCCCTGGGTGGACATGAAGGCGGAGATGGAGCGGGTGGGCCTGCCCCTTTATGCGCTGGAGAGCAAGGACCCGCTCACGGCCTTTGATATCGTTGGCTTTACTTTGCAGTATGAGCTGTCTTACAGCAACATCCTCGCCATGCTGGATATGGCGGGGATCCCTCTGCGCGCAGAGGACCGGGGCGAGGAATGGCCGCTGATCGTGGCCGGCGGTCCCTGTGTGTGCAACGCAGAGCCTTTGGCAGACTTCATTGACATGATGATGTTGGGCGAAGGGGAGGAACAGCTGCCCCACGTCTGCCGGATCGTGGAAGAGGCCAAGCGGGAAGGGCTGCCAAAGAAGGAGGTCCTGCGCCGCATTGCCGCCGTGCCCGGCTGCTATGTGCCTTCTTTCTATGATGTGAGCTACCACGAAGATGGCCGGGTGAAAGCTATCACCCCCAACGACCCCGCGGCCCCCGCCGTCATCACCAAGGCGGTCATCCGGGATATGGACAGCCAGACTCCGCCCACTCACTTTGTGGTGCCCATGGTGGGCGCGGTGCACGACCGTGCCCAGATCGAGGTGCTGCGCGGCTGTGTGCGTGGCTGCCGTTTCTGCCAGGCGGGCTTTTTGTACCGGCCCATGCGTCAGCGCAGCGCGGACAAGCTCAATGAGGCAGCCCGTCAGCTGTGCGGCAACACCGGCTATGAGGAAATCAGCCTCACCAGCCTTTCCACTTCTGACCACAGTCAGCTGGAGCCGCTGCTGGACGATCTGCTCACCTGGACCAAGGATGAGCATGTGAGCCTTTCGCTGCCCTCCCTGCGTATCGACAACTTCAGCGAGAGTCTGGTGGAAAAGACTAACCGGGTGCGCAAGACCGGCCTGACCTTCGCGCCGGAAGCGGGCACCCAGCGCCTGCGGGACGTCATCAACAAGAACGTCACCTGGCCGGAGATCGAGCGCACCTGCTCTCTTGCCTTCAAAGCGGGCTACACCTCGGTGAAGCTTTACTTTATGATGGGGCTGCCCACTGAGACCATGGAGGATATCGAAGGCATTGCCGACACCGCTCAGAAGGTGGTGGACCTCTATTACGCCAACCCGGACAAGCCCAAGGGCAAAAGCGTGCAGGTGACCATCAGTGTGGCCTGCTTTGCGCCCAAGCCGCACACCCCGTTCCAGTTTGTTCCTCAGGACACGGAGGAGCAGCTGAGGGAAAAGCAGCAGCACCTGCTGCACAGTGTGCACAGCAAAAAGATCCATGTGAACTATCACGACAGTTCCATCAGCTTTTTGGAGGCGGTGTTTGCCAAGGGTGACCGGCGGCTGGGCCGGGTGCTGGAGACCGCCTACCGCAAGGGCTGCTTCTTCGACGGCTGGGACGAGTGCTTCCACTACGACCGCTGGATGGAGGCCTTTGCCGAGTGCGGGCTGGACACTGCGTTTTATGCCAACCGCTTCATCGGGCTGGACGAAGTCACCCCCTGGAGCCACATGGACTACGGCGTGAGCCACGACTTCCTGGTGCGTGAGTATCAGAAGGCCATGGCTGCGCAGACCACTCCGCCCTGCAACCGCAAGTGCAGCGCCTGTGGAGCGAATAAATTTGTGGGAGGTGCCTGCTTTGACTACAGTGCGGATCTGGTTCACTAAGACCGGCGAAGCCTCCTACATTTCTCTTCTGGATCTGCAGCGGGTCATGCAGCGCTCGCTCAAGCGCAGCGGCCTGCCCGTGTGGTACACGCTCGGCTTCAACCCCCATATCTACATGACCTTTGCCTGCCCGCTGCCTTTGGGCCAGGAGAGCCTGGTGGAAAGCGTGGACGTCAAGACAGAAGTGGAGCAGCCGGACCTGGAAGCATGGAAACGGGCGCTGGAGCCCGTAATGCCGCTGGGCGTTGCAGTCACCGCCGTGACGCTGCCCAAGTGCAAGGCGGAGCAGATCGCCAGTGCGGTGTACACCGTGCGGCTGCCCGCCGGGTTTGCCGAAGGGCTGGACCGCTACAACACGCTGGACGCCGCCCCGGTGCTGAAAAAATCCAAACGGGGTCAAAAAGAGATCGACCTGAAAGAACATTGTCCACGTCTGGACTATGTGCAGGATGGGGACGAGGTGTGTTTTGACATGCTGCTGCCGGCAGGGGAGGGGCTGAACCTCAATCCCAGCCTGTGGCTGAGCTTTTTGCAGGAGCAGTGTGGTGTGGACCCCACCAGGGCCCATGTGCTGCGCAAGCGCCTCATCACAAAAAATTCTGAAGATTTTGCCTGAAAAAGCTTGCAAACGGCCCAATGCTGTGCTATCATATTTAGGCGTTAGTGTCCGCTGGCACCACCAGCGGGGTTAATGTACATCATTAAACGGGCGGTCCTCTGCCGGTTATCGGGTATGAACGTCATAAAAAATGGAGGATTCATCAATGGACGCAATGCAGATCATCACCCAGGGCATGGTCAAAGAGAACCAGACCCAGTTCGAGATCGGTGACACCGTTCGGGTCTCCGTTCGGATCAAGGAAGGCGAGCGTGAGCGTATCCAGGCCTTTGAGGGCACTGTGATCGCCAAGAAGCACGGCGGTATCGCCGAGACCTTCACTGTTCGCCGCACTTCCTACGGCGTCGGCGTGGAGCGCGTGTTCCCCGTCAACTCTCCCTTCGTTGAGAAGGTGGAGGTCGTCCGTCACGGCAAGGTGCGCCGGGCCAAGCTGTTCTACCTGCGCAGCCGCACCGGCAAGGCCGCCAAGGTCAAAGAGCAGATCCGCTGATCGAAAGACACAAAAAAAGGGGCAATGGATATTGCCCCTTTTTTTGTTATATGCTACAATAAAATTCATCAAATTTATTCATTATCACGGGGGAGGGAACACACCTTGGAAGAGACCCGTTTCCGGCGTAATGTGGATATTCTGGACTGGTACGACGCGCTGGTGTTTGCACTGGCAGTTCTGGTCCTTGTGTTCGCCTTCTGCGCCCGTATCGTGGTGGTCAGCGGCAGTTCCATGAACAACACTCTTGTGGACGGTGACCGCCTGCTGGTCCAGAGCACCTTCTACACTCCGCAGCGGGGCGACGTTGTGGTGGTGGACAGCTTCATCAACTACGGCAAACCGCTGGTGAAGCGCGTCATCGCCAAAGGCGGCGACACGGTGGACATCAACGTGGAGCAGGGCCTTGTGTATGTCAACGGCGAAGCCCTGGACGAACCCTATGTGCCGGAGGGCACGCTTTCCACCGGAAACATGGAGTTTCCCCTCACCGTGCCCGAGGGAACGCTGTTCCTGATGGGAGATAACCGTCAACACTCCACCGACAGCCGCAGCAGCGACGTGGGCTTCATCGACGAACGGGACATCCTGGGCAAGGTGGTCCTGCGGATCTACCCGTTCAACAAAATAGGACTGATCCAATGAGCAATGAATTTGTGAACCGCCGCAACATCCAGTGGTTTCCCGGCCACATGGCCAAGACCCTGCGGCTCATCGAAGCAAACTTGAAAAACGTGGATGTGGTGCTCCAGCTTCTGGACGCCCGTATCCCTTTGAGCAGCCTTAATCCCGAACTGCAGCGCCTCACCGCCGCAAAGCCCCGCTTGTATGTGATGAACAAGGCGGATCTGGCCGACCCGGACCTCACCCGGGCGTGGCAGGCGTATTTCCGCGCTGCGGGGGCGGGCTGCGTTGCCATCAGCGCAAAGCAAAAAGGCAGCGCCGGCCAGGTGCGCAGCGCCATCGAGGCGGAACTGCGGGAGCTTTTGGAAAAGCGTGCCGGAAAAGGCATGGCGGGCGCCCGTATCCGTGTGATGGTGGTGGGCATTCCCAACGTGGGCAAGTCCACCTTTATCAATAACTTCGCGGGCACCACCCGTGCCAAAGCTGCAGACAAGCCCGGCGTCACCCGGGGCAAGCAGTGGGTCACAGTGGGCAACTACGACCTTCTGGACATGCCCGGCGTGCTCTGGAAGAAATTCGACAGCCTGGAGACCGCCACGAATCTTGCGTTCATCGGCTCCATCAAGGACGACATTCTGGACATCGAAGAGCTTGCCATGGGCCTTGTGGCTCAGATGCAGACGGTCTATCCCGACCGGCTGGCCCAGCGATACAAGCTGAGCGAACAGCTGGTGACCGAACTGGGCCCCTGGGAACTGGTGGAAGCCATCGGCCGGGCCCGCGGCATGCTGGTGAGCGGCGGCGAAGTGAACACCGAACGGGCCGCCATCATGCTGGTGGACGAATTCCGTGCCAGCAAATGGGGCCGTATCACGCTGGAAAAACCGCCCCGCCGGGAGGAGCAGAATGGAAACGAACAGCCCTCTGTATGAATATGACGCCGCCGTCCGCGCACAGCACGGGCTCTTCTGCGGTGTGGACGAGGCGGGCCGCGGCCCTTTGTGCGGGCCGGTGTGCTGCGCGGCGGTCATTCTGGACCCCGAGAACCCGGTGCCGGGCGTGAACGACTCCAAAAAACTCAGCGAAAAAAAGCGGGAAGCCCTCTTTGACGAGATCAAAGAGAAGGCGCTGGCGTACCAGATCGTGTTTGTGAGCCCGCAGGAGATCGACGAAAAAAACATCCTTTGGGCCACCATGGCCGGCATGGAGCGGGCAGTGGCAGGCCTTGATCCTGCGCCCGCTTTCGCCGTGGTGGACGGCAACCGTGTCCCGCCGCAGCTGGCAGTCCCTGCTCTGGCGCAGGTGAAGGGGGATGGTGTGTGCGCCAGCGTGGCGGCCGCGTCCATCCTTGCCAAGGTCAGCCGGGACCGCTACATGCTGGAACTGGACCGTCAGTATCCGCAGTATCAGCTGGCAAAGCACAAAGGTTATCCCACAAAGCTGCACTATGAACTGCTGGAGCGCTATGGCATTCAGCCCTTCTATCGGCGCAGCTTTTTGAAAAAGCTGGGGTATTGAGCATGGACGCGAAGGCGTTCGGCCAAAAGGGCGAGGCTGCCGCGGCCCGGTATTATCTTGACCGGGGCTGCCGTCTGCTGGCTCACAATTATCGCACCCGCATGGGAGAACTGGACCTTGTGCTGATGGAAGGGAACACGGTGGTCATCGTGGAGGTGAAATCCCGCAGCGAGACCAGCCGCGGCCCCGCGGCCGAGGCGGTGGGCCCGGCCAAACAACGGCGTATCATCCTTGCCGCTCAGCGCTTTTTGCAGCAGTCCGGCCTTTCGGAACAGCCTGTCCGCTTTGACGTGGCGGAGGTCACGCCTGCCGCGGGCGGCGGGCTGCTGGTGCATTGTATCCGAAGCGCCTTTGAACTTTGAAGGTGCAGGAAAGATAGAGGGGGAATCGACATGCAGTTTATTACCACTCGCGGTGAGGGCCAGCCGGTCAGTGCCGCCCGGGCCATCTGTCTCGGACTTGCCGGTGACGGCGGCCTGTTCGTGCCGGAGCAGTTCCCTTCGGTGGATCTGCACCAGGCGCTGGCTCAGCCGGATTACCCCGCGCTGGCGGCTTTTATTCTGGAAAAGTATCTCACCGATTACGACCCGGATTTTCTGCGCCAGACAGTGCGCCAGGTCTACGGCGAAGCCTTCGGTGAGGGCACTGCGCCTCTGCGCAAGGCCGGGGACGGGATGTACAGCCTGGAACTGTGGCACGGCCCCACCTGTGCCTTCAAGGATTTTGCCCTGCAGCTTATGCCCCGCTTGCTGGTGGAGGCAAAGCGCATGCTGGGCGACACCACCACCACCGCTATCCTGGTAGCCACTTCCGGCGATACCGGCAAGGCGGCTCTCGCGGGCTACTGCGATGTGCCGGGCGTCACCATCACGGTCTTCTATCCCAGTCATGGCACCAGCGAGGTCCAGCGTCTGCAAATGACCACCCAGCAGGGCGGGAACGTGGCTGTCTATGCGGTAAAGGGGAACTTTGACGACGCTCAGACCGGCGTGAAGCGGGTCTTTGGCGACGCGGACGCGGCAAAGCAGCTGGCCGCCCGGGGCGTGCAGCTTTCCAGCGCCAACTCCATCAACTGGGGCCGGCTTGTGCCGCAGATCGTTTACTACTTCTATGCCTACAGCCAGCTGGTGCGTTCCGGCGAACTCAAAGCAGGGGAGACGGCAGACTTCTGCGTGCCTACCGGCAACTTTGGCGACATTCTCGCCGGCTGGTACGCAAAGCAGATGGGCCTGCCTGTGGGCAGACTGATCTGTGCTTCCAACAAGAACGACGTCCTCACCGAGTTCTTTGACACCGGCGTTTACAATGCCCGCCGGCCTTTCTACCGCACCACCTCGCCCTCCATGGACATTCTGGTGTCCTCCAATCTGGAGCGGCTGCTCTATCATATGGCCGGGCCTGAGCAGGTCAAAAGCTGGATGAAACAGCTGTTCGAGACCGGGTCCTACGAGGTGGAGCCGGCGGTGATGGAGCGAATTCGCGCGGACTTCGGCGCGGCCTGCGCCGACGATGAGACCGCGGCGGCTCAGATCCGCGCGCTCTTTGAGGAGCAGGGGTACCTGTGCGATCCCCACACTGCGGTGGCCTTCAGCGCCGCGGTGCGCAACAAGGGCGAGGCGCCCATGGTGGTGCTCTCCACCGCCAGCCCCTTCAAATTCCCGAAGGATGTTCTGGCCGCGCTGGGCCAGACGCTGCCGGAGGATGAGTTTGAGGCAATGGCTGCGCTGGCGCAGTACGCGGGGCAGCCCGCGCCCCAGGCGCTGGCGGTCCTGCGCAGCCTGCCCGAGCGGTTCGACAAGACCATCTCTCCCGAGTCCCTGCGGGACGTGGTGTTGGGCGAGTAAACAAAAAACGACCCGCGAATTTTGTTTCGCGGGCCGTTTTTGGGAACACTTCGCCGGGGCGTCACACCTCGGTGAAGGTCTCGCACTTGGTTCTGCCGATGTCGTCGTAGCAGTTGTTGACGTGAATGGTGCCGGCCGTGCAGCAGCTGGAACCGTTGTTGTAAACGCAGTTCTTCACGTCGCAGCAGATACCGTTGATGACAGGTTCGTTCGGATTCATTGTTCTTTCCCCCTTTTCTGGTCTTATTGTGCCCGGTGAGCCGGCGATTATCAGGAGGTAGGTATGGCAATTTTTGTAATAGGCGACCTGCACCTCTCACTGGGCGCGGACAAGCCGATGGACAAGTTCCCCGGCTGGCAGGGGTATGTGCAGCGTATCCGGGAAAACTGGCTGCGCCTGGTCGCGCCCGAAGACACGGTGGTGCTGGCAGGGGATACCAGCTGGGGTATGAAACTGGAGGAAGCCGCCCCGGACTTTGAATTCCTGGAACAGCTGCCGGGCCAAAAGCTGCTTTTGAAAGGCAACCACGACTACTGGTGGACCACCGCCCGCAAAATGGAAACTTTTTTTGAGGCGCAGGGCTTTCACAGCCTGCACCTTCTGCACAACAACGCTTATCATGTGGATGGCCTTGCCCTGTGCGGAACCCGCAGCTGGCTGTTTGAACCGGACGAACCCCACGACGAAAAGGTGATGAACCGGGAACTGGGCCGTTTGCGTGCCAGCCTGCAGGCCGCAGGAGAGGGGGGTGAAGAGAAGGTCGTTTTCCTTCATTATCCGCCCGTCTATCCGGGAACGAGCTCTCCGCAGGTCATTGAACTGATGTGTGAATTTGGGGTCAAGCGCTGCTTTTACGGCCACCTGCACGGCGCGTCGGTGCGCGCTGCGGTGCAGGGGGAGGTGGGCGGCCTGGAATACCGCCTGATTTCGGCCGATGCACTGCACTTTTGCCCCCATAAAATTTAGGAAAAGTATGGATTTCTGGCCATACGCATGATATAATAAAATGAATCTCTTTGTACGGAGGCTATATTAATGAATCTTGTAAAAAGCGAAAAGCTTGAAAAAAGCATGCACGAGCTGCAGTTCTCTCTGGACGCCGAAACCTTTAAGGCTGCCATTGAGAAGGCCTACAAGCGCGAAGGCAAAAAGTACAATGTTCCCGGTTTCCGCAAGGGCCATGCGCCCCGTGCGGTGATCGAAAAAATGTACGGCGCCGATATCTTCCACTACGACGCCATCAACGACCTGTTCCCCGAGGCTTATGAGGCCGCGGTGGTCGAGTCCGGCATTCAGCCCGTGGGCCGTCCTGAGGCCGACGTGGTTTCCGAGAGCCTGGAAGACGGCGTGGTGCTCAAGGTCACCGTGGCTGTGAAGCCCGAGATCAAGGTGGGCAACTACACCGGTTTAAAGGCCACCAAGAAGGTCAATACTGTGGACGACGCCGACGTGGAAGCCGAGCTGGTCCGCATGCAGAACCGCAACGGCCGTATCATCACCCGCGAGGGTAAGGCCGAGAACGGCGACACCGTGGATATGGACTTTGAGGGCTTTGTGGACGGCGTCGCTTTTGAGGGCGGCAAAGCCGAGCACTACAGCCTGGTCCTGGGCAGCGGCAGCTTCATCCCCGGTTTCGAGGATCAGCTGATCGGCCACGAGGCCGGCGAGGAGTTCGACGTGAACGTCACCTTCCCCGAGGAGTATCAGGCCAAGGAGCTGGCCGGCAAGGCTGCTGTCTTCAAGATCAAGCTGCATGAGGTCAAGACCAAGGAACTGCCCGCTCTGGACGATGAGTTCGCCAAGGACGTGAGCGAGTACGACACCCTGGATGAGCTGAAGGCCAGCATTCGCAAGGGCATGGAAGAGCAGAACGAGAAGCAGGCCGCTCTGGCTGTGGAGAACGATCTGGTGGACCAGGTCATCGCCACCATCGAGGGCGACATCCCCGAGGCCATGTACGAAGCCCGTATGGACGAGGCTGTGCGCGACTTCGAGTACCGCCTGGCGCAGCAGGGCCTGAAGCTGGATATGTACCTGCAGTACATGGGCCAGACCATGGAGTCCTTCCGCGCTTCCTTCCGCGAGCAGGCTGAGAAGCAGGTGAAGATCCGCCTGGCTCTGGAGGCTGTGGCCGCTGCCGAGCAGATCGCTGCTTCCGACGAGGAGCTGGAGGCCGAGCTGCAGCGCGTTGCCGACAACTACAAGATGGAACTGGCCAAGGTCAAGGAGCTGGTCAATGCCGACGAGGTCAAGAAGGATCTGGCGGTGAACAAGGCCATCGACTTCATCCGCGACCACGCCGAGATCACCGAGGAGAAGGTCGCCAAAGAGGGTTGATACGCCCACAAAGGCCCCTTCGCCTTACATAAGCCGTCCTGCATTGACCGATACGCGCTCTGCGGCCCGTATCGGTCAATTTTGCAAGACCGCTTACATTTTTCACAGGGAGGTACAGCCAAATGAGTTTGGTTCCTTACGTTGTGGAGCAGACCGCCCGCGGCGAGCGCTCTTACGACATCTTTTCCCGCCTTTTGAACGACCGGATCATCATGCTCAGCGATGAGGTCAACGACGCCACTGCCAGCCTGGTGGTGGCCCAGCTGCTCTATCTGGAAGGACAGGACAGCGAAAAGGACATCAGCCTGTACATCAACAGCCCGGGCGGGTCCATCAGCGCCGGCATGGCCATTCACGACACCATGCAGTATATCAAGTGTGATGTGTCCACCATCTGCATGGGCATGGCCGCTTCCATGGGCGCCTTCCTGCTGGCCAGCGGCGCCAAGGGCAAGCGCCTTGCTCTGCCCAACGCCGAGATCATGATCCACCAGCCGCTGCTCAGCGGCCTGCAGGGTCAGACCACCGACATCAAAATCCACGCCGATCATATGGTGCGCACCCGCGAGCGCATGAACCGCATGCTCAGCGAGTACACCGGCCAGCCCATCGAAAAGATCATGGCCGACACCGAGCGTGACAATTTCATGTCCGCCCAGGAGGCGGCTGACTACGGCCTGATCGACGCGGTCATCACCAAACGGTAAACAATCCGCGCGGGGCGCGCTGAGCGCCGGCGCATCGTTTAGGGGTAACTATGGCAAACAATTCGAACGGAAAAGACAAAGATAAAAATCTGCGCTGCAGCTTTTGTGGCAAAAGCCAGGATGAAGTGGAGCGCATGATCATTGGCCCGGGCGTCAACATCTGCAACGAGTGCATTACACTGTGCGCTTCGCTGCTGGATGAGGACGGCAAGCCCGACGCCCCCAAGGCGGCTGCCCGCCGGGGCGCCGCCCGCCACGCCGCCCCCACGCTGGACCCGGTGAACGTGCTTACCCCCTCCGAGATCAAGGAGGGTCTGGACCGCTATGTCATCGGGCAGGACGAGGCCAAGCGTGTGCTTGCGGTGTCTGTTTATAACCACTACAAGCGCATTCTGAGCGGTGAGAACAAAAACGACGTGGAGCTGCAGAAGAGCAACGTGCTGTTGCTGGGCCCCTCCGGCGTGGGCAAGACCCTGCTGGCTCAGACTCTGGCAAAAATGCTGGGCGTTCCCTTCGCCATTGCCGACGCCACCACCCTCACCGAGGCCGGTTACGTGGGCGAGGATGTGGAGAACATCCTGCTCAAGCTCATCCAGGCCGCCGACTTTGACGTGAAGCGGGCGGAGATCGGTATCATCTACATCGATGAGATCGACAAGATCACCCGCAAGAGCGAAAACCCCTCCATCACCCGCGATGTGGGCGGTGAGGGCGTGCAGCAGGCTCTGCTGAAGATCCTGGAGGGCACTGTGAGCAATGTGCCGCCTCAGGGCGGGCGCAAGCACCCCCAGCAGGAGTTCATCCAGATCGACACCAAGAACATCCTGTTCATCTGCGGCGGCGCCTTCGACGGCCTGGATAAGTACATCCAGCGCCGCACCGACGCTTCCGCCATCGGCTTCGGCAGCAAGCTGCACGACGCCTCCGCCCAGGAAAAGCAGAACCTCCTGCGCAAGGTGGAGCCGGACGACTTGGTCAAATTCGGTCTGATCCCCGAACTGATCGGCCGTCTGCCGGTGGTCACGGTGCTGGATCCTCTGGACGAGGACGCTCTTGTCCGCGTGCTCAAAGAGCCGAAGAACAGCGTGATCAAGCAGTATCAGACCCTGATGGATATGGACAATGTGGACCTGGAGTTCACCGATGAGGCGCTGCGCGCCGTGGCTAAAAAGACCATCGAGCGCAAGAGCGGCGCCCGCGGCCTGCGCAGCGTGATGGAGGAGATTCTGATCCCCATCATGTATCAGGTGCCCAGCGACCCCACCATCGTCAAGGTCACCATCACCCCTGAGACCGTGGCTGGCGGCGAGCCTGTGCTGGAGTATGGCGCGGTTCGCAAGCGCTATAAGAGCACCGTTCCGGTGGTGTAAAAGCATTTAACCTTACAGGAGAATATTCCAAAATCGAACGGTACGAGCAATTTGCCCGTACCGTTTTTGGGAGGGAATGCCAATGTCTGAACGAGTAAAAATCAAAGTGGAACACAATGTGCTGCATTTGCCGGCCATTGCCCTGCGCGGGCTTGTGGTGTTCCCCGGAAGTGTCATCCATTTTGAAGTGGGCCGGGAAAAGAGCATTGCCGCCATTGAGTGGGCAATGGCCAACGCCAGCCCCATTTTCCTTATCACCCAGCGGGAGATGGATGTGGAGGAGCCCGCCGCTGCCGATCTGTACCGCTATGGCGTTGTGGCGCAGGTCAAACAGGTAATGCGCGTTTCCGACGAACTGGTGAAGGTCTTGGTGGAGGGGCAGTACCGCGCCCGTCTGCTGGCTTTGGAGAGCGGCGAAAAAATGCTCGCCGTCACGGTGAAGGAGGCCCCGGTGCGCGGCCTGCAGCAGGCGGGCAGCGTCAGCGCCGAAGCGCTGGTGCGCAGCCTGAAAATCGCCTTTGAAGCATACCTTCAGCTCAATCCCCGTATGCCCAAAGATGTGGTGTATACCATTCTTTCCGGCAGTGACGCAGCTTTTTTGAGCGAATATATCCCCGCGAACCTTCTGTTCAAATACCAGGACAAACAAACAGTCCTGGAGCAGAACACTCTCCTGGGCCGGCTCCAGACCACCCTGGACTTGCTTTATCGTGAAAACCAGGTCCTGAGTTTGGAAAAGGAGATCCAGGACAAGGTCAATGACCAGATGGAGAAAAACCAGCGGGATTACTATCTGCGGGAGCAAATGCGGGCTATTGCCACCGAACTGGACGGAGATGACGACGTCCGCTATGAGTCCGAGCGGTATCTTGAGCAGATCCACGCCCTCAGCCTGCCGGAAGAGGCCGTTGAAAAGCTGGAAAAAGAGGCGGAGCGCCTGGGCAAAATGCAGGGCAACAGCCAGGAGGCCGCGGTCATCCGCACGTATCTTGACACCTGCCTTTCGCTTCCCTGGGGCGTTTACACCCCGGATGACCTGGATCTTGTCCGGGCCGAAAAACACCTGAACCGGGAACACTACGGCCTGAAAAAGGTCAAAGACCGGATCCTGGAATTGCTTGCGGTTCGCATGCTCAACCCGGACGCCAAGGGGCAGATCCTCTGCCTTGCTGGCCCTCCGGGCGTGGGCAAGACCAGCATTGCCCATTCCATCGCCGAGTGCATGGGGCGTAAGTATGCACGTATGAGCCTTGGCGGAGTGAGAGACGAAGCGGAGATCCGCGGTCACCGGCGCACCTATGTGGGCGCGATGCCGGGCAAGATCATCAGCGCTGTGTCCACCGCCAAAAGCATGAATCCGCTCATTCTTCTGGATGAGATCGACAAGCTGGCGGCGGACTTCCGGGGTGACCCGGCCGCCGCGCTGCTGGAAACCCTGGACCCGGAACAGAACAAGACCTTCAAGGACCACTATCTGGACATTCCGTTCGATCTCAGCCAGGTGTTCTTCATCACCACGGCCAACGATCTCTCGGCCATTCCCGCGCCCCTTCTGGACCGCATGGACGTTATCGAACTGCCCAGCTATACCCGCGAGGAAAAGTTCAACATTGCCAAACGGCACCTTCTGCCAAAGCAGCTGAAAAAGACCGGGCTCGAGGGCCGGGTGAACCTGACCGCGGGAGCCATTTACGGCCTCATCGACGGTTATACCCAGGAGGCCGGTGTGCGCGGCCTGGAACGTGCCATCACTGAGGTGCTGCGCAAGTGCGCCCGAAAGGTGGCGTCCGGGGAGGAGCAAAAGGTCACCGTTACCGCGGCGAATCTGGAGTCTCTGATGGGGCCGCGGCGTGTCAAACCGGATTTCTACAACCGTTCCAATGCGGTCGGGATCGCCAATGGCCTTGCCTGGACCAGCGTGGGCGGCGCCATTCTGCCCATCGAGGTGCAGACCATTCCGGGCGGCACGGGCAAGTTCGAACTGACCGGCTCTCTTGGCGACGTGATGAAAGAAAGCGCTCATCTGGCCGTCACCTTTGCACGGGTCCATGCCGCTGAGTACGGGATCGACGCCGAGCAGCTCAAAAATACTGACCTGCATATCCATGCGCCTGAGGGTGCTGTGCCGAAGGATGGTCCTTCTGCAGGCGTGACACTTGCCACGGCGCTCATCTCCTGCCTGTCCGGCGTTCCTGTGCGGGCGGATGTGGCCATGACCGGTGAGATCACCCTTCACGGCGACGTGCTGCCCATTGGTGGACTGAAGGAAAAAAGCATGGCGGCTTACCGGCAGGGGATCAAAACGGTGCTCATTCCTCAAGCGAACCAGAGCGATTTGTACGACGTGGATGAGGAGGTCAAAAAGGCCATCCGTTTTGTGCCGGTGAGCCGGTTGGAGCAAGTGCTGAGCCATGCGCTGCTTACCCCGCGTCAGGGCCGCCGCGCCCAGACCCGAACCAAGCAGGCGGTTGAGCCGCAAAAGGTCCCCGCCGGGCTGGTGGGGGAACAGGGCTCGCAGCAGGCCACTTTGCGCCAGTGACGAAGGAGAAGGGTTATGAACTACCAGAAAGCTGACTTCCAGGCGTCTTATGGCCTTTCCAGCCAGCTTCCCGACAGCGACCGGCCGGAGTTTGTTTTTTCCGGCCGGTCCAACGTGGGAAAATCCAGCCTTATCAACAAGCTTTGCAATCGCAAGAACCTTGCGCGGGTCAGCGCCACACCGGGCAAAACGGCCACCATCAACTTCTATACCGTGGACACGTCCTACTTTGTGGATCTGCCCGGCTACGGTTATGCAAAAGTCTCTGCAGCTGACCGCCAGCGTTGGGACCAGCTGATCAACAGCTATTTTGACGCTGCGCGCAACTGTGTTCTGCTGGTGCAGCTGCTGGACAGCCGCCATGCGCCCTCTGCCGACGATATGCAGATGTTGGAATATCTGCGTTATCGCCGCATTCCCTTTGTGGCAGCGCTCACCAAGGCGGATAAACTGAAAAAAAGCGAGATCGCCAAAAAGAGGGAAGAGTTCGCTTTTCTGACTGCGGAATTTGGGTGCAGGCAAATCATACTGACCAGCAGCGAAACGGGTCTCGGTATCGATGAGCTGCGAACCGTCTTTGACAGCCTGCTCACGAACGAGGTGTAAAGGTATAATGGCTTACAATGAATTTGCCTACTTTTACGATGAACTCAATGGCGAAGCGGACTACGACGCGCTGTATACTTATATTAAAGAACAGCTTGACGCGCACGGTGTGACAGACGGCATCGTTGCTGACCTGGGCTGCGGCACCGGAGACCTTACCCTAATGCTCACCCAAGCGGGTTATGACATGATCGGGGTGGACCAGTCGGAAGAAATGCTGGCCGTTCTGCGGGAAAAGGCAGACGAGCTGGGCATTTCCCAGCGTCTGCTCCTTCTCCGGCAGGACATTCTCAATCTCGATCTGTTCGGAACCATCCGGGGCGTGGTGTCTACTTTTGACACCTACAACCACATCGGGCCGGCGCCCCGCTTTGAGCAGGCAGTGGCCCGGGCGGCTTTTTTCATGGAAAAGGGCGGCGTGTTCATCTTTGATCTCAACACGCCTTACAAGCACCGGCAGGTGCTGGCGGACAACGAGTTCGTGCTGGAAGGGCCGGACGCGGTGTGCCGCTGGCGCAATGCCTGTTCTTCAGAAGGAGACCGGGTGGACATCTCCATCCAGATCGACTATCTTGACACAGACGAAGTGTTCCGGGAGCAGTTTTCGGAATACACCTATGAGGCTGATTATGTGAAGCAGGTGCTGGAACAAAACGGCTTTGCACTGGCGGACCTGAGGGACGGCGAGACCTTCGGCCCTCTGCGGCCCGACAGCCAGCGTTATATTTTCACGGCGGTCAAACAATACACACAACTGGAGAAAACACAAAATGGCTAACATGATTCGCGGTATTTCCGACAACGGCGGCGTGGTGTTCTACGGCGTGGATTCCACCAACATCGTGGCCGAGGCTGAGCGTATCCACAAGACCAGCGCGGTGACCAGCGCGGCCTTGGGGCGCCTGCTCACTGCGGCTTCCATGATGGGCATTACCCTGAAAAGCGAGCAGGACTCTTTGACCCTGCGCCTCAACGGCGGCGGGCCTGCCGGCACCGTTCTGGCAGTAGCCGATGGTGCAGGCTGTGTGAAGGGGTATGTGCAGAATCCGGTGGTGGAGCTGCCCCTTCGCGCAGATGGAAAGCTGGATGTGGGCCGTGCTGTGGGCAAGGAAGGCACACTGAGCGTGGTGCGCGACCTGGGCCTCAAAGAGCCCTATGTGGGGCAGATCCCGCTGGTGAGCGGGGAAGTGGCCGAGGATATCACTGCCTACTATGCCACCAGCGAACAGACCCCCACGGTGTGTGCGCTTGGCGTGCTTGTCAACCCGGACCTGTCCATCCGGTGCGCGGGCGGGTATATGATCCAGCTGCTGCCTGGCGCCACCGAGCAGGAGATCACCATGCTGGAACAGAATGTGGCCAAGGCTCCCAGCGTCACAAAACTTCTGCAGCAGGGGATGGGCCCCAAGGAGATCATGGACCTGGTGCTGCAGGGATTTGACCCGCAGGTGATGGACGAGTATGACGTTGCCTATAAATGCGACTGCAGCCGCCAGCGGGTGGAGCGTGCCCTGCTGAGCATGGGCCGCCAGGAATTGGAGAGCCTTGCGCAGGAAGAAAAAAGCGTGGAAGTGAACTGCCAGTTCTGCGATAAGACCTACAACGTGGATGTGGCCAAGCTTCTGAAATCGCTGTAAATCCTTTTAAAAAATACATGGTTTGCCCGTCTTTGGAGAAACTAAAATAAAGTTGAGAAATAGTCTTGACAAAGCAGGAAAGATGAGGTAAAATAAACACCGTCGCCAAACGAGATTGGCGGTGCAAACCATGGATTTGCGGCTTTAGCTCATCTGGTAGAGCGCCACCTTGCCAAGGTGGAGGTAGCGAGTTCGAGCCTCGTAAGCCGCTCCATTTTTTAAGGAAGTTTAGCTCAGCTGGGAGAGCATCTGCCTTACAAGCAGAGGGTCAGCGGTTCGAGCCCGTTAACTTCCACCACCGTGGCCCGGTAGTTCAGTCGGTTAGAACGCTAGCCTGTCACGCTAGAGGTCGTGAGTTCGAGCCTCATCCGGGTCGCCAATTTGCCTCTGTAGCTCAGTTGGTAGAGCAGGGGACTGAAAATCCCCGTGTCATTGGTTCGATTCCGATCGGAGGCACCATTTTATGCGGCTTTAGCTCATCTGGTAGAGCGCCACCTTGCCAAGGTGGAGGTAGCGAGTTCGAGCCTCGTAAGCCGCTCCAAAAAACAGAACCGACGTTCTCCTCGGTTCTTATCTGGTGCCGTGGCCAAGTGGTAAGGCAAAGGTCTGCAAAACCTTCATTCACCGGTTCAAATCCGGTCGGCACCTCCAACTGCGCCGCAAACGTCAAGCACGTTTGCGGCGCTTTTTGTTGCCGCCGCAAACGCCCTGTGATATACTTAATCTTATCCAAGCGCCATTATCGAAGGGGGAACGAGTAACAATGGAACGTCGTGACAAAATAAATTATTATCTGGACCTTGCCGAAAGCGTCTCCCAGCGCGGCACCTGCATGCGCCGACACTATGGCGCTGTGATCGTGAAAAACGACGAGGTGATCTCCACTGGCTATGTGGGTGCGCCCCGGGGCCGCAAGAATTGCGACGATATGAAAGTCTGCATTCGTGAAAAGCTGAAGATCCCCCGCGGAGAGCGGTACGAACTCTGCCGCAGCGTCCATGCTGAGGCCAACGCCATCATTAGCGCCTCCCGGGACAAGATGTTGGGCAGCTCGCTGTATCTGGTGGGGATCGATATGTCGACCGGCGATTATGTGAAAGACGCCAGCAGCTGCTCCATGTGCAAGCGTATGATCATTAACGCGGGCATTGAAAAGGTGTACATTCGTGACACCCGGAACGACTACCGCATGGTGCTGGTGCAGGACTGGATCGACAACGATGAATCCCTTGAGGGCGTGTTCGGATACTGAGTGCGAAGGCGGTTTGAGTTTTGAAGGATAACAAGCTGAAAACGATTTTTGTGTGTTCCAACTGCGGTGAGAGCAGTCCCCGGTGGATGGGCCGGTGCCCCAGCTGCGGGGCGTGGAACACGATGGTGGAGGATGTGATGGTCCCGGAACCAAAGACTGCGGCCCGCAGTGCGGCGGCCCGGCCTTCCGGCGTTACCAGTATCACGGCGCGCCGCCTCTCGGAAGTGAGCACCACCGAGGAAAAAAGCCGCATTGTGACCGGGATCTCCGAACTGGACCGGGTGCTGGGCGGTGGTGTGGTACTGGGCAGCGTGGTGCTGCTGGGCGGCGAACCCGGCGCGGGCAAGTCCACTTTGCTGCTGCAGCTCTGCGGAGCCATCAGCGACCGCTGCCAGGTGCTCTATATCACCGGTGAGGAATCGGTGCGTCAGATCAAATTGCGCGCCGACCGCCTCCAGGTGCCTCAGCAGAACATCCACCTTGCCGCCGAGACCGACATTGACGATATTTGCGGTCTTATCGAGCAGACAAAGCCGGATCTGGTGGTCATCGACTCCATCCAGACCATGCATTGCAACGATGTGTCCAGTTCTGCGGGCAGTGTGTCCCAGGTGAAGGAGTGCTCGGCACGTCTTTTGACCGTTGCGAAAAACTGCGAGATCCCCACCTTTATCGTAGGCCACGTGAACAAGGACGGAGCCATCGCGGGCCCCAAGGTGATGGAGCACATCGTGGATACGGTGCTTTACTTTGAAGGAGACAAGACCCTGCCTTACCGGGTGCTGCGGGCGGCCAAAAACCGCTATGGCTCCACCAATGAGATCGGCATGTTTGACATGACAGGCCACGGCCTGACCGAGATCGAGAATCCCTCGCAGGTGCTGCTGGAAGGCCGTCCTTTGGGCACCAGCGGCAATTGCGTGGCCTGCACGATGGAGGGCACACGTCCCATCTTGAGCGAAGTGCAGGCGCTGGTGACCAAAAGCAGCTTCAATGTGCCGCGGCGCACTGCCAGCGGATTTGACTTCAACCGCGCCAATCTGCTGGTGGCTGTGCTGGAAAAGCGGGCAGGTTATTTCTTCGGCAGCCTGGACGTTTATCTCAATATTGTAGGCGGCCTGGAACTGGACGAAACGGCCTGCGATCTGGCGGTGTGCCTTGCGATGGTCTCGTCCATGCTGGATAAGCCCATCGATGACAAGACGGTGGCCATTGGGGAAGTGGGCCTTGGCGGGGAAGTGCGCAATGTGACCTTCCTGGAGCTGCGGCTTCGCGAAGCGCAGCGGATTGGCTTCACCAGGGCCATCGTTCCGCGCCACAGTTTGAAACAGCTGGATCCAAAGGATTTTGCAGACATTGAACTGGTGGGTGTGAGCTATCTTCGGGACGCGATACAGGCCATCAAATAAATTATACGAAGCACCGCTGCGCGCAGCGGTGCTTTTATATAATGGAATACATGTCACTGCAAAACGTTGTTGAGGCGCTGGAGGGCACAGCCTTGACAAATCTTATTGGGGAAGGTATACTGATTTCAATGGATGCAATTTCGCTAAATAAAAATTTAGCGAAATTGAGGGGAGGAGAAACGGAGCATCCACCGCCAGAATTCCATGAGCACCTACATTGACACCATGCACCCTGAACGCCATGCACCTTATGAAGACATCCCAAGGGACGTTCGGGATTTCTTGAATTATCTTGGAGCCATCCTTAACCGTTCGCCCCGCACGGTCAATGCGTATTACATTGATCTTCGCCTGTTCTTCAAATTCCTTCTGCGTGAGCGCGGTGCTGCGCCTGCAAACTGCGAATTTGACGACATCGACATCCGAGGCGTTGACACGGCCACCATTGGCAGTGTGACTCAGTCGGAGATCTATGAGTATCTGTATTTTCTGAAGAACGAACGTCGCAACGAACCGGCGGCCCGGGCGCGGAAACTTACCAGTATCAAAAGCTTTTACCGTTTTATGACCGTGAAATCCAATCGCCTTTCGGAAGATCCGGCCAAAGATATTTCCATTCCCAGCCTGAAAAAAGCACTGCCCAAATATCTTTCGTTGGAAGAAAGTATTGACTTGTTAAAAAATATACAAAGTGACTTTTACGAAAGAGATTTCTGCATTCTGACCCTGTTTTTGAACTGCGGAATGCGTCTGAGCGAACTGGTGGCCATCGACTTAAAGGACTTTCAGGAAGACACGGTACGTATCGTCGGCAAAGGCAACAAAGAGCGGCTGGTCTATTTGAACGCCGCATGCCTGGACGCTCTGCGGCACTATCGTGCGGCCCGTGCGGCACTGGGAAATCTGCAGGAGCCTCAGGCGCTTTTGGTATCCAAAAAGACAGGCAAACGGTTGAGCGCGCGGCGTGTGCAGCAGATCGTTGACCGGTGCCTTCAGACCGCCGGACTCTCCGGCAAGGGCTATTCGGCGCATAAGCTGCGCCACACTGCGGCGACTTTGATGTACCGCCACGGAAATGTGGACATGCTGGAGCTCAAGGAGATCTTGGGCCATGCTCATGTGTCCACTACGGAGATCTATACCCACATCAACACCGACAAACTGCGCAAGGCAGCCAAGTCCACTCCCCTGTCCAAAATCTCCTATATCGAGCCTGAGAAGCCTTCTTTGATGTCAGAAGAGACTGCCGAAGACCAGGGTCAGGAGAACTGACAGCCCGCAGATCAGCATGGAAACAAAGCAGATGGTCAAATAGCGATGGATCAGGCGACGGGAAGCTCCCCCAAGCCCGCTGTGGGTTTGCCCCAGGCAGCATTGCAAAAGGCTGCAAGATAAATGTAAAGCAGAAGAGCTTAACAATAATACAAAAAGACTTCCCAGCGTTTCAGGAAGCCAAAAAACCAGCGCCTGCAGCAAAAGACCTTTGGCGGGGCCGAGCTGCTGATACAAAAGTGCGGTGAAAACCCCTGCCCCGGCGCCCTTCAGCACCAGAGTGATGGGAATGAGGCCGAGACCGAGAACGCAAAAACCGGCGATGAGAATCAGAGTCAATTGGCAAAACAGGGATAAAAAGCTCACACTGAACACCATCGCCGCATTGCCGGTGGTTCTCAGGTTCAAGTCGATGGAAGCAAAATAGCGGGCATAGGTCAGCAGCGGCTCGCTGAGAAAGCGGCTGCTGAGAGAACCTGCCGCAAGGCCTGCCAGATAAAGGCCTCCCAGTACGCAGGCGGTGCGTATCATCCGGGCAGGTCTGACCTGAGCATGCCCCGGTCGGGCGGTCACGCTCAGGCCAAAGCCTTTGGCCCGGGCTTTTTCTTCCCGCAGGAGACTTTCGTCCAGGGCAGCGCGTTGTTGTTGTGCCCGGATAAATGCCGCCGGCTGCTGAACGGTGCTGCGCCGTTCATGGGACGCTGCGGCGGAAAGGCGGTCAATGGGCTCCGTGCGGGCCGTGACAGCGCGTGGCCCGTTTTTTTGCTGTATGGGAGTGCTGCTGTCTGCTGGTCGATACGTCCACATAGCTTGTACCTCTTTTTAACATTGATAGCATATGATATGCAGCTTTTCTTTTCTCTATGAAAAAGCGCTCCGCACTGCAGCGGAGCGCTTTTTTTATGTGGGGCGGCGGGTGCGCTTTCGCTCGGCAGCGAGAATGCCCAGGTATCCGCCAAAGCAGCCCGCAAGGATGTAGCAAACCAGCTTGATCCCGGCCATGGCAGTGAAATCGAACTGGCCGTTCAACAGTGCGGCAGCAAGATAAACCAAATAAAAGACAGTCCCTGTGCACAGGCCGCAGAACAGGCCATTCTTTTTGAAACTGCGCGCAAGGCTCATTCCGCAGACAAAACACCCGAGACAAACGGCGCAGGTGGCCATGGGAACGACGGACCAGGAAGGCAGCTGGGTTTTGGTGTAGAGCCAGCTGCACAAAAGAAGGACAAGAAGTGTCACGGCAAAGCCTGCAATGCCTGCGATCAGAATTTGTTTCAAAGGCTTGGAGCCGGCGTTTTGTCCGAAGCGCTGGCCTGATTTTTGCTGTTTTGGCATAAAAAAGCACCTCCCTGCACACTAAACAGTATGCAGGGAGGCGTCGTTTTAGTCCGATGGGATTTACTTCTGGGCAGGAGCTTCCATGTCCAGCTTGGTCACAGCCTGCACAGCGGCGCGGCGGAAGCGGATCTTAGTGCGGTCGCTGCCGGTCTCCAGCACGAAGGTGTCCTCTTTGAGGGCGATCACGCGGCCCACAATGCCGCCGATGGTGGTCACCTCATCGCCGATCTCCAGAGAATTGCGCATCTCGGCGTCCTTCTTCTGCTGCTTTTTCTGGGGACGGTACAGCAAAAAGTACATCACAGCAAACATGATCACCAGCATGGCGATCATGCTGATGTTGCTCATGGTGTTAGCGTCCATACTGCTCAGAAACTGAATGTTCATCGTTTTGTTTAACTCCTCTCGAAATCCGGGATCGTATTAAAATCAATTATAGCGGATACACGCGCATTTTGCAAGTGAAAACCCGATCAAATGCGGGTATCCAGCAGCGTAACATACCGGTCATGGAAGGTTTCAAAGGTGCCGGCGTCCAGTTCGGCGCGGATACGCTCCATGAGATGGTTGTAGAAATAAAGGTTGTGCATGACGGCCAGACGCATGCCCAGCATTTCGTCCGCTTTGAAGAGGTGCCGCAGATAGGCGCGGCTGAAGTTGCGGCAGACGGGGCAGTCGCACTCCGGGTCGATGGGGCGCTCGTCCTTTTCGTATTTGAGGTTTTTGATGTTGATGATCCCGCTCCAGGTGTTCAAATGGCCGTGACGGGCGTTTCGGCTGGGCATGACGCAGTCAAACAGGTCCACGCCGCGCCACACGCCCTCAATGATGTTGCCGGGCGTGCCCACGCCCATCAGATAGCGGATCTTATCCTTCGGGGCAAAGGGCTCCACGGCGGTGATGATACGGTACATCTCCTCAGCAGGCTCCCCCACCGCCAGGCCGCCGATGGCATAGCCGTCCAGGTCCATGTCTGCGATTTGCTTCATGTGTTCCACGCGCAGTTCGTCAAAGGTGCAGCCCTGGTTGATGCCGAAGAGCAGCTGGTGCGGGTTGGTGGCAAGCCCCTCGGCCTTCAGCCGTGCCATTTCCTTTTTGCAGCGGGCCAGCCAGCGCACGGTGCGCTCACAGCTGGCCTTTGCATAGTCATACTGGGCAGGGTTCTCCACACACTCATCAAAGGCCATGGCAATGGTGGAACCGAGGTTTGCCTGGATCTGCATGCTTTCTTCCGGGCCCATAAAGATCTTGTGCCCGTCCAAATGGGAGTGGAAGGTCACGCCCTCTTCGGTGATGTTGCGCAGTTTGGCCAGGCTGAACACCTGGAACCCGCCGCTGTCGGTGAGGATGGGGCCATCCCAGCGGGTGAACTTGTGCAGGCCGCCCAGTTCCGCTACCAGCTTGTCCCCCGGACGCAGGTGCAGATGGTAGGTGTTGCACAGCATGACCTGGCAGCCAATATCCTTCAAATCAAAAGCGGAAAGTCCGCCTTTGATGGCTGCGGCGGTGGCCACATTCATAAAAGCCGGCGTTTGCACGGTCCCATGCACCGTTTCAAACTGCCCGCGGCGGGCGGCGTGCTCGGTTTTGATCAGGCGGTAAGGCATGTGTAAAGTTCCTTTCGTTTACAGGATAAGCATGGCGTCGCCAAAACTGAAAAAGCGGTATTTCTGTGCCACAGCCTCTTTGTAAGCGGCCATCGTGCGCTCATAACCATAGAAGGCGCTGACCAGCATGATGAGCGTGCTCTCAGGCAGGTGGAAGTTGGTGATGAGGCCGTCCATGCACCGGAATTCACATCCGGGATACAGGAAGATGTCGGTATCTCCACTGCAGGCACGAACTTCGCCGTATTTGGCCGCCACCGATTCCAGCGTGCGGCAGCTGGTGGTGCCCACACAGATCACGCGGCCGCCCCGGGCCTTGGTCTCGTTGATCTTTCGGGCAGTCTCCTCGCTGACGCAGTACCATTCGGAGTGCATTTGATGGTCTGCGATGTCGTCCTCTTTCACAGGGCGAAAGGTGCCAAGGCCCACGTGAAGGGTCACTTCGGCAAAATCAACGCCTTTTTGGCGCAGGCGTTCCATCAGTTCCGGAGTGAAATGCAGGCCGGCGGTGGGAGCGGCGGCGCTTCCCAGCTCTTTGGCGTAGACGGTCTGATACTGGCTCTGATCTTCCAGCTGGCGGGTGATGTAGGGAGGCAGAGGCATTTTTCCGAACTCGTCCAGCTTTTCATAGAGCGTCTGGGTGTCGTAGAAAAACTCCACCAGTTTGTTGCCGTCTTCCATCGTCTCGCGGATGACCGCCCGCAGGCTGCCGTCGCCAAAGACTACTTCGGTGCCGGCTTTCAGCCGTTTGCCGGGCTTTGCCAGGCATTCCCAGACATCACCTTTCACCTGGCGAAGAAGCAGAATTTCACTCACGGCGCCGGTTCCGGCCTTTTCACCCACCAATCGGGCGGGCAAAACTTTGGAATCGTTCACAACCAAAAGATCGCCCGCATTTAATAGGTCAGGCAGGTCGTGGAAGATCTGGTGCCGAAGTTCATCGCTGCCCCGCGCAGCACACAGGAGACGGGCAGAGTCCCGCGGATCAGCCGGTTCCTGGGCAATCAGTTCATGGGGAAGGTCGAACCAAAAATCTTTTTTGAGCATGGAGTATTGCCTTTCTTGATAATTGACATTGCTTCACAGCAATGCTATATTAAAGACATGTTTTAAGGTGTGGTGCACTGTGCACGCTATGCAATCTAATTTATTATATTGCATACATTGCCGGTTTTCAAGCCGGTTTTTTTTATACGCCCGCACCGGCGAACACAAGAGGGCTTTGCGGAAAGGAACGAGTGAACTATGAAACAGTATCAAGTGGGCGTTGTGGGCGCCACCGGCATGGTCGGCCAGCGTTTCGTATCTCTGCTGGCGCAGCATCCCTGGTTCCATCTGGCCGTGGTGGCGGCCTCTCCCCGTTCGGCGGGCAAAACCTACGAAGAAGCCGTGGGCAGCCGCTGGGCTATGCCCGATCCCATGCCGGAGCAGGTCAAGAACATGGTGGTGCTGGACGCCTCCCATGTTCAGGAAGTGGCCTCCAAGGTGGATTTTGTGTTCTGCGCGGTGGATATGAAGAAAGAAGAGACCCGCGCGCTGGAAGAGAGCTATGCCAAGGCGGAGTGCCCGGTGGTCTCCAACAACAGCGCTCACCGCTTTACTCCCGATGTTCCCATGGTGGTGCCGGAAATCAATCCGGAACACCTGGAGGTCATTGCCGCCCAGCGTGCGCGTCTGGGCACCAAAAAGGGCTTTGTTGCTGTGAAATCCAATTGCTCGCTGCAGAGCTATGTGCCTGCCCTGCACCCGCTGAAGGATGAGTTTGGCCTTTCCAAGGTGCTGGTGTGCACCTATCAGGCCATCTCCGGCGCGGGCAAGACCTTTGCCACCTGGCCGGAAATGGTGGATAACTGCATTCCCTACATCGGCGGCGAAGAGGAAAAGAGCGAGCAGGAGCCTCTGAAGCTGTGGGGCAAGGTGGAAAAGGGCGCTATCGTGCCGGCCCTCTCCCCTTCCATCACTGCTCAGTGCCTGCGCATTCCGGTGACCGACGGACATATGGCCGCAGTGTTTATGAGTTTTGACAAAAAGCCCAGCAAGGAAGAGATCCTGGAGCGCTGGGCAAACTTTGAGGGCGAGGCGCAGCGTCTGGCGCTGCCCAGCGCACCCAAGCACTTCCTGCACTATTTCGAGGAGAACGACCGGCCGCAGACCAAGCTGGACCGCAACCTGGAAAATGGCATGGCGGTCTCCATCGGCCGTCTGCGCCCGGACACCCAGTATGATTACAAGTTCGTCTGCCTCTCCCACAACACCCTGCGCGGTGCTGCGGGCGGGGGCGTCCTGCTGGCGGAACTGCTGGCTGCCAAGGGCTATTTTGACTGACAAAAGGAGCTGAGCGCAATGAAAATGCCGATCTTCACCGGGGCCGCTGTGGCCATCATCACTCCCATGCTGCCGGATGGCAGCGTGGACTACAAAGGACTGGCCGATCTGGTCGAGTTCCAGATCAAGGGCGGCACCGACGCCATCGTGATCTGCGGCACCACCGGTGAGTCTGCCACGCTGAAGGATGACGAACATCTGGAGTGCATTCGGGTGGCGGTGGAGACCGCGGCCGGACGTATCCCTGTCATTGCGGGCACCGGCTCCAACTACACCGAGCACGCGGTGGAGATGTCCAAAGAGGCCAAGGCCCGTGGTGCGGACGCGCTGCTGCTGGTGACCCCCTATTACAACAAGACCACCCAGCGCGGCCTTGTTGCCAGCTTCAACACCATCGTGGACGCCGCCGGGCTGCCTGCCATCCTCTATAATGTGCCTTCCCGCACGGGCGTGAACATCGAGTCCGCCACTGCGAAGGAACTGGCCAAAAACCCGCTCATCTGCGGTATTAAGGAGGCCAGCGGCAACATCAGCCAGATCGCCATGACCGCTGCACTGTGCGGCGATGAGCTGCCCCTTTATTCGGGCAACGACGACCAGGTGGTGCCCATTCTGGCACTGGGCGGCAAAGGCGTGATTTCTGTGGTCTCCAACGTGGCGCCCGAACCGGTGCACCGCATGTGCCAGCTGTGGTTTGAAGGCAAAGTCGCAGAGAGCCGTGACCTGCAGCTGCAGCTGATGGGGCTGTGCAAGGCAATGTTCTGTGAGGTGAACCCCATCCCCGTGAAGGCTGCTCTGGACATGATGGGCCTCCCGGCCGGTCCCTGCCGCCTGCCGCTGGTCCCGCTGAGCGACGACCATGCCGAGCTGGTACGCCGGGAACTTCAGAACGCCGGTCTGATTTAAAAGGAACACATCAAAAGGCCCGCGCTTTTGCGTCGGGCCTTTTGTGAAAAGAACAGGAGAACGATATACCATGACCCGCATTATCATTCAGGGGATCAACGGCCGTATGGGTAAGGTCCTTTGTGAACTGATCGAACAGCGCGACGATTGCCGTGTGGTGGGAGGCGTGGACGTCACCCCCCAGAGTGGCGCCATTCCCGTGGCCGCGAGCCTGGAAGAACTGAACGTGGAGGCGGACGTCCTCATCGATTTTTCCAGTCCTGCCGCAACCAAGAACGCCTTGCGTTTCTGCGCAAAGCATGCCCTGCCCTGCGTCATTTGCACCACGGGCCTGGACGAAGAGGCAGAGAAACTGCTGACCGAGGCCAGCGCCCGCTGCGCCGTGTTCAAAAGCGCGAACATGTCCATGGGGATCAACCTGCTGGCCCAATTGGCGCAGCAGGCTGCCGCGGCGCTGGGGCTGGACTACGACATCGAGATCATCGAAAAGCACCATCACAACAAGCTGGACGCGCCCAGCGGCACCGCCCTGCTGCTTGCGGACGAGATCAATAAAGTTGCGGACCAGCCCTATGAGTATGTGTATGACCGCCACAGCGTGCGCCAGAAGCGTTCTCCGCGGGAGATCGGCCTGCACTCGGTGCGGGGCGGCAGTATCGTGGGCGAGCATGAGATATTGTTCTGCGGGCCCGATGAAGTCATCACCTTGAGCCACAGCGCAGGTTCGCGGCGGGTGTTTGCCAATGGTGCGGTGAACGCGGCGGTGTTTCTTGCCAATAAAGGCCCTGGGCTTTACACCATGAAAGACCTGATGAAAGAACTGCTGTAAGGGTGACACGATGAAGAAACGACTGATCGTTCTTGCGCTTGCTGTTCTTGCCTTGCTGATGGTCGTGCCACTGCTGGGCAGCGCGGTGGATTCAGTGCGGAATGCGGCTTCGCAGGCACAGCCCACACCCACACCGGCTCCCTCCCCTTCCCCCACACCGCAACCCACGCCCACAGTTTCGACGGTGCGCTTTTCCGCCACGGGCGATAATCTCATACACACCGGGATTTACAATCAGGCGGCACGCCGGGCGCAGGCGGAAGGCAAAGACGGATATGATTTTTCTTTCTGCTACGACGCGGTGCGGGAGTTTTACGCCGGCTTTGATGTGAACTGGATCAACCAGGAGACGCTGGTCAACGACGAACTGGAGCCCAGCAGCTATCCCTGCTTTTCCACCCCCGGGGATATGGGGCGCGAATTGTATGACACCGGTTTCCGGGTGTTCTGCCTGGCAAACAATCATACCTATGACAAAGGCGCCGAGGGAATTGCCGCCACCAGACGCTTCTGGGCAAGCTTGCCCGAAGACGCAGTGACCTGCGGGCTGTACGCAGGCGAAGAGGACTACGAAAACATTGTGATCCGGGAAACGAACGGCATACGCATTGCCTATCTTTCCTATACGGAGTTCACCAACGGTATCCCCACCCCGTCGGGTGCGGAGGCGAACCTCATCTACACCAGTCAGACCGATGTGATACAGCGCCAGATCGAACTGGCCCGCCAGCAGGCAGACTTTGTGGTGGTGGGTGTGCACTGGGGCGTGGAGGGCAGCCATAAAGCCACCGACGCCCAGCGTGCCCTTGCCCAGCAGATGGCGGACTGGGGCGCGGGCGTGGTCATCGGCACACATCCCCATGTGGTGCAGGACGCACAGTGGCTCACTGCGGCGGACGGCCGCCAGGTGTTTGTGGCCTATTCCCTGGGCAATTTTTTGAATGCCCAGTCCACGGCGGATACAATGATCGGTGTGGTGCTGAGCTTTACGCTGGAAAAAATCACCCAGCCGGATGGCAGCAGCGAGACCGTTTTGAAAGAGCCAATGCTGCACCCCACGGTGAATCATTACGGCCGCAACTTCTCCCAGATACACATCTATCTTTACAAAGACTATACCGACGAGCTGGCTGCAAGCCACGGCGTTCGGGAAAATTTCCCGAATTTCAGCCGCAGCTACATAGAATCAGTTCTGCGGGATAACATCGACAATGCGTTTCTTGACCTGTAAAACGGAGGCGGAGCAAATGTACGGGATTTCCCAGCTTTCCAGCGAACAAAATATCATGGTGGTGGCGTTTCCTGCCGTGCGCCAGAGCGAGGGCGGCCCGGCAGGGTATCTTTCCCCCTTTGCCGAGGCGGGCGTCAACATGGACATGATCTGCCAGGGCCTGCCGCAGGGCGATGTGGCGGCCATGAGCTTTACCACCTCTTACGATAACTGGTCCATCGTAATGCGCACCCTGCCCCAGGTCACGGCAGGTAAAAGCGGCCCCGCTCCCCTGATCAGCGGCGGCTATACCAAACTGACCCTCTTTGGGCAGGAAATGCCAAACCTGTGCGGTGTCGCCTCCCGGGTGATGGAGGTAATGGCCGCGGCGCAGGTGCCCATCCATCTCATCACCACCAGCTCGGTGGATATTTCCCTGCTGGTGGCCGCAGAGGACGAGGACACGGCCTTGGAAGCCCTGCGAAAGGCGTTTGGCCTGTGAGCGCTATTCCACACAAAAAAGGAGCACTGCCGGTTTGGCAGTGCTCCTTTTTTACGTTTTTACAGCTGGACCTTGTGATAGACCTTCTTGCCTTTCTTGATGACCACGCCGGCGGCCAGGGCCTCGGCGGTGACGGTCATGGTGGGGTCGGCGACCTTCTCGCCGTCCAGCAGAACGCCGCCCTGCTGGATGAGCTGACGGGCTTCACGCTTGCTGGGCACCAGTTTTGCGGCCAACATCATGTCCAGAATACCGATCTTACCGTCGGCCAGCTGATCGGCGGTGAGAGTGGTGGAGGGCATGTTTTCGGCGTCGGCGGAACCGCTGAACAGGCCACGGGCGGTCTCCTGCGCTTTACGGGCTTCCTCTTCGCTGTGGACCAGCTTGGTGAGCTCGAAGGCCAGAATCTCCTTGGCTTTGTTCAGCTCGCCGCCCTGCCAGTGATCCATCTCGTCGATCTGCTCCAGGGGCAGGTCGGTGAGCATGCGCAGGCACTTCAGCACGTCGGCGTCGTCCACGTTGCGCCAGTACTGGTAGAACTCGTACGGAGTGGTCTTTTCGGGGTCGAGCCAGACGGCGCCCTTCTGGGTCTTGCCCATCTTCTTGCCCTCGCTGGTGAGCAGCAGGGTGATGGTCATGGCGTAGGCGTCCTTGCCCAGCTTGCGGCGGATGAGTTCGGTGCCGCCCAGCATGTTGGACCACTGGTCATCGCCGCCGCACTGCAGGTTGCAGCCGATGGTCTGGAACATGTGATAGAAGTCGTAGGACTGCATGATCATGTAGTTGAACTCCAGGAAAGACAGACCCTTTTCCATCCGCTGCTTGTAGCACTCGGCCCGGAGCATGTTGTTCACCGAGAAGCAGGCGCCCACTTCCCGCAGCAGCTCGATGTAGTTCAGCTTCATCAGCCAGTCGGCGTTGTTCAGCATAAGGGCTTTGCCCTCAGAAAAATCGATGAACTTGCTCATCTGCTTTTTGAAGCACTCGCAGTTGTGCTGGATGGTTTCCACGGTCATCATGGAGCGCATGTCGGTGCGGCCACTGGGGTCGCCCACCATGCCGGTGCCGCCGCCGATCAGGGCGATGGGGCGGTTGCCGGCCTTCTGCAGCCGGCGCATGAGCATGAGCGCCATGAAGTGGCCCACATGCAGAGAGTCGGCCGTGGGGTCAAAGCCGATGTAGAAGGTGGCTTTGCCGTTGTTGATGAGGTCCTTGATCTCTTCCTCATCGGTCACCTGGGCAATGAGGCCGCGGGCGACCAGCTCGTCATAAATGGTCATTCGTTCGTTTTCCTCCTTTGTTTTGCGGGCAAAGGGCATGAAAAAAGCCCCCTGCCAAAATGAATTGGCAGAGGGCGAAACATCGCGGTACCACCTCTGTTCGCCGCCTTCCTCGCGAAAGGCAGCCTCGGCGGGTGCACAAAGACACCCTTGCGCTGTAACGTGCGCACCACGGCGGGGCCTACCGGGCGCAAAACGCGCTGTTCAGCCTGCTGCTCCGGGATGTATTCGCCCTTGCGCACGCTGCCCTTTTCACCAACCAGGGCTTCTCTGTGCCGCGCTTTCAAGGGGTACTGGTTCCCTTCTTCGCATTTGATACTGTACAGTATAGCTGTGCCTTTTCCTTTTGTCAAGGGTCCAGGCCCAGCATTTCCCGGGCATTGGCCAGGGCGATGGGGGTGATCTGGTCGCCGGAAATGATGCGGGCCAGCTCCCGAACCCGGCCATCACCATCCAGGGGATAAAGTTTGGTGTAGGTGCGCTCACCTTCCACGTTTTTCTGGATCAGCAAGTGCCGGTCTGCCAATGCTGCGATCTGGGCTGTGTGGGTGATACAGATGACCTGCCGCCCCGCGGACGTCTGTTTGAGCATTTGCCCGATACGGCCTGCTGCCGAGCCGGATACACCGGTGTCGATCTCGTCGTAGATGACGGTGTGGATGGCGTCCTTTTCCGCCAGCGCGCTCTTGAGGGCCAGCATGATCCGGCTCAGTTCGCCGCCGCTTGCAATTTTTGCCAGCGGCTTTGGAGTCTCGCCGGGGTTGGGCGAAATATAGAATTCCAGGGTATCCTGCCCCGCCCCAGCCAAAGGTCCTCGGCTGTGCTGTAAAGCAAAACGAACACCGGGCATGTTCAGGAAGGTGCAGGCTTCCACCAGCTTTTCTTCCAGGTCGCGGAACGCATTGAGGCGGGTCTGAGTGAGCGCCTCCGCCTTTTCCTTTGCCTGACGGTAGAGTGCCTGCTTTTCGGCGTTCAGCTTGGCCAGGGTCTCGTCTGACTGTTCGATGTTTTCCAGTTCTTCGCGGGCGGCCTGGCCGTGCTCCAACACTTTTTCCACCGAGCCGCCGTATTTTTGCTTGAGGCGGTAGATTTCGTCCAAGCGGGTCTCCACCCGGTCCAGTTCGGCGGGGTCCATGCCATAGCTTTCCAGCCGGTCTGCCAGGTCGGTGGCCAGCTCCCGGGCGGTGTAATACAGATCATTCAGCCGCTCATAGGCGCTCTGCAGTGATTCGTCCAATTGGGCGGCGCCTTCCAGCTGACCCGCGGCGTCGCCCAGCAGGTCGGCGGCTCCGCCAAAATCGTCTCCTCCGGCCAGAGCGTTGTGAGCGGCGCTCACCTGCTCCAGGATGGTCTGGGCATGGCTGAGCACCTGCCGGCGGGCGGTCAGCTGTTCTTCTTCCTCCGGCTGCAGCGCGGCGGACTCGATCTCGTCTACCTGAAAGCGCAGCAGTTCCAGCCGGCGCTGTTTTTCGGCCTCATCCATCTGCAACGCGTCCGCCTGGCGTTTGACTGCGATCAGCTGACGGTAGACCTGGCGGTATTCGCTGTATTGTTTTTCGTTCTGGGCGTAGAGATCCAGCAGCGCCAGATGGCGGGACGGATTGGTCAGATTCTGATTGTCGTGCTGCCCGTGGATGTTGATGAGACCGGAGGAGAGATCCCGCAGCATGGCTGCGGTGGCAGGCATGCCGTTGACCCGGCAGTTGCTCTTGCCTTCGGCACTGATCTCACGATAAAGAAGAAGTTCGTCTCCCGCCTCATAGCCTGCCTGTTCCAGCTGGCTGCGAACAGCCTCGGGCAGGCCGGTGAAGGTGGCCCAGATACAGGCTTTGCCCGCCCCGGTGCGGACAAGGTCGCGGCTGGTGCGGTTGCCCAGAATGGCATTGATGGAGTCGATCAGGATACTTTTGCCTGCGCCCGTCTCGCCGGTCAGAACGTTCAGACCGGACGAGAACTCCGCTTCGGCCTTTTCGATGACCGCAACATTTTCAATTTTCAGATTCTTCAGCAAAGCCCTTCGGCCCCCTTTTCCGTTCTGCGCGGCAGGGCCGGTCAGTGACGGGTGATATATTGCTGCAGCTCGGCGCAGATGGCCTGGGCGGCCTCTTCCGTGCGCATTAGTGCAAGGAACGTATCGTCGCCCGAAAGGGTGCCGATCACGTCATAATCCCACTGCATGGAGTCGAACAGTTCGCAGGCGGCGCTGGCCATTCCGGGATAGCAGCGCACCAGCACCGTGCAGCCGGCCCAGTCCGCCTTGAGCACCGACTCCCGGAAGATGGTCTCGAACCGTCCCTGGGAATGGCGGGCGCCCTTTGCAGAAACACTGGACACATAGCGGTATTTGCCGCCGCCCACTGCCGCCTTGATAAGATGAAGCTGCCGGATGTCACGGGAAACAGTGGCCTGGGTCACCGAGAAGCCCGCTTCGTTCAGATAAGCCAGCAGATCCTCCTGACGGTCAATGGGATACTGTTCGATCAGTTCCAGAATCTTTGCATGTCGGTCATTTTTCATTTGAATCACCTGCCGCGAAGTTTTTTATCGATGGCATCGAACTGGTCTGTGCCATTAAAGGTTATTAACTTTACACTCTTTTGAGAGAGCCCTGCCCGCAGTTCCCCGCCGGCTGGCAGAGAGATCTCGCGCTCGCCGTCGGAACTGATGAAGATGGGGCCGCGCTGGTCTGCACCCGGACGCACCGTAATTTGGCGGTCGGCAGCAAAGACAATGGCTGGGCGCTGAAGGCTGTGGGCACAGATACTGGTGACCACCAGCCCGCGGATACGGGCGTCCAGAATGGGGCCGCCGGCAGACAGCGAGTAGGCTGTGGAACCGGTGGGGGTGGCAAGGATGACGCCGTCGCCCCGGCAGTTGCTCACCGGCAGCCCGTCGCACAGAATGTCCAGGTCAACCGTCTGCCGCCGCTGGCCGCTGTAGACCACAAGGTCGTTGAGGGCGATCAGAGGCCCGTCCGCTCCGGTACATTCTGCCTGAAGGAGCGCCCGGTGTTCCACCAAAAATTCCCCGGCAGCCAGTTTGCGGAGTTTCTGCTCCATCTCGTCCAGCTCGCAGGTTGCCAGAAATCCGGTGCGCCCCAGATTGATCCCCAAAACGGGCAGGCCGTGGCGTGCGCATTCTTTGGCGGCATGGAGCATGGTCCCGTCGCCGCCGACGGTCACAACCGCGTTTGCCTGAGCCAGAGCCTGTGCACCGGGCAGGCAGACTACGCCGCAAGGAGGGTCAAAATCATCTTCAGCGGCAAGGACCACCTGCGCCCCGGCTGCCAGCAGCAGCTCAGCGGCGTGCAGAAGGACCCGGGCTGCCTCCGGTTTGTTGTAGCCAGTCAGGTAGATCGTCATGGACGGCACTCCCCTTTTTGTGTCACAGCGCGGCGTGAGCGGCTGCCACCACTGTGTCGGCCAAAGCCGGGTCCAGCGGCGCAGGCTCTTCGCTCTTCTCAACGAACATCAGAAATTCGATGTTGCCCTCGGGGCCCTTGATGGGCGAATACTCCAGCCCGCTAACAGAAAAACCGTTCTGTACAGCGTATTCCGCAGCCTGCAGGATAACTTCACGATGGGTCTCGGCCTCCCGCACGACGCCCTTTTTGCCCACTTTTTCCCGGCCTGCTTCAAACTGAGGCTTCACAAGGCACACGCCGGCGGCGCCGGGGGCAGTGACTGCCTGGGCCACAGGAAAAATGTGTTTGAGAGAGATAAAGGAAACGTCTACGCTGAAGAACTCCACCGGTTCATCCAGCATTTCGGGGGTGACGTTGCGGATGTTGGTGCGTTCCATGTTCACCACACGCTCGTCGGTGCGCAGTTTCCAGGCCAGCTGACCATAGCCCACATCCACCGCATAGACTTTGACGGCCCCGTTTTGAAGCATGCAGTCGGTGAAACCGCCGGTGGAGGCGCCGATGTCCATGCAGACTTTTCCTTCCGGAGTGAGCGGAAAGACCTTCATCGCCTTTTCCAGCTTGAGGCCGCCGCGGCTGACGTAGCCAATGTCGTGGCCGCGCACTTCCACCTGCGCGTTCTCCGCGATCATCTGTCCGGCCTTGTCCGCTTTCTGCTGGTCCACGAACACAATTCCGGACATGATGAGCGCTTTGGCCCGCTCCCTGCTGGAGACAAGCCCGTTCTGGCACAGGTATTGATCCAAACGAATTTTCAAAGCGTTATTCCTCACAGACGGCCTCCGCCAGACTGGCGCCGTCCAGACCCAGGACTTTCCGGATCTGCGGTACTGTGGCGTGAGGCAGTGTTTGACGGGCCGAGATCCCTTTGTGGAGATAGCGGCCCTGGAAGTTCTGCGCTGCCAGGCGGCGGGCGAGGTGTTCGCCGATACCGCCTGCGGCAATGCTGTCCTCGGCAAAGAGGACGGCAGAATAGCCGAGCAGTGCGTCACACAGCCCTTCCGGAAGCGGATAGAGCTGTACAAGCTTGTATACATCTGCGGCAATGCCACGCTGACGCAGCAGTTCCGCCGCTGTCAGCACCTCTTCGGTCATGCTGCCGTAGCTCACAAGCGCAACGGAGGCGCCCGGCTGGGAAAGGCAGCAGTCAAAAGCGTTTCCGCTGCAGCCCAGGGACTCCAGCGCGGGGCTTTGGCCGCCGCGAGGATAACGGATGGCCCGGGGACCGCTGAGCTTGTCCACCACATAGGTGAGCCAATGATCCAGTTCAGCGTAGTTGCAGGGGGCAAACACCGGAATGCCGATCTGGCTCAAAAATGCGGTGTCGTAGATCCCCTGGTGCGTTTCACCGTCACCGGGAACAAGCCCCGCCCGGTCGATGGCCAGCACCACATTGTTGCCCATCAGCTTCACGTCATGGATCAGCTGGTCATAGGAACGCTGCAGGAAGGTGGAATAGATGGCCACCACCGGAAGCATTCCCTGGCTGGCAAGGCCCGCCGCAAAGGTGACGGCGTGCTGTTCCGCCATGCCCACGTCAAAAAAGCGCTCCGGGAAGCGGCGATAGAAAAACTGCAGCCCGGTGCCGTATTTCATGGCTGCGGTGATGGCGCAGATGTTCGGCCTCGTTTTGGCCAGCTCCACCAGGTCGTTGCCGAACTGGGTGGAGAAAGAGGCGTCCGGGGCCACGTCGGGGTCGGTGATGTGCGCAGGGTCAAAGGAGGACACGCCATGGAATTCACCCGGATTCTCCTCTGCGGGCTTAAAGCCTTTTCCCTTTACAGTGATGGCGTGGATGAACACGGGCGCATACTGCGTCTGAAGGTTGGTGAACAGTTCGCTCAGCCGCAGCACGTCGTGGCCGTCCACCGGGCCCAGATACTGGAATCCCATTTCCTCAAACATAGTGGAGTGATAAATGCCCCGCCGCAGCAGTGCTTTGCCCGCCTGCAGCGCGCGAACCACCGGCGCGCCCACGCCGGGAATGGCGCCGAGAACGCTTTCCAGGCTGGCTTTTGCCTTGGAGTATTCGGGATTTGTGCGCAGCTGGGTCAGATAGCGTGCCAGAGAACCCACGTTTTTGGATATGGACATTTTGTTGTCGTTCAAAATGACGATCAGGTTGTTGAGGGTGTCGATGTTGTTCATGCCCTCATACACCATGCCGCCGGTGAACGCGCCATCGCCCACCAGGGCGATCACCTTGCCTGGCTCACCTTTGATCTTTTTGGCCTGGGCCATGCCGATGGCCACCGAGATGGCGGTGTTGCCATGGCCGGCCACAAAGGCGTCGTGGACGCTTTCTTTGGGATTCGGAAAGCCGGATATGCCGCCCAGCTGCCGAAGCCCGCCGAACTGTTCACGCCGCCCGGTGAGGATCTTGTGGGTATAGCACTGGTGGCCCACATCAAAAACAAACTTGTCCTGAGGCGTGTTGAACGCCCGGTGAAGTGCTACAGTGAGTTCAATGGTGCCAAGATTGGAGGACAGGTGCCCTCCTGTTTTTGAGACGTTTTCGATCAGGAACTGCCGTATTTCTTCGCACAACGGCTCCAAACGGTCGGCCGGCAGAGCTTTGAGCTGCTGCGGATCGTTGACCTGTTGCAACAAAGGGTAACCCATGTCACCCGCCCTTTCTTCAAATGATGGGGATGAGCCAGCCCACAGCCACGCCCACGATGGCGCCGCCCAGCACCTCGAAGGGGGTGTGACCCACCATTTCCTTCAGCTTTTTATCGCCAAGGAAGGGGCTGTTGGCGCTTTCGGCCTCCATCCAGTCGGTGAGCATACGGTTCAGTATCTTCGCCTGCTCGCCGGTCTCACGCCGCACTCCCATGGCGTCGTACATGACGATGATGGCCATGATGAACGCCAGACCGAAGATGGCCGAATCCGGCCCGTAGAGCCGGGCCGCAGCCACCACCAGAGAACAGACCGTGGCGGAATGGGAACTGGGCATGCCGCCGGAGCCCCACATCCGCTCCAGAGAGAATTTGCCCAGAAGAAAACCGTTGATCAGGGTCTTGAGGACCTGCGCCACCAGCCAGCCGGTAAGCGAGATGGACAGAAGATAATTGAACCCGTAAACTTGTTTGAACAATTCCAAAAGCGATACTCCCTTTCAGGTGCGCCGGCAAAGAAGGCTCTCGGCCAGCGCGGTCAAAAACTCCGATCGTTCACCATACGCCCGGCTCAGCCGGCCGCAGGCCTCCGCATTGATCTGCTGCGCCAGTTCCATGGCTCCTTGCGGGCCATGGAGCGTGGCAAATGTGGTCTTGTTGTTTTCGGCGTCGCTGCCGATGGGTTTGCCCAGCTCTTCGCTGGTGCTGGTCACGTCCAGAACGTCGTCCACGATCTGGAACACAAGACCCAGGTCATAGGCGAACTGCTCCAGCAGACTGCAATCGTCCTTGCTGCCGCCGGCGGCAGAAGCACCCATCTGGACTGCCGCATTGATGAGCGCCCCGGTCTTGTTCCGATGTACCAGGCGGAGGGTCTCCTCCCCCACCGGCTGGCACTCGTAGCGCAGGTCCAGCTCCTGCCCCAGAACCATGCCTGCGCTGCCAGCGCCGTGAGCCAGCGCAGCGCTGGCCCGGACCCGGGCTGTTTCGCTGACCGGGGCGTCTGCGATGACTTCAAACGCTTCGGTGAGCAGTAAATCCCCCGCCAGCAGGGCCGTGGCCTCGCCAAAAGCCTTATGGCAGGAGGGCTTGCCCCGGCGGAAATCGTCGTTGTCCATACAGGGCAGATCGTCATGGATGAGGGAATAACAGTGGAGCATTTCCACGGCACAGGCGAACCTTGCCGCCTGGTCGGCACTGCCGCCCAGCAGTTCGCAGGCTGCCATGCACAGCACCGCCCGCACGCGCTTTCCGCCGGCGAGAAGGCTGTAGCGGGCTGCCTCGTTCACCTGACTGCCCAGGGGCAGATAGGTGTCGCAGCAGGCAGCCAGCTGTTCGTTGAATGCCTGAAGATACGCGTCGTAGCGTTGACGGTAGTTCATTCTTCGCTCGCCTCCTGAGGCTTTGTGAGCTGCGCGATACGCTCGTCGATGGTCTGCATTTTCAACTGGGCCTTGTCCAGCGCGGCGGTGCAGTATTCCGCCAAAGCCGCGGTTTCGGTATAAAGAGAAATGGCTTCCTCCAGAGGAGTGTCCGGGCTGGCCAGACGGTCCAGCAGATCCTGCAGGCGGGCCATGCCCTCCTCAAAACTCTTTGGATTTTTCATTGGTGTCCTCCTGTGTCTGGATGACCTGTTCCACCCGGCAGCGGGCGTTTGCGCCGTGTCCCTGCAAAAGAACCGGCTGCCCCGACTGCAGTGCCGCCACGGGAATGCACTCACCTGTTTCGCTGCGCAGAATGGCATAGCCCCGGCCCAGTACGGCGTAGGGGCTCAGGGAATGAGCCAGCGCGCAGGCCGACGCCAATTCACGCTTTTTGTCCGTCATGCGCTCAGCGCTGGCTTCGTGCAGCTGACCGCAGAGAGCCAGAAGCTTGTCCCGTCTGGGACGGCAGAGGGCCTCGCCGGTGAATTGTCCGGCTGTCTGCTGAGCCGCAGCAAGTTCATTATAGCACAAATTCAGCCTGGAATGCATATATTCATGAATATTTGACAAAACCGTGCATATCTTTTGCCGTTCGGCTTCCCGGTCAGGGGTGGCCAGCTCGGCCGCTGCGCTGGGGGTGGGAGCACGCAGATCCGCCACATAGTCCAGAATTGTAACGTCGATCTCATGCCCCACCGCGCTGATGAGGGGAGTTTTGCAGGCATAGGCGACCCGGGCAATGCGCTCGTCGTTAAAGACCCACAGATCCTCCCGCGAACCGCCGCCGCGCGCCACGATGATAACGTCGGCCAGGCCGCTTGAATCCAGCGCTGCAATGGCTTCGCTTATCTCTCCGGCGGCGCCAAGGCCCTGAACGTTCACCCCTGCCAACAACAGCGTGGCCAGCGGCCAGCGGCGACTGAGCACGTTGCGGATGTCCTGCAGAGCAGCGCCGGTGGCGCTGGTGACCACGCCGATGTGTTTCGGATAAGCGGGCAGCGGTTTTTTGTGCTCAGGACGGAACAGTCCCTCCTGCTCCAGCCGGGCTTTCAGCTGGTCAAAGGCCAGCTGCGCCGCGCCCAGCCCGTCCGGGAAAAGATCCTGCACGTAGACCTGGAAGGAACCGGTGGCCTCGTAAAGACTGACCCGGCAGCGCACCACCACCCGCATGCCGTCCTGGGGAACAAAGCCAAGGCGGCGGGCCTCCTGGCGGAACATCACGGCCTTGACGCTGGCCTTTTCGTCTTTCAGGGTGAAGTACCAGTGGCCGCTCTTCACGTGGTTCACAAAGCCGCTGACTTCTCCCCGGAGGGCCAGGTCCGATAGAAAAGCGTCGCCGTCCAGCGTGGACTTTACATAGAGGTTCAGCGCGGAAACGCCGATCACATCAGTCATGGGCTGCCTCCCGTGCCGCAAGCAGGGCTACGCCGATGGCGTTGTCGCTGGAAAAACGGCCGGGCACAAAATGCGCCCCCGGCAGGCGCGCCGAAAGCTCCCGCTGGATGACATCGCTGCTCATAACGCCGCCGGCAAACACCACCGGCAGACCCGGGTGTTCCTCCAGCGCGGCGATGACCATTTTGTAAGCGGTTTCGGCAACGCACAAAAGGCAATACCGGCATACATAAGCGGGGCTTTTGCCTGCGGCAAGCAATTGATTGCACTGATTCTCCAATCCGGACAAGCTGCACTGCATGCCCTTTACACTGGCTTTGGGGCGGATGGGATCGGTACACTGGGCCGCAAGCTCACTCACCTGCACACCGGCAGGAAACGCAAAACCAAGGCGCACGCCCACCCGGTCCACCGCCTGCCCTGCGTAAAGGTCAGTGCTGGTGCCGATACATTCCACCCGGTCTGCACCGTGGCAGAGCAGAAGGTCGGTGGTGCCGCCGGACACGTGAAAGACCAGGGCCTGCCGGTCGAACAGGCTCTCGTCGCCGCTGGCATACAGCGCCGCCGCAATGTGTCCCTGCTGGTGAGTGGTCTGAACGAGGGGGATCCCCTTCGCCTTGCTGAACGAGGTGGCGGCGGAAATGCCCGCAAGGAAACAGGGCATGTAGGAGCCATCCACCGGGCGGGGCCGGGCGGAGACGCCGACTGCTTCCACTTTCGTCAGGTCCACTGCGGCGGCAAGCTCTTCCAGCAGGCCCGGAAGTGCCGCTGTGTGGTGGAACAGCGCGTCACTCTGGCGCAGGCCCAGCTGGCCGGGCCGCACCGGCAAAAACTTCTTTTTATCACAAACAACCTCTTTGGAGCGGGTGTCGTACACCGCCAAAGAGGTTGCGTAGTTGCTTGTATCAAATCCCAGCGTCAGCATGGCTCACACCTGGGCGGGCTCGCCGCTCTCAAGGCCCAACTGGCGCACCACGTTGCCCAGCAGCCCGTTGACGAACTGATAGTCGGTCTCGTCGGCATATTTTTTGGTCAGTTCCACGGCCTCATTGATGGCCACGCCGGGCAGCTTTTCCGGGCCGTAGGCCGCTTCCGCAATGGCGAGGCGGAGCACGGTCAAGTTGACCCGGGGAATGCGCTCCAGGGTCCAGCCTTTCAGATTGGCGCGGATGAGGTCGTTGATCTCGGCGCTGTGGTCATAATAAGCAGTCAGCAGCGCCTGAGCGAACTCGTCCAGAGGATAGTCTCCAGCCTCGTTGGCCTGCTCGATTACCTGCTCCAGAGGCATGTCGTCAAAAGTGGCGGCAAAGGCGGCCAGGAAAGCATTTTCGCGCGACGCGCGTCGGGATAATTTCTCCATCGTTGTTCCTTTCACAGCGAGCGGCCCCCCTGCATGGCGCGGGAGGGCCCTGGCTTTTTGTTGGTCAGTGAGGATTATTCGGCTGTGGCTTCAGGGCGGACCTGAACGCCTGCCACGATCACGTTCACACGGGAAACGGTGATGCTGGTCATGCTCTGCACGGCGGCTTTCACGTTCTTCTGCACCTTTTCGCACACCGAAGGGATCTTGGCGCCGTAGAACACCACGACCTGCAGGGTGAGCTCGGCCACGTCGTCGTTCAGGCTCACGGCCACGCTTTTGGATTTGGAGAGCAGGCCCTTCACACCGGCGGTGGCGGGGCTGACTTCCTTCACGCCCTCGATCTCCAGCGCAGCCATGCGGGCGATCTTGGCGATCACTTCGGTAGAGATCTGCAGGCTGCCATTCACAACGCAGGTATTTGAAACGTCCATACCCGGTCCTCCCAAAACAAGCAATTTTGCGTCCATGCCGCGGCATGGGAACTTTCCTTGTTATTATACCATCTTCCGCCCCATTCTACAACTGTTATTTTACCTCCACGATGGTGATGTTCTGGGCGGTCACCTGGCATTTGCTGAGCACGATGTCGCGGATCTGGGCCACCTCTTCTTTGGTGAGCCCGTCACTGGTGGTCATCACCGTTACGTCCACCGCGCCCCTGTCGATGAAGGCCACGCAATCCACAAAGCCTTTGGCCTTCACGAGGCTCTCGATGTCGCTTTCGGCGGTGATATGATCGATGGTGGCGGTGAGCCGGGCGGTTAGCTCCTCCTTCTCTTCATCAGAGAGCTTGGCGCTCTTCAGGCTTTTTTGCAGCGTGTCCAGCGCCTCGTCGCGGGTCTTGGTGCGGGTGAGCCGCGCCTGTTCAAAGAACTCTTCGCCGGTGGGCTCCCCTACGCTGACCAATTGGGCTTCGCCGTAGTTCTTGTCGCCGGTCTCCACTTCGCCGTCCACCGCCAGGGCGTCGGTCACCACGCCGGTCGACACCGGTGCGTTTGCCTCGGCTGCGTCCAGGGCAAGGTCAGTGCTTTTGGCGTACTCCCAGTTCAGGTACACCGCCACGCCCAAAGCGACCACAAGGGTGAGCAGAGTCATCTTCTGGTTCATTTTTTTGCTGCGCATCACGATACCTCCAACTTAACTCATTTTTGATATGCTGATCCGGTTTGTGGACACTCCGGTGAGCACCGAGACGGCCTGAGTGATCTGAGCGTTCACCGTCACGTTGTCCGCGCCCTCACACACCACGGCGATACCGCGGATGAGCGGCTCCCAGGTCATTTCCACCAAAGCGTCCTGACCCTCGCGGGTATCCACCAGAATGTGCTCCAGCTGTCTCTGGCCGTTATCACCGCCGTCGGTCTCATCCAGGGCGTAGACCGTTTCGGCGCTGGCGTCCAGCGTGACCGCCACTTTTGTGCGGCCGGCTCCTTCGATGGAGCCGATCAGTTCGGTGAGGGTCTCTTCCAGCTGCCGCACATAGACCTCGCTTCGCTGCTGTGCGGCGGAGCAAATGTCGGAGGAGTCTGTCCTCTCCCCTTTGCCTGTAAAAGGAAGCCCGCCAGCGATAAGAAGAAAAACTCCCAGCACTCCGGCAAAAAATATCAGACTGCCGCGCCTTCCAAGCTGCTTTGGCAGCAGCGAGCCGATCTGTTCCAGTTTCATCTTTGTGTTCCTCATGTCTTTGGCTCTGCCGTTTCCCAGGAGTATCCCGTTTCGCCCAGCAGTTCCTTTGCCAATTCCAGCGCCTCCTGAGGCTGATTAGTAAACAGCGTCACTTTGGGCGCAGCCTCGCCGGAGCCCGGCTCGATTTGTACCTGCGCCTGAATGCCGGCGGCGGCCAGACGCGCCTGCGTCTGCACGGCAAGGCTTTGGCAGGCATAGCCGGAGACATAGTCCGAATAATCGGCGGGCTGCACAGAGGTTTCAAACGACAGGCTTGCCAGCCCCGTCCAATCCGCACCCGCTGCCGGGGTAACGACCGACACTAAAATATACAGCGCCAGCACGGTTTTTATGCTTTTGAAACTGCCCTGCCGGGGCAAAAACAGATCCAGCGCCCCTGCAAGGATACAGGCTACACAGACGTTCAGCGCCCAGAGCTTCATCTGCTATCCCCCTCCCCCCATCGTTATCATCAATGCGGTGGACAGCACCACCAGCATGAAAAAGAACACCAGAAACGACACACAAATGCCCACCGCCTGCCCCATGCCCTCCAGCACCCGTCCCGCGCGATTCAGCCCAAAGGCTTTGGAAACAGCGCCCCCCAGCTGATAGGCCAGATAGTAAAAAGCACTTTGCACCAGAACGGGCAGAAAATCGATGGCAAGCACAGCGATGGCGGCAAATCCCAGCGAGCCTTTGAGTACGCGCAGACCGCTGAGCACGCTGCCCATGGCGTCGGAGGCCACGCTGCCCACCACCGGGATACTGCTGCTGATAAGGAACTTGCCGGTCTTCATGGCCAGGGTATCGGCATTTTGCGCCAACACGCTTTGCAGCCCCAGCACCGCCCCGAACAGCACCGACACCAGCCCCAGCAGCCATTTGACCGCTTTGGCCAGCAGTTCGCAGCCATCGGCCACGCCCCCGATACCGCACAGGCCGCCCGCAGTGTTGAGCGCCAGATACACCTGCAGCACAGGAAGGGCCGCAGCGCAGATGACCTGGGCGCTGAAATTGGCCATGGTCAGGAACATGCCGCTGTAGACCATGGCCTGGGTGGGCTGGCCGCAGCTGGCGAGCACACCGGAAAACACCGGCACAAAGCTGACAAGATACACCTGCCACTGGGCAACGCTCTCGGCCACTGTGTTCACCAGTTCCAGCGCCGGCGCAAGGCTCACGGTGAACATGCCCAGCACACACACGCTTTCCAGCGGCCCCGACCAGTCGTCCCGGGAGGCCAGCGCCAGAGCCATCGCCCCCAAAAGGGCGGCGCCCAGCAGCTGAATCAAAAGACGCACCGGTTTTTCAAACTGCTGCCGCGCAGTCTTGAACAGCGCAGAGAGCATTTGACTCAAAGACGCCTGCTGAAATTCATCGGCGGTAATGCCCGGCTCGTCCAGCACCTGCTGCACGTCCGGCGGAAGGGATTCGCCCTCGGCAAACGCGGCTGCTGGAAGCACCAGCAGAAGAAAAAGGATACAAATGATTCGTTTCATTGCAAAAACGCGATCAGCGCCCCCATGATGTTTTCAAAAAGCGGCAGCGCGCACACCAGGATCAGGCAGCGTCCTGCCAGTTCCACCTTGCCCGCCAGAGTGGAAAGACCCGCGTCCTTGCATACATCCTGCATGTTTTGGGCCACCAGTGCAATGCCGGCTGCCTTGAGCACTGCCATGAAACTGCTGCCGTCCAGGTACGCGGCGGCGGAGGAAAACCAGGCCACCAGAGGCTGCGCCAGCTGCAGTACGCGCCCCAGCAGCAACACGGCGCACAGAGTCAGGCACACCGCCGCGTATGCGGGCTGATACTGACGAAGCAGCGCGGTGAGCATTGCTGCCACCAGCACGAAGGCTGCTATCTCGAATATTTCCATGGCGCTTACAGATTGAACAGAGCTTTGATGTTGATGAACAGGTCGCTGATCTGCTGCACCAGCATGGAGAGCACCACGATCAGGCCGGCGAGGGTGGTCATCATGGCCTGATCTTCCCGGCCGGAGCGGATCAGCAGCTGATTGAGCACCGCCACGATGATACCGATGGCGGCGATCTTGAACACAAGGTCGATATCCATTTACGGCTCCTTTTCTTGGCTCAAAACAGCACCAGCGCTGCAAGCACACCGCAGCACAGCCCGGCTTTTGCATAAAGCTGTTTGGCCTGTTCGTACTCCTTTTTTGCGGCCTCACGCAGGCCCGCGCAGCGTTTGAGAAAGTAAGCGCAGTGCCGTGCCTCCTCCTGCCCTGACGTGCAGCCCAGCCGGGTGAAAAAGCCCTCCAGCTGGTGCCAGGCGGGCCTGTCCAGGTCGGGCGGACAGGCAAACTCCTGAAGACTGGAGTGCCTGTCGAGACAGAGACCGGGCATGTCCTGCCGCTGCCGGAGCAGCGAGAGGATCTCGCTCAGCGGTGTGGCACGATAGACGATTTCATCCTGAACCAGGGCGATAAGGCGCTCCAGTTGTTCCAGCGCGGCGAGACGGCGCTTTTTCTTCTCGGTCAACTGCCAGCCTGCCGCCCAACCGGAAAAAACCACCAGCGCCGCACCAAGAAGCCGGACCGCCGCGCTCACAGCCAGCACACCTGCCGCACCGCGCCCGGACGGGAAGCGCCAGCCAGCACGCCGATACAGGAAAAACTTTTTGCAAGCTGCTCCCGGGTGGCGCAAAACCGCTGTTCTACCGCTTCCGGTGTGTCGCCGTGCACCGTGCAGACGAAGCTCACACCGCCTTTGGAGCCTGCACACACCGCGGCAAAGTCTCCTTCGTCACCCAGCTCATCACAAAGAATGACCTGGGGGCCAAGGCTGCGCAGTGCACTGACAATGCCCTCTTGCTTGTCGCACCCGCTGAGCACATCACAGTGGAGGGGGACCGGCGCGGCAAACCCGCCCGGCGCGCAGGGCCATATCTCCATACGCTCGTCCACGACCGAGACCTTCCGTCCTGCGCGGCTGAGAAGCGCGGATATGCTGCGAAGCAAAGTGGTTTTTCCGCTGCCCGGAGGGCCAACCAGCACAAGCCCGCGGAATGGCCCCAGCAGGTGGTCCCGCAGCTGGGCAGGCAGTTCGCCTGTTACGGTGCGGGCGACCCGGATGTTCAGCGAGGTGACTGTGCAAAGGCCCTTCATTGCCTGTCCCTGCATGTGGAACAGACCGGCAACACCTACCCGGTGCCCGCCCGGAAGAGTGAAAAAACCCCGGACAAGCTGCTGTTCATAACTGTGCACCGAATGCTCACACAAAGAGTAGAAGCATTCCTGCAGCTGCGCGTGTGTCAGCGTCGAACCACCCTGCCCTGCTCCCTGGCCCGGCAGACAAAACTGCCCATCTGCGCAGGTGAGCACCACAGGCCGCCCGCTGCGCAGGTGTATTTCGTGAATGGTCTGCGCCTGACGGGGCGACAGCTCCTCCAGCGGCCGGCGCAGAAAGCCCGGCAGCCGCCGTATCGCGGTGTAATACTCGTCCATTTTGTTTCACCGTCCCTTTGCTTTCTATGGTATGAACGCCCGGAACGGGATAGAACAAAAAACAGAGCGCCTGCTTTTCATGAAAGCAAACGCTCTGTGATGTTTGATGTTGTGTGAAGTGATTCAGCTTTCCAGCATTGCGAGGAACTCCTGTTCGGTGAGCACAGGCACACCCAGCTGCTGGGCTTTGGTGAGTTTGGAGCCCGCCGCTTCGCCCGCCACAACATAGGCCGTTTTCTTGGAAACCGAGCCGCTGGCTTTGCCGCCGTTTTTGACGATGAGAGCTTCGGCCTCAGCACGGGACAGCGTTTCCAGCGTTCCGGTGACCACGAGGGTCTTGCCGGCCAGCTTGTCGGTCTTTTCCTCGCCGTGCCAAGTCATGTTCACGCCGGCGCGGCGCAGGCGGTCCACCAGGTCCGCCGTTCCCTCCCGGGCGAAGAATTCCACGACGCTTTGGGCCATCACACCGCCAAACCCGTCGATGGCGCTGATGGCCTCGGCGTCGGCAGCCTGCACTGCGTCCATCGAGCCGAAATGCTCTGCCAGCAAAGCGGCGGCTTTATCACCGATGTTGCGAATGCCCAGGCCGAAGAGCAGTTTGTCCAGATTGTTCTGCTTGCTGGCCTCGATAGCGCCCAAGAGGTTATCCACGCTCTTTTGCTTGAATTTGTCCAGCGTCAGCAGCTGCTCGGCGGAAAGATCGTAGAGATCGGCGGCGCAGCGCACATACCCTTTCTCCACCAGCTGAGCCGCAACCGCCTTGCCCAGGCCGTCGATGTCCATGGCAGCACGGGAAGCAAAATGGATGAGATTGCGCAGGGTCTGGGCCGGACATTCGGGATTGATACACCGAAGCGCGGCCTCGTCTTCAAGGTGTACCACCTTTGCGCCGCAGCTGGGGCAGGTGTCCGGCAGGCGGAAAGGTTCGGCACCTTCGTGGGCATGAGCGGTGACTGCCACCACTTCGGGGATGATGTCCCCTGCCTTGCGCACCAGGATGGTGTCGCCAATGCACACGCCCAGCTGGTCGATGAAGTCCTGATTGTGCAGGATGGCGCGGCTGACGGTGGTGCCCGCCAGCTGCACCGGCTCAAACACCGCCGTGGGAGTGAGCACACCGGTGCGGCCCACCGTCACATCCACCTGCAGCAGCGTTGTGGGTTTTTCCTCCGGGGGATATTTGAAGGCGATGGCCCAGCGGGGAAATTTGTTGGTGCTGCCCAGCAATTCCCGCTGACCGAAGTCGTCCACCTTGATGACCGCTCCGTCCATATCAAAGGAGAGCTCGCCCCGGCTGCGGCCGATGGCTTCGATCTCCCCGATCGCGTCCTCAATGTTGGTGAAGCTGTTGTATCGGGGGGACACGGGGAATCCCAGCGCCTTGACATAATCCAGGCTCTGGCGATGGCTGGTGATGGAAGGGCCGCCTCTCATCTGCTGGATGTTGAACACAAAGATGGAAAGCCCCCGGCTTGCGGTAATGCGGCTGTCTTTCTGGCGCAGAGAGCCTGCGGCGGCATTGCGGGGGTTTTTGAAAGGCTGCTTGTCGCTGAGTTCCTGCTCTTCCACCAGTTTTTCAAAAGCAGCGTGGGGCATGTAGACTTCGCCCCGCACCTCCAGATATTCCGGCGCGTTTTCCAGCTGTTTGGGAATGTCCGCAATGGTGGCGAGGTTCGCGGTCACGTCTTCGCCCACCACACCGTCGCCCCGGGTGGAACCACGCACAAAGCGTCCGTTCTCATATTCAAGGCTCACCGAAAGGCCGTCGATCTTGACTTCCACCACGTAGACCGGATCAAGCCCCTCGCTCCGTACCCGGCGGTCAAACTCCCGCAGTTCGTCAAAACTGAAGGCGTCCTGCAGGCTTTCCATTTTGACCTGATGGGTCACCTTGGCAAAACGGCCGGAAGGCGCGCCGCCCACCTTCTGTGTGGGCGAATCCGGGGTGACAAGCTGAGGAAACTCCGCTTCCAGCGCTTTGAGTTCCCGCGTCAGCGCGTCGTATTCATAATCCTCCAGTTCGGGGGCGTCCTGCTCATAATAAAGGCGGTTGTTGCGCTCGATCACCTGACGGAGATACGCGATCCGCTCTTCTGCCTGTTTCAGTTCCACGTTTTTCACCTCTGCAAAACCGCGCACACGCGGCTGATCGTTTCCGGGATATTATACCACATTCAGGCGGAAGAATCTGCTCCTTCCATGTAAAATTGAGGCGTTTCTCCCACGATCAGCAGCTGAGCCACACAGATGGTGCTTTGGGCTGTTGTTTCCACCTGGATCCCGGCCAACACTGCGCACAGCTGCACCGAAAACACAAGGTCGGTCTGCAGTTTGGTCTGGTTCACGCCTGCGGCGGAAAAATCGGTCTCCACCCGGCTCTCCACATGTGAAAGGGGGATCACCTTTACAGTGACGTTGGGGCCGCGCCCGGAAAAGACCTGCAGCCCCAAAAGGGTGCCCAGGGGAATGGTAAAATCAGCGGCTCCGGCTTCCATCGCCTGGGTGAGATCGCCTTCCAGTGTATACTGGAGGCGGGCAAGACGGGCGGTGTCGGTTTCGGCGCCTTGCACCCGGCCGTTCTCGTCGCAGCGGAGCATGTACAGGTTCTCCAACAGTTCAGGCGATTGCTGCAGGCAGTCGCCTACTGCGGCCTGCATCCAGCGCACCGCCTGTTCCCGGCATTCGTACTCGGCCATCAGCCGGGCCACAGGCCGTATCTTTTGTTCCAGCTGTACAAGGCTGAACAGGAGCAGAGCGGCCAAAAGCAACACACACAGGCCAAAACGGGACAGTTTCACCTTTTTTCGACCCACGGTGCAGGCTTGACGCCGCATGAAAACTCCCCCTTTTGCCTCTTGTTCTCTTCAAAAAGATATTCAAGCGAAGGGAAATATGTGAAAAATCAGCGGTTGGGATCTTCTTTCTTCCAGGCGACCAATTGAAGGATGTTCGACAACACGGCATACAGAATGCCGGCCAACGGCCAAACTATCCAGGTAATGCCCCAGCGGCCGGACAGAAAACTCCAGCCCAGATAGACAGCCACAGTGAGCGACCAATAGGCACGGGCAACGGCTTCCTTTGCGCCGTTTTTCTCCTTTTCGCAATAGGCGTAGTCCGCCTCCTGAAGAAGCTTTCCCATGCTGGCCCAGCGCACACCGCAAAGGATGAACATTACCACCCCAACGGCGGCAAGCAGGAAGGTCACGCACAAAAGAACCATCTGAAAAAAGCTGTCTTTGAAAAATATCCCCAGGAACAGCGGAATAAGCGAAAGAATGCACAGACAGGTCGCTGCGATGTTGCAGGCGGCATAGGTGTCGCGATAGCTTTTCTTTTTCTCCGCCACCATGCCGTGCACGCCGTACTCGGCCTCAAAGGGTTCGCTGTCGATGAATTCGAAAGGAGCGTTTTTGAAACCGCACCAAACAAAAAGCGCCACGCCTGCGGTGACCAACACCACCAAAAGGCACAGCCCGACCGCGGCGGCCGCTTCTTCTGCCATGCCTGCCATGCCGGCTTCGGCAGCAGCGCTCAGCAGAAGAAGCGGAGTGACGGCCATGATACAGAGAAAGGCGCCTGCCGCAATGAGAACGGCGGCTTTTTGACGCCACCGCAAAAACTCCTGCGCCTGCGCAAGGCTGATGTGCTTTACGTTGGACTCTCCCCCATCCCGGGTGTATTCTTCCGCTTCCAATTCATCTTTCAAAAGGTAATCGGTGGTCACACCGAACAGAGCACTCAGCTGCAGGAGCTTTTCCAGTTCCGGCACGGTCTGCGCGCTTTCCCACTTTGAGACTGCCTGGCGGGAGACATTCAGTTTTTCTGCCAGTTCCTCCTGCGACCATCCGTTTTTCTTGCGAAGGCGGATCAGTTTATCGGCAAAGATCATTGCTCGTTCCTCCATGTGGTTAGTGCGGCACAGCGTTGTGAGCTGTCCGCCTGGGTCCAGCTTACCCGAAAAAACGGTTGCACGCCACCAAACGGCAGCTTGAAATTTGTCAACCTGAGGTTGCGGGAGCGAAAAAGCGAGGGATACAAAACGTGCAAGGAAAAGAAAAGGGGCCCGCCGCACAGCGGCGAGCCCATGAGGACAAAATTCAGATGGAAATGGTCTCGGCCACATCCAGCAGAGTGGTGTCAATGCTCTTGTGCATAGACAGAGCCACGTTGATGTCGTAGTCCACGATCTTATCGGCGGAAACTGCCACGACCCGGTTGAAAATGCCCTTTTCCAGCAGGATGACGGCCTGATAGCCCATACGGGAGGCGGTGACGCGGTCCCGCAGGGTGGGCGAGCCACCACGCTGCACATGGCCGAGAACGGTGGCGCGGGAGTCGATACCCGTGCGGGCCTGGATCTCGTTGGCCAGGTCCTGTGCATGGCCGGCGCCCTCGGCAACGATCACGATGAAGTGCTTTTTGCCGGTTTTCTGGGTGAACTGCATGCGGTCAAGGATGTCGCGCTCCAGGTCGTAGGGACGCTCCGGGATCAAGGTGGCGATGGCGCCGGTGGCAATGCCCACATTCAAAGCGATGTAGCCGGCGTTGCGGCCCATGACCTCCACCACGCTGCAGCGGTCATGGCTCTGGGTGGTGTCGCGCAGTTTATCCACCATCTCCACCGCGGTGTTCATGGCGGTGTCGTAGCCAATGGTGTACTCGCTGCAGGCGATGTCGTTGTCGATGGTGCCGGGAATGCCGATACAAGGGATACCCAGATTGGCAAGGGCTTTTGCGCCGCGGAAGGAGCCGTCGCCGCCGATGACCACCATCGCGTCGATCCCCAGCTTCTGGCACATTTCAGCGCCCTTCTTCTGGCCTTCCTCGGTCTTGAACTCAAGGCAGCGTGCAGTATACAGAACAGTGCCGCCGCGATGGATGATCTCGGAAACACTGCGCAGGTTCATTTCGTAGGTCTCGCCGTTCAGCAGCCCGTTGAAGCCGCGCTGAATGCCGATCACCCGCATGCCGTGGCCAAGGGCGGTACGAACAACGGCGCGCACCGCAGCGTTCATGCCAGGCGCATCGCCGCCGCTGGTAAGTACGCCAATCGTTTTGACTTCCTTTGCCATAAAAAAGCCCCCCTAAAACGATTCTTTCAGAAAAACCGACGGGTCTTTGACGGAAAAATTCCGACAGCCCGCGGCTGTGGATCACCACACGGCTATTATACCATCGGTGCAACAAAAACGCAAAAGAAAGATGTGGCCAAATGTTCACAAATTTTGTCAAACCGGTCCGTGTCAAATTGTGCGAATGGCTTTATCATGCGTTTTTTCACTTGAACGCCACGCTGCCATCCCCTAAAATGCGTTTGAGTTCAGACGTCAAAAGTTCATGCTCCATGCTCCACAGATTGCGGGGCGCGAGAGTGAGCTGTTTCTGGTCCTCAAAATAGATATACACCGGCAGCGGGCCCTCAAAGATGGAGAGCAGATTCTCCACCTTGGCAAACTGGGCGCAGCTGCGGCTGGGCACTTTGAGATACATGCCTTTGCGGGCAGTTTTTTCCTGTGCCGGCCGTGGCACGGAGCCGTTTGCGGAATATTCCTCGATGGGAACGATCTTTTCCGCCACCAGCTTGGCGTTCTCCTCTTCCTTGACCGACACCCGCCCGTTGATCACCACAACGGCGTTGTCCTGCAGGGCGCTGCGGCAGTCTGCCAGCACTTTGGGGAACACAATGATCTCCATGGTGCCGCTCAGATCTTCCACGTTGGTGAAGGCCATCATCGTGTTGGAACGGGTGGTCATGAATTTCGACTTGATCACCGCGCAAACGATGTTCACATGCTTGCCGTCGTAGCGGCGGGCTTCCTCTCCCATCAGGTCAGCGATACGGCAGGCGCCGACCTTTTGGATCTGCTGGCGGTATCCGTCCAGCGGATGGCCGGACAAATACAGGCCGCTGACCTCTTTTTCCATTTTCAGCAGTTCCGGCAAAGGAAATTCTCCGTGGTCCTCAATGTGGAAGTCCTCCCCTGCCCCCGCGCTCTCGCCGGACATCTGGCTGAACAGATCCAGCTGTCCTTCCACGTTGCGGCCCACGTCGGTCTCCACGCTCTTGAAGATGGCGTCCACGTTTTCCAGCATGGCCTTGCGGCTGACGCCGGTCTCGTCGAAGGCACCGCATTTTACAAGACTTTCTGCCGCGCGGCGGTTCAGCTCCTGCCCGTGCAGACGGCGGCAGAAGTCATAGAGCGAGGAAAAAGGCTTTTCCCTGCGCTCGCGCACCACCGCGGCAATGAGGTTGCGGCCCACGTTCTTGGTGGCGTTCAGCCCGAAACGGATGCTCTTGCCGTCCACGGTGAATCCGCCGTCGCTGACATTAATGCTGGGCGGAAGCACCTTGATCCCAAGGCGCTGGCACTCACCGGTGTACTCGATGACCTTGTCGGTGTTGTCCAGCACGCTGGTGAGCAGCGCCGCCATGAATTCACTGGGATAATGGCATTTGAGATAGGCGGTCTGGAAGGCCACATAGGCGTAGCATGCGGCATGGGATTTGTTGAAGGCGTAGGACGCAAAGCTGCTCATGTCGTCAAAAATGTCGTTGGCAGCCTGCTCGCTGATACCGTTGGCGGCACAGCCCGTGACGAAGTGCTGGCGCTCCTTTTCCATGACGTCGTGCTTTTTCTTGCTCATGGCACGGCGCACCAGGTCGGCCTGACCCAGTGTGAAGCCCGCAAGTTCGCGGCAGATCTGCATGACCTGCTCCTGGTAGACGATACACCCATTGGTCACGTCCAGGATGTGGGCCAGCTGAGGCGTTTTGTACCGCACCTTGTCCGGCTCGTGACGGTTGCGCAGATAGGTCGGAATGGAGTCCATGGGGCCGGGCCGATACAGGCTGATGAGGGCGATGATGTCCTCCAGGTTTTTCGGCTGAAGGCCGGTGAGGACCTGTTTCATGCCGGTGCTTTCCAGCTGGAACACACCCTCGGTCTCGCTGCGGCCCAACATCTCATAGGTGGCCGCGTCGTCGTAGAAGATGTTGTCCATGGAAAAATCCGGCTCGCGGCGGCGCACCATTTCCTCGGCGTTTTTGATGACCGTGAGGGTGCGCAGGCCCAGGAAGTCCATTTTCAGAAGGCCCAGCTCCTCGATGGTGGTCATGGTGAACTGGGTCACGGGAACGCCGTCGTTGGAAGCCAGAGGCACATATTCATTGGCCGCTTCCCGGGTGATGACCACGCCTGCCGCATGGGTGGAGGCGTGGCGGGGCATGCCCTCGATTTTGATGGCGGTATCGATGAGCTCTTTCACCTGAGGGTCGGCCTCATACTGGGCTTTGAGCTCCGGCGAGACCTCCAACGCCCGGTTGAGGGTCATTTTCAGCTCCATGGGCACCATTTTTGAGATGGAGTCCACCTGAGCATAGGGCATGCCAAGCACCCGGCCCACGTCCCGGATGGCAGCGCGGGCAGCCATTGTTCCGAAGGTGATGATCTGCGCCACATGGTCATGGCCGTATTTTTCATTGACATAGTCAATGACCTCCTGCCGGCGCTCATAGCAGAAGTCCACGTCAAAGTCGGGCATGCTCACCCGTTCGGGATTCAAAAAGCGCTCGAACAGAAGGTTATAGCGGATGGGATCGATGTTGGTGATCCCCACGCAGTAGGCGGCAAGGCTGCCCGCGCCGCTGCCGCGGCCGGGGCCCACCGGGATCCCCTGCTGCTTTGCGTAGTTGATGAAATCAAAGACGATAAGGTAATAGTTGGTGTAGCCCATGCGGCGGATGACGTCGATTTCGTATTCCAGACGATCGCGCATTTCGTCGGTCACGCCGTCGCCGTAGCGGCGCACGAGGCCCTCACGGCAAAGCTTTTCGAAATAGACCTGGTTATCCATTCCGTCGGGCGCTTCGAAGTAGGGCAGTTTGGTAACGCCGAACTCGAAGTCAAAATTGCACATCTCTGCGATTTTGACCGTGTTCTCACAGGCGTCCGGCGCAATGGAGAACAGGTCGTACATCTCCTCGGTGCTCTTGAGATAGAACTCGTCCGTCTCAAACTCCAGTTTGTCCGCGTCCTGCACCGTCTTGCCGGTCTGAATGCAGATCAAAATGCTCTGCATTTTGCTGTCCTCCTTGCGGAGGTAGTGGGCGTCGTTGGTGGCCACCAGAGGAATGCCTGTTTCACGGGAAAGGCGGATGAGAAGCGGCAGGATCTGCTGCTGGGCGTCTATGCCGTGATCCTGGATCTCGATGAAGAAATTACCCTGGCCGAAAAGATCGTTGAAATAGAGCGCGGCAGTCTTTGCCTTCTCGTAGTCCCCTGCCAGCAGCGCCTGGGGGATTTCGCCCGCAAGGCAGGCGGAAAGACACACCAATCCCTCGTGGTGCTGCTCCAACAGTTCTTTGTCCACCCGGGGTTTGGAGTAAAAGCCCTCGATGAAGCCGGCGGAGACCAGCTTAATGAGGTTTTTATAACCCGTTTCGTTTTTGCACAGAAGCACCAGATGATTGGAGCCATCAATGCGGTTCACCTTGTCGAACCGGGAGCGGGTGGCCACATAGACCTCACAGCCGATGATGGGCTTTACGCCGGCCTTTTTGGCAGCTTTGTAAAAATCCACACAGCCGTACATCACGCCGTGATCGGTGATGGCGATGGCGGTCTGGCCCAGCTCCTTGAGCCGGTCAAACATCCGGTCAATGCGGCAGGCACCGTCCAGAAGGCTGTATTCCGTGTGCACATGCAGGTGCACGAATTGCTTTTCAGACATCGTTTCTCCTTTGGCGCAGTTCCTCGGCCAGGTGCTCCAGCTTTTTCAGTCTGTGCGAAAGCCCCGATTTGCTGATGGGCTCGGGGCTTTTTTCCACCAGCTGTGCCAGCGACAGGTCGGGCCAGTCCAGCCGCAGCTGCGCCGCCTGCCGCAGCGGTGCGGGCAGTGCGTCGAAATCGCCCTTCTGCTGTAAGTATTCGATGGCCTTTTTGGCCGCCACATTGGCGGTGACCACTTTGTCGATGTTTGCCATTTCGCAGTTGTTCAGGCGGTTGGTCTTGTTGCGCAGTTCCTTGAACATCTTGTGGTCCATGATCTGCATGGCTGCGCCGCCCGCACCCATAAATGTGAGCAGGTCTGCCACCTGTTCGCTGGCTTTGACATAAATCACGTTCACCCCTTTTCGCACTGTGCGGCGCGGGGTGAACTCATGTTCCGCCAGAATGCCCTCCAGGTCTTGGGCCAGATTATAGCGGGGACACAGAAACTCCAGATTGTACTCCTTGCTGGGGTCAGTCATGGTGCCGCAGCAAAGGAAAGCGGAGGCAACGAAGGCAGAGAAGCAGTGCCCGCAGCGGATGAGCCGCGGGTCGATGTGGCGGCTGACCTGGTCTTCCTCGCAGTGGAACAGGCTCAGCATTTTGCTCACTTCTCCCGGCTCGTCCACCTTGAACTCATACAAGGGGCCGCTGGGGCGTTCTTTGGTGATGATTTCTCCATGCACTCCGCATATACTGAACAGGCGCTTGGCATACTGAGCCACACCGGAAAGTTCTGTGTGAAGCACAAGCCCTTTACTGTCAAAATAGCGCCCGAAACAGGCGATTCCGTAGCTTGCCGCCAGAGCACAGCAGTCACGGGTGATTTTTTTCTGTACGATTTCGCTTTTTACATCCTGGGAAAAGCTCAAGCCTCCCGTCTCCTTTCCAAAGAAACCGGCACTACGCACCGGTCAGGCGGTACGGCCTGCGTCCCGGTGATGGACTGCGGGATGGAAGCCCAGGCCGGTGCAGAACTGGCCGATGAGCCGGGCAAACGTTATGGAACGATGTTTGCCGCCAGTGCAGCCCACTGCAACAGTCAGCTGGCTTTTGCCCTCTTTGACATAGAGCGGCAGCGAGAATTCCAGCAGAGACTGGATACGGCGAAGCAGTTCCTTCGACTCATCAAAGCTCATCACATAGTCCACCACTTCCTGGTCGAGACCGGTCAGGGGCTTGAGCTCCGGAATGTAAAAGGGATTCGGCAGGCAGCGCACATCCAGAACGATGTCCGCTTCTTTGGGCAGGCCGTATTTGAAGCCGAACGAGACGATGTTCAGCACCATCCCCTCTTTTTCTTCCTGCAAAAACAGGCTGCAGATCCGCTCCTTGTTTTGGGCAGGCGACAAAAGAGAGGTATCGAGAACAAAATCCGCACGCTCAAAAAGCGGGCGAAGCACTTCCCTTTCCATCGCAATGGCCCGGGCGGTGGGCACCCCTTCGTAACTGGTCAGCGGATGGATACGGCGGGTCTCTTTGTAGCGGCGCTGCAGCACTTCCTCGGAACAGTCCAGGAACAGAATGCGGTAATCCACGCCGCATTTATCAAGCCCGTTCAGCGCTTCATCCACATCGGCGGCACTGCGGCAGCCGCGCACGTCCAGGACCACGGCCACTTTTTGCAGCATGTTTTCGCCCTGCTGGGCAAAATCCACAAGGCGGGGCATGAGCCCCGCCGGAATGTTGTCGATACAGAAATAGCCGATGTCCTCCAGCACGTTCATCGCCAGCGACTTGCCGGCGCCGGAAAGACCCGTCACGATCAAAAGTTCCATTTTGCTCTTCCCTTTTTCTTCCCGGGGCTCACTCTACCACCCGGATCTCCTTTTCCAGCTGATAGCCGGTCTGCTCCTTCACGGTCTTGCAAACAAGATCCGCCAGGGCGAGGACGTCCGCACAGGTGGCGCCGCCCAGGTTCACGATAAAGCCGCAATGTTTTTCGCTGATGGCGGCTCCTCCTACCCGTGCACCCCGCAGGCCGCACTGCTGGATCAGCGCCCCGGCAAAGGCGCCCTGGGGCCGTTTGAAGGCGCTGCCCGCGCTGGGATACTCCAGCGGCTGCTTTTCCACGCGGCGGGCCATCAGTTCCTGCATGGCAGCTTCGATCTGAGCCGGGTCGCCCGGAGAAAGGTGCAGCTGCGCGCTGAGAACACACCAGCCGGTACGCTCAAAAATGCTGGTTCGGTAGCCCAGTTCCAGTTCTTCTGCAGGCAGCGTGCGCACAGTGCCCGTTTCATCCAGAAAGGTCACAGCGGTGAGCACGTCCCGCATTTCGCCACCGTAGGCCCCGGCGTTCATGTATACCGCGCCGCCCACACTGCCGGGAATGCCGAAGGCAAACTCCAGCCCGGAAAGGCCCCGGGCGGCCGCGGCTTTGCACAGGGTGTTGAGCCCGAGACCGGCGTCGGCGTAAACGGTGGCCCCCTCAAAGCGGGGGGCTCCGGCCATGGAGGCGCTGTTCAAGACTACGCCGTTGAACCCGGCGTCGGAAAACAGGACATTAGAACCCTTGCCCAGAACATACCAACGCACGCCATACTGCCTGCACAGGCCGGCAGCGCGGGCCATCTGCTCGCTGTTGGCGGGCGTGCAGAACACTCTGGCCGGGCCGCCGATACGAAAGCTCGTGTGCTTTGACAGCGGTTCTTCCCGAAGAAACGCAATTGCCTCTTTTTTTAATTCCTGACACAGGGCTTCTATCTGCTCCACTGCGCTCAGCCTCCGAACGATGGATTTTTTGCGGGGTTCAGGTCTTGACCTGATCGCCCAGGCGGGCGGCGCCCACCACGCCGGCGTCGTTGAAGAGCTCGGCGGATTTGATTTTGACCCGGCGCTTGCCGTCGCGGGCGTAGTCCTCCCAGTCCACCTGACGGCGCACCGGGCCCAGCAGAGTCTCACCCTCACGGGACACACCGCCGCCGATACAGATGATCTCCGGCTGGAAGATGTTGATGACGTTGGTCAGGCCGCAGGCCACATACTCCACATACTTGTCGATGAGGCGCTTGGCGAGCTCGTCACCAGCGCGCATACCCTCAAAGGCGGTTTTGGCATTGGTGTTGTCGGCATTGCCGTCCACCAGCTTCCACATCATATTATCCGGGTGAGAGAGCAGCGCGGCTTTGGTGTCCTCGGTGAGAGCGCGGGCCGAGGCATACTTTTCCCAGCAGCCGTTGCGCCCGCACATGCAGGGGCGGCCGTCCTTCTGGATGACCATATGGCCCAGCTCCGCACCGGCATAGTTGAACCCGGCAAAGATCTTGCCGTCGATGATGATACCGCCGCCAATGCCGGTGCCCAAAGTGATGACCACCGCATAGCGCGCGCCCTTTGCGCCGCCGGCTATGTATTCGCCGTAAGCTGCGGCGTTGGCGTCGTTTTCGATGAATACCTGGCAGGGCAGCAGCTCCTCCATATGGTGCTGGAGTTCCCAGTCACGGTAGCCGAAGTTTGCGTTGAAGTCCACCACGCCCAGCTGACTGTTCACGCTGCCGGGCGTGCCAATGCCTACCCACTGAATATCGTCAAAGGAGAGCTGGTTTTCTGTCAGCACCCGCTTGCATAGGTCGGCGATCTTCCGCTCGATCGCTTCCTGGGGCTGAGGCAGGTCGGTGGCGCAGGTGGATTTGGCGATGATATGGCAGTCCTCGTCCACAATGCCGGCGGTGATGGTGGTGCCGCCCAAGTCAACGCCGATGGTATATTTTTTCATAATGCTCCTCCTATACGTTCCACAACGGGTTTATTGTGCAGTTTCAGTTCCTCCAAAAGCCGCCGGGGTGAAGAATTGACCACCAGCTCTTCGGGAAAATCGATCTCTTCCAGCATTTGGACCAGATGTGCGACCCCGGCCTGCATTTGGTAGAGAGAGTGGGCGTCGGAATTCAGCGCCACCGGGCAGCCGGCCTTTTTGCAGGCCAGCGCAAGCGCTTTCATGTTGCCTGCGCCTTCCGGGCGCACCGCCCAGGAATTGCCGTTGAGTTCCACCACCTTGTGGTGCTCCGCAAACACTTTGGCCACACGCTCGTAGTCATAGACATGTTTGGCCTGCTCGGAATGGCCGATCATGTCCACCGCGGGATTCCGGGCAACGTTCAGCCAGAGTTCTGTGGCCTGCTCCACCGTGAGCGTGCCGGGCAGACAGTCGGAATGAATGGAAGCGATGACCCAGTCCAAGCCATTCAGCACTTCCGGCGGCAGATCCAGCGTTCCGTTCAGATCCATCACATTGGCCTCGGCACCTTTCAGCACCGGGATCCCTTCCAGCACGTCCGGAAGACGGCGGAGGTTGTAGAAGTACCAGATGTGGGGCGAGTCCGGCATGGCCGGCCCGTGGTCGGTGACGGCAAGAGCACAATAACCCATTTCTTTAGCCGCACGAGCCATCTCGGTGATGGTGTTGAATGCATGGTTGGACACAAGGGTGTGCGTGTGAAGGTCCGCAGCGATACGATACAAAATACTATGCTTCCTTTCCGTTTAAATGCCCACGTCGTCCTCGAGGCCGAGGCGGGCCAGCAGCTCTTTGGCAGCGTTATAGCCCATTTTTTTCTGACGGTTGTTGATGGCCGCAGTTTCCAGAATGACCGCAAGATTTCGGCCGGGCATGACCGGGATCACCGTGCAGGGGATCTGCACGCCCAGAATGTCGTAGGTGTCGTTTTCCAGGCCGGTGCGGTCGTAGTTTTTGGTCTTGTCCCAGGGCTCCAGCTGGACCACCAGGTCCACCCGCTCGCTGACCTTGACCGCGCCGATACCGAACACACGGGCCACGTTCACAATGCCGATACCCCGCAGTTCGATGAAGTGGCGGATGTTCTCCGGAGCGGTGCCCACGATGGTGCGGTTGGAGGTTTTGCGCAGTTCCACCGCGTCGTCAGCCACCAGACGATGGCCGCGCTTCACCAGCTCCACAGCTGTCTCGCTCTTGCCGACGCCGCTGTCGCCCAGGATCAGGATACCCTCGCCGTAGACCTCCACAAACACGCCGTGGCGGGTCACGCGGGGGGCCAGCTCCACGTTCAGAATGTTGATGAGCGAGCTGAGCAGCGTGGAAGTGCTTTCGGTGGAGACCAGAAGAGGCACTTCGTACTGACGGGCAAACTCCAAAAACTCCGGCAGAACTTCCAGCCCGCGGCTGATGATCACGGCGGGCGGCTTCAGCGAGAGCATTTTTTCCAGGTGGCGGCGGCGGTCCGCCTCAGGCAGCTCTTTCAGATAAGATATCTCCACCATGCCGCAGATCTGAATGCGGCTGGCGTCAAAATACTGGTAGTACCCTGCCAGCATGATACCCGGACGGTTCACATCCGCGGTATAGATGGGAATGTCGGACAATTCCTTGGGCGCATAGATGGTATCCATTTTCAAGGTGGCCGCAAGTTCACTCAATGGCACGGAAAACGCTGGCATTCAGAACACCCTTTCTTTGTTCGGCAGTGGCGGGCGGGCGCCGCAAAAGCCCGCTCGCGCCGGTGTGTACGGACGGAACGGCGTGCGCCTGTCTGCATATAAACTTATTATATAATATACAGCCCGGATTGGCAATTTTCAATCGATGTAAAATTGATTTTTATCGCTGCTGCACACAAAATGTGCCGGCTGCCTGAAAACAGTCGGCACGTTTTCTTTTCCCGTTACACCATCCGCAGCAGACAGAAAAAATTCACCGCGTCCGGGCGGGCCAGGCGTCCGTCCGCTTCCATTGCACGGCAAAGCGGCTCGTCCAGATTGGCAAATCGGCTGCGCAGAAGGAATACATCGTTCTGCCGGCCCAGAGTGTCAGCCACCAGTTCTTCCAAAAGGGTTTTCACCTCTTCGTCGATGGCTTGTTCCAACCAACGGTCCTGCCCTGGAAGCGCAGCCCCCTCAGGGCTCACCAGCCGCTGGATGGCGCCACTGAAATGCACCGAAAGTTTCATCCCCTCTTCGGTGAAAGCGGGTTCGAAGCGCAGTTTGGGCGAGCGCACCTGAAAACTCACCGAGAGCGGTTCCAGCGTGAGCTCCAGCGTATCTGCCTGTCCTGCCAGAAGGCGGGCAAGCTGGGCTTTTGCGCCTTTCCAGACGGTGTCTGGTTTTCCTTCCCGGAACAAGGTCACCTTTTCAAAGGCGGCGCTTCCTTCCTGCACCGACAGTCCGGGGATGACGCCGCTGTTGCTGCTGCCGCTGAACTGGTAGAGAAAAACTTTGTATACGCCGCGCTTTTCCAGCTGCTGCACACTGGAGAGAAAGTCCGTCCCTTTTTCCTGCAGTTTTTCAAAGGCGTCCGGATCTGCGTCAAGTCCGTAGACCGCCATATTCGGCCTGCCGCTGGTGTTGCTGGCAAGATAACGGCAGGCTTCGAAGGCGCCTTTTTCCATGAGATTCGGCCCCAAAAACAGCAATTCGCTCTGCCCGTAAAAAAGGCGGCGGCTTTCACTTTGTTCTGCGGCCAGCAGCGCCTCATACACGGTCTCGCCCTGCCCGGAAAGGCACCGGGCTTGTTCGCTCACCTGGCCGGTGTCTGCGTTGGGGGTGGATTCCAGCACCAGAAGCCTGGCCTCATACTGCCGCTCCTTCTCCACATACACCGCCTTCACCGCCACCCGGTCGCCCAGGCCGCTGCCTGTGCACCCTGTCAACAAAGCCGCTCCCAGCAGAACCAAAAACACCAGACAGCGTTTCATGGGGCGTTCCTCCTTCCTTTCAAAAAACGGTTCAGCGGCGCTGCCAGCAGCACAAGCACCAGCAAAGATTGCTGAATCGCCATTGCTGCCGCTTCGTTTTGGTTCCAGACCGCAAGAAACGTCACAAGAACTGCCCCCAAAGCCAGCCAGTAAGGCCAATGGCCTTTACAACATTTGAGGTTCTGCCACAACTTTATGAATCCGGCAAAGTACAAGCTGATCTTGATCAGAAACAACAGCAGCCATACTCCCACGTGCAGTGCGTCCAGCCGCCGGAACACGGAAAGACCGCCCAGCCGTGCAATGGTGTAAACAGGCTGGCTTTCGCTTGTGTAGGCAGAGCCGAGGGTCATTTCCCCCAGCAGCGCCAAAAGACTGTTGGTCAGAAAAACCGCGCCGGTGATTTTGGCCGCACTTCTCCCCTTGCCTCCTTCGGGACACAAAAAGGGCAAAAGCAGCAGCTCCGGCGGCAGATAAAAGCGAGCAAACGCCAGCCTTGCCAGCGCTGCGGTGTTGGTGGCGGGCGTTTGCAGATGGCTGAACTGCATTTGACCCGACACAGACCAGCCCAGAACCAACACCGACACTGCCGCCAATGCAAGCACAGGCCAGGCTGCCCGGCCCAAAGCCTGCACACCGGCAAAGGCGCCGTAATAGGCTGCGCCAAACACCAGGACCAAAAACAAGAGCGCAGCCAGCTGCTGCTGCATTACATAATTGTAAAACCGCTCTCCCTGTATGACCTCTAGCGCGATGGAAAGCACCAGCGCGCCGCACAAAAGCAGCGAGCGGACGGGCCCCGGTTTTTCGCTGCCGCACCAGCGCAGATAAAACACTGTCACCACGCACAGAACAGCAAACTGCAGCGCACCAGCCAGAATAGCGGTGCGGGCCGGCAGCACTTCGGTCTGCCGGCCAAAGGGCTGGATAAAGCTGTCGGTCAGAAATGCGGCCAGGACCAGCGTTCCCGCCTGCTTTTGTTCAAAGATGGATTCATGATTCATACGTTTCCTCACCACCGGGCAGGTCGTTCACATCAAAGGGATGGTTTGCCAGCCACCGCCAGGGCATGCGGAGAAGACCATCCCGCAGCGCGCTGCGGCCAAAGGGCACCAGTGGTGAAGTGTAAGGCACTCCAAAAGAATGCATGCCGCAGATACTCACCAACATTAAAAAGAACATAGTGACCAGACCGAAGGGGCCGAACAAGCCCCCGGCCAGCACAAACAACACCCGCAGGACGGTGGCAGGCTCATAGAGGGACGGAATGACAAAAATGGAGATGGTGGTCAGAGCAGCCACAATGAGCACAGGCGTGCTCATAATGCCCGCTTTGGTGGCGGCGTCGCCCACGATGAGCGCAGCCACCAGACTTACCGAATGCCCAATGGGCTTGGGCAGACGCAGACCTGCTTCCCGGATGATCTCCAGCAGAACGATGACCAGCATCATTTCCATGAACAGCGGAAGCGGGGTGGCCGTTTCTGCGGCTGCCACCTTATACAGGAGCTGGGGCGGGAACAATTCCGGGGTATACTCCGCAATGGAGACAAACAGGCCCGGAAGAAGCACCGACAAAAAGAACGCCGTGTATTTGAGCAGGCGCACGGCGCTGGCAAAGTAAGCCTTCCCGGCATAGTCGTCCAGACTCTGGAAGTTTTCATTGAAAAAGTAAGGCACGATCATCGCAAAGGGGCTTGCATTCACCAGCACAACGATTTTTCCTTCGCAGATCTTTGCGGCAGCGGTCACCGGGCGTTCGGTGTAGCCCACCTCCTGAAAAAAGCTGAAGCTGCCCCGCTGGAGGTAGGGCGCAAGATATCCGCTGTCGAACAGCACCGGAAGGTCCACCGACTTGAGCTTTTCCTCGATGGATTTGACGAATTCCGCCTTTGCCAGCGTGCGGTCATAGAGAATGGCCACTTCGGTGCCCGTGCGCGCCCCCGCAGGGAAAATTTTGACCGTGAGCGATTCGGTGCGCACCAGCCGCCGCACAAGGCTGACATTGATACGCAGAAGGTCACAGAACCCTTCCCGGGAGCCCCGGATGTCGCCTTCTCCCGAAGGTTCCTGCACCGAGCGGAACTGCATGTTCTGTGTGGAAAGCACAACTGCTTTACAACACCCGTCGATCAGCATGACCGTGGTGCCGGCGGTCAGCTGGGTGCGCAGCCCGTCAAAATCCGCTACCGGGATGTTCTCTACCGGAAGGTCGGTTTGGTGCTGGATGAAGCCAAACAGATCCGTGCCGTTTTGAGGTTCAAAACGGCTTTCGTTCAACATCGAGAGCATTACCACCCACAGGCGTTCCAGGGTGGACAGGCCCTCAAAGAAACATATGCAGCAAGGTATGCCCCGCACATTCACGGGCTTTGCATACAGATCGGCGGAATTGCCAAACATCTCTTTCAGCCGGGCAATGTTCTCGTTCAGCGAGGGGGTCAGGGGTTGCGGCATCGTTTTTCACCTCGCTGCTTAGTATACCCCGGACCCGCCGGGTCAAAACCACTTGCCAGGAGGAGTTTTTTATGCTGGTGCTTGTGCTGCGCACATTGATGATCTACCTTCTCACCGTGGCCGCCATGCGGCTGATGGGCAAACGTCAGCTTGGGGAATTGCAGCCCTCCGAACTGGTGTCCACCATTCTCATCTCTAACCTTGCCTCCATCTCCATCGAATCTCCCGAAGTGCCGCTGGCGGCGAGCCTTGCTCCCGTGTGTCTGATCGTGGTGCTGGAACTGTTTTCCTCGGCACTCTGCTACTTGAGCCCCGCTGCGGCAAAACTTTTGTCCGGCACACCGGTGGCGGTGATACGGGGCGGGAAAATAGACCAAAAGACCCTGCGGGAACTCCGGTTCAGCGCCAGCGATTTGCTGGAAGCACTGCGCGGCAAAGATATCTTCGACCCTTCCGAAGTGAACTATGCCCTGGTGGAGACCAACGGGACCCTGAGCGTCAGCCGTATGCAGCAAAAAGACACCCCTACCCGGGAGGATATGAACGTTCCGCCGCAAGAGACCAGAACGCCCATGGTGCCGCTCATCATCGACGGGCGGGTGCTGGCGGATAATCTGGCGTGGTGCGGAAGAAACGAAAAGTGGCTGGATAAGGTGCTTCGGCAGAACAAGTGCAGCCTGCGGCAGGTGCTTTTGCTGTTAGGAGACGACTCCGGACAGGTGCAGCTGGTAAAAAAAGAGAGCCGCTGAAACCAGCGGCTCTTGGTAAGAAAGGATGATTTGATGAAACGGGTGCGCGCAGCCTTTGGACTGCTGGCTTTTCTCGTGGCGCTGATCGTGACCAGCAGCATTCTGGTGCAGAGCACCAACGACGCGCTTTTGAACGATCTGGAAAGAATCGGGGCCTTGAATGCCGCCGGAGACTACGAGGCGGCACAAAGTGTCATCGAAGAGATGAACGGCTTCTTCTCCCACCGGGAACACTGGATGGCCCTGTTTATCAAGCGGGATTATCTCAGCGGCATTGCCATGTGCCTTGGCGGGCTGTCTGCCTATGTCGGGCCGGACAACCAGCAGGATCTGCAAAGTGAATTGGGAAAAGCCCGCACCCAGATTTTGATGACCGGGCACTTATTTTTCAGTATGCTTTGAAGAATGGCCGTTGAGCATGTCCTTCAGTTCATCCATGAAGGTGTTCAGGTCGCTGAACTGCCGGTAGACCGAGGCAAAGCGCACATACGCCACCTCGTCGATCTTCTTCAGCTCATCCATGGCCAGCTCACCGATGTGCATGGAGGTGACTTCCCTCTCGTAGCTGTTCAGAAGCGTCTGCTCGATCCGGTCCACTGCGGCCTCCAGCGTCTGATAGCTGACTTCACGCTTTTCGCTGGCACGCAGCATGCCGCCCAGCAGCTTCTGGCGGTCAAATGCCTCGCGGGAGCGGTCCCGCTTGACGACCATCAGAGGCACGGTCTCCACGATCTCGTAGGTCGTGAAGCGCTTGGCGCAGCTCAGGCACTCCCGGCGGCGGCGAATTTTCTCTCCGTCCTCAGTGGGGCGGGAATCGATCACCTTGGAATCCAGTTCGCCGCAGTACGGACATTTCATGGCAGTTTCCTCCTTGGCTGGTGAGTGGGCGGGTGCTTTTCCGCCGTTAAATCACTATACAAACAGTATAGCATATTTTCCCGCAAAGAAAAGATTTTCAGCCAAAAATCCTGCCGCTCAGCTCTTCATACAGGGCTTTTGTTGCCTCTTCGTCCAAAGCGCTGAGCACCACGGTCTTACCCTTCACCTGCAGCACAATGCAGGAATCACAGCCGGTGTAGGCGTAGCGGGTATAGGAACCGAAAACGTCGTTACGGAAAGAACCCATGGAAAGGCGGGGCGAGCCAAACCCGTTGGTGCGGCTGCCTGCCGGGATCCCCTCAGCGTACTCAATACTCTCTACCTCTGCGTAATCGATCTCGGCATCAGGCCAGTAGCTTGCCTCGATCTGCAGTGCGTTCTCGCCCATCGTGTAATGGATGTCTCCTGTGAAAAGAAGTATCGGCGTGCCCACCACGGCGACAGCCAAAATCGCGAGGGCCACCGCTGTTACTATGCGGTCTGCTTTGGATCTGAACAGGCTTCCGTTCCAGCTTCCATCCCGAACCTGTTTGCGGTACAGACGGTAGGAATAGACACAAGGCACCACCGCCAGAACGAAAATGGACACCAGCATTCCCGCGACCATGGCAGCCCCGGGCAAAAGGCAGCACAACAGCAGCGCAAGACCGCCCGCCACCCAAACTTTGCCGCCCATGCGGTGGGTGCGGTTCCAGTTCTCTTCATTGGCCAAGGTCCAGGGCAGGCGGATCCCCAGGGTGGGGTTTTGCTTCATTTTTGGCATGTAGTTGCCGATGACAAGAAACATCAGTCCCAGACTGGCAGGCAGCAGCCGTTCCCAGCCCAGCTTTACGTCCAGAGCCACCGACCATGTTCCGGCACAGTAAAAGAATGAAATGCAGGGCAGCAGCCAATAGACCAGTTCCAGAGCCTTTTTGCTTTGGCCATTCTGCCGGTTGGTGCGAAAAGTGAGCAAAAGGCAAAGCCAGTGGGCCGCCAGCATTCCCGCCGGGATTCCAAGGCAGAACGCCAGTTTTTCGGGAGCGCTCGCGCCGGGCAGCCGCGCCCATAACAACCAAATCCCCGCCAGCGCGGGCAGCAGAATGAGCGCAGAGCCGGCCAGGGCTTTGCGTTTATTCAAAAGTTCCATCTTTCTCCTCCCCTTTCAGCGTGGTCAGCCAAAGAAGGATCTCCTCCAGCACCGACGCGTTCAGCTCATAATAGATGTATTTCCCTTCCCGCTGATCCCGCACAAGATCGGCTTCCTTCAGCACCGACAGATGACGGGAAATGGCAGCCGCTGACACCGGAAACCGTTCGGAGATCTGCCCCGCCGTCAGCGGACCGGCCCGCAGAAGGGTAAGAATCTCCCGGCGGGTGGGGTCCGCAAGTGCCCGCAATGTATCCTGCATTGCCATGGCGTCACCTCATTTAACATTTAACTTAATCGTTAATTGTAATGTAGCACCACCCCTCATTTTTGTCAACTCCCAGCCCAACAAAAAACAGGCCGCTCTCTTTTCAAGAGCGGCCTGTTTGGGCAAGAGTTATTTCGCCAGCAGTTTTTCCAGCGTAGCGATACGCACACAGATACACAGCAGCGTCGCAGCCTGTTCCAGTTCTGCAAGGCTGGGATAGGTGGGGGCAATGCGCAGGTGATGATCGTGGGGGTCAATGCCGTAGGGATAAGCGGCGCCCGCAGGGGTCAGCACCACACCAGCCTGTTTGCAAAGTTCCACCGTGCGCTTGGCGCAGCCGTCCATCACATACAGACTCAGGAAGTAGCCGCCCTTGGGATCGGTCCAATGGGCAATGCCGGGGCAGCTGCCCAGCTCACGGGTAAAGGTCTCCTTCACCAGTTCAAATTTCGGCGCAATGATGGCCCGGTGCTTTGCCATGTGCTCCAGAACGCCCTTGCGGTCTTTCAGGAAGCGGACATGACGCAGCTGGTTCATTTTGTCGTAGCTGATGATCATGGAGCTCATGTTGCGCAGGATGTGCTCCACGCTCTTGCGGCTGGTGGCCACAGCGGCAACGCCCGCGCCGGGGAAGGTCATTTTGCTGGTGGAGCAGAACATCATTGCCCGGTCGGGATGGCCGGTCTTGGCGCACTCTTCCAGGATGGGCAGCACCTCATAGACTTCGTCGGTGAGGGTGTGCACGCAGTAGGCGTCGTCCCAGAAGATCTTGAAGTCGGGCGCGGCGGTCTCCATGGCGGCCAGGCGGCGCACGGTGTCGTCGCTGTAGGAATAGCCGTCCGGATTGGAATACACCGGTACGCACCAGATTCCCTTGACGCTGTCGTCGTCCTTCACCAGGCGCTCCACCACGTCCATGTCGGGGCCGGTTTCCAGCATGGGGACCGGGATCAGCTGGAAGCCGAAATACTCGGTGACTTTGAAATGGCGGTCATAACCGGGGGTCGGGCAGAGGAACTTGATGTTGGTGCAGAAACGCCAGGGCCGGATGGAATCCACAAAGCCGACGCGCCAGCCCAGATCGATGAGATAGTACATGGTGGACAGCGCGGAGTTGCCGCACACCAGCACCTGCTCGGGGCTGGGCACACGCATAACGTCGGCAAAGAAGCGCCTCGCTTCGGGAATGCCCTCCAGATAACCGTAGTTCCGGGTGTCCACACCGTTTTCACCGATATAGTTCTCCAGCTTCATCATGTCGGCGGAAAGATCCAGCTGTTCCGGGCAGGGCTTGCCGCGGGACATATCCAGCTTCAGACCTTTCTGCTTGAACGCGTCATACTGGCTCTGCTGAAAGCTGAGTTCTGCCTCCAGCGCGGCCCGGTCCATGGAACCGTACTCCTTCATTGCATCCATTCCCCTCTTAAATTTATTCCACTTTATGCGTATGCCGTGCTGTTTGCTCACTGCACCGCGGCCTTTCCCCTGCCGCGCAGCCCGACTGCCAAAGCGTATGCGGATATTATAGTACAATTTCTTGCGGGAAACAAGCATTTTGCACCCCTTTTGCAGGTATGCAGACGCCAAGTGAGCCTGAAACAGCCCCGCCAAACGGCGGGGCTGCCTTGTTTGCAGGGATGGTTTCCAGGCTTACACCTGCATGTTCATGGGGTTCTCAGCGGTGTCGGTGTCCACCTTGTCGAACTGGTAGTCGTTGCCGGGCAGGATGGCGTTCAGCAGAATGCCCATGATGGCAGCGATGGCCAGGCCGGACAGGGTAATGCTCACACCAGCCACCTGGAAGGTCAGGCCGCCCAGGCTGTTGAAGCCCAGAGCGCTCACCAGGATGACTGCGGCGATGATGAGGTTGCGGCTGTTGGTGAAGTCGACCTGATTCTCGACCACATTGCGCACGCCGATGGCGCTGATCATGCCGTAGAGGATGAAGGAGACGCCGCCGATGATGGCGGTGGGCACGGTGTTGATGACCGCGTCAAACTTGGGGCTGAAGCTCATCAGGATGGCGAACACAGCGGCGATACGCATTACGCGGGGGTCGTAGATCTTGGTCAGGGCCAGCACGCCGGTGTTCTCACCGTAGGTGGTGTTGGCGGGGCCGCCCAGGAAGCCGGCCATGGAGGTGGCCAGACCGTCGCCCAGCAGGGTCTTGTTCAGGCCGGGCTCGCGGATGTAGTTCTTGCCGGTGGTGGCGCTGATGGCGGCGATATCGCCAATGTGCTCCATCATGGTGGCCAGAGCGATGGGCATGATGGTCAGGATGGCAGAGATGTCAAACTTGGCCAGAGCGCTGGTGTGCACGGGGATACCGAACCAGTCGGCCTGAGCAATGGGGGTGAAGTCCACCGCGCCGGTCACCAGAGCCACAACGTAGGACACCAGAACACCCAGCAGGATGGGCAGGATCTTGACCATGCCTTTGCCCCAGATGTTGCAGACCACAACGGTGCCCAGGGCCACAAAGGCCAGCAGCCAGTTGGTGGCGCAGTTGGTGATGGCGCTGGGGGCCAGGATCAGGCCGATGGCGATGATGATGGGGCCGGTGACGACCGGGGGGAAGAAGCGCATGATCCGGCCGATACCGAACACGCTGATGAGCAGGCTCATCACCAGATAGACAAGACCCGCGAACACAACGCCGCCGCAGGCGTAGGGCAGCATTTCGGTGTTCGGAGTGCCGTCCGCGGCCATGGGAGCCACGATGGCGAAGCCGCCCAGGAAGGCGAAGGAAGAACCCAGGAAGGCGGGAACCTTGCCCTTGGTGATCAGATGGAACAGCAGAGTGCCCAGACCCGCGCACAGCAGCGTGGTGGACACGTTCAGGCCGGTCAGCAGAGGCACCAGAACCGTTGCGCCGAACATGGCGAAGGTGTGCTGCACGCCCAGGATGATCATCTTGGGCACGCCCAGCTGGCGGGCGTCAAAAATACCCTCATTCACTTTCTCATTCATTTACATTTTCCTCCTCTTGCTCTTTGCTGCTCTATTCTAAAAGCCTGCGGAAAGCCGTCGGCATATAGAAAGCCCAAAAAAAGAGGCATTGGTGTCAAAACACCAATGCCTCTTTGGAAACTGAAAACAAAACCGGCGAAAAAGCCAGCAGCGCATTCTTCAGAAACAATTTTTTCATCCGCATGTCCGCCGCCTCCTTCGCAAATTTTTTACATTATAGCAATTCCCTTTTCAAAATGCAAGCCCTTTTTCTTTTGAAATTTACCGGCCTTCGCAACTGTACTTGCTGTGTTTCCTCTCTTCGAGCGGCCCATTCCATATTTTGTGTGTGCTCTGCTTGACCAATTCTTGACTTTTGTCTGATATAATAAGGCGGATAAGGAGGCGCGGACTATGCCCTACTCGATTCTGATCGTTGACGACGAGGAAATGTTGACGGAACTGCTTTCAGACTTTCTGCAGGATTGCGGCTATGCTACGCACGTGGCAAACAGCAGTGACCGGGCGCTGGAATTATTACAAAAACGCCCTGATCTCATTCTTCTGGATATCAACATGCCGGGAACAAATGGGTTGGAGTTCTGCAAAATGATACGCAACCATGTCTCCTGCCCTGTTTTGTTCCTGACGGCAAGAGTTACAGAAACCGACAAGATCATTGGACTCCAGTCCGGCGGCGATGATTACATTACAAAACCGTTCAGCTTTCAGGAACTGGCGGCCAGAATAGGCGCGCATCTGCGCCGGAACGAACGTTCCAGAGGCGGTTCGAATGTGGTCGGCTGTCAGGGATTGCTGGTCGATCTTTCCCGCCGCAAAGTCGTCTGGAAGGAGCAGGAGATTCCTTTTTCCCGCCGGGAGTTTGACATCATCGAATTCCTAATTTCCAACCGCAATCAAATCTTTGATAAAGAGCGGATCTATGAGGCCATTTGGGGCTATGACGCGGCGGGAGACAGCAATGTCATCAAAGAACACATCCGAAAGATACGTGCTAAATTTATGGTCGCAACGGGCAGCGAATACATCGAGACTGTTTGGGGGATGGGTTACAGATGGAAAAGGTAAACCGAAAATGTGCTTCCATAAAGAAATCATTTGTAACAGCTGTATCCGTCACTCTGCTGCTGGTCTTTCTCTTCTCTGCTGCCACACTTTACGGCTGTCGGCTCATCCAAAAGCGCCTGTTGCCCGATTCCAATGAAGTTTGGCTTCAAACCAGAACGACCTACGCCGACGGCACAGTTACCGAGGGCAGCCAGCGCTTTCAGCTGGATGTTCCCGCGCAGCTGGGCGCGCTCGTTTCTGACGGCGATATGTGCGCCGAAGAGGAGCAGGTGGAGTACACCATTGAAATGATCGAGTCCAGCTTTTCCATGCTCTCTCCTTCTCGAAAGCTTTTGTATCGCGGCACGCAGACTGCCATGGCAGTTCTCCCACTTTTCTACGCGGCGGCAGGCATCGCACTTTGCGCATGGTGGTTCTACCGCAAAAAAATCGCCCCGCCTGTACGAATCTTAACGGATGCCATCGGGCACATTCAAGAAAGCGACCTTGACTTTGAGATCAAGTGCCCGGGCGAAGATGAGCTGGGGCAGCTTTGTATTATGTTTGAGCGGATGCGTCAGGTTTTGTATGAGAACAACCGCCAGCTCTGGCGGACTATTGAAGACCAGCGCCTTTTGCAGGCTTCCGTTGCCCACGACCTGAGGAATCCCATCACCATCCTCGAAGGATACATCGAATCTCTGCAAAACAAGCTTTCTTTGGAGCGCCTGACGCCTCAAAAGCTGGAGCATACGCTGGAGAACATGTCCATCACAGCCAAACGCCTGGAACGATACACAGACTGTATGCGCGATCTGCACGCCTTGCAGAAAACCGCAGCTTGTCCGTCGCGCCTGGCATATCCAGACGGCCTGAACCAACTCACGGAAAGCGTCTCCATGATGCTCAGGCAGAAAAACATGGAAGTGGATGTGGTCTGCCGGGGAGCGCCGCGTGAGATCTTTATTGACCAGGCGCTGCTTGCACGCATCCTCGAAAACATTTTTTCAAACGCTTCACGCTACGCCAAAACCTCCGTTCATATTTCGTTTTTGCTGGAAGAGAATGTCCTGTCCATCGAAGTGGTCGATGACGGCCCCGGCTTTTCCGCCGGTGTGCTCGAAAAAAGAGCCATCACATTTTATTCCGAGGACGCGGGCGAAAAACACCTGGGCCTCGGCCTTGCGACTGCACGCATTTTGTGCCAAAAGCAAAAGGGACAGATCTTTCTTTCCAACAGTCCTTCGGGCGGAGCCTGTGTCCGCATCCGTATCCCATTGCCGCCAGAAAACTGACCTACATCCCAAAGTGCCGCCTGCCTAAGGCGGCACTTTTCCCATCTTGACGGAATATTGACTTTCGCGTGGTACGATCGTGCCTGTAAAGAAACGAAACGTCAGGAGGTCTGTTTAATGGTAAAAATCAGAAGTGCGGCCCTTGTTCTCGCTGCCGCATTGCTCGCAGGCTGTTCTTCCACCGATGTGCCTCCGGCCTCCTTGAGTCCGGATGAGGCACCGGCGCTTGAGTTCAATGCACAGGAAAGCTTTGTGATCGGGACTGTGCAGCATGGGCCTGCGGACGAGCCCCAATACGCAGAGGATGGCGTCACTCCCCTGCCGCTGGAATACGACGGAGACATGCTCACCATTCCCTACAAGGTCTATGTGGACGGTAGGTCCGGCAATATCGGCTTTTTTGTTTTTTGGGATGGAGTGCCTGTTGCCTATGACGTGGGAGAAGGTACACAGACGGCCTATTTTCACACCTTCACACAGGAGGAAGGACAGGAAAATCTTGAATTCTCTATTCGCGTTATCCCAACCGGAAATGCCGGAGAAATGCACACCATAACCTTCGCCAGTATTTACAACCCGGACTATAAGCCGGATATGGAAAGCAGTTCCGGCTATGGGGCATATCACAATATGGTCTGCTGTTCCCGCTCGGTATATTTGTCCGCAGCGCCCGGCGAGCCGGCTCGCGCCGATGCGACGGTGCCGGCCGTTCATGATTTTGCGGTAACTCAGGAAGAATTGACCCACCGTTTCATCAAAGAGGACCTGGCTGTTTTTTATGGCTGCGAAGACCTGACGATGGAAGCGCTGGACGAGACCGTTCGCTTTGCGGAGCTCATCGACGGCAAGATCGTTTTCGATCACTATGCAGTGACAGAAAACACTGCCACGATAGACTTTTGTTTGTGCGGCACCGATGGAAAGGAGTACGCGGTGACCTTTTTTCTTGATCATCAGCCCGCCTTTGAAACACAGCGGGTGGCGCTGAAAAAGGGTATGGTTACACGCCTTTCAGTCTCTGTTGATCCTGCGGAGTTAAATCATTCCGCAACCAGTTATTTTATCGCGGTTCCGCTTGACGCAGACGGCGCTCAAAACCCCGAAAAAAGCGCGTCCGTCCTGCTCTATCAACAATAACACCAAAGGAGAAGACCTATGAAAAAATCGATTGCCACCCTTGCGCTGGTTTCCATCATTTTGACGTTGACCGCCTGCGGCCAAAGCGGCTCTCAAAGTTCAGAGCACGCCGCGTCCACTGATCTGCCGGAGTCTGCTGTGTCCCCCGTCGAACCTTCTGCCCCCGAAGAAGGTTCCTCCGCCGCTTTTTGCGGACTGGATGTCTCCTTGTTTTCCGGCGGTGTTGAGCGCTTTTTCTGCGCAGGGAACGGCAGATTGCTGGTATATGCCGACGCCTTGTATCTCTACGACACCCGGACAGGCACGGTCCTTGCACAGCATTCCTTTGACGGCATACGCCTGAGCCAGATTGCCTGCACGCCTTTGACGGATGGATTTGCTGTTATTGGCTGGCCGGCAGGCGAAACTGTATCCACCGGCCTCGCCGCGTCTGACGCAACGCAGACTGGCGCCACCTGTTATCTTTTCGACTCCTCTTTAAACCTGACCACCGCTTTTTCTCTGGACGCTCTCCTACCCTCCCAAGGCAGCGTCATCGCCGCGCAGGTCTCACCCGACGGAGCGCATATTGCGGTTTCGACTGTCAGCTCGCTTTATCTTTGCTCCATTGCCGACGGCAGTGTTCAAACTATTATGGAAAATACGCTTTCCAAGGGCATTGGCGTGATCGAAGCTCTGACTTTTACAGAGCAGGGCTCCCGCATCGCGTTTCTTGGCGAAGCTTGCGGAAGCGTTGCACTGGATGGCAGCGATTTTGTCTGTGAATCGGCGCAGGGATACGACCTCGGGGATTCCATGATAGGTTATGATGCTTCCCTCTGGTTCCCGCAGGATTTCACAAAAGCGTCCGGGCAGCTGCTCATGACGGACGGCTTTTGCCGGGATACGACCGTCGTTTCTCTCGCAACTGGAGATACTGGCAGAGACGGTGTGTATGGTTCGGAACAGGGCAGATACCTTGCCGCTGTCGCTTTGCTGCAAACCGGCATTCGGGTGAACATCTACGATGCGGTCACAATGGAGCTCATCACCACAAAGGAATTTTCCGATGCGGACAGTAGCTATTTTGCCCGTGCACCAAGATCGCTTTGCATTATGGATGACGCTCGCGCAGGCACCCTTCTGTGCGGGTATGACCGGCACACCATTGCCTTTGACTTTTCTTTCTGACCGGGCGGGCAGAATCATGTTGTCGCTGCTTTACTTTGAGTGGAAAAAGAGCTTTGGGCGCTGGGCTGTGCTGTCGGTGCTTTTCATTTTCACAATCATCGATTTAGCAAACACCGCCTATCGGTTCCGCACCGACTCCTGGTTTGCCGATTCTTCCGGCTGGCAGAAAGCGTATTGGCAATTGTATGGAGAAATTGCCGGTACCATCACACAGGAAAAGCTGAATCACCTTCAAGGTATTTATGGGCCGCTGGCCGAAAAAGTCGCCGATCTTACGTTTGAACGTTCTGAAAACCCTGATTCGCTGACCGGCATCAATGAATACAGTGATTATCTCATGCTGGAAAGATTTTATGTCGAACCCATGCGGAATTTTTTAGAATACGGTGAGCAAGCCCGGCATGTCGCTCAGTACGCGCAAGAGAACATTCAGCTGTACACCCGGCTCGGCAATACTTATGAATGCAGAAAAAACGCAAAGATCTGCACCCTGTTCGCGGACCGGCAGATTACTTCCTTTGCATACACGGAGATTTGGGAACGCTTGGCAGACTACACGTTTTCAACCTGGCTGACATTGCTTCTATGCTTGTTTGCCGTCTCTGCCTCCTTTTCTGCCGAAAAGGAGATAAAGATGGACCTGCTGCTTTGCACCATGCCCGGCGGCAGAAAGCAGACAGCCATTGCCAAATGCCTTTCTTCCGCCGCCTTTGCCATACTTGTGGCGGTTTGGTTCTCTCTGTGGGATATGCTGGGCTTTGCCTGGAATTATCAGACCACCGCCGGCTTGTCGATGCCTGTTTATGCCCTTGGTGGTTATGCAAATACGCCGTTGCAGTGCTCTGTCGGCGTTTATTTTCTGCTTTGTGCTGTGCTTCGCGCTTTAGGCGTTCTCTTCTTCTCCCTTCTTTGCTGCGGGTGCTCCGCGCTGTTTTCAAACGCGCTTTATCCTTTTTTCGCGGGTTGCGGACTTGCTTTTGCAAGCTGTGCCGTATCCGTGGCCAGCGATTTCCTACACGACCCCTGCTGGCGAGCGTTTAATCCGGCCTCGCTGCTCTTCCCCAAAAGCCTGTTTGCATCCACAGAGTACCTGAACTGCCTGGGAGAGCCTATACCCGCTCCTATGTTTGTCGTCGCTTTTGCCTTGCTTGCAACGGTGCTGCTCGTTGTTCTTTTGTGTCGGAAAGGAAAGCTATGGACCTCTTTCGCTGCGAATCCAAAAAACTATTGATCCATCAAAAAGGGCTTCTTATTCTGCTGGCGTTTATGATTGCGGCGGTGGTTTTTTGGGTCATCACCGACTCCCCCGCCGCGCCGGACATGGAGCTGTACCGAGCCTCATATGAAAAGGAAGTCTCCCGGGTGGAGGGTGCACTGACAAAGGAAAAACGTAATTGGATAGAGAATGCCTTTTCGGAATCCTTCCGTGCAAAGCAACAGCTGCCCCAGCTTTATCAGGCGTATTATGCCGGTTACCTTTCCGCTGAGGAATTTGAAGCGCAGAAAATCACCTTGCAGGAGTCCGCTGCCCGTTATCAGGGGTTAAATGTACTGTATGAACAATACATGTATGTGCGCGGCTCCGAATCAAACCGCTGGCTGTTCTACACGAACGGGTGGGATGCCCTCTTATCAAAAGATGTGCCGAACTTTTTTTTCATTGCGGCGATGGTACTTCTTCTTCTCCCCCTTTTGTGCGGCGAGTATGGCTGCGAAATGGACCGGCTTCTCCTTTCCACCGGCTATGGAAGCAGCGTGATGGGGCGGCAAAAATGCTTGCTGGCGATTTTGCTTGCGGCGGGCTCGTCCCTGGCATTTGAGATACTGCGTCTGGTTTTTTGCGCCCTGAAATACGGCTTGCCCTGCCCGAACGCACCGATTCAAAGCCTGCAAACCTTTGAAAACTGCGTTTTTGACGTGAGTCTTGGGAACGCGCTGGTCATCATTCTGTGCATTCGCATGGCAGGAGCGGTATTTTTGGCCTCATTCATCTTGGCTGCTGCTGCTTTGACCCGGAATTATGCACTGGCCTGTTTGGTGGTGTTCAGCGCGCTGCTCCTGCCTTGGCTCGGACTACCCGACACACTGCAATACCGCCTGCCTATTCCACTCAGCTGGCTGCGAGCGTCCGGGATATTTCGTGGCGATGAGGCCGCTCCATCGGCGGAGGAAGAACTTTTGTTCCGCCATCTGGCCCCAAACGAACTTTTAGCCCACATCGCGGCAGCCTGCCTTCTGACCGCGCTGTTTCTCGCTGTTGTCTTAAAACGCGGCCGAAACGCGCTGGCACCCTTCGGCCGGGCAGGGCGCATGCTTCGGTTTCTGCCCTTGCTGTTGGTATTTCTGCTTTCGGCATGCGGGTATTCAGCGGACACTTCGGTTGCTTCGCTCCCTTTCAATTCATGCCGGGCGGCATCTTTCTGCGGGGACGGCTTCACTGTGGACGCAGCCTCCGGCACAGACATCGTTGTAAAGTTCTTCGATGGCCGGGAAGAGAGTTTGCTTCGCTCCCCTTTTCGAGGCACGCAAGACATCCTGCCCGCCATTTACGGCACACAAGACAGCGTAGTCTGTCTTGTTTCTTACATGGTCCCGGAAGACCTTATTCGATTGAGCGAGCGGAAAAATCGCGCAATCTATCGTTTGATTCGTGTCGATCTTTCCTCCTTTGACGAAACAGTTCTGTTCGAAGCAGAAGCTTCCATGGAGAACAAATGGGCTTTCCTCGATGAGGCCAGAACTTTTTTCTTGGACGAAAAGAATATCTATTTCATCCTGCCGCAGGAAGTACGTCAGGTAGACCGCCGCACCCACACGGTCACGGCGTTGGAGATTCCCACAAATAAAAACGTCGCTTTTGACGGCAAAAAAATCTTCTATCTGAACGAGGCTAGCTGCTTGTCCAGTTACGATCCTGCCACCGGCAGCACAGAGATCTGGGAGGATGTTGCAGCCGGCGATTTCGTTTTGGGGCCGGGCGGTGTTTCATATACAGACTTAAGAAAAGGCGGGAAGCGTTGCTTTCGCCTACTGGATGAGCCAGAACCATAGGTGAGACAATGAAAATACAGTTTATTAACGTATCCAAAAAATATAAGAACCATTTGGCCCTTGACCGATTTACGACAACGCTGACCCCCGGCATTTACGGTCTGCTTGGCGCAAACGGCGCCGGAAAAACCACTCTTATCAATATTCTGGTGGGCGTTCTACCCCGCAGCAGCGGGCGCATCTTGGTGGACGGTATTGGGGTAGAGGAACTGGGAAAAGACTTTTTGAAAGAACTGGGCTACCTGCCTCAATATCCCCGGTTTTATCGGGATTTCACCGTTCGTGAGTTCCTTGCGTATATGGGGGCTTTGAAGGGTATCCCCCGCCATGTGGCGCACCGGCGCACGGAAGAACTGCTCTGGGCTGTCAACCTGCAGGGCGCGGTGGACCTCAAAATAGGTGCACTGTCCGGGGGGATGCGCCAGCGTGTCGGCATCGTTCAGGCTCTGCTGGGCGACCCAGGACTACTCATTCTGGACGAACCCACCGCCGGTCTTGATCCTCAGGAGCGCATCCGTTTTCGAAACCTCATCACCCGGTTTGCAGAAAACCGCATTGTTCTTTTGGCAACGCATGTTGTTTCGGACGTGGACGCTATCGCCAACGAAGTCCTTATCCTGAAAGAAGGCCGCCTGATTCGACGGGGAACACCCGAGCGCCTGTGCGATGAACTGAAAAGCAAGGCCTGGGAGTTGACCTTGTCGGAGGATTGCCCTTTGTCCAGCTTTGATCGGGCCAACGTCAGCAGACTACGGCGCAGCGGGTCGCAGCTTCGTATTCGTGTTTTGGCTGACGTCAGACCTTCCCAGGGCGCAGTGCAGGTAGACGCAAGTTTGGAGGATGTATTTCTCTACCACTTTGCGGAAGTAAAACAGCCGGAGGACTAAAGTCCCGCCGGCTGTTTTACAAACAAAAGCGCCGGGGCAAGTCAAAGCTTGCTCCGGCGTGGTGCCGCTGACCGGGATCGAACCGGTACGGTGTTGCCACCGAGGGATTTTAAGTCCCTTGCGTCTGCCAGTTCCGCCACAGCGGCACGGCTAAAAAGCTATTTTATAATACAATACCCACCCGGCAAAGTCAACAAGACAGGCGGGAAATTGTATTTTTGCCGTCAATGCCTTATAATAATGAAAACACGCCGCCCGCCCAAGCCGGGCGGTGATAAACGGAGGCTGCGATGACCCCGAACAAGCAACGAAACATTCGTCTTTTCCTGCTGGGAGCCCTGCTGGGGTTCGCGGCCTTTCTGTGTTTGTACGGCGTATCGGCGCTGGATGTGACCAACGACGCATTTCTGCGCGGCGGCTACATCGAACAGGACGTGCAGCAGCACTATGCCGGATGGCTGTTTTACCGCCAGTCTCCCCTCTCGCTGCCCCTGTGCGAAACCGACCGCCTGAACTGGCCGGATGGCACCAGCATAGCCTTCACCGATTCCATTCCGCTTTTTGCGGCCTTTTTCCGCGTTTTAAGCCCCCTTCTGCCCGGCACGTTCCAATACTTTGGGCTTTACACCGCGCTGTGTTTTGCATTGCAGGGCGGTTTTGCCGCGCTGCTGGTGGGCCTTTTCTCCCGTTCGGACCTTGCCGCGCTGCTGGGCGCAGTCCCCTTTGTGTTCAGCCCCATCCTGCTGGAGCGGGCGTTCCGCCACACCTCGCTGGCGGCGCATTTTCTGATTTTGGCGGCTCTCTATTATTATGTACTGGGCATGCGCGAAAACCGCTTCGCATTCAAAGGGCTTTTTGCTGTTAATGCGCTGGCCATCGCGCTCCACCCCTACTTTGTGCCCATGACCTACGCCATCACCTTTGCGCTGGCGGCCGGGCAGGCCTGGAGGAGCCGCCGCGTTCTGCGGCCTGCGGCGCTTTTGTTTGGCAACCTTGCGGCCACTGTTTGCGTGGGTTGGCTGTTCGGCGTGTTCAGTTCCAACGGCTCCGGCGCAGGCGGGGCGGGCAACGAGTACGGCTATTTTTCCATGAACCTGAACGCCCTGTGGAACCCTACCAGCCGCGGCGTTGTATGGAGCCTGTTTTTGCCTGTGCAAAACCAGACAGGCGGCAACTACGATGGATTCAATTATCTGGGCCTGGGTGTGCTGCTGGGCGCGGCTGTGGTTGCGGCGTGGGGCGCCTGGACGCTGCGCGCCCGTGTGCTGACCCTGGCGCGCCGGCATGGCTGGTTGCTGTTCGTCTGCGTCTGCCTCACCGCTTTCGCGGTAAGCCATGTGGTCACTGCCAACGGCGCGACCCTTTTCCGTTTTCCTCTGCCCCAGGTGCTGGTGAAACTGGCCACGACTTTGCGCAGCAGCGGCCGGCTGTTCTGGCCGGTCTATTACCTCATCATGCTGGCGGCGGTGGCGGGGCTGCTGCGTCTTTGCAGCACATTGCGCCCCAAACATGCGGGCGTTGCGGCGCTTGCCTGCCTGTGCATTGTTCAATTGGCGGATCTGAGCCCGGCGCTGGCGCAAAAAGCTGTTTCTCTGCGGGAATATTCCCCCACCGAGACCGATTTTGTCACCGGCACCACGCCGTCGCTGTGTGTCAGCACCGATTTCTTTGAAGCTGTGAGCGGACGATACAACACTCTCGTGGCCCTGGACCCGCTGACACAGACCGGAATGGAGCTGGCTCTTTATGCTGCTGACGAGGGAATGAACAGCACCGACACCGCTGTGGTGGCCCGCTATGACGAAGCTGCCGCGCAGGCACGCCGCACGGGATTTATCAATGAAGTGCTTTCCGGCGGGCTGCAGGCTGACTGTCTGTATGTGACCGAACGTCCCGAGACTTTTCTTCAGCTGGCAGACGCAGCAGCCGAACAGGGCGCCTGGTGCGGTGCTTTGTATGCCCGTGTGGGCGATGGCGAGCCCGAACCCGTAGTGTATGTGATCGCACCGGGGCTGGCCGGATACAGCCATGAACTTGCTGTGCCCTACGGCGAAGACTTCCCTCTTCGCGTTGCTGATCACTCGGATGATTATTGGTTCGAGGGTGTTCTGAGCACTAATCTGGAGGACATCGGACGGGAAGCAGACGAAAACCGGGTGGTGCTGTTTTACGACACGCCCCTTGCCCGCCGCCGGCTGATCCAGGGGAAGGCCATTCTCTGCGAGGGGCAGCACTATCCGATTTTGGATGTGGATGACAGTGACGAGGGCTGGCTGATGGTGACGCTGGAGACGGCGGACGCCCGCTCTCTGGTGGGAAAGGACCTGGTGATCCAATAAAATGGAAGTGATTCGTGTAAACAGCCTTTTGCCCATCCGGCTGGACAAGTATCTCATGCAGCAGTATCCTGTGCTGACGCCGGGCCGCCTGAACAAGGCGCTGCGGGAGAACAAAATCAAGCTGAACGGAAAAAAACAGCCGCTTTCCACCCGGGTACAGGCGGGTGACGAGATCAAGCTGTTTCTCCTGCCCGACCAGCTGAGTGCCGCTCCGCCTGTGGAGGGTCCGGTGTTTTTGCAGGCGAAATACCCGGCAAAAGTGGTGTATGAGAATGAACAGCTGCTCATTGCCGATAAACCTGCCGGCTTGCCGGTGATCGACGAAAAGGAGCCGGACACACTTATCCACCGGGTGCAGCTTTATCTTTATCAAAAGGGTGAATACCGCCCCGGCCAAGGGTTTGCCCCGGCGCTGTGCCACCGCCTGGACACCGGGACCAGCGGCCTTGTGCTGGTGGCAAAGACTGAGCAGGCGCTGGCGGACCTCACAGAACTCATCCGGACGAGACGGCTGAAAAAAGAATATCTGTGCGTTACCTTCGGACGGCCGGAGCCTCCTGCTGCAACGCTGACGGGCTGGCTGAAAAAAGACGCAGCGAAAGGACAGGTCGCTGTTTTGGACCACCCCGCAGCAGACGCGGTGCCCATCGAGACCCGTTATGAAACGCTGGCGGTGAGCGGACGGCTGGCGCTTCTGCGGGTGGAGCTTATCACAGGGCGTACACACCAGATACGGGCCCATCTGGCCAGTATCGGCTGCCCCATCCTGGGGGACGGAAAGTACGGCCAAAACGCAGTAAATCGCCAGCTGCACTTCAAGTACCAGGCGCTGTGTGCCTGGCGGCTCACCTTCCCGTCAGACTGTCCGCATTCCCTCTCGTCCGTGAATGGAAAATGCTTTACACTTGAAAAGCCATGGTACTGCCGCCAGCTTCTGGACGGAGAATTGAAATAAAAAACGGACCGCGGCGGGGCGTCAGCCCTGCTGCGGTCCGTTTTGCATTTGGTCGATCTCTTCCCAGGTGTAAAGGCTGTTCAGCACATCACACAGAGCCTTTTTGGAAAGCCGGGGCGGAAGGCCCAGCTGTTTCAAAAAAGCATAGCGTTCTTCCCGGCTGCCTGCCGTGCCGGAAAGGCCCCAGACATAAAGGTCAGCGTAGGTGATGGCGCGGCCGTTGCGTGCGGCAGACTGCTCTCCGCCTGCATTCAGGACCGCTTGACGCAAAGCATTCACGTCAAAGCCTTCCACGCCCAGCAACCCTTCTTTTCCGGGAACAGGCTTGCGTTTTTCCTTGCCTTCCACCGCAGGCACATAGGCGTGGCGCACATGCTGCGTTCCCACCAGGTCTGCGACAAAGCGGCGAATGCGGAACCCCGCTGCGTCCGGGTCGGTGAGAACAATGACACCCCGCCGGCGGCCCAGCTCTTTGAGCAGGCTTTGGGCTTCCTTATCCTTGAAAATCCCAAAACCGTCGGTGGTCAAAATCAGCGCGTCCACGGCATTGGTGAGAGCTGCCGCGTCATAGCGGCCTTCCACCACCAGCACCTGGCGGATACGCGGCTTTTCGCCCGTCATCGCCGGCCTCCTGCGGCCGCAAGCCTGCACAGAGCTGTTTGCAGCAGCACATCCGCAGCGGTGGGCGAGCCGCCTTTTAAATCGCCATCCAGCTCAGCCAGCACTTCAAGACAGGTGCCCAGCTGAGCCAGAGTATAGCTGCCTGCATTTCTGCCGCTGATCTGCAGGCGGGTGGGTTTGCCGGTATAGCCGAAATCCTTGTAGACCCGGTTGTAATCCAGTTTTTGTGCCTGGGCCGCCTTGACACGGTACATATCCACAAAACTGCTGGCAAGGGCGGCAGTGATGGAGATCGGCTCTGTTTTAAGGCGCAGCAAAACTTCCAATATCTCGCAGGCGCGGGCCGCATTGCGGGAGGTCACACAGCGCACCATGTCAAAGACGTCTGCTTCCAGATTGCGGGTCCCCATCTCCACCACCAGCGCCGGGCTGATTTCGGTATAACCGCTGGCGGCGGCCAGCTTGTCCACCTCGTTTTCCAGCAGGAACATGTCCTGACCGCACCGCTCCAGCATGGCCGCAGCGGCATTTTCCGAAAGCTCTGTCCCCTGTTCTCTTGCGCGCTGGCGCAAGAGCGCCCGAAGCTGCTGCGGGCCGGGATGGACCATCTGGGCGGCATAGCCTTCCTTTTCACAAAGGGCAATGAGTTTTTTGGTCTGTTTGCCAAGTTTGAGCTGTCCGCGCTCCTCAGCAAAAACGCTGAACATCACAAAAGTGGCATTCTCCGAGCTTGAAAGTACATCACAAACTTCCTCCAGGTCTTTTTCGCCATAGGAGGAGGGCTGCAGATTGGGCATTGAGACAATGCGCCGGGTCCCGAAAAACGAGATGGTTCCCGCGGCCATCACCAGCTCTTCCACACTGGGGGCCGGTCCGTCCAGCACCGTGATCTCTCCATCGGTGGCGGCGGCCAGTTCAGACAGGGTCTTTTCGGCGGCGGTGCGGGCAAGGAATGGGTCGGAGGAATAGAAATAGTAGACAGAAGCGTTTTTTTCAAGCGCTTCACGCCACTGTGTTTTGTTGTAAAGCATAGTTTCCTCCTTTCAGCACCGCCGCACGGCCCGGGCGTATCAATACCCGGGCGCCGCGGGGCACAAAGTACACGTTGCTGTCCTGTTTTGCGTGCCAGTCGCAGGCGGTACTGACGACCAGCGTTTTGGCTTGCAGATTGGCTGGTGCAGTGCTTCCGGTCACTGCCAGGTCGGTATGCACAGGGGAGCCTGTGTTCGCTGTTCCCGCCAGCACGGCAATTTTGTATCCGTCCACATCCAGCAGGACCAGACTCCCCTTTCGCAGACGGATGACTGTTGTCATTATATCACAAACAGACAGGCTTTTGGATTCGTTCACTGCAAAATCCTTTATGGAAAGAGTGTGGGCAGCCTCCGGAAGTGCGGAGGAAGCGTTCGTGCGCAGGTCGATGACCCATTCCGGCATTTCCACACCTTTGCTTTGGAGGTATTCCTGCACTTGCTCGGCGTTGGATCCGCCGCCGCGGAATACCACAAGGGCCTGTCCGTCCTGCACAACTGCAACGCAGGGACTGGCCCCACTGCCAAGGACCGCCATCTCCACTGTTCCCTGTTCCAGAAGCGCCGCCCAGGCGACTCCCACAATCACTAACGGCAGAGCCGTCAGCCAGGCCAGCCGTTTGAATCCCAGCCGCCGTGCGCAGAGCACGGCAAACGCCGACGCTGCCAGCACAACGAGGGAATACTCCCTCGGCAGCGGCAGCTGCGCCAAGGGCAGCCCCGCGCAGAAGGCCGCCAACGCGTTGAGCAGTTTTGCCAAAAGGCCGCCCAGCAAAGAAAAAGAACGCGCTGCAAATTCAAGCCCGGGCACAAAACCGCAGGCGCCGGCAAGCATGCCGAACACCACGCAATATCCGGCCAGAGGAAGGGCCAGCAGGTTGGAGAGCACCGTCACGCCGCTCACCGTCAGGCCGCCCATCAGCTGCACCGGCAGCGTAAACAGCGCCGCAAACATGGTGGGAAGCAAAAGAGACGCCGCAGCCGCTTTGATACGGCTGAGCAGCGGCCGCTCCTTTGTGCTGTCTGCCTGGCCGGCCTTTATCCGTTCACCTGCTAGCACCACGCCAAGCGCAGCGGCAAAGGAAAGCTGAAATGCCAGATCACACACAGCGTAAGGGCTCTGGAAACTGATGAGCACTGCGGCAATCCCCATGGAAGTGAGCGAATCTGCAGGAAGCAGAAACAGACTGCCGAGATGTAAAATCAGGGCGCCGACGCCCGCCCGGAGCACCGAAGGCGAAAAGCCTGTAAGCGCCATCATGAACAACACCAGCAGGACCGACGCCAGTGCCCGGAACCGCCACAAGCGGCCGGTACGGGCAGCGAACACGCCGCACACCAGACTGAGGTGCAGACCGGATACCACAAGCAAATGGGATATGCCCGCGGCGCGGTAGTTGTCCGTGATCTCATCGCTCAGACGGCTTTTGTCGCCGCTGGCCATGGCTGAGAGCACTGCGCCTTCATCGTTTGGCAAAAAGCGCGCCACGTTTGCGGCAAATTGCTTTTGAAAGCGGCTCATGGCATATCGAAGACTTTGGCTTTGGTCCACAAACTCCGGGGTCCCCTGACATTCTGCCCGCAGATACACACCATCTGCCAGGCTGGAATAGAAGTATTCGTCTTTGGGCAGAGATTCGAGAGCCAGCGACACACGAAAGCGCTGCCCCTCCTCACAGTCTGGAAAAACATCTACGGAAACAAGTGTATGAGGCAGCTGACCGTTTGTTTTACCTGAGCCCAAAAGACGGAGGCGCACCCGCGCCGTGTCCTCGGCAAAACCGGGTTCAGCTCTCACAACTTCGACAAGTGCGTCGATCTGACGCCCTGCCAGAGAAAGCGCGGGCCGGGCCTGGAGCGTGAAGCCAATACACTGTACAGAAAACCCGGCCAATATCGCCAGGGGCAGCACTCGGACAAGCCCTTGCCTGCCTTTTGACCATGCAATGATCCCGCCGCAAACAAAAACTGCCGCAAGCGGCAGAAAAGCCGCCGGCGGCAGGGTGACAGCAGCCAGCTGAGTGAGAATGTAGATGCCGCCAAAGGCGGCTGCCGGACGACGCATGGCGGTCAGTGCGGGAACAGAGGAAGTTTTTCCAGGTAAACGATGTCGGTCCTGTCGGCGGCGTCGCCTTCCGCGAGAACGGCGGCACGGGCCACCACAGTGCCGGTGCTGCGGCCGACAAGGCGCTCCAGCGCGTGCAGAGAGCCACCGGTGCTGATCACATCATCCACGATGAGCACCCGTTTGCCGTTCATGGCTTCCAGGTCCTTGCGGTCGATCACGAGTTTCTGCTTGCCGCTGGTGGTGATGGATTCGTCCTCCACGATCACCGGCTCACTCATGTAAAGCTTTTCGGCCTTACGGGCTGGAATGTACAGCTTTCCGCTCTGGCGGCTCATCTCATAGGCAAGGGGAATGCCCTTGGCCTCGGCAGTAACGATCACGTCAAATTCCGGGCAGCGTTTCAGCAGCTCTTCGGCGCAGGCCACGGTGAGTTCCACGTCGCTGAACATGATAAAAGCCGCGATATCCAGGTGCTCATTGATGGCGCAAATGGGAAGTTCGCGGGTGAGCCCTGCCACATGCAGTGTATAAGTTTTTTGAGACATTCAAAATCCCTCCTGTATCACATTTAAAGAGGCGAAACACATCTCATCAGCCCGGAGGCCACGCAAGGCTGCGTTTTGCCAGCACATGGAAGTGCAGGTGTCGCACGCTCTGGCCACCGTCCTCCCCCACGTTGGTGACAACACGGTAGCCCTTTTCGCAGCCCAGTTCTTCGCAAAGGCGGGCAATGGTGGCAAACACATGGGCCAGCAGAGCGCCGTCTTCCTCCCCCAGCTTTGCGGCGGAATCGATGTGGGTTTTGGGAATCACCAAAAAGTGGACCGGCGCCTGGGGGTCGATGTCATAAAATGCCAGGATACGGTCATCCTCAAACAATTTGTTCGAGGGGATCTGCCCCGCTGCGATCTTACAAAACAGACAATCGTCCATCGATGGGTTCCTCCTTTCCAAGGGGTGGTGCGCCGGGCAAAGGCCCGGCGCACCGCATTACATAAATTTTTTAGCCCTGCAGGATGTTCGCAACGATGCCGGGCACCGCGTTCAGGGCTTCGTCGATCTTGGTGGCGTCCTTCAGACCGGCCATGGCCAGATCCGGCTTGCCGCCGCCGTTGCCGCCGGCGATAGCAGCGATCTGCTTGACCAGCACGCCGGCTTTCAGACCCGCGTCCTGAGCGCCCTTGCCGCAGCAGACCACCAGGGAGATCTTGCCGTCGGAACTGCCCACCAGAGCGCTCACCACATTGGGGGCTTTGTCGCGGATCTTCTCGCACATACCGCGCAGCGCCTCGGGAGCAGTGCCCGAGAGGTAAGCAGAGACGATGTGGATACCGTTGACCTCGGCAGCGTTTTCAAACAGGCCGTCGATCTTGCTGGCAGCCACTTCGGCTTTGACCTGCTCCAGCTCTTTGGTCAGGCTCTTGACCTCGGCGGCCATGCCCTCGGCACGCAGAGGCAGATCCTTCAGGTTGTTCACCTTCAGGCTGCCGGCCACCTTGTGCAGCATTTCGGTGCGCTCATCCAGCAGACGCAGCACACCGAAGCCGGTGGTGCCTTCAATACGGCGCACGCCAGCGGCCACGCTGGACTCGCTGAGGATCTTGAAGCAGCCCAGCTGGGCGGTGTTGCTCACATGGGTGCCGCCGCAGAACTCGGTGGACCAGCCATTGATGTCCACAACACGCACGATGTCGCCGTACTTCTCGCCAAACAGCGCCATGGCGCCCATCTTCTTGGCCGCGGCCAAAGGCATGTTCTGCACATTCACGTCCAGTGCCTCAAAAATCTTCTGGTTGACGATGTGCTCCACCAGCGCCAGCTCCTCGGGGGTCACAGCGCTGAAGTGGGTGAAGTCGAAACGCACACGCTCGTCGTCCTCGTAGGAACCGGCCTGGTGCACGTGGCTGCCCAGCACCTCGCGCAGCGCCTTCTGCAGCAGATGGGCGCTGGTGTGGTTGCGGGCGATGGCGCGGCGGCGGCCCTTGGACACGCTGGCGGTGACACTCTCGCCCACGATGGCGGTGCCCTCGGTCAAAGTGCAGGTGTGGACGAAGTAGCCCTTCGGGGTCTTCTTCACCGCTTTGACCTCAAGACGCGCGCCGGAGGCGGTGACGATGGTGCCGGTGTCCGCCACCTGGCCGCCGCTTTCGGCATAGAAGGGGGTGCGGTCCAGAACCACCAGAACGCCTTCCTTGGCGCCGTCGTCGGTGGAAACGGCCTCCAGCAGCTCCTCGCCGTCGGAGAGGGCCAGCACGGTGCCCTTGTCCTCCAGCACATCATAGCCGGTGAACACGGTGGGCTCGGCGTTCAGCTCGCCAAACAGGTCGGCGCTCCAGCCGGAGATATCACGGGACAGGCGGTCCTGACGGGCCTTCTCCTTCTGCTTCTTCATCTCCACCTGGAAGTTCTCTTCGTCCACGGTGATACCCGCCTCGGCGGCGATCTCACGGGTGAGGTCCAGGGGGAAGCCGAAGGTGTCGTTCAGCTTGAAGGCGTCGATACCGGAGAGGATCTTCTCCTTGCCGGAGAGGGCCGCTTTGGTGATGTTGTCGATCAGGCCGTTGAGGATGTTCAGACCCTGGTCGATGGTCTTGTAGAAGCGCTCTTCCTCGGTGCCGATGACCTTCTTGATGTAGTCGGCATGCTCCTCCAGTTCGGGGTAGCCGGCCTTGTTCTCATGGATGACGGTGTCCACCAGCTCAGTGAGGAAGGGACGGTCGATCCCCAGCATGCGGCCATGGCGGGCAGCCCGGCGCAGCAGGCGGCGCAGCACATAGCCGCGGCCTTCGTTGGAGGGCAGGATACCGTCGCTGACCATGAAGGTGGTGGAGCGGATGTGGTCGGTGATGACGCGGATGGAGATATCGGCCTTTTCGTCCTGACCGTAGATGTGGCCGCTGATACGCTCCACATGATTCAGGATGGCGCGCACAGTGTCCACCTCGAAGAGGTTGCCAACGTTCTGCATTACGCAGGCCAGACGCTCCAGGCCCATGCCGGTGTCGATGTTGGGCTTCTCCAGCCGGGTGTAGGTGCCCTTGCCGTCGGAGTCGAACTGGCTGAACACCAGGTTCCAGACCTCCATGTAACGGTCGCAGTCGCAACCCACCTTGCAGTCAGGCTTGCCGCAGCCGTGCTCGGGGCCGCGGTCGAAGTAAATCTCGCTGCAGGGGCCGCAAGGGCCGGAGCCGTGCTCCCAGAAGTTGTCCTCTTTGCCGAAGCGGACCATGTGGTCCTCGGGGATACCCACCTGCTTGGTCCAGATGTCCCAGGCTTCGTCGTCGTCCTCATAGACGGAGATGTACAGCAGGTCTGCGGGAATCTCCAGCACTTTGGTCAGGAATTCCCAGGCCCAGTTGATGGCCTCGGTCTTGAAGTAATCCTGGAAGCTGAAGTTGCCCAGCATTTCAAAATAGGTGCCGTGGCGGGCGGTGATACCCACGCGCTCGATGTCCGGGGTGCGGATGCACTTCTGGCAGGTGGTCACCCGGTGACGGGGAGGCTCCTCCTGGCCGAGGAACCATTTTTTCATGGGGGCCATGCCGCTGTTGATCAGCAGCAGGCTGTTGTCGTTCTTGGGAACCAGCGGGAAGCTGCCCAGCCGCAGGTGACCCTTGCTCTCGAAGAAGGAGAGGTACTTCTCCCGCAGTTCATTCAGACCGGTCCATTGCATCGTTCAAATCTCCTCTTAATGATGAATTTAGGCGGCACGGCCCAAAAAAACAGCCTTCGTCCCCCATTGCAGGGACGAAGGCTGAAAACGCTCCGTGGTACCACCCAGATTGCGGCCCCAAAGGCCGCCGCTTTTGTGCTCGTTAACGCCGTGCCTACGCCCGGTTCATCGCCGGGGGCTCAAGGGTGGCGGCAGTGTGCTTTTGGCAGAGACCTTTCACCAACCGGTCCCCTCTCTGCATGCCCCGCACGCTGTTGGCCCTATCACAGCCATTATGTTATTTTTACGTTGCAATTATACCGCCCTCAGAGCCCGTTGTCAACACTGTTTTCAGCCTGCGAAGCCGGCTGCTCAGCGGTTTTCAGGTCAGCATAGCTGCCCGGTTCCAGCCAGTAGAGCGCTTCGCAGACCTGCGCAAAGATATCGCCGCAGCTGACGGCAGGCTCGGGAGTGCCGTCCTGCATGACAACAATGGTGTAACGGGGATTTTCCGCCGGCCAGAAACCGGCGAACCAGTAGTTCATCAGTTCCTCCCCTGCTTCATTGAAGGTGCCGGTCTGGGCAGTGCCTGTTTTGCCTGCTGCGCTGCCGTGAAGAGGCTGAGCGTCCTTGCCAAGGCCCCTCTCCACAACGCTTGCCAGCATTGTCTGCAAAAGCGAGGCGTTTTCTTCTGACATTACCCGCCGGCTTTCCGGCGCATACAAAGCCTCGACCACTTCCCCGCTTTCTTCGTTTATCACCGCCTCCAAAAAACTGGGAGTGCGCCAGACACCGTCTGCCGCGATGGCATTGAACGCTCCCGCCACCTGCACCGGCGTGGCCAGCAGCTCGCCCTGGCCGAAACTGACGCTTGCAAGCTGGCCCAGGTCCTGAAGGCGCTGTGCGTCCGGCAGATTGCCTGCGGCGCTTTGCAGTCCGCCGGCCAGATACACTGCGTCCCCAAAGCCGAAATCCTCTGCGGCCTTGCTCACTGCGTCACCCCCCAGTTTGAGGCCCAGTTCGATAAAAAAGCAGTTGCAGCTTTTTTCCAGTGCGCTGGTGAGGTTCATCTGTCCGTGGGCGCGGCTGAGAGCGCAGCGGTAGACATGACCGTTCAGGTCTACCGACCCTTCACAGTCGAAGGTGTACCAGTCCCATGTCTTTTCCAGCGCGGCGGCTGCCAGCACCGGCTTGAACACAGAGCCAACGTTATATTGGCAGAGCACCCGGTTAAGAAGTGAGGTGTCCTGCGCTTGAATGCTTTTTTCCACCTCGCGGGGGTCGAATTCCGGCAGGCTGACGCTGGCACGGACCCGGGCGGAGTCCACTTCCAGCACCAGAACACAGCCCCGGGTCATGTTCTTTTGGGCAACGCCTTCGCACGCCCGCTGGATGGTCTCGTCCAACGTGAGCATTACGCCTGTAGACTGTCCCTTTTGGGTGACGAGCTGCGGCTCGCTGCCGCCTACGAGCCCGCCCTGAGCGGTGGTGACGCACTGAACGCTTTCAATGGTGCGCTGGCTGCCCAGAACTTCTTCAAAGGCAAGCTCCAATCCGCTGACGCCTTCCCCCTCGCCGTTCACATAGCCCAGCAGATGGGGAGCCACCGCCACCGGAAAATAGCGGCTGGGCACGGCGTAGGTGTAGACACCCTGAGCAGTGAGGTCCTGATCCACCTGCACCAAAAAAGGTTCGTGGGAATTCCGCCGGCTGTACAGCAAGGATTGCTGGGCGTAAGGCACGTGATCGAACAACTGGGCATAGCTGCTCTCTCCCGGGATGGACAGGGCATAGTATTCCACCCCGTAGGCGGTGAGGTTGCGCCCTTTGCAGTCATAAAGGTCGCCGCGTGAGTATTCCAGCGGCAGCGTGGTAACCGTCTGTGCCTGCGCGGTGTCGGCATAATCCCGGTTCTGAGCAAGCAGGAACAGCCGCCCCATCACCACGCTGAATGCCGCAAGAAACACTCCAAACAAAGCGATGATACGCCGGGTCGTCATGGAGCAGCGCCTCCTTTTCATCCCTATGCCGCGATTTGCGGCAAGGCTTGAGAACAGTATTGCCCCGGACCCGGAGGTGCAAACAACTTCAGTTTCAATAAAAAATCCGGGACCGTCTGGAATTCCAGACGGTCCCGGAGAATGCTTGCTGATTTTGGGAGACGGCGCTTAGTACATACCGCCCATGCCCATGTCGCCCGCGGGAGCGGCGGGAGCGGGCTGCTCCGGCTCGTCGGCCACGAGGCTTTCGGTGGTCAGCACCATGCTGGCCACGCTGGCGGCGTTCTCCAGAGCGGAACGGGTCACCTTGGTGGGATCCACGATACCGGCCTCGATCATGTCGCAGTAGACTTCTTTCTGGGCGTCAAAGCCATAGTTCATCTTACCGGCGCTGAGGATCTTGTCGATGATGACGCTACCCTCCAGACCAGCGTTCTTGGCGATCTGGCGCAGAGGAGCCTCAAGAGCCTTCAGCACGATGTTGGCACCGGTGCGCTCGTCGCCCTCCAGGCTCTCGCAGACCTTGCGGACAGCGGGAATGGCGTTGATGGGAGCGGTGCCGCCGCCAGCCACAATGCCCTCTTCCACAGCGGCCTTGGTGGCGTTCAGCGCGTCCTCGATACGCAGCTTCTTGTCCTTCATCTCCACTTCGGTGGCAGCGCCGACCTTGATGACGGCCACGCCGCCGGCCAGCTTGGCCAGGCGCTCCTGCAGCTTCTCCTTGTCAAAGTCGCTGGTGGAGACTTCCATCTGAGCGCGGATCTGAGCCACGCGGTCCTTGATGGCGTTCTTGTCGCCGTTGCCGTCCACGATGGTGGTGGTCTCCTTGGTGACCTTCACCTGACGGGCGCGGCCCAGCATGGCCACGGTGGCGTCCTTCAGCTCATAGCCCAGCTCCTCGCTGACGACCTGGCCGCCGGTGAGGATGGCGATGTCCTGCAGCATTTCCTTGCGGCGATCACCAAAGCCGGGAGCCTTGACGGCCACGCAGGTGAAGGTGCCGCGCAGACGGTTGACGATCAGGGTGGACAGAGCCTCGCCCTCGATGTCCTCCGCGATGATGACCAGCTTCTTGCCGCTCTGGACGATCTGCTCCAGCAGGGGCAGCAGGTCCTGAATGACGCTGATTTTCTTATCGGTGATGAGGATGTAGGCGTCGTCGATGACGGCCTCCATCTTCTCGGTATCGGTGACCATGTAGGGGGTGATGTAGCCGCGGTCGAACTGCATGCCCTCAACGACCTCGGAATAGGTCTCGGCGGTCTTGCTCTCCTCAATGGTGATGACGCCGTCGGCGCTCACCTTTTCCATCGCCTCAGCGATCAGCTCACCCACGGTGGCGTCGCCGGCGGAAACGGTGGCAACACGGGCGATGTCTTTGGAGCCGTTGACCTTCTGGCTGTTGGCGGCAAAAGCCTCCACGGCAGCCTTCACGGCCTTCTGCATGCCGCGCTTCACATCCATGGGGTTGGCACCGGCGGCCACGTTCTTCATGCCCTCGCCCACCAGAGCCTGAGCCAGAACGGTGGCGGTGGTGGTGCCGTCGCCGGCAGCGTCGTTGGTCTTGGTGGCCACTTCGCGCACCAGCTGAGCGCCCATGTTCTCAAAGGCGTCCTTCAGCTCGATCTCCTTGGCGATGGTCACGCCGTCGTTGGTGATGACGGGGCTGCCGAACTTCTTGCCCAGCACCACGTTGCGGCCCTTGGGGCCCAGGGTGATCTTAACGGTATCCGCCAGGGTGTCAATGCCGGCGCTCAGGGCCTTGCGGGCCGCCTCGCCATGCAGGATCTGTTTAGCCATAATGCTCTATCTCCTTTTTGTCTGGTTTCAAAAGAAAGTTTATTCTTCCACAATGGCAAGAATGTCGCTCTGACGCACGATGGTGCATTCCTCGCCGTCCACCTTGACTTCGGTGCCGGAATACTTGCTGGTGAGCACCTTGTCGCCCACCTTCACGAGCATCTCCACTTCCTTGCCGTCCACCATGCCGCCGGGGCCGACAGCCAGCACAACGGCAACCTGGGGTTTCTCTTTGGCGGAACCGGCCAGAATGATGCCGCTCTTGGTGGTTTCTTCGGCTTCCACGGTCTTGATCACAACGCGATCAGCCAAGGGTTTGATCTGCATAAGAATGCCTCCTGTTCGAACTATAAAATAATTTTGCTTTGCATTGTCGAGATTTGTTTAGCACTCTTTGCTCCCGAGTGCTAATATATATTTTATCCACTTGCTTGCTAAAAATCAAGGGGGTAAATTAAAAAATTTTTGTGAACACTTTCCCCTGACATTCTCTCTGCCGTGCCGCGGTATTTCCATGCATGAAAAGAAGCCGCCCGCAGATGGGGCGGCTTTCTTTGAAGCAGGTCATTCTATCAGTTTTTGGCAGGCAGGAGGACGCGAGCGTCAAGGGGGCACACCTGTGCAGACAGACCCATGCGTTCCTCGCATTCACCGTCCTCGGTGACAACGATGGGCCTTCCGTCCAGCACTTCCACCTCCACGCGGCGCACTCTGCGGAACATTGCGATGTTTTGGTAAGGCGGCGCTACCTGACCGTTTTGAATGTGGGCTCCCTTTTTATAGCCGCCGATGACGCGCGCCACCGCTACACGACCGATTTTTCGGATGAGCACCAGATCCAGCAGGCCGTCCTGCATATCAGCCTCGGGCGCCGCGACGTAACCGCCGCCGTAGGCTTTGCCGTTACAGATGGCCAACATTAAAAAGTCGCCGGTGATGATCTCGTCATCCGCCTTTACCCGCAAATGGTGCCCCAGCGGCCCGCAGATGGACTGCACGATGGAGAGATTGTAGGCCATTGTGCCACCACAGAAGGGCAGACGGCGAAATTTGGGAATACCGTAAGCCACCTGCGCGTCCAGTCCGGCAGAGCAGATGGTGGTGGCGATCCCTTTTTCGGTTTGAATCAGATCGATGTTCACCGCCTGACCGCACATCATCCGTTTCAGGTCCAAAAACGGCTCGCGGCCGCCAAAGTTGCGCACAAAGTCGTTGCCGCTGCCGCAAGGAATGCAGCCCACCGCTGCGTTGGCATGGCCCCGGGCGCCCCGAATGACCTCATTGAAGGTGCCGTCGCCACCGCAAGCGTACAGCCGCACCTCCTCCCCCGTTTCGGCTTGCTCCGCTGCAAGCTCCACCCCGTGGCCGGGATATTCGGTGAGCAGAATCTCATAGTCTGCACCAAGGCTTTTTGCCGCCTCGATGATCTGCGGCACCAGTGTGCCGCTGGCGTCCGCTTTGCCGGAAACGGGGTTGACGATGAACACGTGCCTCATTTGCAGCGCCCCTTATGTCAGTATTTTTTGCCCGGATCAGGGCAGATCACTGCAGGTCGGGGCTTTGCCCTCCGCCTGCATGAAGGCTTCTATTTCTTCCACTGTTTTGGGAATGGAAGCCGACAGCACCTCACAGCCGTCGTGGGTCACAAGGAGAGTATCCTCAATGCGGATCCCCAGTTGGAGCTCGTCAAAATAGAGTCCCGGCTCCAGGGTGAACATCATGTTCTCTTCCAAAGGTGCGTCATCGTTGCCCACGTCGTGGGGATAAAGCCCGATATAGTGGCCGGAACCATGGAAATAGTATTTGGATATCTCTTCCGGGCGTTCGATCATGCCAAGACGGATCAGCTCCCGGGCCATCACGTCCTTGCTGATCCCAGCCAGTTCATTTTTTGGCTGGCCAGGGCGAGCGGCAGCGATGGCGGCTTCCAGACCCTTGAGCACCACATTGTACAGCGCTTTCTGCTGGTCGGTAAACTTGCCGTTCACAGGATAAGTGCGGCTCACGTCCGCCGCATAATAGCCGCACTCGGCGCCGAGGTCGAACAGGATCATATCGCCGTCCTGCATTTGGCGGTCATTGGCAGTGTAGTGCATGACGCAGGCATTGGCGCCGCTGGCCGCAATGGTGGCAAAGGCGTGGCGGGCGTTGGACTTTTTGAGCACGAAGTCAAAGTATGCCTGTGCTTCATATTCATGGATACCGGGCCGCAGATGTGCCAGCATGCATTTCACACCGTCGGCGGTGACCTGGCAGGCTTTGCGGTGCAGTGCGATCTCCTCATCCGTTTTCACCTGGCGGATGATGGCCAGTTCGTTGAAGGTGTTGCGGATGGGAATGTCGGGATATTTCATGCGGATCTCCGCCGCAAATTTCTGTGCCTGGGTCAGATGGTCTTCTCCGCTCCAGTTGGCCATGTCCACATAGACGCATTGGATTGCCCCGGGCCAGCCGAAAAGCGTTACTTCATCGCGAAAGGAATCCAGATACTCCACGCGCTCGATACCCGTCTGGGCTTGCACGCTCTCCTTGGTGCAAAACACGCCGAGCCACCGCTTCATTTTCTCATCGGTGCGCCGGATATACAGTGTTTCCTGGACACGGCCCCCGCGTTTGGCCATTTTCAGCACCGATTTTGGCTGATCGAACCCCGTCAGGTAGTAAAAGTTGGCGTACGGGGTGAAGGAGTGGAACTCGTCCCCTTTGTCCGGCAGTTCGTTTTCGGCAAAGACAAAGGCAATGGAATCGTCCTCCATCAGCTCGGCATACAACCTGCGGCGGGACGCGTGGAACTCCTTGCTGACCATGCTGCTTTCCTCCCTTGCGGTCTTTATGGACTTATTCTACCATAGATATCTGTGCATTCCAACACAAAACAACGCAGAACGCCCCCTTTCCCGGAGTGTTTGCAAAGGGAAAGCCCCCCGGGTGGACCCGGAGGGCTTTGTGCTTGCTTTGTGGGGAGATGAAAGGCTTAGCCGAAGTAACGCTCCAGCAGGCCCTGCATGCCGCGGCCGTGACGAGCCTCGTCCTTGGCCATCTCGTGAACGGTGTCGTGGATGGCGTCCAGGCCCAGCTCCTTGGCGCGCTTGGCAATGTCCATTTTGCCGCTGCAGGCGCCGCATTCGGCGTCCACACGCATCTGCAGGTTCTTCTTGGTGCTGTCGGTCAGGACCTCACCCAGCAGCTCGGCAAACTTGGCAGCATGCTCGGCTTCCTCGAAGGCGTAGCGCTTCCAGGCCTCGGCGATCTCGGGGTAGCCCTCGCGGTCAGCCACGCGGCTCATGGCCAGGTACATGCCGACCTCGCTGCACTCGCCGTTGAAGTTCATGCGCAGGCCCTCGATGATGTCCTCAGGCACGCCCTCCTTGGCGATACCGACAACATGCTCGGTGACGTAGGTGTTCTCGGTCTTCTCCACGAACTTGTCCTTGGGAGCCTTGCAGACGGGGCAGAACTCGGGCGCAGCGCCCTCGGCGATGTAACCACAAACGGTGCAAACGAACTTAGACATTTTCTCTTCCTCCAAATCGTTTTATAAGTTTCTCATTGAAACGGTTCCCGTAAATAGGAATCATTCTTTGTTACGCTCACAGTATAGCACAGAAACAGGGTTTCGTCAACAGGAAAATCATGAAAAACCTATGAATTTTTATGGGGGTCCCGGGGCTGGGTAGAAAAGCCCATCTTGCCCAGTGCAGGCAGCAGGGCGGCCAGGCTGGAACTGGTCACAAAACCCATGCCGAGGCCGCAAATGATCATAATAGGCGCATAGGTAAGGGCCAGGGCGCTGCTGAGCAAAAAGCTGGCGGCAATGAGCTGGCCGATGTTGTGTCCCAGCGCACCACACACCGACAAGATAAAATAGGTAGGCCGGCGGGGCAGTTTGTAGAGCAGCCACATCACCAGCAGCGAGACCAGTCCCCCGCTGAGGGACAAGAGTCCGGCGGTGACGCCGCGGGTCAGGCCAACGAAAAAAGCTTTGAGGATGTTGAGGGTGAGCGCCTGGGGAAGGCCCATGAAAAACAGCGCATACATGACCACGATGTTCGCAAGACCTATTTTGACGCCAGGAATGAGCCCCAGCAGCGGCGTGATGGCGCTCTCCATAAAAGACAGCGCCATGGCCAGCGCAAACAGCAGGCCGGACAGCGCCACCTGGCGGGTTTTGTTGTTTCGCATGGTGTTCTCTCCTTAATAATAAGGTTCTGGCTGGTTTACAGTCTAAGACGCTTTGCCTTATCTGTCAAGAAAAACGCACCGGATTTGACCTCAAAGACGTTTTCTTTTATAATAGGTGCAAACGCGCTCCCCTTTCGGGAGCTTAGCAACGGAGGTGGTCCCATGCGACGCAGGTTTTTGGCCATCGCGGGCTGCTGCATTCTTGCCGCGCTGCTTGCCGGGTGCGGCTTCAAGGACGGAACATACACGGCAGAATTCAAAAGCTTCGACAGCCTGGGGTACAAAGACCGGCTTGAGATCACCGTGGAATATGGTGTTATCACCGGGGCCCGGTTCGACGGAGTGAACGCGGAGGGCGGCTTGAAAAGCGAGGACACAGCCTATGCAGACCGCATGCGGCCTCTCTGCGGCACCGACCCCGCACAGATAAGCCGGTACTACAGCGAGGCGCTGGTAGGGCTGGACGATCCGAAGGACCTGGAAGCGGACGGCGTCAGCGGTGCAACGGTTTCCGCCCAGCATTTTGAGGCACTGTGGCAGGCGTTGCAGACGCCCATGAAAAAAGGCGAAACGACCCCTGTCGTGACGGATGACATCCCGGAGTTTTCGCCTTCTTCCGGCAACAGTGAATAATGTGTTAAAATTTGGAACACACTTGCACTGAGGCTTGCATTCCATGGGGATATAGTATAAAATTTTCATAAGCTTTTCAAAAAGGAGAGTACAACAAATGAAAAAGATCGTATCGCTGCTTTTGGCGGCTTCCCTTTGTGTTTTCGCTCTGGTCGGCTGCGGCGGCGGCTCTGAGACTGCCTCGTATAACCTGAACGACATCGTTGCCGCTGTGGAAAAGGCAAACCCTGTGAGCAATCCCCGCGATGTGGATGACAACTTCATCCAGCTGGACATGCTGCTCACCCCCGATAACATCGAAGAGTACGCCGGCAAAGTGAGCAACGACCAGGGCAACAGCGCGCTGATCGTGGCCATCAAGGTTGTTGAAGGCAAGGCTTCCGCTGTGGAAGAGGAGCTGAACGCCTACAAGACCAGCATTTCCACCGGCGGCCTGTATGCTGAATTTGCGGATATGGAGGCCATGGCCGCTGACGCCCGTATCGTTGTGAAGGGCGACTATGCGGTGATGGTGGTTGCCAACACCGAAGGCGCCGACTATGCCGAGATCGACACCGCTTTGGACGAGGCGCTGAAATAAGGCATATTTGAGCTTTGAAAATAAGGCCGATACCTGCATTTTCCAGGTACCGGCCTTTTGTGTGAAAGGGAGGGTCGTTTTTTGATCTTCAGCACGATTCTGTTTCTGTTCCGTTTTCTGCCCATCACGCTGGCGCTGTATTACCTGGCCCCGCCCAAGCTGAAAAACCTTGCGCTGTTTTTGTGCAGCCTGGTGTTCTATTCCTGGGGCGAAGTCAAGTTCTTCCCTGTGATGGTGGTGCTCATTCTCATCAACTACATCTGCGGCCTTTTGCTGGAGAAATTCGACGGAAACGTCAAGGCACGCCGGGTGCTGCTGGTGGTGTCCATCGTGGGCAGTTTGTCCATGCTGGTGTTCTTCAAATACACCAACTTCCTCATCGGCACGGTGAACGATCTTTTTGGGCTGTCCATCGGCCTCATCGAAGCAGCCACTGTGCTGCCGCTGGGTATCAGCTTCTACACCTTCCAGACCATGAGCTATTCCATCGACGTTTACCGCCGGGATGTGCCCGCCGAGCACAACATCATCGACTTCGGCGCTTATGTGGTCATGTTCCCCCAGCTGATCGCCGGCCCCATCGTAAAATACCGGGATGTGGCCGCACAGCTGCATGTGTATAAAAACCGCTATCGTCTTGCCCAGATCCAGGACGGTATCTGCCTGTTTGTGTTCGGTCTGGCCAAAAAAGTCCTGCTGGCAGACATGATCAGCCAGCTGTGGTACGACATTATCGGCCAGTGGTCCGGCGGAACGCTGGAAGTTGCCGGCGTGGGGCTGGAAAATGCCAGCACTCCCCTTGTGTGGCTGGGTCTTCTGGCCTACAGCCTGCAGCTCTATTTTGATTTCTCCGGCTACTCCCTGATGGGCATCGGCATGGGCAAAATGCTGGGTTTTGACTTCCCCATGAACTTCAATCTGCCCTACATCGCGGGCAGTATCACCGATTTCTGGCGCCGGTGGCACATCACCCTCTCCAGCTGGTTCAAGGAGTATGTCTACATTCCTCTGGGCGGCAACCGCCGCGGGATCAAGCGCCAGATCTTCAATATGTTTGTGGTCTGGTCTCTCACCGGTATCTGGCACGGCGCCGACTGGAACTTTGTGCTCTGGGGCATTTACTACTTTGTGCTGCTGACCATCGAAAAGGTCTTTTTGCTGGACAAGCTGAAAAAAGGCAAGGTTTGGCCCCACATCTACACCCTGTTCCTGGTGGCAGTTGGCTGGGCGCTGTTTGTGGGCAATGAGAGCGGCGTGGGCCTCTCATTGTTGTTCCAGAAGCTGTTCATCCCCAGCGGCGGCGTGGGCTGCTTGTATTTCCTGCGCAATTACGGTGTGCTGCTGGCGGTGTGCATTGCCTGCTGCACTCCCCTGCCGCTGAAAATTTACGACAAGATCAAGGAAAACACCTTGATGCGCATTGCGCTGGTGGGGCTGCTGCTGGTGCTGTGCATTGCGTATATCGTGGCGTCCACCAACACGCCGTTCCTTTATTTCCGGTTCTAAGGGGGTGCGAGAGAGATGAAGGAAAAATGGAATGAACTCAAGAAGTATCCCCTGCTGGTGCTGTTTTTCGTGTTCCTGTTCGGGTTCATGTTTCTGGACATGGCCTGGCCTAAGCGGGCATACAGCGACCTTGAGCGCCGTGACCTGGCACAGGTGCCGGAGTTCAGCCTGACAAAACTTTTCGAAAACGTTTGGACCAGCGAATACGACACCTATACCAAGGACCAGGTGGTGGGCCGTGACATGTGGCTGCGCCTGCAGAGCCGCAGCGAAAGCCTTGTGTTCCAAAAGCAGGAGATCGGCGGTGCGCTGCTGGGCGATGACGAAATGCTCTTTACCCAGACGCTGGCCCTCAAGCCCACTGAGGAGCGCATTTTGAAGGGCAACATCCAGCAGACTTCGCTGTTTGCCCAGCGCTATCCCGGCCGCGTGACGTTGATGATCACGCCCTCCGCAAGCGTAATATATCCCGACAAGCTGCCCGCCAACGCCCCTCTGCTGGACGAAAACGGGCTGCTGGACACCATCTTTGAAATGCATGAGGGCGCCAACTGCATTGATCTGCGGGAGGCTTTCAGCGCGGCTGCGGCAGACACCCAGCTTTACTACAAGACCGACCACCATTGGACCACCGATGGCGGCGCGTATCTTGCCTATCAGGAATACTGCCGCTCCCTGGGGCTTACCCCGATGGAAGTGACAGCCGAGGACTTTGGCCAGGTCTCCGACTTCTACGGCACCACCTATTCCAAGTGCCTGCGGTGGGACCAGACTCCGGATACCATTTCCTATCTGGATATCCCCAATCAGATGACCGTGTGGAAGACCAATGCCCGGGGCGAAGCCACCGAAGCACAGTTCACCAGCGGCCTGTATGAGATGGAAAAGGCGGATACTGCCGACAAATACTCCCTGTTCCTCTATGGCAATCAGCCCTACACCACCATCGATGGCACCGGCGAAGGCCGGTTGCTGGTGGTAAAGGACAGCTACGCCAACTGTTTCGTTCCCTATCTCACCGAAAACTATGCTGAGATCTGTGTGATCGATCCCCGCAGCTATCGCAACAGCATTGACGCTCTTATGCAGCGGGAACAGTTTGATCAGGTGCTTTTGCTGTTCAGCTTCCAGACCTATTCCACCACCAATATTGCCAGTTATCTGGCTGCCTCTGCCAACGCAGGCTGATGTTCAAGGCCCCCGCACATTTTGTGCGGGGGCCTTGATTTTTCCCGGAAGGAGCCCACTTTTTACGGACATTTTACATTGCGGGCTGGGAAAATCCTCGCAAATGCTTTATACTTGAAACGGATGATATCCGTCTGCCCTTGCGGCCCGTTTTGCTCGGTTGAGAGCGGGCGCGGCCCTGGAGCAGACCGGTTTGAAGGGAGAGCGTTCATGTCTGTGATCTACGTTTTGGAAGACGACAACAGCATTCGCGAGCTGGTGGTGTATACGCTGAATCACTCGGGTCACGAGGCCCAGGGGTTTGGGCTGCCCAGTCAGTTTTGGGCGCAGATGGCAAAAGCCGCGCCGGATCTTGTTTTGCTGGACATCATGCTGCCTGAGCAGGATGGGATCGAAATATTGAAACAGCTGCGTGCGGAGCCTGCCACCCGCAAGCTGCCTGTTATCATGCTCACCGCCAAAGGCAGCGAATATGATCGTGTGCTGGGGCTGGACAGCGGCGCCGACGATTACATTCCCAAGCCCTTTGGCATGATGGAACTGGTGGCCCGGGTCAATGCGCTGCTGCGCCGCACTGCCCCCGGCGAACAGGTGGTGGAGTACAAGGCGGGCGGACTTTCTGTCTGCCCCGCCCGGCACCAGGTGCTTGCCAACGGTCAGCCGGTCACCCTGACCCACAAGGAGTTTGAACTGCTGAGCCTGCTCATTCAGTCCCCGGGGATCGTGTTCACCCGCGAACAGCTGCTCCGCGAGGTCTGGGGCTACACATTCGACGCCGAGAGCCGCACGCTGGATGTGCATGTGCGCACCCTGCGCCAGAAACTGGGTGAGTGCGGAAGCTGCATTGAGACAGTGCGTGGCTCCGGCTACCGCATTCGGGAGAATGACCAATGAGCAAACGTATTTTCAAAACGATGATGACGGTCACACTGACCACGCTGCTGGTGTGTATGGCCCTGTTCATCGCCATTCTGTTCCCCTATTTTGAAACGCAGCTGTCTGACGAGCTGAGAAATGAGCTGGAATATCTGGCACCGAATGTGGAGCGGGACGGGCTTGACTATCTGGAGCGTCTTGGCGACGGACAGAACCGATTGACCCTCATCGACACCGACGGGACCGTGCTCTTCGACAGCGACGCCGATCCGGCTCAGATGGAAAACCATGCCGACCGGCCGGAAGTGATCCAGGCCATTGCCGAGGGGACCGGTGAGAGCAGCCGTTATTCCGAAACGCTGGCGAAAAAGACCATCAACTGCGCTATGCTGCTGGATAACGGCCAGGTCCTGCGTATCTCCAGCACTCAGTATTCCAGCATGGCGCTGCTGGCAAGCCTCACCCCTTCCCTGCTTTTGGTTTTGATTTTTGCCGCCCTGGTCGCGGTGACCATCGCCTATAAACTGAGCCATCGGCTCACGCGGCCCCTCAATGAAATCGACCTGGAACATCCTCAGGTGAACCAGGCCCCCTATGATGAGCTTAAGCCGCTCTTGCGCCGCCTGCACCACCAGAACCGTCGGATTCGCGAGCAGATCCAGCAGCTGCAGGCACAAAAGCGCCAGTTTACCGCCATCACCGACAACATGCGGGAAGGTTTTCTTGTTCTGGACGCCGACGGGCTGGTGCTCTCTTATAACTCCAGCGCCACCCGATTGCTGCAGCCGGAAAAGCCGCTGGACGGGCACAACATCCGCGAGCTGACCGACGAACCGGATTTTCTTGAGAGCCTGCATGGCGCTCAAGAGGGCGAACATGTGGAGAGCCTTGTTCCCCTTCACGGGCGCATTTGCCAGTTGTTCGCAAACCCTGTGTATCAGGAAAGCACGCTCACCGGCATTGTGCTTGTTCTGCTGGATGTGACCGAGCAGCAGGAACGTGAGGGCCTGCGCCGGGAGTTCAGCGCCAATGTGTCCCATGAGCTCAAAACCCCTCTGACTTCCATTGCCGGTATCGCAGAAATCATGAAAAGCGGCATGATCGCTCCGGCGGACGTGCCCCATTTTGCCGGCAAAATCTACGACGAGAGCCAGCGCCTCATCCAGTTGGTGCGGGACATCATCCGTATCTCTCAGCTGGACGAGAACAACATCCACGATACGCCGGTGCCCGTGCAGCTGAAGGAATGCGCTGCCCGCAACCTTGGCCTGCTGGAAAGCGCGGCCGACGCTGCCGACGTTACCCTGCGCCTTGAAGGTGAGGAGGCGGTCATTCATGCAGTGCCCGCCATCCTGGATGAAATGGTGTATAACCTGTGCGAGAATGCGGTGAAGTACAACCGCCCCGGCGGCAGCGTGACTGTGACTGTGCGGACGGACCCTTCCCACGTCACGCTGGAAGTGGCAGATACCGGAATTGGCATTGCCCCGGAACATCACAGCAGAGTGTTTGAACGGTTCTATCGCGTGGACAAAAGTCACTCCAAGGAAATCGGCGGAACGGGCCTTGGCCTTTCCATCGTCAAACACGGAGCCGCCTTCCACCACGCGCAGGTGGAACTGGAAAGCGCACCGGACAAAGGCACCACCGTGCGGATCATCTTCCCCAAAAACGCGTCCTTCTGAAGCAAACAACCGAAAAAATCCCCTGACAAGTGATATTGCTTGTCAGGGGATTTTGCTTTTTATTCCTCTTCCTGCTCGTACTGCTCCTGTTCTTCCAGGAGCTTTTCCCACTCGTCGAAGAGTTCCTGCTGATGGAATCGGGTATCCTCCAGTTCGTCGCAGGTATCCCGCAGCAGAATGTGGTCTCGCAGCACCTCGGGGTCGTTGATGGAGTTTTCCAGTTCCACCACCCGCGCCCCGATGGCCTCGATCTCATCCTCCACAGCTTTAATGCGTGCCCGCAGTTCCGCACGGCGGCGGCGCTGTTCCTTTCCGTAGGAAGCTTTGCCGCCGGTGGAGTTTTGAGCGGCGGGGGCCGGCTCGGGTGCCGCCTGTCCGCGGCCCATCATTTTTTCGTAGCTTTCATACAGGGTCGCCCTGCCGTTTTCGATGTAAAGGATGGGGCAGGCCAGGCTGTTCATCAGATAACGGTCATGGGTGATGAGCAGCAGCGTGCCTTCGTAGGCCGACAGGGCCTCTGTCAGGCTGTCGCGGGTATAGATGTCCAAATGGTTCGTCGGCTCGTCCATAAACAGAAGATTGGGCCGTTCCAGAACGATCTCGGAAAGGCGCAGACGGGCAAGTTCGCCGCCGGACAGAGCGCTGCAGGGTTTGAACACATCCTCGCCTTTAAACCCGAACCGTGCAAGGTGGCTGCGCACTTCCAGCTCGGTCATGCGAGGCCATTTGTCCCAAATCGCGTCGATGACGCGGCCCGCGCGGCGAAGCTGCTGCTGTTCGAACACGCTGGCCTTTGCGCCTGCGCCGAGGCGCACCATTCCCCCGCTGGGCTTGCGCCGCCCTGCCAGCACCTGCATAAGGGTGGATTTGCCCGCGCCGTTGGGACCGGCAATGACCAGCCGCTCCCCGCGCAGCACCTGCAAGTCAAAAGGCTCCAGCAACGTGCGGCCCTCGATCTTCACGCAGAGGTTCTTGAGGGTGAGCAGTTCATTGTAAGGCGTAACATCGAACTCAAAGCGGAATTTCAGCTGCTGCGGCCCGCTGGAAGGCTTCTCGGTGATCTCCAGCTTTTCCAGCTGCTTGCGGCGGCTCTGAGCCATTTTGGTGGTGGAAGCGCGCACCAGATTGCGGGCAATGTAGTCTTCCAGCTTTTGAGCTTTGGCCACATCCGCGTCGTGCTGTTTTTGCTGCAGGGCGACCGCCGCCTCTTTTTGAGGCAAGAAGGCGGAGTAATTTCCCTTGTAGCTGGTCAGGCCGTGGCCCTCCACTTCCCAGATACGGGTGCAGACCTCATCCAGGAAATAGCGGTCGTGGCTGACCACCAGCACCGCCCCGGAATAGCTTTTGAGGTACCCTTCCAGCCATTCCATGGTGATGAAGTCCAGATGGTTGGTGGGCTCGTCCAGGATCAGCACATCCGGGCGCTGAAGCAGCAGCCGTGCAAGGCAAAGACGGGTGTGCTCGCCGCCGGAGAGCACCGCAACGCTTTTTTGATAGGTCTCAGGCCCAAACCCCATGCCGCTGAGCACCTTTTTGATGTTCACATCCATGTTGTAGCCGTCGGCAGCGTCGATGACCGCCGAAAGCCTTGCGTGCTCCGCCAGGATCTCCTGGTCGTGGGGATCTTTTTCCAGCTTCTTTTCCAGCAGGTGCATGCGGTTCATGGCGTCAAGCACGGGGGCAAAGGCATTGCGCATTTCACCGTAAACGTCCTGCTGCGGGTCGAGCTTGCTGTTCTGCTCCAGATACCCCAGCGTCACGCCCCGGGTAAGCTGCATTTCCCCCTCGTCGGGCTGATACTCGCCGCAGAGGATCTTCAGCAGGGTAGTCTTGCCGGCGCCGTTTTCGCCCACGATGCCAATGCGTTCCCCCTGCTCCACGGTGGCGTCGATCCCCTGAAGGACCACCATCTCACCAAAGCTTTTACCAATGTTTTGTAAGGATAATACCATGATCGTTCCGTTTCTTGGCAAGGGCAGTCTCAGCCGCCCTGCTCAAACTGATGTTTGCGCCGGGTCTGGCCTACGTTTTCCAGTTCGTCCGGCTCCATTACGATTTCCAAGAGCTCTTCCCAGGTGCGGACTGTGCGGGTCGGCCCGTTTTCCGCGGGGGCTTCGGCCCCGTTCCAGTTGGTCCAGCAGGTATCCAGCCCCGCATTCTGGCCGCCTTTCACGTCGGCGGTGAGGCTGTCTCCCACCACCAGCACCTTGCTTTTGTTTTCAATGCCAAGCGTCCGCAGGGCGATTTCAAAAAAGCGGCGATTGGGTTTCTCCACGCCGAGCCGCTCCGAGATGAACACATCGTCCATGTATTCGCCCAGGCCGGACTCCTTCAAGCGCTTTTCCTGCACATGTTCCACGCCGTTGGTGACCACCGCCAAAGTAGCCACTTCTGCCAGTTCTTTCACCGCTTCCAGCGCGCCGGGGATAAGATCGGCATGTTCGCTCAGGCGGTTCAGATAAAAGGTGTTCATTACCGCGGCGTCACCGGTGCTTCCCAGCGCGGCGAGAAGCTCTTCAAAACGGCGGACCACCAGCCGCTCCCGCTTGATCTGGCCTTTTTCCAGGGCAGCCCAAAGCCCTTTGTTGATGGTGTGATAGGTCTCCTCTACTTCCTGTGTGGCGGGCAGTCCAAACTCGCTCATCGTCTCCAGAAAAGCCTTGTGCTCGGCGGCGCCAAAATCCATCAGGGTGCCGTCCACATCCAGCAAAAGGCAATGATAATATGCCATGAGTCCAATCTCTCCCTTTTGATTTCCTTCGCCGCCTTCCGCGCGGCGTTCACCTTGTCTATTATCGCTTATTCCGTGCCGTTCGTCAAGGGAAGCTGCCCGTCATACACAGCGGCACCCGGACGGGCAAAACGCCGTCCGGGTGCCGCTGTGCTTACAGGTCAATGATGGGATAATTGGTTTCTTCTGACGCCGTGTTCCCACAGCCGCAGTGGCTGGGACATTCCACGGGGTCGGGGTCGGGCTCGGGCTCCGGTTCGCAGCTGCCGATCTCCTCGCAGCCACAGTTGTTTTCACATCTGCAGCAATTTCCGCAGCCGCACCGGTTCTGGCAGCCGCAGTTGTTTTGGCACCCACAGCCGCAGGAGTTCCGGCAGCGGCAGGAACAGCCGCCGCAGCCACAGCCCTGACGGCACCTGCAGTCCGGCGTGGTTACCGGGTCGCCCCAGTCAAAGTCGTAATTTTCCACGCTGCCGTTGATCACATCTTCGTCACCCACGGCATACGCGCGCAGACATTTGCTTGTATCAGTCATTGTTGAACGCCTCCCTTGCCCCAATGTATGCGTCAGCACCATAAGGTGTGCGCGGGGCGGGCAGTGCGCTCAGTAATCGAATTCGCCCTTCACCGAGCGGCTGAACAATCGCGGAAGCACCTCATTGGCAGAAAGGCCGTTGTACAGCAGGTCGTTCACTGTTTGACAGATGGGCAGATCCACATTGTATTCATCGCCCAAGCGCACCAGTGCCTGCACCGTGGAGGCGCCTTCGGCCAAGCGGTCAAAGGGCTCGCCTTTGATAAAGCTCTCGCCAAACTGGCGGTTGTGGCTGTGGGCGGAGAACAAGGTCGCCTGGTAATCGCCCAGATGGCACAGGCCATAGGCGGAAAGTTCGTTGCCGCCCATGGCACGGATAAGGCGGGCGATCTCCCGGGCGCCACGGGCCATCAGCGCGCCTTTCAGGCTGGTGTAGCCTGCGCCGTCCAGCATGCCGGCAGCAATTCCGATGACGTTTTTCGCGGCAGCCCCCACTTCAGTGCCGATCAGATCACGCCCTTTATACAGCCGGATGAGATCGCTGCTAAGATTGTCCACGATAAAATCGGTGGTGGCGGGGTCGTCCGAGTCCACTACCATGCAGTTGGGCACGCCTGCGGAAAAGTCCTGAACATGGCCCGGGCCGACCCACACAGCAAGACCCACCGGCTGGGCGACTTCCTCACGGAATACCTGGGTCAGCCGTTTGCCACTGGCAACTTCAATACCTTTCATGCAGAGTATAAAGGTTTTCCCCTTCACATCGAACTGCTGGATCTGCGCCGCAAGCTGACGCAGCTGCTGGGCACTGATGGAAATGACCACCACCGGTCCAAAAGCGAGCGCGGCGGCAAGATCATCGCCTAAAAGAAGCGATTCCGGCAGTGTCTGGTATTCATTTCTGCGCTCGGCACGCAACTGGGCGAGCCCGCGGGAGCCGGGGCGTCCCCACAGCAGAACTTCGTTTTTTGCACAGTGATAGGAGGCCAGAAAGGTGCCCCATCGGCCGCAGCCGAGGACGGAAAGTTTCATGGTGCTTTTCTCCTTGCCGTTTTATTTCGTAAAAAGGCCGCCCTGCCGGGCAGGGCGGCCGTATTGCCGGGTCGATGTTATTGCTGAGGCGGATTTTCCTCGGTAGCGGGGGCAGTGACTGTGATCGTAGTGGTCAGAGTGTTGCCGCCTTCGACAGATACGGTCACAGTGGCTGTTCCAGCCGCAGGAGCATTGAAGTTTGTAGAAATGCCAACGGCAGTGCTCAAGGTAGCGTTTGTATCGCCAGCGTTGATCGTCCATTTCACCTTGTTGGGATCGCCATTAGCAAGAGAAACCTTCAACTGAAGAGACGAATTGGTCGTGACCGTATAGGAGCTAGGCAGGTCACTGATAGCAGGAGTCGGGACCGGAGAGGGCGAGGGAGTGGGCACGGGCGACGGAGAAGGAGTGGGCGCAGGAGTGGCCCCTGCCGTCACAGTCAGCTTGTACTCTGCGGAAGCGGTCTTCCCGTTCACGGTGACGCTGGCCTTGATGGAATAGGTGCCCTCTTTGGTGGGGTTAAAGTACCAGCTGTAACCGACGCGCTGCTGCACGCCATCCAGGGTCCAGACCACCATGGTATCCTTGTCAATGCTCTTATCGCTCACAGCGGCACTGAACCGTACGCTGTCGCCAACTTTGGCGGTGCCGGAGCTTCCCTGTTCGATGGTGACCACAAGCTTTGCGCCGAACATGGCTGTTACATTGACGTTCTGCTTGAAGTCCTTGTCGGTGCGGGTGGCATTGGTGTTGCCGTCGCTCCACTTGATGAACTCGTATCCTTCCGCAGGAACAGCGGTCACCGAGACGCTGCTCTTGCTGGTCAGATCCTTAAAGCTCAGGCTGGTCTTGCCTTTCTCGTCACCGCTGGTCAGGGTGCCGCCCACGTTCTTGTCCACATTGTACTGAGCGGTATAGGTCTTCTCGGTTTCCGGATTCGGCGTGGGGGTTGCGGTCACAGTGCCGGTAGAACCGGTCTTGCGGCGTTCGGGGATGTTATCCGTATCCGGGCGGCGGTCCTCCGTGCCCAGGTAGGCATGGGTGCGGGCATATTCCATGATGGCGGTCAGCGCGTCCTTCTTCAGATGGATGTCGCCGGACAGGAAATACTGGGACTTGCCGTAGCCGTTATCCCCCACCAGCACTTCGCTGATGTTCAGGAACTTGTAGCCATTGTCGGCACACATCTGAGCCAGCGCTTCATTGAACTGGTTGATCGTGTCCATGCTCATGCTGGGATAACTGCCGTGATCCTCCGGGATGGGCGGAACGGCGGCGATAATGATATCCGTGTAGGGGTAAGCCGTCTTGATGGCCTCCACAGCGGTACGGTAGTTGGAGGCAAAATCAGAGGCGCTCATGGTGCCGTCGGCGTTGTTGGTGCCCATCATCACGATAACACGCCGGGGCTTCATTTTGGCCAGGGCGTCGGGGATGGAGTAGCCGTTGTCGTCGCCTTTGAAATAGATGGATTTATCGGTGGTGAAGTTCTGAATGCCCAGGCCTTCCACAGCCACCACCTGATCCAGATCCAACATGCCATACTGGAAGTAACGGTAGGTGTTGGAGTCGCCCACAAAGATGGTCTCGTCGATATACGACTTGCCGGCGTCATCGGTGGTGCCAAGAACCGCTTCACCATACTTGCTGGCGTCGAAGCCATTGTTTACCACCTGGCTGGTGGAAGAAGACTGGCTGCTGCTGCCGGACTGGGGTTCTCCGCCGCCGGCTTTGGAGACGACGACGCTCACCACCGCAATGGTGATGATCAGCACCAAAGCACAGATCGCCAGCACAATGGCTGCCTGTTTCTGCTTCGGGGTGAGCGGCGCCGAACCGCCGCGGGACTTGCGTCTGTTCTGAGGCATGCGATTGCCCTCCTTTAATGATTTGCTTCCTGGCCGAGGATAAAATCGGTCAGCTGTTCACAGGTTTGAGCCATAAAGCACGGCTCAAAGGGGAGCAGCTCTTCCCTGCTTCCGTAACCATACAGCACTGCCGCCGCCGGAACATTACAGTCGGCCGCACCGCGCATGTCATCCGCCCGGTCGCCCACCATGAGGACCCGTGCGCCCTGCAGTTCCGGACGCACAAGCACCGTGCGCATTACTGCGGTTTTGGTATCCACGCTTTTGTCCTCACTGGCGCCGCCGATGAATGTAAAATAGTCTGCAAGGCCCTGTTCCTGCAGAATCGGCGTCACCACAGAGGTGGGCTTGGATGTGGCCGTGTAGAGTTTTACGCCGGCGCTTTGCAAACGCTGCAGCATTTCCAAAACGCCGGGAAACACCTGGCACAAATGCTGGCCGACCTCGTGATACCGGTCTCGGTAGATACGCACCATGCGCTCCACATCTTCTTCCCTGCGCATATGCTCGGAAAAACTGCGGCGCAGCGGCGGGCCGAGATAGCGGGTAAGGTCGATCCCCGCAGGGTCGATCCCTACGGTGCGGAAGGTATGCTCCATGGTTGCAAGGATCCCCGGGCTGGAATGGATCAATGTGCCGTCCACGTCGAACAGCACCGCGTCAAAACAAGTCAAGCTTGCACCGCCTTTCCTGTGTTGGGCGCAGGCCGAAGCCGCGCCGTGGGCGCCGCCTATCCGTCTTATGCTGCGCAGCGGGACGGAGCAGGGGCGACACCAGCACAGTTATTATACCATTTTTCCTGTCCCGACACAACGCAAAGGCGCGGAATTTCACTTGACCGTTGTCTATAATACGATGAGGTTCTTTTAAATATTGCAAAAAAGGCCCGGCGCGTCACTGCGCCGGGCCAAGCTTATGATTTCAGGAAAGGAGCATGCGGTCGTTATCCAGTTCGCTTCCGCTTGCCTGCTCGAATTTCATCAGCAAGTCTGCCACTTTCAGATTTTTCTTCTCTTCCCCGCTCACATCGTAGATGACACGCCCTTCATGCATCATAATCAGCCGGTTGCCGTACTGGATGGCGTCCTTCATGTTGTGCGTGATCATCAGGGTGGTAAGGTTGTGTTCCGCCACGATTTTTGCAGAGAGCTCCAGCACTTTTGCCGCCGTTTTGGGGTCCAGAGCGGCGGTGTGCTCGTCCAGGAGCAGAAGTTTCGGCTTTTTGAGGGAAGCCATCAGCAGCGTGAGCGCCTGGCGCTGGCCGCCGCTCAGCAGCCCCACCTTGCTTGTAAGGCGGTTTTCCAGGCCAAGGCCCAGCATTTTCAGCTGCTCTTTGTATTGCTCTTGCTCCTCGCGGGTAATGCCGGGGCCAAGGCCGCGGCGCTGGCCGCGGCGGGCGGCCAGTGCGAGGTTTTCCTCGATCTGCATGGTGGCGGCAGTGCCGATCATGGGATCCTGAAAAACACGGCCGATGTATTTCGCGCGTTTATGCTCGGGCAGGCGGGTGATATCCACACCGTCGATCATAATGGTGCCGGAATCCACCGGCCACACGCCGGCCACCGCATTCAACAGCGTGCTTTTGCCCGCGCCGTTGCCGCCAATGACTGTTACGAAATCGCCCTCGTTCAAATGCAGCGACAGACCGTTCAGCGCAACCTTTTCGTTGACCGTGCCGGCGTTGAAGGTTTTGGAAATGTTTTTGACGTCAAGCATTGCGGACGCCTCCCTTCTTCACCGATTTGGAGAAATAGCGGCCTTTCCAGTACGGGACCGACAGGAACAGCGCCACTACCAGCGCCGAGAGAAGTTTGAGGTAGTTTGCATTGAGGCCCAGTGCCAGCACCGCCTGCAGCACGATGTAGTAAATGATGGAGCCCAGCACCACCGAGAACAGCTTGAGGGCAAAGTTGATGAACACCTTGCCAAAGATCACTTCGCCAATGATAACAGCCGCCAGACCGATGACAATGGCGCCGCGGCCCATATTGATCTCACTGGCGCTGTTGTATTGGGCAAGAAGAGCGCCGGAAAGCGCCACCAGGCCGTTGGAGACCACAAGGCCCAGAACCTTTGCAAAGTTGGTGTTGATCCCCTGTGCGCGGGCCATGTTTCCGTTGGCGCCCGTGGCGCGCAGCGAACAGCCCAGCTCTGTGCCGAAGAACCAATAGAGCACCGCAATGATCGCCAGCGTGAACAGGCCGCCCACAAAGATGGGGTGCCGCCAGAACGGGCGGCTTCCTTTGGCCACATCGGTAACGAAGCGCAGGGACACCAGCAGCTTGTCCAGCATTTCGTTGGTGGTCACATTGATAGCCACTGTGGCTTTCATGCCCATGATGGCCATGTTGATGGAATACAGCCCCAGCTGCGTCAGAATGCCCGCCAGAATGGCCGGAATACCGCAGGCTGTGTGCAGCAGGCCGGTGACAAGGCCCGCCGCCATCCCCGCAAGAGTGGCTGCCAGCATGGCCAGCCACAGGTTGACCCCGCCGGTGAACAACACCGCAAACACTGCCGCACCGGTGCACAGCGAACCATCCACCGTGAGGTCCGCAATGTCCAAAATGCGGAATGTAATGTACACACCGATGGCCATAATGCCCCAGATCAGCCCCTGTGACACAGCGCCCGGCAGTGCATTGAGAAAATCCATGTGTCTTCCCTCCTGCTGGGGCGACGCTTCGCCCCATTGATACTTTGCCTTATTACTATAGCAAAAAGCAGAGGAAAAGGAAAGCCTTTTCCCCTGCGTTTTCGCGTTGTTCAGCGGGTCATTCGGCAGCGATCGCCTCGTAACCCTCCGGAGCGGTCAGGCCCAGGTCGGCCACAATGGCCTCGTTGTACTTTTTGGTGAACTGGGGTGCGTACTCGATGGGCATTTCGGAAACATCGGCTTCACCTGTGAGGATCTTTACAGCCATCTCGCCGGTGGCAACGCCCAGATCATAGTAACTGATGGACAGAGTGGCCACACCGCAGCCGGAGCAGATGCCCTCCTCGCCCGCGATAACCGGCACACCTGCGGGACGGCAGATATTATCTACCACACCGGTGTTGTTGGCCACCGTGTTGTCGGTGGGCACGTAGATCACATCGCTGTTGTCGGCGGCGTTCTGGGTAACAGAAGCCATATCGTTGGTGTCAGAGAAGGCATACTGGGTGCAGGTGTAGCCCAGCTTTTCCAGTTCAGCCTGGACGACATCCACCTGATACTGGCTGTTGGGTTCGGCAGAGCAATAGAGCAGGCCCACGGTCTTTGCGTCGGGGAACCACTCCTTCACCATAGCGGCCTGCTGATCCAGCGGAGCCAGGTCGGACGTGCCGGACACGTTGGTGCCGACTGTGCCAGAAAAATCCTCAATGCCAAGGGCAACGCCGTACTCCGTGACGGAAGTGCCCAAGACAGGGATGTCCGAAGTAGCGGCCACAGCCGCCTGCAGGCTGGCGGTGGCGTTGGCCATAATAAGGTCAACATCCGAGGAAACAAAGCCGTTGACGATGGTGGCGCAGGTGGGAGAATCGCCGGCAGCATTCTTCACCTCAATGGTGACCTGGTCGCCCAGCGCCTCCTTCAGGGCGTCCTGAAAACCCTGGGTGGCGGCGTCCAGCGCCGGATGAGGCGCCAGCTGGCACACACCCACCACATAAGCGCCGTCCGAAGCCTGGGACGCAGGTGCAGAGCCTCCTTCAGACGCGGGAGCAGGCGTCTGGCCGCCGCAGCCCGCCAGCATGGAGACGGCCAGCAGCGCGGCCGTACATGCACAAATCAGCTTTTTCATGGTCAATTCCCTCCTGTTCGGGCCTTTGGCCCTTCACATCCGCGGCCGGTTTATTGCCGCAATGTGTTACTGCACTAAAGTATACCACCGAATTCTCCAGGTTGCAAGGTTTTTCTTCCATTCTGCCGCTGTTTATGACTTTCCGCGCTTCGGCAGACTGCGGCGGCTTTCGCGGATGACCTGCGGGCTGAGCCAGAGCAGTGCTGCCAGATTGGGCAGTGCCATAAAGCCGTTGAAGGTGTCGGATATCTGCCACACCAGTTCCAGCCGGGTCACACATCCCGCAACGATCACCGCGACAAACACGGCTTTGTATACACCTGCCGCATGCGCTCCCCAAAGGTATTCTGCGGCCTGGGCGCCGTAACAGCTCCAGCCCAGGAGGGTCGAAAACGCAAACAATGAAAGACTGACGGCAAGGAACACCCCTCCCCAGGAGCCAAAAACGGTTCGGAATGCGTTGGCGGTGAGCGCCGCGCCGTTTGGCAGTGCTGCCAAAACGCCGTCCGCACCCGCCTTTGCATAGGCCGTGAGGTCATATGCCCCGCTGCAAAGAATGGCAAGCGCCGTGAGCGTGCACATGAAAAGAGTGTCGACCGCAACTTCCATAATGCCCCACATCCCCTGCTCCACCGGTGTGCACCCGGCGGCGGAGTTCGCCATCACCGAGGAGCCGAGCCCCGCCTCGTTGGAACTGACGCCTCGGGCCACCCCCACCGAAAGCGCCCGGGCGAAACCATAGCCCGCTGCGCCGCTCAAGCCCGCACGGAAGGAAAACGCCTCCCTCAAAATCAATGCCAGCACTTCGGGCAAACGCCGGATGTTGAACAAAACGATCAGCACCGTACCTCCGGTATAGGCAAGCGCCATGAAGGGCACGATTTTTTCGGTGACACGCCCCACCCGGGCAACACCGCCCGCGATCGTTGCGGCAATGATTCCGGCAACCGCAAGGCCCGTGAGCAATGGCGGCAGCCGGAACGCGTCCCGCAGGCCCTCGGCGATGGAGTTTGCCTGAGCCATATTGCCCATGCCCAGCGACCCCAAAAGGCAGAAAAAGCTGAATGCCGCCGCGAGACGGCGGCTGTGCAGCCCTTTTTCAATATAGAACATTGCTCCGCCCACCGGCTCGCCTTTTTTGTTTTTGCCCCGATACAATGCGGCGAGCACATTTTCGGCATAGGCGGTCATTGTGCCCAGCAGCGCCGACACCCACATCCAGAACACAGCGCCCGGCCCGCCCGCCACCAGCGCTGTGGCGACCCCGGCGATGTTCCCTGTACCCAGTGTGGCCGCCAGCGCCGTGCAGGCCGACTGAAAGGCAGTGGTCGCCCCGTGACGTTCCTGCTTTTTGAACGCAGCGCCCAGGGTGGTACGCAGCCAAAAACGAATCCCCCGCACCTGAAAAAAGCCGGTCGCCGCGCTGAACACCACGCCGCACAGAGCCAGAAGGCAAATGGTGCCCGGACCCCATGCCAGTTGATGGAGCCATTCAAGCACAAAATTTCCCGCCCGTTCCAATGCTTCCATATCCCTTCCCCTTTTTGCAGCAGTTACAGGATATGTATATGCGGCAGTGCGGCCCACCTTGCCGAGGCAACGTTTGAGCAAAAAGAAAAGCGGGACCCTCCTGTGAGAGAGCCCCGCTCAAATCTTTTATTCGTGACGAATCGCTTCCAGCGCACTGATACGGGTGGCTTTCACCGCCGGCCACAGGCCGGACAGAATGCCCACAAGGGTAGAGAACCCAAGCCCCAGCAGCACCAGCCACGGAGGAATGATGGAGATGGCTCCGCCCATACCGCCGTACATGCCGCCAATGCTGTTCATCAGACCGCTCAGATCGATACCGCCGCCGCCAAACAGCGCGGCAATGGTGTTGATGTTATTCAGGATGGCCGACGCGGCATAACTCAGCGCCACACCGATCACGCCGCCCAGCAGGCCGATGGCGCCTGCCTCCATCAGGAACATGTTGCGGATCTTGTTGACCTCGCAGCCCAGCACCTTCATCACACCGATCTCTTTGGTGCGTTCGTAGATGGACATCATCATGGTGTTGGCGATGTTCAGGGCCGCGACCAGCAGCGCCACGGCGGCGGTACCGCCCAAAATCATCTGGCTCTTCACCACGCTGGCCTGCATTTCTTCGCGGATCTGCGTCAGCGAGTTGGTCTGCTCATAGCCAATATCGTGAATCCACTCTTCCACTTCACCGACATTCTCCACGTCATCCACCTTGACGTAGACCTCTTGGTAACCATTGTCCTGCTCACGCATGACGGAACCGTTCGAGATCATCACACCGCCGCTGGCGTTGTTTTTCTTGCCGCTGAGGCGCTGATATTCCTTTTCCAACAGCTTCATATCGGACACGCGCATGGCGATACCGGATTCGGTGAAATAATGCTTGGACGTGTCCGACACGAACGTGCCCATCACCACCAGCTGGAACTCGCTGGACTTTTCGTTGCCGTTGGTGTCATAAGCGGTGAGTTTGAGGGTGAGTTTGTCCTTGTTGATGTCCACAAAAGGCGGGATGGGGTTGCCGAGAGAATCGGTCTGCCCCGCCCAGCGTTGGCGCTTGCCGCTGTTGTAGCTTTTGCGGGTATCCTGGAACTGATAGGCAAAGTTGGCGCCCACCAGCACGGGAATCTTCTTTTTGCCCAGGTTCACGTCGTCCGCGATCCAGCTGCCGCTTTGCAGCTGAAACTCCATTGCCTCCAACGCATTCATATCCACGCCATAGCAGTCCCACAGATATGCTTCATACCGGTCGCCTTTGCCGGCATAGACGTTGCCGCTTATAGAGTTGGAGGAATAAAACGGAGTTGCCGCCACCACATGTTCATGGCTGCGGAAGGTCTCCAGCATTTCGTCATCCAGCTTGGGAACATCGCCCGCGGCGCCGTAGGAGTAATTCCAGATCTGGATCTGGGTCAAATCGCCCCAGCTTTGAAGCATTGCTTCGTTCTGGGCATTGCTGGCAATACCCAGGCTGATCATCACAATGATGGCGAAGGTGCCCACCACCACGCCGATGACAGTCAGGGCTGTGCGGCCTTTGCGCCGCCGAAGATTATCCGTGCTGAGGCGCAGCAGATCAGATATCTTCATCTTCATCCTCCAGCTGTGCCAGTTTCTTCGCCGCTTTCTTCTTGCGGATCACCAGAACAACGGCCGCCGCAACGCCGCCCACGCCCACAATGATGAGCGCCCAGCCCCAGATGGGCATGCCGCCCTCCACGTCTTCACCCATGGTGGGATCCATCATGCCGGGGTCCATCATGCCGGGATCGTCAATGACGGGCATAGCCTCCACGGTGCAGGAAAATTCTTTTTCCAGCGTGGCCACTTCGCCCTTGGAGTTTTCATAGCTCAGGATGACTTTGCCGTTGATAACGCCCTCGGCGGAAGCCATCACGCTGAAGTCCACAGAGTTTTCGGTGCCGGCAGCCACATTGCCCAGGAACTGGCTCTGGCCGGGGTTGGCCAGGTTCTCGCCCTGGATCTCGGCAGTGAGGTTGTTGATGGCGCTCTTGCCCTTGTTGACAAAGGTGACGGAAAGATAGCCTTCCTCACCCATCATCATGGTCTCGGGAGCTTCCACGTTGGTGATCTCAAAGCGCTCAGGCTGGGTCACAGGGATAGAAATGGGAGAGGACGCAGCCTCGCCGTTCTTGCTGGTCAGCTGCACCGTGATGTTCACCGAACCGGGCTCCATGGTGGCGTCGGTGACCATCTTATAGCTGATGGTGCGGGTTTCATTGGGAGCCATCGCACCCACATAGGTGTTCATGCTGCCGCTGGCAAGGCTGACGCTCTTTGAGTCCGTGGGGAAGGTCAGACCCACCATCACGTCCTCGAGGTTGGTGTTGCCGCTGGTGGTGAACAGGGTCAGTTCCAGGGTAAACTCCTTGCCTGCCTCCACGCTGTTGCCGCCGAAGGTGAAATCCTTCACCATGATCTTGGGCACTTCTGCGGGCGCCGGAGTCGGCGCGGGAGTGGGCTCCGGGCGCTCGGCACACTGGTTGATGGGCAGGCTCAGAGTGATGATCTGGCGGGCCTCACTTGAATTTTCGGTGATGATATCAAACTTGAAGGTATTGTCTCCGCCAAGGTACTCGATGTCCTTGAACTCAAACTTGTATGCATGCGTGCCGTGATCCGCCGAAGCGTAAGCTACAACCGCATCTTTACCCGCGAAGGCGCTGCTGTTGATGCGCGCACGCAGCTGCACGCCGTGCGTATCCGCCCATTCGTCCACGACGGTAATGCTGAGGTTCATCTTGCCGCCGGGATACAGCAGGCTGTCGTCTTTCACGTCCACACTATAGTTGGAGATGAAGGCGTCAGGTATGGGAGTGGGCTCATCGGTATTTGTGTCGTCATTGCCGTCCGTCTGGTCCGAGATATTCTGGTTTTGGGCGGTCGACCCCGTCTCAACGGGAGGGTTCTCTCCTTCGGCAAATATCGGTGCGCCCGCAAACAGCGTCAGCGCAAGGGCGAAGGAAAGCGCAATGCTGACAATTTTTTTGGTCGTTTGTTTCATGGGTGATTCCTCTCTCATTCGTCGATCGTACTGTCTGCCGGTACGGTGGTTTGAGGCTCCGGCGGCGCCTCCTGCTTTGACTCGATAATATCTTTGAACAGCTGAGCCTGCTTTTCGGCTTTTTCCTGTTCATCCAGAAGGATGTTGCTCTCCACCTTGCCGTCACGAATGGTGATGACCCGGTCCGCCACATCGGCCAGATCCCGCTCGTGGGTGACCATCACAAAGGTGATGTTGTTCTCCTTGGCCATGGTGAGCATGCGGTAGAGCACCTGCCGTGTGGTGGAAGAGTCCAGGTTTCCGGTGGGCTCGTCTGCAAAGATGACCTTCGGCTTTGCCACAAATGCACGGGCAATGCCCACGCGCTGCTGCTGGCCGCCGCTCATCTCCGTGGGTTTGTGGTTTGCCCGCTTGCCCAGCCCCATGCGCTTGAGTTCGGCTTTTGCCATCTCAAGCCGCTTTTTTCGGGGCACCCCTTTGAACATCAGCGGCAGCGCCACGTTCTCGGCGGCAGTGAGGTTGGGCAGCAGGTTATAGCTTTGAAAAATGAAGCCCAGATGTACCTGGCGGAATTTGGCCAGCTGGTTCTCATTCATCGCGCTGATCTCATGTTTGCCTATGTAAACGCTGCCCTTTGTGGGTTTTTCAAGCCCCGCAAGCTGATTTAGCAGGGTGGACTTGCCGCTGCCCGAAGGGCCCACGATACAGCAGATCTCACCGGATTCGATGGCAAGGTTCACATCGTCCAGGGCGATGACCTTCTCCTTGCCCACCCGATACACCTTGCGCAGATGTTCCACGCAGATGATTGGCGCCATTCTTTCACCTCTTCGCTGCGGCCGGCGGCCGCCTTATTATAAGATACCAACAAGCGGGCTGATCCAGCCGCTCTGGCTCGTTTTGAATACCCAGTAGTAGAGCACCGCAAAGACTTCCCGCATATAGCAGGGCAGCACCGAATTGAGCCCAATGCTCGCAGGAATGGACCTCACCTGCTCAAAGCCGACCAGGCGGGCGTAGCAGCGGGCACGGTAGCAGTGGAATGCGTTGGTCACCACTGCCATGGGTTCGTCTGCGCCGATCCCCCGCTCTTCTAAAAGTTCTTTGGCAAACAGCAGGTTCTCCTCGGTGGAGGTGCTTTTCTGCTCCACAACGATCTGCTCTTCCGGCACGCCTTTTTCTATAAGGTAACGGGCCATTGCCACACCCTCAGGAATGGTCTCGCCGTTCCCCTGCCCGCCGGTGACCGCGATCACCACTTCGGGATTTTCAAGATAATAGGCATAGGCCGCATCAAGGCGGCGGCGCAGCAGATCGGAAGGCACGTCCTTTCGCAGGCCCGCCCCAAGCACAACGACCGCTTTCTCTCCCCCGCTTGCGCCGCAGGCATACCCGCTGACAGCCACAAAGCCCAGCAGCAGGCAGAAAACGCCCACCCCGCAAAAGAACAGGATCTTCAGCCAGCGGCCCACCCCATCCGCGCAGAAGGCGTCGATGGGGCGGTGAAAAACGGCATATACCCACAAAGCGGCCGTGAGAAGATACATCAGCAGAAGGCCGAAGTTAAAGTTGGAGCGAAAACTGCGCAGCACACTGTCCGCCAAAAGAACAGCCGCCAGCACCCACACAATGATGATCCTGATCTGCATTTTATTCCTTTTCAATGGATTTCCACACTTTCCGCTTCGGGTCGGCGCTTGCGTTTCTCAAAAGAGCCTCATTGCGTAAACGAATCGCCTGTGAATTTTATTTCATCCGTCCGAAGGGGTCAGCCGAAAATTTTTTGGGTAAGATCCTGGCCGTCCAGCCGGGCCTCGACGCCCAAAGCGGAGCAGATGGTCTTGCCAATGGCGCCAAAGCCCAGCACGGTGCCGAGGTTGTTGTCTTTTTTCACTTCGGGACCGGCCACCAAAAGCGGCACATACTCCCGGGTGTGGTCGGTGGTTTTGGTGTAGCCGGGATCGCAGCCGTGGTCGCCGGTGATCATCACCACATCGCCGGGGCGCAGTTTCTCCAGCAGCACGCCAAGGCCCCGGTCAAACTCAGAAGCCGCGGCCGCATAGCCGGGGATGTTGCGCCGGTGACCGTAGATCATGTCAAAATCCACCAGGTTGATGAACGCCAGGCCCTCAAAGTCCCGGTCCGCCAGCTCCAGCATGACCCGGATACCGTCGGTGTTGCCGCTGGTGCGGATCTTTTCCGTCAGGCCCTCGCCGTCAAAAATATCATAAATTTTGCCCACGCCGATCACGTCTTTGCCGGCGGCTTTGAGGTAGTCCAGCATGGTTTTTGCGGGAGGCTTGAGGGAGTAGTCGTGGCGGTTGGAAGTGCGCTTGAAGTCCGCCGCGCAGCTGCCCACAAAGGGACGCGCAATGACGCGGCCCACACCGTGCTCGCCTTTGAGCATATCCCGGGCCATCTGGCAGTATTCGTACAGCTGCTCCAGCGGTACCACCTCTTCATGGGCGGCCACCTGGAACACGCTGTCCGCCGAAGTGTACACGATAAGAGCGCCCGTGCGCATGTGCTCCTCGCCGTAATCTTTCAGGACTTCGGTGCCGGAATAGGGCTTGTTGCACAGCACTTTGCGCCCGGTGAGCTTTTCATACTCCTCGATCACCTCCGGCGGGAAGCCTTCGGGATAGGTGGGCAGCGCCCGTTCGCTCTCAACGCCGGCGATCTCCCAATGGCCGATGGTGGTGTCCTTGCCGTTGCTGGCCTCCTGCAGGCGGCCGCAGCTGCCCGCGACAGGATGGACCGGGGGCATGCAGTCAACGCCGTCCAGGTTGAACAGGCCCAGCGAAGCCATGTTGGGCGTCTGGAAAGCCGGGTCTTTGGCGATGGAGGCCAGGGTATTCGCTCCCACGTCACCGAATTTATCTGCGTCCGGCTCATAGCCGATTCCGAAACTGTCCAGCACGATCAGAAAAACGCGCTTTGTCATAGTGATATTCCCTCCTTGGAATGGTCATGTGTCTAAAGTTGGTTTCATTATACAATATTCCCTTCAGGAAGTTAAGCCGGGGAGGAAAGTTTTCTTTTTGCGTTTGCACCGGTATGTTAAAACTTTTTAAAAATTGCTTTCGGGTCTTTGACGCTCTTGCATTCGGGTGTATAATATATACTGGCAAAAATTTGAGGTTCTATGATTTCAGGAGGTTCTTTATGAACAAAATGCGCAAAACCAAGATCGTGTGCACCCTTGGCCCTTCCACGGACCGGGAGGATGTACTTCGGGATATGATCCTGAGCGGCATGAACGTTGCCCGCTTCAACTTCTCTCACGGCACCCATGAGGAACACAAGCGTCGACTGGACACCCTCAAGCGCCTGCGGGAGGAACTGAACCAGCCTGTGGCCGCTCTGCTGGACACCAAAGGCCCCGAGATCCGTCTGAAACAGTTTGCAGGCGGCAAGACCGAACTTGTGACCGGCCAGACCTTCACCCTCACCACCCGGGACGTGGAGGGCACCAACGAGATCTGTTCCATTACCTACAAAGACCTGCCCGGCGACCTCTCTGTGGGCAGCACCGTTCTGCTGGCAGACGGCCTCATCAGCCTGACCGTTACCAAGCTCACTGACACCGACATCACCTGCAAGGTGGAGAATGGCGGCCCCATCAGCAACAACAAGGGCGTGAACGTGCCGGGTGTCTCCCTTTCCATGCCGTACATGAGCCAGCGGGACAAGGATGACATTCTCTTCGGAATCGAGCAGGGCTTTGACTTCATTGCTGCCAGCTTCACCCGCAGCGCGCAGGACATCCAGGAAGTGCGCCGCCTGCTGAACAGCCACAATTCCCACATTCGTATCATTGCCAAAATTGAGAACCGGGAAGGCGTGGACAACATCGACGAGATCCTCACCGCGGCCGACGCCGTGATGGTGGCTCGCGGTGACATGGGCGTGGAGATTGACTTCACCGAGATCCCCGTCATCCAGAAAGAGATCATTTATCACAGCTTCTCCAGCGGCAAGCCGGTCATCACCGCCACTCAGATGTTGGAGAGCATGATCGAGAATCCCCGCCCCACCCGTGCCGAGATCACCGACGTGGCCAACGCTATCTACGACGGCACCAGCGCCATCATGCTTAGCGGCGAGACCGCTGCCGGCAAATACCCTGTTGAGGCTGTCCGCACCATGGCCGCAATCGCGGAGCGCACCGAGAACGACGCCAGCTACTTCAGCCGCATGCGCAAGGCGCCTGTGGATTCCCGCATGAGCATTGTGGGAGCCACCGCCCATGCCGCGGGCACCACCGCTGCAGACGTGAAGGCCGCAGCCATCATCACCGTGAGCAAGAGCGGCGAGACCGCCCGTCTGGTGAGCAAGGGCCGGCCCTCCACCCCGGTAATTGCCTGTGTGGTGGACGACTGGGTGCAGCGTCACCTGGCTCTGTCCTGGGGCGTCACTCCCCTGCTCATGCCCTACGCCCACAACACCGATGAGCTGATCGAACTGTCGGTCAAGACCGCAGAGGAAGCGGGGCTTGTGCACACCGGCGACCTTGTGGTGGTAACGGCCGGCGTGCCCGTGGGCATTTCCGGCACCACCAACATGCTCAAGGTCCACATGGTGGGCGACTCTCTGCTGAACGGCGTGGGCATTGGCGAGCACAACGCCAAAGGTCCCGTGTGTATCTGCCGCAGCAACCATGACGTAAAGTCCAAGTTCCGCAAGGGCGATGTTCTGGTGGTCCCCTACACCAACAACGACATGCTGGACGCCATGCGCGACGCCAGCGCCATCGTTGTGGAAGAGGCCGGCCTGAACAGCCATGCCGCCATTGTGGGCCTGACGCTGGGCAAAGCGGTGCTGGTGGGCGCTTCCGGCGCCACCCGTGCTTTGAAAGACGGCGCGATGGTCTCGGTGGACTGCGGCCGCGGTATCGTGCAGAGCATGGCGAACTGAGCCGAGCTGAACATCAAAGAAAACCCCGGGAACATTTGTTCCCGGGGTTTTATTGTTTTTGCAGCGGTTCAGCGGGCCGGATAGGCTGCGAATTCTTCCGCCGTGCCATTGAATACGTTCAGATCGATATAGGGTTCCTTGCCCGCATATCCATCAAGGCGTCCCCGGTCCGTGTACTGCCAGAACGTCCAGTCACGGCCGTCTTTCAGGCGAGGCGCTGAATAAACTTTACTAATCCAAATATCGTATCCGGCATAACTTCCGGTCAGGTATCGCTCGTACGCGCTGCCGGTGGCATAAATCACCGGTCGCAGGCCATAGTGGTCTTCCAGACGTTCCAACAGGACTGTGAGCTGCTCTGTCACTTCCTCGCGGGCAGGCGGGTGCATTTTCTTGCTGCCATAAAGTTCAACATCCACCACCGGCGGCAGCATTCCTTCAAAAGGCTCCACCACACAAATAAAGTTCTCAGCTTGTGCAGCCCCATTGCTGTCGAAACTGAAAAAATGATATGCGCCGATCCGCAGCCCGCTTTGGCGGGCCTGACTGTAATTCCAACAGAAGTTTGGGTCCACGGAGCTGCTGCCTTCTGTTGCCTTGATGAACGCAAAGGAAATATCCTGTTCCGCCAGCGTCTTCCAGTCGATCCCGCCCTGGTAGACCGACACATCCACACCGCGGACCGGGTACCGTTCCCCGGACGGAGAGTTCAAACGAGGAAGCCCACCGTTTGCCAGAAGAAATATCCCGGCTTCCGCAAAAAAGGCTGCGGCCGCCAGCAAGCCTCTTCCATAACGCTTCAACACGCCCGGCGCACCGCTGGGCTGATATTTAAAGAGAGCAAATTTTTTCATTGTCTCACCTTGCATACAAAAACAGGGCAAGCGCAATGCGCCTGCCCTGTTCTGGCGGAAAGAGAGGGATTCGAACCCTCGGTGGGTTTATGGCCCACACACGATTTCCAGTCGTGCGCCTTAGACCAGCTCAGCCATCTTTCCACTTTTTGTGCGGTTCTCAAAGCCGCCTATTTATAATACCGAAAAGAGAGCCTTCTGTCAAGCCCTAAAATGCAAAAAATGCCTGCTTTTCAGCAGGCATTTTTTCAGGTCACTCCACGCGGGCGGGATAATACAGGTTGTTGCTGATGAACTCCAGCTTATCCTTCAGCGCCTGCTCCATGGTCGCCACGACGTTGACCATGTTGGCCACGGACTCGTTGACCTCCATCAGCTGGCAGAAGTTCACGTCATCCATCCCGATGACGCGCTGCAGCTTTTCGCCCTCGGCGTTGAGGATGTGGCTGAGAGCCGTCTCCTCAAGAGCAATGCTCTCCAGCAGGTCGGTGACTGCCTGGCACATGGTGATGGGATTGGGATGCATGGAAATAACGGGCATGGACATGAGGCATACCTCCTGAAAAAATGGTGTGTTGCAACACGTTTGTGCTGACTATCCCACTATATGCCGGCGTCTGCGTTTTGTTCCGCACGCCCCAAAAAGCAAAAAGAGCAGGGGCACATTCTCCCCTGCTCTCGTTGTTTTCAGCAGCCCAGATAGGCTTTGCGAACCTCGATATTGTTGGCCAGCTCGTCGGCGGGGCCTTCCATCTTGATGGTGCCGGTCTCCAGCACATAGGCACGGTCAGCGATTTCCAGCGCCATTTTGGCATTCTGTTCCACCAGAAGAACGGTCACGCCGTCCCGGTTCACATCCTCAATGATGTGGAAGATCTCCTTCACCAGAAGGGGCGAAAGGCCCATGCTGGGCTCATCCAGCAGCAGCATTTTAGGCTTGCACATCAGCGCCCGGCCGATAGCCAGCATTTGCTGCTCGCCGCCGGACAGAGTGCCTGCCTGCTGTTTGCGCCGCTCTTTCAAACGGGGCAGGCGTTCAAACACCATTTCCAGGTCGTCAGCAATGGCGTCCTTCGAGTCCTTGCGGGTGAAGGCGCCCATTTCCAGATTTTCCTGCACCGACAGGTGGCTGAACACGCGGCGGCCTTCCGGCACCTGGGCCAGGCCCAGCCGGATGATCTTGTGGGCCTCCATGTGGCTGATCTTCTGGCCCATAAAATCGATCTCGCCGCCCTTGAGCTTCAGCAGGCCGGAGATTGCGTGCATGGTGGTGGTCTTGCCGGCGCCGTTGGCACCGATCAGAGTGACGATCTCGCCCTCATTCACATGAAAGGAAATATCCCGGATGGCGTGAATGGAGCCATAGAACACGTTGATATCCTGTACGCGCAGCATTTCACCCATGGCTCAGTCACCTCCCAGATACGCCGCAATGACCTTGGGGTTATTGCGGATGGACTCGCCGGTGCCCTGGGCAATAACGCGGCCGTAGTCCAGCACATAAATATACTCGCAGATACCCATAACGAAGTTCATATCGTGCTCGATGAGCAGGATGGCCAGATCAAAGCGGTCACGCACCGCCTTGATGGTGTTCATCAGCTCTTCGGTCTCGTTTGGGTTCATACCTGCGGCAGGCTCATCCAGCAGCAGCAGCTTGGGATTGGTGGCCAGCGCGCGGGCGATCTCCAGCTTGCGCTGCTTGCCGTAGGGCAGGCTGGAAGCAGGCAGATCCGCTTCCTTGTCCAGGTCAAAGATCTTAAGCAGCTGCATGGCCTGCTTGTTCATCTGCCGCTCCTTTTCGCGGAAGCCGGGCAGCCGGAAGATACCGGTCCACAGGGAGTATTTCACCTGATTGTGCAGGCCGATCTTCACGTTATCCAGAACGCTCATCTGATCGAACAGACGGATGTTCTGGAAGGTACGCGCAATGCCTTCCTGATTGATCTTTGCCGGCTGCTGGCCGGTGATGTTTTTGCCGTCCAGGATGATGTCGCCCTCGGTGGGACGATACACGCCGGTGAGCATGTTGAACACGGTGGTTTTGCCCGCGCCGTTGGGGCCGATGAGGCCATACAGCTGGCCTTTTTCCATCCTCATGTCCAGCTGGGCCACAGCCTGCAGGCCGCCGAACGCAATGCCCAGGTTGGTTACTTCAAGCAGTGCCATGCCTCACGCCTCCCCTTTCTCGCCCTGCGGGCCGTTTTTCTGGAAGCGGGCCGCCAGCTTGCGGAATTTCGGATTTGCAGCGATCCTCTCTGCCATCTGTGCGCGCCAGGCCACGATCTGAGGGCTCTGGTTAAAGATCATCATCACGATCAGCACAATGGCGTACACCAGCATGCGGTAATCCGCCACGCCGCGCAGCAGCTCGGGCAGAACATACAGCACCGTGGCTGCGATCATGGAGCCGCGGATGTTGCCGATACCGCCCAGAACGACAAACACCAGCACCAGGATGGAGGTGTTGTAGTCGAACTTTTTGGCCGCCAGCGCCGAGAAGTTCAGCGCATAGAGTACGCCTGCCATGCCCGCAAACACTGCGGAGATGATAAACGCCATCAGTTTATACTTGGTCACATTGATACCGGTGGCCTCGGCGGCGATACGGTTGTCGCGGATGGACATGATGGCCCGGCCGGCCCGGGAATTGATGAGGTTCAGGATCACAAACAGCGTGATGAGGATGAGGATAATGCCCGCCAGGAAGGTGGACGCCTTTTTCATACCGCTGATACCGATCGCGCCGTTGATGATCACGTCGCCGTCCGGCGCGAGGCCCATGGAAGCGGAATCCTTGATGGAGAAATGGAACCCGTTGGAATCAAGGCCCAGGTACACGGTGTTCAGCACGTTCTTGATAATCTCACCGAAGGCCAGAGTGACGATGGCAAGATAGTCGCCCCGAAGACGCAGCACCGGGATACCAATGAGGAAGCCGAACACGCCGGCCACCACACCGCCGATGAGCATGGAGAGCGCAAGGCCCAGGGCGGAAGGCATTTCAGAGCCGGTGACGACCCAGAACACAGCGCCGGAGAAAGCGCCCACGCTCATAAAGCCTGCATGCCCCAGACTCAGCTCGCCCAGGATACCCACAGTGAGGTTCAGCGAAATGGCCAGCACCACATAGGTGCAGATGGGCACCAGCATGCCCTTCATGGAATTGTTCAGCACGCCGCCCACGGTCAGCGCCTGCACAACGACGTAGAAAACCACGACGATACCGTAGGTGATCAGATTGCTGCGCGTGGTCTTTTTCATGTTTTTCAATGCGTTCATCACAGCCACCTCACACCTTCTCGTTCATGGGCTTGCCCAAAAGGCCCGTGGGCCGCACCAGAAGCACGATGATCAGCACGGCAAACACGATGGCGTCCGCCAGCTGGGTGGAAACATAAGCCTTGCTCATGATTTCGATGATACCCAGCAGCACGCCGCCCAGCATTGCGCCGGGAATGGAGCCGATACCGCCAAACACCGCAGCCGTGAATGCCTTAATACCGGGCATTGCGCCGGTGGTGGGCGTCAGCGACGGATACGCCGAGCACAGCAGAACGCCTGCCACCGCCGCCAGCGCAGAACCGATGGCAAAGGTAAGGGCGATGGTGGAGTTCACGTTCACGCCCATCAGCTGAGCAGCGCCTTTGTCCTCGGAAACAGCCAGCATTGCGTGGCCAAGCTTCGTGTGATTGACGAACAGGCTCAGCCCAACCATGATGATCGCCGCCGTGACAATGGTGATCACCGTCTCAGAGGAGACAACGATCTTTCCGCCCGCCAAATGCAGATCCAGCGCGGGAATATCCACCACGGAGGTGAAGTTCTTGGGATCGGAACCCCAGATGAGCAGCGCCAGGTTCTGCAGAAGATAGCTCACACCGATGGCCGTGATGAGCACAGCCAGCGAAGAAGCGCCGCGCAGCGGCTTGTATGCAAACCGCTCGATGGCCAGGCCCAGCACCGTGCACAACGCCATCGACAGAAGGATCGCCACCACCGGCGGGATCCCCATCTGGTTGACCGAGATGAACACGATGTAGCTGCCCACCATGATGACGTCGCCGTGGGCAAAGTTCAGCATCTTGGCGATACCGTAGACCATGGTGTAGCCCAGGGCGATAATGGCATACACGCTGCCGAGGCTGATGCCATTGATCAGATAGGATATAAACTCCATGCCCAATTCCCCTTTTCTTACAGCCGGCCCCTTCCGAAGGATGACAAAGGGCCCGCCCGCAAATATCCTACTCATTATAGCACTGTTCTAAAGTGCGCACAAGAAGAACTTGGCGAAATCGCCGCCTTTTTGACAAAAAAGGGAGTGCCGGCACATCTGGCCGGCACCCCCTTTGGTGCGTTGGGAAACGCCGCGGTCACATCGCGGTGTAAGCGCCGTTCTCGATCTTCATGGCGCGGGGAGCCTTGTTCACCTCACCGGTGGCCTCCCACTGCATGCCCTCGCCGGTCAGGCCGTCCACGGTGATCTCGGTCATGGCCGCCTTCAGAGCGTCGCACAGGGTGGAAGCGTCCATGTCGGGGGTGGCGCCAGCCTGCTCAATGGCAGCCAGGATGGTGTAAACGCCGTCGTAAGCGTCAGCAGCGAACTGGTTGGGCACCTCGCCGTACTTCTCCTGGTACTTGGAAACGAAAGCCTGGGTGGCCTCGTCGTCAGCGTCCGCCACGAAGGGGGTCAGCAGCATAACGCCCTCGAACAGGGACAGGTCGGCGCCTTCGATGGTCAGCAGGCCGTCCAGACCGTCACAGCCGAAGATCAGCGCGTCAAAGCCCTGCTTGTCCATCTCCTGGATGATCAGGTTGGCCTCGGCATAGTAGATGGGCAGGAACACCAGCTCAGCGCCGGCGTCCTTGGCTTTCTGCACCTGCACGGAGAAATCGGTCTTGTTGTCGGCGGTGAAAGCCTCGTTGGTCACGATCTCCAGGCCCTTGCTGGCAGCCTCTTCCACGAACTTGTCGCGGATACCGGTGGAGTAAGCGTCAGAGCTGTCGTAGATGATGGCGATCTTGGTGGCCAGGCCGTTGTCGGCAATGTAGTCAGCGGAGGCAATGCCCTGGTTGGGGTCGGTGAAGCAGACCTGGAAAGCATTGTCTTCGGCAATGACATCCGGGTTGGAAGCGGACGGAGTCAGCAGGAACAGGTTGTCCGCAGCGGTCTCGGGCGCAACGGTCAGGCAGGGCTGGGTGGTAACGGTGCCCAGCAGGACCTGCATGCCCCAGTCCTTCAGGTTGTTGTAGGCGTTCATCGCCTTCTCAACGTCGTTCTCATCGTCCTGGAAGTTCAGCTCAAACTGAACGCCGCCCAGAGCGTTGATCTCGTCCACGGCAATCTGCGCGCCGTTCTTCACAGCGTTGCCATAGGTGGCGGCGCCGCCGGTGGTGGGGCCGATACCGCCGATCTTGAACACACCGGCGGTGCTGCCGGAAGCAGAGGTGCCCTGAGAGGCAGGGTCAGAACCCGCGGTGGACGAAGGAGTGGAGCCGCAGGCAACCAGGCTGAACGCCATGGCAGCCGCAAGAGCGGCACTCAAAAACTTTTTCATAGATGTTCCCTCCTGTTATGTGACCCGGAATGCCTGCGCTCCTCCGCCGCCGTTCCGGGCCTCGTGTTTCCTAAAATTATAAACACATTCTTCGCAAGATACAATTCGCTATTTTTACATACTTTTTAACGTTGTAAAGCGTCATAGTGGATACTTTGCATAAATTTGCACCGTTTTTTCGCAGATTATTGATCAGCCCGGCCAAAGAGAAAGGCCAAAAAAATGTTTTGAAGAAAATATGGCGTGCCGGAGAAGGAAAATGGAGTTTTTCTTTTCAAAGGGCATTGAAAAAGAGAGCGTTTTTTGTCATAATAGGGATATTATTTCCGTGGTAGAAAACAATAGTAGGAGATGGATAACATGCAGCTGCTGGAAGAGCGGATCCTTCAGGACGGTCAGGTGCGCCCCGGTAATGTTTTAAAGGTGGACTGTTTCCTGAATCATCAGCTGGATATCGCCTTGTTGGACGAGATCGGCAAGGCTTTTTACGAGATCTATAAAAACGACGGTATCAACAAGATCCTCACCATCGAGGCGTCCGGCATTGCCATCGCCTGCATGACCGCGCGTCATTTCGGCGTGCCGGTGGTGTTCGCCAAGAAGGCGAAGAGCAAGAATATCGACGGTGACGTGTACACCTCCACCGTTCATTCCTTTACTTACGGCAAGGATTACGACATCACCCTCTCCAAAAAGTTCCTTGGACCCGAGGACAAGGTGCTCATCGTGGACGATTTCCTGGCAGTGGGCAAGGCCATGCACGGCCTGCTGGATGTGTGCAAGCAGGCGGGCGCCACGGTGGGCGGCATTGGCATTGCCATCGAAAAAGGCTTCCAGCCCGGCGGCGAAACGCTGCGCAGCCAGGGCTACAAACTGACCAGCCTGGCCATCGTGGACTATATGGACGACGAGGGCAACCTGCGTTTCCGTCCCCAGGAATGAATTTTCGGTCCAGACACAGCAAAACGGCCGGCCGCGTATTGCGGCCGGCCGTTTTTTCTGTTCAAGCCTGCTCTTTTTCCTGTTCTTTGAGGCGGTTGATGATCAGCGCATATCCCCCGTTGCCATACTGAATGCACCGGTTGATACGGCTGATGGTGGCGGTGCTGATCTCCACCTCCCGGACGATCTGCTCATAGGTCTTGCCGTCCAGCAGCATTTTGGCGGCTTCCAGCCGCTGCGCCATATCGGCAAGTTCCTTCATCGTGCACAGATCCTCGAAGAAGGTATCGCACTCTTCCATATTCTCCAGCGAGAGGATCGCCTCAAACAGGGCTTTGGTGGTTTGATTTTTTAGACGAGCTTTCTCGACCATGATACACCTCGCACATCCTTCAGACTTTTACTCAACTAAAGTCTATCACAATCTCTTGCCGATTGCAAGGTATCGAACGAAAAAACAAACCGTCCCCTTTTGTGGCAGATTCACGAAAACCGGCGGCTCTCCCCTCTTCGTTCAAACGGCGGGTCACTCCCGCATAAGGTCGGCGCGGATGTCGCTTCGCAAAGCCGCGTTCAGCGCTGCGCGTTCCGCAACAAGGCAAAGGATCAATGTTCCCAGCGCGATGGCGCCTGCGCAGAGCCCCGCGCTCACCAGCAGCCGGAGCAGGATCTGATGGAAGGTGTAGCTGCCCAGAAGCCAGCGGGCAATGCGCAGCCAGAGGAACACCCCCACTGGCAGGCTGAGCCCCAGGCTCCAGGCACAGCGCAGTAGTGTTTCCCTGCGAAGCATGGCCGCGACCTCGCGCCTGGTCATTCCGGCGCTTCGCAGCAGTGCAAATTCCCTGCGGCGCAGCTGGGTCTCGGAGCCGATGGATCCCAGAAGGGCCGCTCCGCACCCCAGCGCCGCCAGCACCTCAAAGCCTCCCACAAAGACGTTCAGCAGGACCTGAACCGCTTCCTGATACATACGGGTCGGGGAGGCTGGGGTAAGGTCCTCGATCTGCCAGCCGGTGTTGGTCTGGCCGGTAAAGAAATGTTCGCTTGCCCCCAGCTCTGTTAATGTTTGTTCCAGTGCAGGGGTAAGCTTCGCCGAATCCTCAGCGTCCACGAAGAACTCAAATTCACGCTTGTCCTCGCCGCTCACCGCTGTCCCCCGCACCTCATCAAAGGCACTCTGGCTGGTAACGAGTATGCCATTGGGATACATGGCTATGTAAGTATCCTGCCACAACACACCGCCCGGAAGCGGTGCAGTGCACACGCCGGCCACTTCCAAGGCCTGTTGCGTCCCTTCGTTGAACACTTCGCCGGAATCCACCACTGCTTCGCCTTCCTCCGGCGGGGAATACACGCAGGCAAGGCCCGCCCGGCCCTGGGGCAGTTCTCCGCCGTACCAGTTGGAAAAGCTTTCATCGTCCAGCGTGACGAGAACGAGGCCGGCAGTCCCCTTCCGTGCCATCCAGCCCGTGCGCTCGGTGGACCAGGTCTGTGCGCCTGTAACCTCAGCGCCTGTTTTGTGCAGGCTGGCCAGCAGTTCTTCCGTGTCAGTGTTCACAGCCCACAGATAGACACGGTAGGTATACGTCGCGAACTGGGTCTTGTACCCCTGGATCACCCCCCGGGAGAATCCATCCGCGGTGCAGATCATCAGCGCGCACACCACGATAATGCTGATCTGAGTGCGAAAGCGTCCCCCCGCACGCCGCACGCTGCGGCTGGCCAACAGCGCCGGAGCCCGCCGCGGTTCCCGCCGGCGGACACTGCGCGGCGGCGTTTCCGCCGCCCCCCGCACTGCTTCGATAGGCGTCAGCCGTGCAGCCCGACGTGCTGAACCTGTGGCGGCCAGCAGAAGGGTGATCACCGGGCAGGCCAGCGCCAGCGCCACCGATCCGGGAGTAATGACCAGGTGGATCTCCTGCACTCCGTAGACGACCAGCCGTTCAATGAATGGCTCCATCAGGCGGAAGGTCACCGCCAACCCGCCCGCCGCGCACAAAACGCCCAGCGGAGCGGCAAAGATCGCCAGAAAAAAAGCGTCCAGCCACACACTTTGCCGCAGCTGACGGCGGGTGGCACCCACGCTGGCCAGTTGGCCCAACATGCGGGTGCGCTGGGCCAGGGACATGGCAAAGGTCCCCCGCAGGAGCACAGCCAGAAAAATCACCAGCAGCACTTCCATAAACTGGGCGGCAGCCAACACAGCCTGGGCAAAGGTGGATTCCAGGCGGAAGGAAGCTGCCAGAGAAAAGCCGCCGAATTGCACCGCCGCAAGCATTGCGGAGCAAACAAGGGCGGAAAAAGCCACAAACCAGGTGCGCGCGCCGCCCCGCAACCATTGCCGCCAGGTGACGAGAACCATCGCTTTCATGCCCGCACCTCGTCTTTCACGATACGGCCGTCCCGCAGGCGGAGAATGCGCTTGGCCTGCAGGGCCAGCGCTTCGTCGTGGGTGATCATCACAATGGTCTGACCGGTGGTCTCGTTGAGCTGCACCAGCATGCGCATAACGCTCTCGCTGGCCGCCGAATCAAGATTGCCGGTGGGTTCATCTGCCAGCAGCAGTGCCGGGCGGGTGATGAGCGCGCGGGCAATGGCGACCCGCTGCTGCTGACCGCCCGAAAGCTGGGCCGGAAAGGCCCGGCGTTTGCCCTCGAGGCCAAGGCGGGCCAGCAGGTCAAGCACCCGGGCAGGGTCGGCGGTGCGTCCGTCGAGAAGCAGGGGCAGCGTGAGGTTCTCTTCCACCGTGAGCAGCGGCACCAGATTATAAAACTGGTAAACAAGGCCGATCTGCCGGCGGCGGAACACCGTCAGCTCCTCTTCTTTCTGGTCATAGAGCGAAACGCCGTCCAGCGTGATACGGCCCGAAGTGGGCTTGTCAACTCCGCCCAGCAGGTGCAGCAAGGTGGACTTGCCGGACCCGGAAGCCCCCATCACGGCCACAAACTCCCCCCGCTCCACTTTGAGGGAAATGCCGTCCAGGGCGCGGACTGACGCGTCACCTGTACCGTATACCTTTGTGAGTTGTTCTACTTCCAAAAAAGCCATGGTATCCCTTCCTTTCGCCTTCAGAATACCGCTTCCGGGTGACTGCCCAGTGACAACACAGTGACAGCTTCGTCACCCGCGTAAAAGCGCAGGGTAAAGCGTGGGCCGCGGATACCGTTTTCGGCCCGCACCGTTCCCCCCTGCCCCTGGGCGATGGCCTTGGCCAGAGCAAGGCCGATCCCAACACTGCCCGGCGCCGCGTTTTTGCCCCGCCAGAACCGCTGAAACAGATGGGGAAATTCCTCTTGCGAAATGGGCGGGCCGTCGTTCTCCACTGTCATTTCAGTGTAAAGTGCATTCCCCTCACAGCTAAGCGTGACTTTCCCGCCGCGTTTTGTGTGTTCAGCGGCATTCTTCGCAAGGTTGGTCAGCGCTTCCAGCGTCCATGCCCTGTCACAAAGGCAGGAGACCTGCTGCCCGGTCCACTCCACTGTCACGCCCCGCCCTGCACACAGCGGCCGGACCGACTGGGCGGCAGAGCGCAGCAGGTCCAGTGCGTCATTGGGCTTTTGTTCAAAGCGGACTACCGCCGCGTCCAAACGGCAGAGCTTGAGCAACTGCTCCACAAGCCAGCTCATCCGTTCGGCGGCTTGCGCCACATTGCAGGCACACTGGTCCTTTTCGCAGGCCGGGACCGCCTTATCCTCCCACAGCTCCGTCTGAAGCAAGATGGCTGCAATGGGCGTTTTCAGCTGGTGGGCCACATCGCCCAAAAAGTCTGCAAGCAGACGCTTGTCTGCCTCCAACGCTGCCTTCTGCTGCCCCAGAATCGTGGTGATCTTGTAAATATCATCTCTCAGGGCATTCAGTTCCCCTTCCCGCTGGGTGCGGATGTCCAGTATCTCACCTCCTGCATAAACGCTGGCAAGATATTCCGAAAGCTGGTCTATCTCCTGGGCGCGCCGGATACAAAAACGGACGGCCATCGTCAGGCACGTCCCGCTGCACAGGGCCACCAGCAAAGCCGTGCCCGCCCCAAAAAGGAGTGCAGCTGCCGCTGTGAAACCAGCCTCCGCCAGCAGCAAGCCCAGCAGAAACTTCTTTGCTTCCCGGCTTCTCATGGTTTCTCCTCCCATCGGTAGCCGATCCCCCGGACTGTGGCAATGCGGCCGCCTTCCCGGCCCAGCTTTTCCCTCAGACGTTTGACGGTGACCGTGAGAGTATTGTCCTCCACAAAGGCGCCGCCATCGTCCCACAACGCCTGCAGCAGCTGCCCGCGCTCCCATACCCGGCCGGCCTGGGAAACCATCAGCAGCAACAGCCGGTATTCCTGCGCGGTGAGCGCCACAGGCACATTGTCCACCGTGACCTGCGCGGACCGGGCGTCCACCGTAAGCGTGCCGAAGGCATACACTTGTTTCGGGCCCCTCCGCCTGATTACCGCCCGCAGGCGGCTGACCAGTTCCCGGGCGCGGAACGGTTTGGCTACATAATCGTCCGCCCCTTCTTCCAGTGCCCGCACCACACTGTCCTCGTCGCTTCGGGCCGTAAGAATGATGACTGCCGCGTCCCCCGCTGCCCGGACTGCACGGCAAATCTCATAGCCGCTGCCGTCAGGGAGACCCAGGTCGATGAGCGCCGCGTCAAAGGCACAGGCTGCGGCAAGCTCCCGGGCACGGGCCGCGGTGCATGCGGTCTCGATGGTCCATCCTTCCGCGCGCAGCAACGTTGCCAGCGGGCGGGCAATTGCTTCCTCATCTTCCACAAGCAGCACAGTCATGGCGCGTCACCCCCTTTTTATTCTTCTATCAGTATACCTCATTTTTTGTCCGCATGTGTGACGGTTTTGTCACCCATCCAGAGCAATGCTTGCATAAGAAAAGAGAGTGAGCGTAACGCTCACTCTCTTTGTAAAGCATTTTCCCTTGCAGGGTGAATTACTTCACCATGCCGGCAACTTCGCTGGCGAAGTCGTCCACGCGCTTCTCCAGGCCTTCGCCCTTCTCGTAGCGCACGAACTTGACGATCTTGATGTCGCCGCCCAGCTCCTTGGCCACCTTGTCGGTGTACTTGGCGATGGTCAGCTCGGGATCCTTGACGAACTCCTGGTCGACCAGGCAGTTCTCCTTGTAGAACTTGCCGATACGGCCCATGACCATCTTCTCTTTGATGGCGTCGGGCTTGTTGGCGTTCTTGGGATCGTTGGCGATCTGAGCCAGCAGAATCTCCTTCTCCTTGTCCAGCACTTCGGCGGGAACTTCGCTCTCGCACAGGTAGCCGGGGTTGGCAGCGGCGATCTGCATAGCCACGTCATGGCCGTAAGCAACGAAGGCGGGGTTCGCAGCCACCTCGGCGGTGGTGTCGAAGTTCACCAGCACAGCATGGGTGCCGCCGGCATGGATGTAAGCGGAGCAAACGCCCTCGTAGCGGACGAAGCGGCGGATCTTGATGTTCTCGCCAATGACCAGGATCTTGTCCTTCAGGGCAGCCTCGACGGTGTCGTTGCCCATCTTGCAGGCCAGCAGAGCGTCCACGTCAGCGGGATTCTGCTCAATCACAACAGCGGCCACGTCCTTCACGAAGGTCTGGAACAGCTCGTTCTTGGCCACGAAGTCGGTCTCGGCGTTGACTTCCAGAACAACACCCACGTTGCCCTCAACAGTGGCGTAGACCATGCCCTCGGCGGCGATACGGCCAGCCTTCTTCTGAGCAGCGGCCAGGCCCTTCTCACGCAGGTACTCGACAGCCTTTTCGAAGTCGCCGCCGGCCTCGGTCAGCGCCTTCTTGCAGTCCATCATGCCGCAGCCGGTCTGCTCGCGCAGGTTCTTAACGTCTTGAGCGGTAAAAGCCATTTTGATAATCCCCTTTCTGTTTGTTCCTTAAGGTCGGTGTGTCTCAGGCCTCGGCAGCCTCAGCAGCCTCGGTCTCCTCGGCGGGAGCGTCCTGCTGGCCCTGACGGCCTTCCAGAACAGCGTCGGCCATGGCGCCGGCGATCAGCTTCACAGCACGGATGGCGTCGTCGTTGCCGGGGATGACGTAGTCGATCTCGTCGGGGTTGCAGTTGGTGTCCACAATGGCCACGATGGGGATGTTCAGCTTGCGGGCCTCGGAGACAGCAATGCGCTCCTTGTGGGGGTCAACGATGAACATAGCTTTGGGCAGACCGTGCATCTCTTTCACGCCGCCCAGGAACTTCTCCAGCTTCTCGATTTCCAGCTCCAGCTTGGCAACTTCCTTCTTGGGCAGCAGATCAAAAGTGCCGTCCTCGCTCATCTGGCGCAGCTGCTCCAGACGGTCGATGCGCTTGCGGATGGTGCGGAAGTTGGTGAGCATGCCGCCCAGCCAGCGGGCGTTCACATAGTGCATGCCGCAGCGGGTAGCCTCGTCGCGGATGGACTCCTGAGCCTGCTTCTTGGTGCCGACGAACAGGATCTCGCCGCCGTTGGCAGAAACCTCACGCACGAAGTTGTAAGCCTCGTCCAGCTTCTTCACGGTCTTCTGCAGGTCGATGATGTAGATGCCGTTGCGCTCGGTGAAGATGTACTTCGCCATTTTGGGGTTCCAGCGGCGGGTCTGATGACCGAAATGCACGCCGGCTTCCAGGAGCTGCTTCATAGATACTACTGCCATTGTCAAATCCTCCAATAAAATTGTTTTTCCTCCGCATTGCCTGCATGCTTTTCAACCCTTGCAGGCACAAAAAAGCAAAGCAATGCGTGCGTAGTGCCGATATAGTATACCACAAGAAAAGGGCGATTACAAGCGGTTTTTTCGCTTTTTGTACCGCTTTTTTCAGTTTTCCAGCGCAAGATCGCCCGGGCGGATCCAGCCGCGGCGGCGGAAAAGCACCCCCAGCAGCCAGCACAGCACCGCCGGCAGCACCAGACAGATAAGGACCAGGCCCGCCCAGTCGAAGGTGGTGATGGCCGTCTTTGCGCCACAGGCCACATCCTCCACCCAGCCGCTGTAGACGCCGATGGGCCCCACCAGGCCGCAGGTGCCCATGCCGGAGGAGACTGCCGGCCCGTTCATTTCCAGGCGGAACACACAGGTGGCCAGCGGACCGGTGACGGCACTGGTGAGGATGGCGGGCAGCCAGATCCGGGGATTTTTGAGGATGTTGCCCATTTGAAGCATGGAAGTGCCAAGGCCCTGGCTGACCAGGCCGCCCCAGCGGTTCTCTTTAAAGGAAAGCACCGCAAAGCCCACCATCTGCGCGCAGCAGCCGGCGACTGCGGCGCCGCCCGCAAGACCCGTGAGCGAAAGAGCCGCACAGATGGCTGCTGACGAAATGGGCAGCGTGAGGGCAATGCCGATGACCACACTGACCACAATGCCCATCACGAAGGGCTGCTGTTCGGTGGCCCACATGATGACAGCGCCCACACCGGAGGCTGCCTTGCCGATGGCGGGCGCCCACCACATTGCCAGCGCGGTGCCCACAAAAATGGTCACGAAAGGGGTGACCAGGATATCCACCTTTGTTTCTTTGGAGACCAGCTTGCCCGCCTCACAGGCAAGGATGGCAACGATGAGCACCGCCAGCGGGCCGCCGGCGCCGCCGAGACTGTTGGCAGCCTGGCCCACGGTGATGAGCGAAAAAAGCACAAGCGCCGGTGCGTTCAGCGCAAAGCCGATACTCACTGCCATGGCAGGCCCCGCCACTGCCGAGGCGTAGCCTCCCATTTGAGTAAGTAAGTCCAGCCTCAGCTGAGTGCCCGCTGTGTTCAAGATGGTGCCGATGAGCAGCGAAGCAAACAGGCCCTGCGCCATGGCGCCCATCGCGTCCACACCGTAGCGCTTGGCGCTGATCTGCACGTTTTTGGCAGCGGCATAGCGTTTGGCCGCAGCCAATCCCCGGCTCATCCGTGCGCGGAACGTCCTGCTCGTTTGGTTTTCTTCGTTCATATTTCTCTCCCCTTCCCCCGCTGAAAAAACTGTAGCATATTGTACCCTTTGGCAGGATTTTGTCAAGTGCCGCCAAAGCCCTTGAAGGCAGCATTTGCTTTTGCTATACTGTATGAAAGTGCTGGTAAAGGGGCGTGCACAAATCATGCATATACAATATTATAAGGAACACAGCGAATTCCTTAAACGCGAGATGGAGTTCAAGATCTATGGTCACGCCGGCCCGGTGTGCCTTGCCTTCAGCTGCGAGGGCGGCCGCTTTTACGACTGGGAAGACCGGGGCCTTGTGAATTCGCTGGGCTTTTTGATCGACGCAGGACGCTTGCGGCTTGTGTGTGCCGACAGCATTGACGGTGAGAGCTGGCTGGCCGGCGGCGAAGGCCGCGCCAGGGCCGAAATGCAGGAGCGCTGGTTCTGCTGGCTCACACGGGAACTTGTCCCCCGTGTGCATGCGCTGTGCGCCATGGCGGACGGCGAAAAGCTGCTGACTGCCGGTATCAGTCTCGGGGCAGGCCACGCGGCGAATCTCTATCTGCGCCGCCCTGATCTTTTTTGCGGCGCTCTCTGCCTCTCGGGCAGCTACACTGCCCGCGGCTGGTTTGGCAGCTATGCAGACGATCTGACCCTGCGCAACAGCCCGGCAGACTATCTGCGTCTGATAAGCGCCGCACAGCTGGCGGCATATACCGGGCCTTTCCTGCTCTGCTGCGGGCAGGGCCCCTACGAAGACCGCTTCCTGGCCGAGACCCGCGCCTTTGAGACTTCTCTGAAGGCAAAACCTCTGCCGGTGAGTGCAGACTATTGGGGGGACGATGTGAGCCACGACTGGCCCTGGTGGCAAAAGCAGGCCGCCGTGCTCTTCCCCCGCATTCTGGACGCTCTGGAGCCAACCACAACAAAATAAACGTCTAAAGGCTGTGCAGGAAATCCCGCGCAGCCTTTTTTGTTGTTTCTCACAAGCCAAGCCGATTCTTTTCCCTCGTTCCTTGTGCAGTTTTTCTATTGCAATCGGCGTTTTTCTATGGTATCATTTTAGCATGATAAAGCAATAAAGCAAATCGCTTTATTTTTGGAGGAGATCACAATGAAAAGGGTCGTATCGTTGTTTGCAGCCGCTGCGCTGGCTGCCTCTCTGCTGGCGGGCTGCGGCCAGACCGGTGAATCCGATTGGGAGTATGTGAAAGACAAAGGCACTTTGAAAATCGGTATCACCTTGTTTGAGCCGATGAACTACTACGATCCCGAGAATCCCGACAAGCTGATCGGCTTCGACACCGAGCTGGCTGAGGCCGTTTGCGAAAAGCTGGGCGTGACGCCGGAGTTCGTGGAGATCGACTGGGACCAAAAAGTGTTTGAGCTGCAGAGCAAAAACATCGACTGTATCTGGAACGGCATGACCATCAAGGACGACCTGAAGGAGAACATGGACTTCTCTGTTCCCTACAGCGGCAACATGCAGGTTTGTGTGATCAACAGCGCAAACGCAGACGTTTACACCGACCTTGCCAGCATGGCGAACGCAAAGATCGTTGTGGAGGCGGGCAGTGCAGGCCAGTCCAGCGTGGAAGCGGAAGACGCGCTCAAGGACGCTCAGGTGACCACGCTGCAGGCCCAGCGCGACACCCTGCTGGAGTTGAAATCCGGCACCGCCGATGTGGCAGTTATCGACGCTGTGATGGCTTACGCTTCTGTTGGCGAAGGCACCGATTACGCCGACCTGATGGTCGTGGAAGGCATTGAGCTTTCCAAAGAGGAATACGGCATTGGCCTGCGCAAGGGCAGCGATATGACCGAGAAGATCAACGCTGCACTGCAGGAACTGGCCGATGACGGCACAGTAGCCGCTCTGGCGGAGAAATACCCTTCCGTGCTGGTCACGCTGGAACCCGCCGCCTGATTTTCGTTTCGTCCGATCCTGAACATTTGAACCATTTGAACCGGACCCGCGCCGTCCTGGGCCACAAGCCCCGGGCGGCGCAGGTTTGAGTAAAGGGCGCGCCCCGTGCCCGGACCAAAAGGAGTTTTACGTCCATGTCGTTTTGGGAAGTTACCCTGGAACTGCTGAAGGGATTCCAGACCACTGTTATCATCTTTGCCGGTACGCTGGCGGCGGCGCTGCCGCTGGGGCTGGTGGTATGCTTCGGGTCCATGTGCCGCTTTACGCCGCTGCGCTGGCTCACCCGCACCTTCATCTGGATCATCCGGGGCACCCCTTTGATGTTGCAGATCATCGTGGTGTACTATGTGCCGGGGCTTGCGTTTGGCATACCCGTAGAGAACCGGCTGGGCGCTGTGCTGGCGGCATTCATCATCAACTACGCGGCCTACTTCTCCGAGATCTACCGGGGCGGTATCGAGGGCATTCCCCAAGGCCAGTGGGAAGCCGGGCAGGTGCTGGGCATGACCCGCGGGCAGATCTTCCGCAAGGTGGTGCTGCTGCAGGTGGTCAAGCGCATTCTTGCCCCCATGAGCAACGAAGTCATCACTCTGGTCAAGGATACCAGCCTTGCCCGGGTGATCGGTATCGGTGAAGTCATCCGCGCGGCGCAGGACATCACCGCCCAGCGTGCGCTGCTGTGGCCGCTGTTCTACACCGGTGTGTTTTACCTTCTCTTCAACGGCGGGCTGACGCTGCTGTTCGGATGGGCTGAAAAAAAGCTGAACTACTACAAGGGGTAACGGGATATGGCGATTTTGGAAGTAAAAGGCCTGCGCAAGGCTTTTGGCGGAACCCAGGTGCTGCGCGGGGTGGATTTTTCTCTGGAGCAGGGGCAGGTGCTCACCATCATCGGTTCCTCCGGCAGCGGCAAGACCACCCTTCTGCGCTGCCTGAACTTTCTGGAAACGCCCGACGAGGGCGAACTGTATGTGAAGGGCGAGGAACTGTGGGGTCCCGCATGCACCCAGCCGGTGCGCCAGAAACGGCTGCACTTTGGCCTTGTGTTTCAGAACTTCAATCTCTTCCCCCAGTACACCGCGCTGCAGAATGTGACTCTTGCCATGGATCTGTTGGCCCAGGAAAAACTGGGCAAAGCCGCAGCCCGGCAGGCGGCAGCGGAAAACCGAGAAAAGGCCCAGGCTCTGTTGGCTCGGGTCGGCCTTGCGGACAAAGAAGGTCTCTATCCGTTCCAGCTTTCCGGCGGTCAGCAGCAGCGGGTGGCCATCGCCCGGGCTTTGGCGCTTCAGCCGGATATTCTGTGTTTTGACGAGCCCACCAGTGCGCTGGACCCGGAACTGACCGGAGAGGTGCTGCGGGTCATCAAAGGGTTGAAGAGCAGCGACACCACCATGATCGTCGTGACTCACGAAATGGAGTTTGCCCGCGGTGTGTCTGATCAGGTGCTTTTTATGGCGGACGGCGTGATCGAAGAGGCCGGCTCGCCGGAGGAAGTATTCGGGGCGCCGAAAAGCGAAAAGGCCCGGACATTTTTGGCAAACAGCATTCGCCCCGCCTTTTGACGTATCCCCTTCGGCGGACTTTCCCCTTGTGCGCGGGGCGGGAATGTGGTATTGTTTTTACGGTGTTTCATCCCGAAAGGCGGCGGTGTTCTCCGCCGCCTTTCGCTGTTGGAAGCGCTTTGTTGCAAGGCGTTTTCCCTTTCAATCTTTTGAAGAATCGGAGGAATGGATATGATCCGAATCGGTATTATGGGTTACGGAAATCTGGGCCGCGGTGTGGAGTATGCCGTTGCACAGAATCCGGATATGCAGCTGGCCGCCGTGTTCACCCGACGGGACCCGGCCTCCATCCAGACTGTGACTGATGGCGTGCCTGTTCTGGCCGCGGACAAAGCCGGCGAAATGCAGGACAAAATCGACGTGATGATCCTGTGCGGCGGCAGCGCCACCGACCTGCCCAAGCAGACGCCTGAACTTGCCCGTCTGTTCAATGTGGTGGACAGCTTTGATACTCACGCCCGCATTCCAGAGCATTTTGCCGCAGTGGACGCCGCCGCAAAGGAGAGCGGCACCCTGGCGCTGATTTCCGCAGGCTGGGACCCGGGCCTGTTCTCGCTGAACCGGGTATATGCCAGCGCAGTGCTGCCCCAGGGCGAGACCTACACGTTCTGGGGAAAGGGCGTGAGCCAGGGCCACTCTGACGCGATCCGCCGCATTGAAGGCGTGCTGGACGCCCGCCAGTACACTGTGCCCGTGGAGAGCGCCCTGGAGGCAGTGCGCAGCGGCGCCCAGCCTGTTCTGACCACTCGCCAGAAGCACACCCGTGAGTGCTATGTGGTCGCAAAGCCCGGTGCAGACACCGCCCGCATTGAAAAAGAGATCAAAGAAATGCCCAACTACTTTGCGGACTATGACACCACCGTGCATTTTATCAGTGAGGAAGAGCTTTTGCGCGACCATGCAGGCCTGCCTCACGGCGGCATGGTCATCCGCACCGGCAAGACCGGGAAAGACTGCGCCAACACCCATGTGATCGAATACAAGCTGACGCTGGACTCCAATCCCGAGTTCACCTCCAGCATTCTTGTTGCCTGCGCACGGGCCGTCTGGCGCATGCATGAGGCCGGCCAGCAGGGCTGCAAGACCATTTTGGATGTGCCCCCTGCCCTGCTCAGCCCGCTGAGCGGTGAGGAACTGCGCGCCTCCATGCTGTAAAGGCATTTCTCTTTTCATTGTTTCAAAAGGAGTTTTTCCATGAAATTCAGCATGATCCACGAAAACTACAACGTGAGTGACCTTGAGCGCTCTCTGGAGTTTTACCGGCAGGCATTGGGGCTTGAGGAAGTCCGCCGCAAAGAAGCCGCCGATGGTTCTTTCATCATCGTGTATGTGGCCGTGCCCGGCGAACCCTTTGAGCTGGAACTCACCTGGCTGCGGGACCATCCGCAGAAATACGATCTGGGCGAGTGCGAATTCCATCTTGCCTTCCGCACGGACGATTTTGACGCGGCTCACGAAAAGCACCAGCAGATGGGTTGTATCTGCTACGAAAATCCCGCAATGGGGATCTACTTTATCCAGGACCCGGACGGCTACTGGCTTGAGATCATTCCCACCCGCAAATAAGCAAAATGCCCGGCACAGAATGCCGGGCATTTATTTTTTTGCCTCAGTCACCGTCGCTCACATGCAGACAGCAGAACATCACAAAAGCCACCACAAACAGCAGCACCACCACACAGCGCACCATCATTCACTTTTCCCCCTTTGCCCGTTCCTGCCCTGATTCTATCCTGTTTTTGGTAAAAAACGGCTCGCAGTGTGGCGGTTGTTTTTCTTTTTGCATACCATGGACTAACGAAAGGGGTGGTTTCTTGTGACCAATCAAACCGCAAACGTGGATTTTTATCTGGGTGCGCTGGGGCCGCACGGCTTCTGCGGCTATTTTGACCGTTTGTGCCAGGAACCGGACCGTCAGATGTATCTGATCAAAAGCGGCCCCGGCTGCGGCAAGAGCACCATGATCCGCAAGATCGCAGAGGCTTCGCCTCTGCCTGTGCAGCGTATCCATTGTTCTTCCGACCCGGACAGCCTGGACGGTGTCATTCTGGACGGACCGCGGGCCGCTGTGGTAGACGCCACACCTCCTCACGCGCTGGAGCCTGTCTGTCCCGGCGCGCAGGAACGTGTGGTGAGCCTTTATCACACGATGGACACGGCACGTCTGACCGAAAACCGCGGGCAGATCCTGCGGCTTTCCATGCGCTGCAAAGCGCTGCAGGAGCGGGCTGCCAGCTACATTGCCGGGGCAGCAAAGCTGCTGGCAGACAGCCGTGCCACCGCTGCCTGGTCCACCGATACCGCCAAAGCGGCTTCTTTTGCGGCGCGCCTTGCGCTGCGCTATCTGCCCCGGGGCGAAAGTGAAGGCACGGAGCAGGTGCGGCTGCTCAGCGCGGTGACCCCCAAAGGGGTCCTCACTTTCTATAACACCATCCCCGCTTTGGCGGATACGCTGGTGGTATTTCACGACGAATACGGTCTGTGCAGCCGTTTGATCCTGGACGAACTGCGCAAGCAGGCCCTGCGCCGCGGCTGCAGCGTCATCAGCTGCCCCTGCCCGCTGGGCGGCGGCGAGATCGAGCACCTGTTCATCCCCGCGCTGCGGCTGGTGTTTCTCACCTCCAACAGCTGGCACCCGATGAACTTTAAGGGGCAAAAAAACATCCACTGCCGCCGCTTTGAAGACAAACCCAAGCTGCGCTGCCGCAAAAAGCGCCTGCGCTTCAACCGGCGCGCTGCTGCTGAACTGCTGGGCCAGGCCAGCGCCATGCAGCGGGAGGCCAAAACCAGTCACGACGCCATGGAACAGCTTTACGGTGCGGCCATTGATTTTTCGGCGGTGGACCGGGCCGCGGAAGAACTGCAGGCCCAGTTGGGACTGTAATAAGGGCCCATCTTTTTGTGCAGCCGCAGACAGTTTGTGATACAATGATTCCCGGAGGCAGATGTTTTTTGCCTCCGGGAATTTTTGGTAAGGAGGTGGAAACGCGTGACACAGGTTCATCTTTCGGTGCGGCAGCTGGTGGAGTTTCTTTTGCAGACCGGAAGCATTGACAGCCGTTTTGCCGGTTTTGACCGGGCGGCGGAAGGCGCGCGTATCCACCGCCGTCTCCAACGGGCCGAGGGAAAAGGTTACGACGCGGAGGTCTACCTGAAGCAGGAGTATACTGTGGAAGGCGTGGACTATCTCATCGACGGGCGGGCCGACGGTATTTTTGCCGAAGACGGGCTGGTCACCGTGGACGAGATCAAAACAGTGACCGTGCCGCTGGAAGATATCACCGAGGATATGCAGCCGGTCCATTGGGCGCAGGGCCAGGTGTATGCCGCCATTTGGGCGCACCAGCAGGATCTGACCGAAATCGCCGTGCGCCTGACCTATTTTCAGGTGGATGAAGAGCAGATCATCCGTTTTTCCCGGCATTTCACTGCCGAAGAGTTGGACGTCTTTGTAAAAGACCTGCTTGCCCGCTATGCTCCCTGGGCCAAGCGGGCTCAACGCTGGCAGGAACAGCGCACAGACAGCCTGCAGGCCCTCCGCTTTCCTTTTTCAGAGTACCGCGGCGGCCAGCGGGCGATGGCCGCCGGCGTTTACCGCACTCTGCGGGACGGTCAGCGCCTGTTCTGCCAAGCTCCGACCGGGATCGGCAAGACCATGAGCACTCTGTTCCCCGCCCTGAAGGTGATGGGCGAAGGGTGCGACGGGCGTATTTTTTATCTCACTGCCCGCACCACCGCCCGCACCGCTGCCGAAGGCGCGCTGGCCCGCCTGCGCCAGAGTCAGCCGGAACTGCGCCTGAAAAGCATAACCCTCACCGCCAAAGACAAGGTCTGTCTTCTGGAAAAACGGGAGTGCACCCCGGACGCCTGCCCCTATGCCCGCGGCTACTACGACCGGGTGCGGGACGCTTTGTGGCAGGCACTGGACGAAGATGACTTTACCCGCGCCAAGCTGGAAGAACTGGCCCGCCGGCACACCCTCTGCCCCTTTGAATTCGGGTTGGACGTTTCGCTTTGGTGCGACGTCATTGTGGGCGATTATAATTATCTGTTCGATCCCGTAGTGAACCTGAAGCGCTTTTTTGAATCCGGCGGCGACCATCTCTTTCTGGTGGATGAGGCACACAATCTGCCGGACCGCGCTCGGGACATGCACTCGGCGGGCTTGTGCAAAAGTGACGTGTTCCGCTGCTCCAAGCTGCTGGGCAAAGGCCGGAGCAAACTCAAAACTGCCCTGAACCGCCTCAACCGCGCCTTCATCGACCTGCGCCACCAGTGCGAAGAACAGCCGGAACACACCTTCTTTTCGGCTCCCGCCCTCACTGAGTTCGACCGCTGTGTGAGCCGTGTCACCGGCCCGATGGAAGAGTGGCTGGAGGAGCACCGGGAGGGTGAAGCTCACGACACGCTGCTGGACCTTTATTTTGATCTGCGGCAATATCTCCGGGTTGCGGAATGGTACGACGACCATTTTGTTACCCAGGTGAGTGCAGGCAGCAGCGAAGTGCGGGTATGGCAGCTGTGCCTTGACCCCAGTGCTTTTGTGGACGCCAGTCTCGCCAAGGGGCGGGGTGCAGTGCTGTTCAGCGCCACACTTTCCCCTGCCGGCTATTTCAAGGACATTCTGGGCTGTGCCGACGCAAAAACCGCTGCGCTGCCCAGCCCCTTCGACCCTGCAAAGCTGGGACTATTCTGCGCCGCTGATGTGAGCACCCGCTACAAAGACCGGCAGCAAAGCCTGGAGGCCATCGCCCGCTATCTGCATGCCATGGCAGCCGGACAGAAAGGTAACTATATCGCCTTTTTCCCCAGTTACAGTTATCTTGCTCAGGTGCATGAGGTCTTTTGCCGCCTGTTCCCGGAAACAGAGACCTTGGTGCAGGAGTCCGGCATGGACGAAACTGCCCGTGAGGCGTTTCTTGCCCGCTTTGCTCCCGGCGCAGCACTTCTGGGATTTGGAGTACTGGGCGGCGTGTTTGGCGAAGGTGTGGACCTGGTGGGCCAACGGCTCATTGGCGCGGCCATCGTTGGAGTGGGACTGCCCCAGGTGGGCCCCCGTCAGGAAATGCTTCGCCGCTATTTTGAACAGACCCGGGGAGACGGCTTCGATTATGCCTACCGCTTTCCCGGTTTCAATAAGGTCTTGCAGGCCGCAGGCCGGGTCATCCGCACTGCCGAGGACAAAGGAGTGGTGCTGCTCATCGATGACCGGTTCGCCGCCGCTGGCTACCGGCAGCTTTTCCCTGAACACTGGCGGAACTGCCGCTATTTGTACGGTCCGGAGGAACTGGCCGAACAGCTTTCCGCCTTCTGGGGCAGAGACGAATAACAAACAGGCGCGAAGCCCTTTTGGGGCGTCGCGCCTGTTTGTTACTTGTCCACTGATTTGAAGGTCACGTTGACTCCTTCAATGGTGATACTCATGGTGTGGCTGCGGGTTTTACCGTCCTCCCCCTTCACCTTGAAGGTCACCGCGCCGTCACCGAGATATTCAAACCCCGGATCGTCGGCCAACGGTGCGTCGGTGCCTCCCATGCGGCAGGAACCGTCCGCGCCCAAAAAGGCCACGCCGGCAGTTTGGGTGTCACTGTTCTGGAAGAGCACAGCGCCCACAAGGTCGCTGGACTGGTCATAGAAGGTCACGCAGTCCACTTGTTCCCAATTCTCTTCCCTGCCGGATTCATACAGCTCCAGCACTTCCTCCTCGGTCCAGGTCCGGGAGACCTCACTTTGCGGGACAGTCTCACTCTGCTCACTGGCGGGCGGAGCGGGCGTTGAGGCTGGCACGGAGGCAGGCAGTTCTTCCCCGCCGCAGCCGGCCAGAGCCAGCGCAAACAACGCGGTCAAAAAAAGGGCATAGATTCGTTTCATTGAGCGGTCCTCCTTTGTGGCGGGCGTCAAAGCCCAATCGTTATTCCTGGGTCAGCCGTTTACGCAACAGGCTGTGGGGCGGCAGCGGCGTCTCGCTGGGCATGGTGTAGATCATCATAGGATGAGGGGTGCTGGTGATGTTCTCGCCTTCCGCATTCCGCAGCCAGGCAGAAGCAAGCCGCACCACCTCGCCGGTGGGGGTCAGAGCCTCCAGTTGGTCGCCCAAAGTGATTTTCCCCCTCTGGGTACACTTGGCAAGCCCTTCGTGCCAGCTTTCCACCACACCCACAAACTCCCATTTGCGCACGTAGCCGCCGGTCTCGGCATCCTGCCGTGCTTTCTGCGGCCCGAAGTAGAATCCGGGCGAATAGCGGCGGTGGCTGGTGCGGTCCAGCTCGTCCAGTACCCGTTCCGGGCAGAGGAAGTCCTCCCCCGGCGGGGTCGCGAGAAAAGCGTCAAGCGCCTGACGGTAGGCGCTTGTGACGCTGGCCACATAGTAGAGGGTCTTGGCACGGCCCTCGATCTTCAGGCTGTCCACGCCGGCAGCGCAGATCAGGTCGATGAAGGGCGCGGTGCAAAGGTCGTTGGCGTTCAGAATATAACTGCCCTCGGGCGTTTCGCCTATTTCCATGTACTGACCGGGGCGGGTCTCTTCCATCAGAAAGTATTTCCAGCGGCAGGGCTGAGCACACTGGCCCCGGTTGGCGTCCCGTCCGGCAAGATACTGGCTGAGCAGGCAGCGCCCCGACACACTCATGCACATAGCGCCGTGGACAAAAGCCTCCAGCCCCAAATCCTCAGGAGTGTTGGCCCGGATCTCCGCGATTTGCTGCAAAGTGAGTTCCCTTGCCAGGACCACCCGCTTTGCCCCCAGTTCATAGGCTGCACGGGCGGCAGCCCAGTTGGTAACGCCCATCTGGGTGGAAAGGTGTATCTCCGCCTCCGGCGCATACTGTTTGACCATGGACAGCACGCCCAGGTCTGCCACGATGAAGGCATCCACACCGGCAGCCCAAGCCTGCCGGATGGCTTCAGGCAGTTCTTTCAGTTCCTCGTTGGTGGGCAGGGTGTTCAATGTCAAATAGAGCTTTTTGCCCCGGGCATGGCAAAGAGCCGCACCTTCTGCCATCTGCTCCGGGGTAAAGTTCTGGGGCGCAGAGCGCATGCCAAACTCGGTCAGCCCGGCATACACTGCGTCCGCTCCGTAGCGCAGGGCATATTCCAGCCGTTCAAGGTCCCCCGCGGGGGCCAGCAGTTCCGGCACAGGAAGCATATTTTCTCTCTCCTTTTCACAAAACAGGGCGCTGAAAGAAGCCTTTCAGCGCCCCTTTTGTTTTATTGCGAGAACGCAACGTTCACATTGCTCTGGTGCTCGCTCACGGTCTTGGCGTAGTAGTATTTGCCGTTCTTGTCGGTGACAAAGAAATAATACTTCTCCGCCAGGAACTCCTCGTCAGGGTTCAGTGCCGCCTTGATGGCTTCGATCCCGGGATTGGACACCGGGCCCGCGGGCAGGCCTTCCTTTTCATAGGTGTTGTAAGCCGCGTAGATGTTTGCGGGGATGTTGTCCCACCCGCCGTAATAAGGAGCGATCCAGTTGTAGATATAGTTATTGTCATCCGGGTTCTGGACGTAGCTGCTCACGTTGCTCTCCAGCCGGGGATAAGGCGAACCTTCCGCCAGACGGTTGTGGAACACGGCAGAGACGCGGGCGTCCTCGGCGTTGCCGGCTTCCTCCTGCACAAAGCTGGCCAGGGTGATGGCCTCTTCCAGAGTGAAGCCCCAGTCTGCCGCCTGCTGGCGCAGTTCCGGGGTGACCTGACGGTCAAACTCGGCGTAGAAGGTGTTCACATAATTGTAGACCGTGTCGTCCAGGAAGAACTCATAGGTGTTGGGGAAAAGATAACCCTCGCACTTCATAAAGATGTCCGGGTCATCGGGGATCTCGTTCCAGAATTCGTACTGGCTGAAATCCGAGCCATCCTCGCCATTGGCACAGGCCAGGAACTCCTCGGCGGTGCACAGGCCGTTCTCTTCCATCAGCTGTGCCATCCGCTGGGCCGTAATCCCTTCCGGGAAGGTGATGGTGACCGTATCCCGCTTGACATACTGGCTCATGGTCTCGATGATGTCGTCGTAGCTCGCGCCCTTGCACAGAGTGAACTCACCGTACTGCAGACTGCCGGCGGCTTCTTTGTAGCGCAGATAGTAACGGAACACCGTGGGGCGTTTGATCACGCCGGCTTCCGCAAGGCGCTTGGCAATGGTGGTGGGGCCCTCGCCCTGCTCCACCGTCACCGTGACTTCCTCCGTCGTGGCATTTTTGCCAGCGATCTCTCCGATCACCGAAGCGCCATAGATACCGCCGCCGATCAGCAGCGCAACAAACAGCAGCAGCACGATCAGGCAGCCGCTGGGCCCCCGCCTGCGGCGGCGCGGGCGCTGTTCAATGTTTTCCCGTGGCTGATTGTTCATGTTTTACTTCCACCTTTGTATGTTTTTATTCATCGTCCAACATCAGACGCATATATGAAGCCCGCACGTCAAAAGGCTGGCCAAAAAAGCTGATCATGCCATAATCATGCACTGCTCCCTCTCCCAAAAAGAGGGTCTGGTCTTCGCCCAGCTCCATCAAAGCGCTCTCGCAACCCGATTTCTGCCGTGCCGCCTCCAAAAGCGCCGTGGCGGCGCGGTCACTGTCGGCAAAGAGTTCCACGAAGTGCATTTCGTTTCCCTTTTTGAAGAAAAGGCCATAGCCCTGGTCAGTGCTCACGCTGGTGACTCCCAGACTGTAGAGATCAGTGAGCACCGCCGTATAGCCGGCTGCGTTCAGCTCCACCGCATTCGGCGCATATTTCTGACGCAGCTGCTGCAGTCCTTTTGCTGTGACCGTGTCAAACTCCGCCTGCGCCCACAGATTGTTGCGGACCGGGCGGCGCAGCGCCCGTTTGGAAAAGGCTTTTTCAAACCCGCGTTTAGCATAAAAATCGAACAGCGGCGCATTGGCCGGGATCAGCACAGCAAAGGCCGCGCCCCGGCTGGCCAGCTCCTGGCGGGCAGCGTCCATCAGAGAGGTCATCACGCCGGTCCCCCGCTGCTCCGGTCGGGTGGTAAGCCCGTAATAATAGGCCCCCTTCCTTCCGCAGAGCGTCACAGGCACAGCACAGAGCAGCGCAGTGCACACACCATCCTGCCGGGCGGTAAAGACGTTTCCTTCCCCGGCAAAATTCTCCAGCACCGACAGCGCAAACTGTTCGCTTCCGCCAAAGGAATCGACAAACAGCTGCGCAAGCGCGGGAAATTCTTCCCGCTGTGCGACACAGTCCATAACCGCTTTCCCTCCCTTTCCGGCTCTTGCCGCCCCGGTCATTTGTTCAGGGCCGCAAGATACTTAGGCTCGATGATATCCGGGTTGTACGACAGCTTTGCCGCCCGCAGCCCCTCATCGCCCACATCGTCTTCCCGGTTGATGAGGTCAAACCCGGCGCAGACATTGCGCGCCATCTCTCGGTTGATGATGTTGTAAGCGCCGGTCACATCGTAGAGAGCCTTTTCCACATGAGTATCGAACACCCGGTCATTGATAGGGCTGCCAAAGGAAAAGGCAACGATACGGCCACCTGCCGTGACATAGCCGCCCCGCAGGTCCAGCTTGTCAAAATTGTCGAACAGCAGTTCGATGGAAGTGTGCTCGGTCTGAATGCCAGGGTTGTCCTTGTTTTCGTACAACTGGCTCCAGGCGTCGTTGAATGCCCGGATGGCCGGCAGATCCTCTTTGGTGAGGGGGTGGAACTGCCAGTCGGGGTTCTCTCTGATAAAACGAGACACATGGTTCCGTTTCTTCTGAAAGCGCCGACCGGGCAGCTCGGCCAGGTTGGCCTGCTCGTAGATATAGTCGTAGTCCGCCCGGTCGGAGGTGATGGTGAACTTGCCCGGATACCACTCCTCCAGCTGGGTCTTGGCCTCCAGAGTAACGGAATAGAGGTACATGGGGCGGCCGATCCGCTCCGCGTCACGTTCCATCGCTTCGATGGCTTTGCGCTCATCGCCGCCTTTTCCGGCGGGCCAGAGGTAATAGCAGGCGTCGCCCACATCGCTGCGGATGAGCACCCAGTCGTCGTATTTTGCGATGTGGGTGTTGTAGGCATGGCTCCACATGAACTGAGTCACGAAGGAATAGCCACAGCACATATAATTACTGGAGCGCATGATGGGTGCGGCCCAGGCGAAATCGTCGATGGTGATGGGATGGAATTCGATCATAAAACCTCCTTGATCGCTTCGAGCAGGTCTGCATGAATGGCCTCGATGGAGCGCATTGCGCCCTGCTCGGTACAGGGGACCTTCACCCAGCCCAGCGCGCGGGCGCAATAATCCGCCGCGTCATGGCTGCGGGCCAAGTAAGCAAGGTCTTTTTCGTGAATGTCTTTTTTGCTCTCGTCGCCCTTGTAGCGGGCAGTCATCAGTCCCTGGCTTACAGCGGGGTCCACCTCCAGGTAGATCACGCGGTCCGGCGCAGGGATACCGATTTTATTGTACTCAAAATCGAACAGCCAATCCAGAAAGGCGGGCCACTGCTCCCTCGGCAGTTTGGAGCACTGGTGCACCGCGTTGCTGGTGGTGTAACGGTCGGAAACCACAATTCCGCCTTCACGGTAAAATCCGCCCCAGTCGGACTTGTAGCTGGCATAGCGGTCCACCGAATAGAAGGTTGAGGCGGCGTAGGCGTTCACATCGTCCGGATGGCTGCCGAATTGGCCGCCCAGGTACATCTTGATGAGGGCGGAAGAATCGCTGGCATAGTTTGGAAAGGAAATCTGCTTTACATTTTTCCCCTGCGTTTTCAGCGCGGCGGTCAGGCGGGCTGCCTGGGTGGCTTTTCCGCTGCCGTCCAGCCCCTCGATCACGATCAGTCTGCCGTTCACTGCCCCAGGGCCTCCTCTTTCAGTTTTCCGTATCTCTCCCGCATGGCCGCAGCCTCGCCGCAGGTCATGGAACCTTCGCTGCAGGCCCCCCGTACGCAGGAGGGTCCCGCCATGGCAAACAATGCCGGCGCAACGGGATAGACCAGGCGCAGCATTTCATCCGCCAGCGCACGAATCTCCCACTGAGCACGGGCACAGCAACGGTGCTTGAAGAAGTTGTGCAGACTGCGGGCGTTCATAGTAACGATCATTTTTGTATCGCACGCATTTGGCAGCACAAAGCGCGCGTCCTCAATGGCAAGCTTTTCCGCTTTACGGGCAGCTTCCTTCTCACTCAGTCCCTGCTGCATCAGGCGGCGGATATGACCATCCTTGAGCAGCGCGGCAATACGCCGGTACTCCTCACTCTGCTGGTCCATTGCCTGGCGGAATGCGTCCAGCGCCTCCGGGTCGGCGGCGATCTCCGGCGGAGTGACGTACTCAAATTCATCCAACCGAACATACCGCTGGCTTTGGACACTATAGCTGGCAATGCGGTGCCGGGTGATCTGAGCCAGCAAACTGCGGCTGACTCCCTCGATGGCAAAGGTAAAGCTGACATGCTCTGTGGGACTCTCATGGCCCAGCTTTGCAAGCTTTTCCACGAATTCCCGGCTTTTTTCCGGTGTCAGGCCAGCCAGCAGGTCATCTACTCCGGCGCTGGAATAGCAAAGCTTTGCGGCGGCGGCCACCACTTTCTCGGGTTCGGGCGTATGGGCGATCAGGGAGACACGAAGCATACGAAACTTCCTTTCTCAGCCCTCCAGCAATGTGAGGGGGGCGTAGTTTGCCATGGTCTTTTTGATACCGGCCTTTTCAAACTGGATCTCCACAATGGTGTCACCGGCGGCGGGGGTCGCTTTCAGCACCACGCCCCGGCCAAACACCTTGTGCTCCACTTTGTCACCGGGCTTAAACGCCGGCTTTTTGCCCGCCGCAGGACGCGGCTGGGGCGCGGCACCCACCGTGGGGCCAAAGCCCGCGCCGCGGACGGGCGCGCCGGAAGCGGCCGGCGCGAAAGCGGTGCGGTTCCAACCGCCGGAGCCTGGGGTCCAGCCAGTAACGCTGCCGCGAGGGGCGCTGCCTGCCGAGGCGCCGCCGAAGCTTCCAAATCCAAAGCTGCGCTGGGCCGCCATGGGACTGGCTTTTTCGTCCAGCAGGGCGGCGTCGATCTCTTCCAAAAAGCGGGAGGGCCGGTTGCGCCGGGTCTGGCCGAAGATCATCCGGCTCTGGCTGCAGGAGAGATACAACTCTTTGCGGGCACGGGTAATGCCCACATAGCACAGGCGGCGCTCCTCCTCCATATCCTCTTCGGAAAAGCGGCTGAGTTCGCTGGGGAACACACCTTCCTCCATGCCGACGATGAACACATAGTCGAACTCAAGGCCCTTGGCAGAGTGCATGGTCATCAGCACCACCACATCTGTCTCCTGGTCGTAGCTGTCCAAATCGGAGATAAGGGCCGCTTCTTCCAAAAAGCCGGAAAGACTGGCTTCCGGCCCTTTCTGGTCGGCATAGGTCTTGACGCTGGAAATCAGCTGACCGATGTTCTCCAGTCGGGAAGCGCCTTCATCGCCCATACTCTCCAGCATTTTTTTATAGCCGGTGATCTGCAGCAGTTCGGTGACAAATGCGTCCAGAGGCAGAGTATCTGCCGCCTCCACCAGCTTCTGATAAATCGCCCAGAATCCGTTCAGCGCCCCGGCCGCGCGGCTGATGGTGGGATAGTCGGCGGCATGATGGCAGACCTCCAGCAGACTGACGCCGAGGCCGGAGGCGATCTCCCCCATCTTATCCAAAGTGGTGCCGCCTATCTTGCGCGCCGGCTCGTTGATGATTCGGCGCAGACGCAGATCATCGGCTGGGTTGGCCACAATGGACATGTAAGAAAGGATATCTTTGACTTCTTTTCGGTCATAGAACCGCTGGCCACCCACGATTTTATAAGGAATACCGGCCCGGGCAAAGTAGGTCTCGATGGGGCTGGACTGCGCATTCATACGGTAAAGCACTGCGTGGTCCCGCAGGCGGGCGCCGGCTTTCAGATGGCCGCCGATGATGGAGGCAATGTGACTGGCTTCGTCCTGCTCGTTTTCTGCGGTGTAGCAGTGGACCTTGTCTCCCTCATCGTTTTTCGTCCAAAGGGTCTTGCCCTTCCGGCCCTGGTTGTTTTTGATGACGCAGTTTGCTGCATTCAGGATGTTGGAGGTGGAACGGTAATTCTGCTCCAGACGAATGACCTTGGCGCCGGGGAAATGCTGCTCAAAGTTCAGGATATTCTCGATGGTTGCACCCCGGAAGCGATAGATACTCTGGTCATCATCGCCCACCACACAGACATTCTGCTGCGGCCCGGTGAGCAGACGCACCAGATGGAACTGGGCAACGCTGGTATCCTGATACTCGTCCACCAGAATATACTGGAACTTCTGCTGGTAGTATTCCCTCACATCGGGGTGCTCCTGCAAAAGCCGCACCGTGTGGTAGATCAAATCGTCAAAGTCCATGGCGCCGGCGCTTTTCAGGCGTTTGGCATACGCAGCATACACCTTGGCCAAAAGCGTTGCCTTGGTGTTGTTTGCCGGTGCTTCCAGGGCCTCTTCGGGGCTGATGAGCTGGTCTTTCATGCGGCCGATCTGTCCCAGAGCCGACCGCACTGGAAGGAATTTGTCGTCCACAAGCAGCTGCTTATAGACCTCTTTCATGGCCCGCTCCTGGTCGCTGGTGTCGTAGATGGTGAAGCTCTTGGGGAATCCCAGCCGGTCGGCGTCGCGGCGAAGCATGCGCACGCAGGCGGAATGGAAGGTGGAAGCGTTCACGTCCGCACCTTCTGTTTCTCCCAGCATGGCCGCCAGACGGGCTTTCAGCTCCCCTGCCGCCTTGTTGGTGAAGGTGATGGCCAGCACGTTCCAAGGGCGGGCGTTTTCCCGGCGGAGCAAAGGCCACAGCGAAGGTGCCAATTCCCCGCCATCGAGAGCAGCCTGCAGGTTCTGGATGTCCTGCTCGGTGGCAGGCCGCGGCAGCCATTCGGAGCCGTGAGCCTGGCCAAAGCGGATGATGTTTGCAATGCGGTTCACCAGCACCGTAGTTTTGCCGCTGCCGGCGCCGGCCAGAATAAGCAGTGGGCCTTCAGTGCAGAACACCGCTTCTTTCTGCACCGGGTTCAGCCGGTCGAACCGGCTTTCGATGAATTTATCCCGAAGGGCCGCAAAGGCCCGGTCAAGTTCCTGTGACATAGATTTCCTCTCGCAGAACGAAGTCATTTCAAGCGATACGGGCCCGGATCCAACGGCATGCCTGACATCGCTTCAAACATTATACCACAAGTTCTTGATAAAGAAAATCCGCCACGCCCAATATCTCGAAATTTTGCCAAAAAGAAAGAGCGCGCGGCACTTGCCGCGCGCTCTTGTTGAGCATTCGATCAGCCCTTGATGGCACCGCCGGTGACGCCGGCGATGATCTTGTCGGACAGGAAGATGTACAAAAGGAAGGTGGGCGCAAACACGATGACCACCGCAGCGAACATGCCGCCGTAATCATTGGTGTACTGCATGCCTTTGACCATATTGTACAGGCCCACGGCGATGGGGCGGACTGCCGACTTGCTGGCAAACAGCATAGACATGAAGAACTCGTTCCAGATGGTGATGAAGTTGAAGATGGTAACGGTGATAATGCCGGGCTGCGCCAGAGGGAACATGATTTTCCAGAAGGTTTTGATGGGGCTGCAGCCGTCGATCGCGGCGGCCTCTTCAAAGGTGAAAGAAAGGTTCTGGAAGAAGGAGAGCATAAAGAAGATGGTGAACGGAACGTTCATCGCAATGTACAGGAAGATGATCAGGCCACGGGTGTTGGTCAGTTTCATGCTGGTAATGACCGAGAACAGGGGCATGATGATCATAATGACGGGAATGCCCAGCGCAGTTGCAAACATGTTCTGCAGGAACATGTTGCCCCGGAACTTGAAACGGGAGAGCACATAGGCCGCCGGAGACGCCACCACAATGATGATGGTGCAGGAAATGGCGGTGTAGATCAGGGAGTTGACAAAGAACACGCCCACCTTCTGGGAACTCCAGGCGTTGGAGTAGTTTTCCCAGTGGAAGCCGGAGGCGAACTCAAACAGCTGGCCGCTAAGGATCTCGCGGCTGGTGGAAAGCGAAGCCAGCATGACCCAGCCCACCAGCATGATGGTGAACACGACCCACGCAACACACATGATGTAGCCGGGCAGCAAGGGGATCTCTTTTTTGATGCGGAACGGTTCGCGGAGTTTTTTCTCTTTCATCTTAGCCATGTTTCGCACCTCCCCTTACAGTTCTACGTCATCGTTCTTGACGATGAAGTTGGTCAAGGCAAACACCAGCACCACAATGGCCGCCATCATCACACCGATGGCCGCGCCGATACCGGAATTACGCACTGCCTGCGCCGCATTGGACGAGCCGAACACCAGTTCGTACATATAGTTCAGCGGCATGACTGTCTGGGAGGACAGGTTGACCGGGTCAAAGACCTGGCCCCAGATGAAGAAGCCCACGCTGGAGACAGTCCACATGACCAGGTTGGTACGGATGGAACCGCGCAGCAGCGGGAGAGTGATGTAGAAGAACTTCTGGAACACATTGGCGCCTTCGATGGTGGCCGCTTCGTAGAAGTCGTTGCCAATGCGCTCAATGCCGCTCATAAAGATGAGCATGTGATAACCCACCATGCCGAAACAATAAGCGATGAGCATGCTCCAGAACTTATGTGCCGGGTCCGTCCACATGACATTGTCCACGCCGAACCAGCTGAGGATGGTGTTCATCAGGCCGTAATCCTCTTTGCTGAACGCATAGTACAGCCACATGGTGCCCATTGCCACTGCCGACACCAGGTTCGGCAGATAGATGACACTGCGGAAGAAACTCTTTGCACGCAGGCCGCTGGTGAGGGCCACTGCATACAGCAGAGCCAGCAACATCACAGCCACACCGCCGATGAGCCACAGTTTGCCGAGGTTCGTCATTGCCGAACGGAACAGCGTGTCGTTGAACGCGTCAATGAAGTTCTCCCCAGCGTTGAACTGCCAAGAGGAGACCGGATCGGTGACGCCTTCCACTTTGAAGAAGCTCATCACGACCGTGCGCACCGACGGGTACAGGAAAACCATCAGATACAGCAGCGTCGCGGGAGCAAGGAAAAGCACCAACATCGACGTGTTCCGATTGCGCAGTGGGCTTTGGGAGGTTTTTTTCTTCTGTTTTGCCATCGCTTTTGTCCTCCATTCTTATAACACGGAGCAAACGCAGTTCATGCGCTGCGTTTGCTCAAATGAATGCGGGGCGGCGGCATTGCCGCCGCCCCGCATGATCTCCTTTTGGGAGGACGCAGGTCACGCGCCCTTCTGGGTCTTGCCGAAGGCATCAGCGAAGCCCTGGGCATCCAGCTGACCGCTGATCATCAGAGCCAGGTTGGTCTTGATGGCAGCGTTCACATTGGCGTCGTTCTCCATATCCACAGCCCAGGACAGACGCTGGGTGGTGCCGTCGATCACGGCCTTGGCGTCGGTCAGAGCCTCGGGCCAGGTGGCGTCGTTGGCCATGGGAACGCCCATGGTCTCGTCAGCCAGCTTCTGGTCCCACTCGCCGCTGGTCAGCCACTGGACCAGGGCAAAAGCAGCGTTGGGATACTGGGTGTTCTTGTTGATGGCAAAGCACTGAGCACCGTAGTTGTTGCTCTCGGCGCCGTCGCCGCCCTCAGCGATGTTGGGCAGAGCGAAGGAACCCCAGCGGAAGCCTTCCTTGGTCTGGTTGCGGATCTCGTTGGGCAGCCAGGTGCCGTTCAGGTACATCGCAACGCTCTCGTCAGCGATGTTGCTCTGGCCCTGGGGATAAACGTTGCCCGCAGCGCGAGGATCGATGTAGCCATTGTCGACCAGGGTCTGGATGGCCTCGGCGGTCTTCAGAACGGCCTCGTTGGTGAAGTCACCGGCGGCCACAGCCTTGGTGGTCTCGAAGCCGGCCACGCGGTCCATCATGTAGCCGAAGAAAGCGGCCATGTAAGCGTCGTCGATGGTCAGAGCATAGACACCCTGCTGCTTCAGCGCTTCGCAGGCAGCCAGGAACTCGTCCCAGGTGGTGGGCACGGCGGTGATACCGGCGGCCTCAAACAGGTCCTTGTTGTACATCACAACAAAGGAAGAGGGCTGATAAGGAACGCTCTTCAGGGTGCCGCCGCCCAGCTCTTTGGCCAGGTCGATCAGGGTGGCATTCTGAGCGCCATTCAGCTCGGAAGCGTCGTACATCTCCTGGATGTCCAGCAGATAGTCGCCCCAGGTGATGTTCACGCGCTCGATATCCTCGTCGAACACGTCGATGGTCTCACCGGCGTCCAGAGCAGGCTGCAGGGTCTTGCGGGTGTCGCGAGAACCGGCAAAGTTCACTTCGACCTCAACACCGGTAGCCTCGGTAAAGGCTTCGATGGCTTCGGCGATGACCATGCCCTGAGGCTCGGTCTCAGCCCACATGGGCCAGTAGACCAGCTTCGCGCCCTCTTCGATGGCACCGGTGTCCACCGCGGGGGTGCTGCCGCCATCGGTGGCAGGAGTGCTGGTCTCGCCGCCGCCGCAGCCGACCAGCAGAGTCAGAGACATAGCCAGTGCCAAAGCAATGCTAAGTACCTTTTTCATAGTAACCTCCTATTTTTTCACAGCGGCCCTGTGCCGCTGCAAACTATAGTTTCAGTATACAGCATTGCGGAAAACTAACAATAAATTTCTTGTTCTGATTTTTATAGATATTGCTTTGTTTGGCAATTGGAATAATATTTTGTTTCTTGTTTGTTATTTTTAGTACACATTATCCACAAAATGGGGTCTAAAAACTTCTACATATTGCCAATTCGACAATTTTGCAATTATTTATCCCCAATAATTGGATATTTCATACACATTTTCCACCAATTCTTGTTCTTTGTTTGCTCACAAAACATTTGCAAACCGATAGTTTTTAAAAATTTTGCGCGAGAAGCAGAAAAGCGGCAGGCCAAAAGCCTGCCGCTTCTTGCTGTTTTAAATTCAGATCTCGTACCAGCGGATCTCGTTGGCGGCAAGGTCCAGCTCAAAGCTGGCACCGTCGCCGGTGTAGACGGTGGTGTGCTGGGGCTCGTAGGTATTGTTCACCACGCAGTACTTGCCGTTCTTCACATAGGCGTGCACTTCCACGTTGTAATTGGAGCTGAACCACTTGTGCAGCTCGTCCTCGCTGTGGCTGGCCCACAGAATGCTGCGGTAGAGCACGCGGCTGTTCTCAAAGCTGTAGGGCAGGCCGCTGATGTAGACCGTTCGGCCGGCGCCGTACTCGTTGGCCGCCATCTGCACTTCCTTGTCCTTCTGCACCAGCACCTGGGCGCCCTCCAGCGCATAGATGTTCTTTTTGCCTTCGCCGAAGTTCACCGCGTCCTTCACATCAGCCAGGATGAAGTGGCCGGGGTGCTCCTCCCAGTTGTACTTGTCGTAGTTGAGCGTCATGCCGGTCTCTTTTTCCACGCCCAGCGCCGTCGCAAGCTGCAGGTAATGGCCCTGGTACTGGTGGCCGGAGGGCTCGCCCACGCCGATGAAGCCGCCGCCCCGGCGAATGAAGCCGCGGATGACCGCCGACACAGCCGGGTCCTCCCAGACCGCGCCGCCGGTGTGGGCGGTGTCGCCGTCGCCCACGTTCACCAGCACGTCCACGTCTTTCAGAATAGACGGATCGGCCTTCACGTCGTCAAAGCTGATAAACCGCACGTCGAAAGGCGCGCCGGAGAGCGCTTCGATGACGCCGGCGTAGCTGTAGTTCTGTTTCTGATACAAAGCGTGGTGCACCATGTGGCAGCCCCAGCTGCGGGCCTTGCCCCAGCTGTTCAGCACAGCCACCGTCTTAATGCAGTAGGCGGTGGTCCCCTTGGCGTTCTCGTAGAGTTCACGGAACTCGTTGCAGACGCTCTCCACATAATCGATGAACTCGGGGAATTCCAGCGCCAGCTTCAGATAGCCGCCGTAGCCGATACGGTCCACCGGCTTGCGCAGGATGGCCCGCCGTGCGGTGACCCAGTTTTCCTTGGCTTCTTTCACAGGGTCGCCGCCCTCATAGAAGGTGTCCGGGAAGAAGTAAGGCAGGAAGCGGCCCTCGGTGTATTTCACGCCGGGGATGTCGCTGATGAGGCGCAGGGTGCTGCCGTTGCCCACGCTGCCCACAACCGCGTCCAGCCCGATAGAGGCAAACTCCGGCATATAGGGCTCGGTGCCGATCCAGTGGTCGCCCAGGAACATCATGGCTTCCTTGCCCAGCTCATGGGTGATGTCCACCATCTCCTTGGCCAGCTTTGCCACTTCGCGGCGCTGGAAGGCCATGAAGTCCTTGAATTCCTTGCTGGGCACCCGGTACTGGTTGTTGTAGTAGCCCTGGTCGATGATGAACTCCGGCCGGAACTTGTAGCCCACCTCTTTTTCAAACTGCTCCAGGATGTAGGGGCTGACCGAAGCGGAATAGCCATACCAGTCCACATACTTCTCCCGCTTGAGCTTGTCGAACACCAGGGTGAACTGGTGGAAGAAGGTGGTGTAGCGGATGACGTTCACATAGGGGTGCTCCGCAATGAACTTGCGCAGGCGCTCCATGGTGAACTTGTGGGTCTTGGGCTGGCGCACATCGAAGGTGATCTGGTGCTCAAAGTCCTTCCAGTCGTTGGTCACCGCATTATACATATGTACGGGGTCCCAAATGAGGTAGGCCAAAAAGCTCACGGTGTACTCATGATACGCCTCGGGCGCGGCGATGACCACGCAGCCGGAAGCCTCGTCGTAGCTCCAGGCGTCGGCGGGCAGTGGCTGGCCGGTGGTGCGGTCCATGACCTCCCACCAGCGCTTGATGTCATCCCGGGTGTTGACCTGCATCAGCTCTTCCGAAATGCCCTGCATAAGCGGAATGCGGAGCTCTTCCCCATCCGCGGTGTAAAAGCCGGTCATGATGTAGCACTGCTGCACCTCGTCCGGGTTCGCCTTGGCCCAGGCGTTATCCTTGCGGGTGGTGTAATAGGTGGAGTAAATTTTCGCCCCCACCTTGGTCAGTTCTTCGGGGAACTCGGTGCCGTCGCAGTCGCGGATGGCATCCGCCCCCCAGCGTTTCAGGATCTCGATGGTCTCCGGTACAACGTCAAGATTGGTGGGGATCGTTACACGCCCCGTGCGCTTAGGATCGTTCATTTTTTTACCTCGATTTCTCTTTTCCTGCGGTTCATTCGGCATCGACATACCTATGCTGGTTCATTTTCAGTATATCGTATTCCACATCCTTGACAATCTCATTGTTGCTCACTTTTTTATAAATATTGTTTATTTCTCTTTTCCTGCAGAATCTGCGTCCGAATCAATAATTGTACAAAAACATTTATTTATATACTCAAATTTCTGGAGGTATTGTAAAAAAGCGCAGACTGTACTATAATAATGAAAAAGCAAATTGGATATTTATTCCAATATGTCACCCATATCTTGCAGTTTGCACAGGAGTCATACCATGAGCAACAAGAGATACGATCTTTCCCCAAAAGACGTTGCCGCCGCCCAAAGCGCGGCCAGCCATGCTGCAGATTTTTCCACAGCCCGGCTGCTCTATGCCAGTTCGGCAACGTACGGGCCCGACTGGCACAGCCTGCCCCACACGCACGACTGTATCGAGTTGTTTTATGTTGTGAGCGGTGTGGGCCAGTTCCGCATGGGGCGTGACCTGCTTGCCGTTGCAAAAGGCGACCTTGTGATCATCAACCCGCAGGTGGAGCACACCGAGCTGAGCCTCTATTCTCACCCCCTGGAGTATATCGTGCTGGGTGTGGAAGGGCTGCAGTTCACCGCCGGCACCAACGGGCAATACGGAGTTTATAACTTCCACGGCGGGCAGGAAGCCGTGCTGCGCATTTTGCAGGCCATTCTTCAGGAACTGGAACAGCGCACCACCGGCTATGTGCAGATGTGCCAGCTGATGTTGGAAATGCTGCTTTTGCTTCTGGGCCGTTATACAGACTTTGCTTCCAGCGCCGAGCCCACCCGACGCGCCAGCAAGGAATGCGCCATTGTGAAGCGCTACATCGACGCCAATTTCAAAGAGAACATCAGTCTGGATCAACTGGCGGAACTTGCCCATGTGAACAAATATTACCTCGTGCATTCCTTCAGCCGTGAGTATCAGATCTCCCCTATCAATTATCTGATCCAGCGCCGGGTGAAGGAGAGCTGCTATCTTCTCAGCGACACAGACCATTCCCTGTCGCAGATCTCCCACACCATGGGTTTTTCTTCTCCCAGCTACTTTTCCCAGAGCTTCCGCAAGCTGATGGGCATGAGCCCCATGGAATACCGAAAGCAGAGCCGCGGCACGCCCCGCCGGTAGTTTGCACCATGGGTCGCATCCTTTGCGAACGATTGTGTAAATAAAGTACGAAAGGCGGTATTCACTCCGCGCTGCTCTTCCACTACAATGAAGAGGAACTGATAAGGTGCCGCCGGACACGCTTTCCGGCCAAAACATTGGGAGGTACAAAACAATGTCCAGTCTTGCTGAACAGTCCCTGCAGGAAGTTTTTGCCGCATACGACCTTGGCGGCGAGGTCGCAGGTGCGCTGCGCTATGGCAAAGGCCACATCAACGACACGTTCTGCGCCTATGTGCAGACGCCGGAAGGCGAGTGCCGCCGGTTCATCCTGCAGCGCATGAGCGCAGCCGCCTTCAAACATCCCGATCAGCTGATGGCCAACATCGTGGGTGTGACCGAGCACCTGCGCAAAAAAATCACTGCCGCCGGCGGCGATCCCGCCCGGGAGACCCTGACCGTCCACCCCACCCGCACGGGCGAAAGCTATTTCACCGATTCTTTGGGCGGCGCCTGGCGTGTGTATCCTTTTGTGGAGAACACCCTGTGCCTGCAGTCTGCTGAGACGCCGGAACTGTTCTACGCTTCGGCCCAGGCGTTCGGCAAGTTCCAGGCCATGCTGAGCGACTACCCTGCCGACACTCTGTTTGAGACCATTGAAAAATTCCACGACACTGAAAACCGCTATCGGAACTTTGAGAAGGCTTTGGCTGCCGACGCGCTGGGCCGCGTCGCCAGCGCCCAGTCTGAGATCCAGTTTGTGCTGGCGCACAAAGCGGATTGCAGCGTGGCTTTGGAAGCTCTGCGTCAGGGCAAACTGCCGCTGCGGGTGACCCACAACGACACCAAACTGAATAATGTGCTGATGGATAAAGACACTTTAGAGGGTATCTGCATTATCGATCTGGACACCGTTATGCCCGGTCTTTCCATCAACGACTTTGGCGACTCCATCCGTTTTGGCGCCAACCACAGCGCCGAGGACGAGCAGGACCTCTCCAAGGTGAACTTTGACATTGATCTTTACGACGTGTACACCAAGGGCTTTTTGGAGGGCGCCGACGGCGCTCTGACTGAGGCCGAGCAGGAGTACATGCCCTGGGGCGCCAAGCTGATGACGCTGGAGTGCGGAATCCGCTTTTTGACCGACTACCTGGAAGGCGACCACTACTTCCACACCCAGCGGGATGGTCAGAACCTGGACCGCTGCCGCACCCAGTTCAAACTGGTGCGGGATATGGAGCAGCAGTGGGACGCCATGCAGGATGTGGTGAAAAAATACGCCCGCTGAGCACCTCTTCCCTGCTCTTCAGCGCTCCGGCAAACTGCCGGAGCGCTTTTGTTTTGCAAACACAAAAAGCGTCTGCTGCCAATAAGCAGCAGACGCTTTTTTCAGGTTCAATGGAGTGGACCCAGAGGCCGTTTTTCTTAGCTGAAGATATTGATGAGGATACCCGCAGCCACCGCGCTGCCGATCACGCCGGCAACGTTGGGGCCCATGGCATGCATGAGCAGGAAGTTGGTGGGATTCTCCGCCTGGCCCACTTTCTGGGACACACGGGCCGCCATGGGAACAGCGGACACACCGGCGGAACCGATCAGCGGGTTCACCTGGCCGTGGGTAGCCCAGCACATCAGCTTGCCGAACAGCACGCCGCCGACAGTACCGAAGGAGAAGGCCAGCAGGCCCAGCACAATGATGAGCACGGTGCGGGCATTCAGGAAGGTGTTGGCGCTGGTGGTGCAGCCAACAGACAGGCCCAGGAAGATGGTGATGATGTTCATCAGCTCGTTGCCCGCGGTGCGGTTGATACGATCCACCACGCCGGACTCTTTCATCAGGTTGCCCAACATCAGCATGCCGATGAGCACGGCAGAGTCGGGCAGGATGAGGCTGATGATGATGGTGCACATGATCGGGAAGATGATCTTCTCCGTCTTGGAAACGGTGCGCAGCTGCTTCATCACAATGCTGCGCTCCTTTTTGGTGGTAAGCGCCTTCATAATGGGCGGCTGAATGACCGGCACCAGTGCCATGTAGCTGTAGGCCGCCACCGCAATGGAGCCAAGAAGGCCTGCCGCCAGAATGCTGGTCACGTAGATGGCGGTGGGGCCGTCCGCACCGCCAATGATGGCGATGGCCGCTGCCTCCGGGCCGGTGAAAGGCTCGATGGGCGCAAAGCCCAGCAGCTCAGCAAGGAAGTTGTAAGGGATATGTACGAACTTCGCCATAAAGTAAGTGGCGAAAATGCCCAGCTGCGCCGCCGCGCCCAGAAGCAGGCTCTTGGGATTGGAGATCAGCGGACCAAAGTCGGTCATGGTGCCGATACCGAGGAAGATAAGCGGCGGGTAAATGCCCAGCTTGACGCCGAGATAGAGCATATCGGCCAGACCGCCGTTGTGCAGGATCTCACTGAACATGGGATACAGGCTCGGATCCGCACCTTCCGGCGCGATAAAATATTGCATGTGGATGATCCCGCTGCCAGGCAGGTTCGCCATCAGCATGCCGAAAGCGATGGGCAGCAAAAGCAGGGGTTCGAACTCTTTCACGATGGCCAGATACAGCAGCAGGCAGGCCACAACGATCATGAGCAGATAGCGCCAGTCCTCGGCGATCCCCATAAATCCGGAGTTCTCCCAGATACTGACGAGGGTATCAAAAAAAGCACTCATGGTTCAGCCCCCCTTAAAACGGTTCCGTGCCGCTCTTGACGCCAGCCGCGCCCCAGCTGCCGCGGCCGCCGCCGGCGCGCTTCACAGCGCGGAGCGTATATTTGCCGCCGCTGGCCGCCGCGACTGTCGCCGCAATGACCGCCACGATCTCTTCGTTGATTCCCTCTTCCACAAAGGGAGGTTCCTCCATGGGCTCCTGCAGCTGCGGGGGCTGCGGCTGGCTTTTCACGGCCGCTTCGGCGGCTGCCTTCTGTTTTTTGGCATTCAGTGCGTCAAACAGTTTGCCCTGAAGGGTGATGATAAAAGTCAGCAGGATCAGCACCAAAAAGACCAGCGACATACCGGTCCCAGCCACCACGAGCACCGATGGTTCCGTGGTCTGTGCCGCGCCTGCCGCAAGCAGAACTGCGTTCATTGGATGGCCCCCTTTTCCCAAAGCTCAATTTTCGTCTTTTACATTATATCGAAAAACCGCCCCTGTTTCAAGGTCACAAAAATGGTTTTGTTAAAATAATAGCATTTGTACAAATTAAAAAAGCAAAAAGGAACGCCCGTCTGCATGAGGCATTTCACGCAGACGGGCGCAGTATTTATCTGTGGCCCAGCCGGGGCGTTGCGTCCACAAAGCCGCTTTCCAGCTGGTCGCCTATCTCCAGGCATTTGGCAGTGCCCAGCGCAACACAGTTGACGGGGTCATCCGAAACGCGCACCTTCACTTTGAGCTGCTGGCTCAGATATTCGTCCAGTCCTTTGAGCATGGAACCGCCGCCCGTGAGCACAACACCGGAGGAGTAAATGTCGCCAGCCAGCTCCGGCGGAGTGTGTTCCAGCACCTGATGAGCCGCCGCCGCGATCTGTTCGGCCAGCGGCATGACCGCGTCGTACATATCTTCCGTGGTCACCGTGAGACGCTGGGGCAGGCCGGTGAGAAGGCTGCGGCCCTTCACTTCCATCTCGGCGGAGAACTCGCAGGGGCGGCAGCAGGCCACCTTCTTTTTCAGTTCTTCCGCGGTGCGCAGCCCGATGGCCACATTGAACTTGATCCGGGCGTACTTTTGGATCTCGTCGTCAAAGGTGTTGCCGGCGATCTTCACGCTGGTGGACCTCACCTTGCCGCCAAGGCTGATCACAGCAATATCGGTGGTGCCGCCGCCGATATCCACCACCATGTGACCCTCCGGCTGCAGGATATCGATACCGCAGCCAAGAGCGGCGGCGATGGGCTCATCGATCAGAAAAACCTGCCGGGCGCCGGCGGCCACCACAGCCTCCACCACAGCGTCGCTCTCAATGCCGGTGATGGCCGCAGGCACACACACAGCCACGCGGGGTTTGATGAGTTTGGAGTCATAGACCTTGTTCACAAAGCGGCAGATGAGCTCCTTCGTGAGCGTGTGGTTGGAGATCACGCCGTCCTTCAGCGGGCGGGTAGCCAGAATATAATTGGGAGTGCGTCCCACCATCGCCAGCGCGTCATCGCCCACTGCCAGGACCTGGTCCTTGCGGGTGTCCACCGCCACGACGCTGGGCTGGTTCAGGATCACACCCTTGCCCTCCATCGCAATAATAATGGTGGTGGTGCCAAGGTCGATGCCGATATCGTATTGCGCCATAACTCACACTTCGCTTTCTTTGTTGTGTTTGTGCACGCTGATAAAAAGGCTCGTTTGCCTGTTTTTTAAAATCGGGGTTTCACAGTTCCGTGTGTGCCGCTGCCACCGCAAACACTTCCAATGCGCCGGCCTTCATCAAGGCGGCTGCGCAGCTGCTGACCGTTGCCCCGGTGGTGATCACGTCATCCACCAAAAGCACACGCCGGCCCTCAATACGCTCTGCATTCTCCACACAGAAAGCACCGCGCAGGTTCTGCAGCCGCTGAGCGGCAGACAACCCCTTTTGCGTATGGGTGGGCCGTGTCTTGCGCAGTGCCCGCTTCTCCAAAGGCACGTTCAGTGCGCGGCAGATGGGCTGCGCCAGCAGTGCCGGCGGTTCATATCCCCTTCCCCGGTCGGAGGGAGGCACCGGCACCACAATGTCAAAACGCGTCAGCGGCAAAACACCGTTAAAAGTTATTATACCATGCTTTATGTCGTAATTACAACCAAAAGCCGCCCGTGCCATCTCTGCGCCCAAGATTTCGCCATAGCAGGCGCGGCCGCCGTCTTTAAAGCGCAGAATGGCCTGCCGCACACAGCCGTCGTAGCGCCACACCGCAGCGGCGCCCGTCAAATCACGCAGGATGTGTTCGGTGGCGGGCAGCCGCGGGACCGCACGCCGCAGCCTCGCGAGCTCTGTGGCACAATCCGGGCAATCGGGAAGCCACCCCAGCACCTTGTCGCAAAAGGGGCAGCGCCGGGGATACACCAGCGCCGCCGCCAGCCGCACGGCCTGCCCGGGCCTCACAGCGACGCTCCGTCGCGCAGCAGGGCACACAGGCAACTGTAGCGCATGTTCTGCCGCACATTTTCCACCATCGCTCCCAGATCAGAGGTCTCCCCTGCCAGGATACAGAGTTTTTTTGCGCGGGTGACTCCGGTGTACAAAAGGTTCCGGTAGCGAAGCTGGCGGGGCACACCGCTCACCGGCATGACCACAGCGGTGAATTCCGTGCCTTGGCTTTTGTGCACGGTGATGGCATAGGCGATCTCCAGCTCTTGAAGGGTGTCCGGCCCATAGGTGAGTCTGCGGTCCTCCATCTGCACCAGCAAGGTCTTTTGCTGGGGGTCCACCTGGAGGATAACGCCCATATCACCGTTGAAGGCACCCACTCCGGCCTCCCCGCCTACCCGCTCATAGGGAATGAGGTAGTCGTTGCGCACCTGCATCACCTTATCACCCTGGCGGAACACTCTCCCGCCCGCTTCCAGTTCCGGTTTATCCACAGCGGGCGGATTGAGAAGCTGCTGCAGGCGGGGATTCAGCGCCAAAGTGCCCACCGGCCCCTTCTTGCTGGGGCAGAGCACCTGAATGTCCCTCATGGGGTCGAAGCCATAACTCCCGGGCAACCGGCGGCTCACCAGGTCGCACACCAGCTGCTGGCACTCCATGCCCGCGGAGGGCAGGAAGAAGAAATCGCTATCCCGCGTGCCTTTTTGGGGCGCAAGGCCCTGGACGATACGGTGGGCGTTCTCCACAATGAGGCTCTGAGCGGACTGGCGGAAGATATGCTCCAGCCGGACCGTGGGCACAACGCCGCTCTGGATGGCTTCTCCAAGAACGTTGCCGGGACCTACGCTGGGCAGCTGGTCGGCGTCTCCCACCATGATGATACGGCAACCGTGGCGCAGCGCGGCCAACAGGCTTTGGAACAGCTTTACGTCCACCATGCTCATCTCGTCCATCACGACCACGTCGCATTTGAGCAGATTTTTCTCGTTGTGAATGAATCGGAGCAAGCGGCTCTGAGGGTCGTAGTCCACCTCCAGCAGGCGGTGGATGGTCTGGGCCTTCTGGCCCGTCAGTTCCGACAGGCGCTTGGCAGCCCGCCCGGTGGGCGCGCAGAGGGCCACTCTCTGGCCGCCATGCTGCAGCAGAGAAAGGATGGCGTTCACGGTGGTGGTCTTGCCGGTGCCGGGTCCGCCGGTGAGAACCATGACACTGCTGCTCATGGCTGTGCGGATGGCAAGGCGTTGTTCCGGCGCATAGGCAAAACCCTGCGCCCGCTCCAATATCTCAATGCTCCGGTCCACATCCGGCGGCAGCGGCACCGGGTGGCGGCTGAGTTCCCACAGCCGGGCTGCAATGTCCGTTTCGGCGCTCAGCAGGTCCGGCAGGCAGATGAACTCGCCGTCCGGGCGGGTATAGCTTTTCACTTCGCCCTCTTCCAGCTGACGGTCCAGTTCCCGTTCCGCCTGGTCCGGGTCGATACCCAAAAACTGGGCGGTGGCCTGCACCAGTTTTTCCCGCGGCAGGCAGGTGTGCCCGTTGCCCGCATTGTGGCGCAGAGCGTAGAGCAGGCCCGCCCACACCCGCAGAGAGCCCGCCGGATCCAGCTGCAGCTCGGCAGCAATGGCATCCACCTGGCGGAAGGTCATGTGCAGCGGTTCGCCGCACAAAATGTAAGGGTTGCGGCTTATCTCCTCCACCGCCGAAGGGCCGAGGTGCCGGTACACCTCCACCGCCCGCACCGGAGAAATGCCAAAGCGGCCCAGATACGCCACCGCTTCACGCACGCCGAACATCCGCTTGAACTCGTTTGAAATGGCTTTTGCCTTTTCAGGGGTGATCCCCCGCAGCTCGGTGAGGCGAAGCGGGTCGTTGGCGATTACTTCCAGGCAGTCGGCGCCGAAGCGCTCCACGATTTTTTTCGCGGTGGCGGGGCCGATATAGGGCAACGCTCCGCTGGAAAGATACGCAAGGGTCGCCGCCAGATTCTGGGGCATGCTGACCTCACAGCTCTCCGCCCGAAACTGGGGCCCGTGGGCGGGATGTGTCTCAAACCGGCCATACAGCGTAACGCTTTCTCCGGCGTTCACTTCCCCCACTTCGCCGGTGACCACGTGGAGCTCGCCGCCGGCGTTGACCTCAAACACTGCATAACCTGTGTCGCGGTTTTCAAAGATGACATGCTCCACGACCCCTTCCATGCGCAGAAGTTCCTCGGAACGGTCCGCTCCCATCGTGCTTTCTCCCCTTTCCCCCGGTGGACAGATTCAAAGCAATTATACCGCGGGGCCGGGGCTTTGTAAACCGAAGGGGCACCGTCACAGGGTCAGAGCATATTCCTCACCAAACATCAGATCATACTGCAAAAGCCAGTGATTCTGGAACCACTGTTCCTGTTCCCCGGTGAGGTCAGCGTCGGTAGCTGTGCCGTCGGGCAGAATGGTCACGCCCAGGGTGCGGCTGCGGTAGGCCGAAAGCTGGTTTGCCAGATAGCGGAACATGGGAGGCTCTTCCAGGCCATAAAGCTCCATCAGCACCGGGCTGATCTGGTAGGCGGCCACAGTGCCCAGGTCCACTTTGTCCTGCCAGTAGTTGCTCCAGATGAGCAGAGGCATTTGGTGCAGCTCCGGGCTTTCGCTGTCTGCACCGGAGGCATAGCCGGTGGCGGTATACACCTCGTAGCCGCTGCCGATGGGGTTGTAATGGTCACCCCAGAACACAAGGATCGTGGGCTCGTCCACCTGGCTGAAATAGTCGGTGAGGGTGCCCAGCATGGCGTCCGCCTCACGAACGCCGGTGGCAAAATCCTGCAATGCCCCGAGGGTGTTCTCGCTGATCCCCTCCGGCGCTTCCAGAATGCCCACCAGCTCCTCTTCGGGGTAGTTGTTCTTATTATAACTTGTGTGGTTTTGCATGGTCACTGCATGGATGAACAGGGGCTTGTCCTCGTCCCGCTGTTCGTATTCCTGAATAATGCGCCGGGCCATCTCCGCGTCGGTCACAAGGCCGCCGGACCACTCGGTATCCCGCTTCTTTTCAGGAGATACAAAATCCTCCAGCGATATGAACTCGTCAATACCCAAATTGGGATAGGCCGTGTTGCGGCTCCAGAACTTGGCATAATAGCAATGGATGGCCTGGGTGGCATACCCCTGGTCTTTTAAGTACGACGCGATGGAGAACATCGGCCGGGTCACATGCTGCTGGAAGGGCTTGCAGCCGCTGGGCAGAAACTCCACCGAAAAGCCGGTGAGTGCCTCGAATTCCACGTCGCAGGTACCGCCGCCGAAACTGGGGCTGTAGGCCTTGCCGTAGGCGGAGGTCTCCATCAGCCGATGGAGGTTCGGCGTGACGGGCTGGTCAAAGACCACGCCGTACTCCTCCAGTTCCTGCACATCCCAGAAGGATTCATCCATAATAAAAATGATGTTGGGCTGGGTGACCTGTCCATCGCCGCCCTGCGCGTAGCTGCCCTCAAACACCGGAGCGAGGTCCTGGCTGTAGGACTGCTCCACCAGGGCATTCACCGTTTCCTCGCTGTAGTCCTCGGGCTCGTCCACTTCCAGATTCTGAATATTGGTCAAAAAGCCCGCAATGACACCGTAGTTGCGGTAGTAACGGTTCTGCATCCACATGTCCGGCACAATGCCCACAAGACGGGAGCCGGTGGGGCTGAGAAAGACAAGAAAAATGAGGGCAAGACCGCCGACCCCCGGCGCCGCCCAGGAGAGGATGAACTGCCACATGGCGCCTTTCCGGGGGCGGGGCAGCAGACAGGCAAAAACAGCCAGCACCAGGAAAAGGAGCGCGCTGACCCACATGGAGGTCTGAAGTTCCAGACCCGCCTTGCCTACCACATCGGCGGCCTCTGCGCCTTGGGACAGATCCCAGGGGAAAAAGGGTTCGCCCCGCAGCTTCAATTTGAAATAAGTCACCGCAGCGGGAATGCACCCGCCTGCGCCGCACACCAGCACCGCCAGCGCGGGCAGCCTGGTCAGGTTTGCCAGGAACAGATAGGTGCACAGGATCAGCAGCCAGCTGCATGCAAAACTGCCAAAGTGAGGCAGGAAATTATCCGTCCAGAACGAAGCGCTCAGGCTTCCCCGATGGATCCATTCGGTGCACAGCAGGGTCGCGGTGGCCACAATGGGCGCCAGCAGCCACCAGAAGATGGAAAGTTTCGCCCGCCAGGGCGCTCTCTGTTTCAACGTCGTTTGCAAGGGTAATTTGCCTCCCCCAAAAAAGTTTTGCCGCCGTCATTCAAGCAGCCGTGCCCAGAATCCGCCGTGGGCCTTGGGCGTTCCGGCGGGCAGCTGGGTGCGGACAAGGATCACATCCGCGCCGATGGTTTCGATCTCCCGCCAGGGAATGAACACGTCCTCCTGCCTCCCCAGCAGGCCAAACAGCCGCGGACGTCCCAGCAGCACGATTCCCTCGAGGGCAGCAGTCTGCGGGTCAAAGCGAAGATCGTCCGCCCGGCCCAGATTCGCCCCCAAAGGCACCTGGATCACATCCTTTTTGCAAAGCTCGCTCAGGGTCATGGTCCTCCCCTTTCCGGGCTGTGCTTCGGAGCGCTCCCGCTATACTAAACGACACTGCCCCCTTTTGTATTGCAACAGCCCAATGTTTGCCTGCTGAAAAGATATGTGTCCGGTTTTGTATTTTAGCACAAAATAGTGTATAATGGATGAAACTTGTCAAAGAACAACCCTTTCCACGGGAGGATATGACCCATGTATAAAAACATCGTGTTCGATCTGGGCGGCGTCGTGGTGGATTTCGATCCACGCGGTTTTCTGCTGGACCGTTTTTATGACGAAGCTGTGGAAACCAAGGTATTCGACATCACCTTTGGCAGCGTGGAGTGGCGTCAGCTGGACGCCGGTGAGCTGGACCGGGACGCCGGCAACGCCGCAATGCTCCAGAAAGCTGCCGAGGCAGGCTGCACCTTTGAGGTCCAGAGCGTACTGGACGACTGGTACCGCATGCTCAAGACCCGCCGCAGAACGGTGGATGTGATGAAACGGCTGAAAAAGATGGGGTTCTCGCTGTATTACCTCTCCAACATTCCCTGGGACGTCTATGAGGAGATACAACAGCGTGACTTCTGGCCTCTGTTTGAGGGCGGCGTCGCCTCCTGTGAAGCGGGAACCAACAAGCCTGATCCCCGCATTTTCCAGCTGCTCATTGAGCGGTATGGGCTCGTCTGCTCCGAGACCATTTTTGTGGACGACAACAAACTGAACACCACAGCGGCCTATGACCTGGGAATCACCGGCATTCACTACAAAGGCGGCGCTTCTTTCCTGCGGGCGCTGAATGCCTGCGGTATCCCCATCAAAGAGCACCTGCTCTGGTGATGACCTGCTCTCCCCCGTGCTGACAGCACGGGGGATTTTTTGTGTTGAAGGCTGCAAAGAATCTCACCCAGCTTTTGACAGTCTTTTCCCCCGGGGCGCGGTACACTGATAGCCGGGAGGTGAGGCCGTGAAGATCGTTGTCTATCTTGATATCCTGCTGGTGACAAACTTCATCGCAGGATATTTTCTTTTGCGGGCGGCAGGCTGGCTGGCCGGGGCCTCATGCCCCGCATTGCGTGCCCTTGCCGGGGCGGCCCTTGCTGCGGCAAGCACACTGATCCTTCTTGCGCCTGCGCTTGCCGCCCCGCTGAACTTTGCCTACAAAATCTTCACCGCTGCGCTGGTGACACTGGCCGCCTTCGGTTGGCACGGTCTCCGCCCTTTTCTGCGGGCAGGGACCTGGTTCTTCGTCCTCAATCTGGGTCTTGCCGGTTTTGCCATGCTGGGGCTGCAGCGAGGCGGCATGAACGGCGTGCGGGTGCACAATCTGACGGTATACGTGGACCTTTCGCCCATGACGCTGGTGCTTTCGGTCCTGGCAGTATATTTGGCGGTGCGGCTGGTGCTTCTGGTTTTCGGGCCGCCTGCCGACGGGCAGCCCTGGCAGTTGGAGCTGAGCCTGGCCGGGTGTGAGGTGCGTGCGCAAGCCTGTTTTGACACAGGATTCTTCCTCAGAGACCCGGTGGGCGGCCGTCAGACCCTGCTGGTGAGCTGGCCGGCAGTGGAACGGCAGCTCACGGCGGAAGTGAACATCTTTCTCCGGGGATATTTTTCCGGCAGAAATCCTTTGCCGCCAAAAGGGCTGGGGCTGCGGTTGATTCCATGTTCCGGCGCGTCCGGCAGTGCTGTGCTGCCGGGGCTGACGGCCTCCGCCGCGCGGCTGACCGGGCCGGGACGAACCCTTGCAGCCCAAAACGTGACGGTGGTGTTTACCGCCGAGCCCCTGCTGGACGGGCAGTTTCAGGCTTTGTTCGGGCAGGAATTCCTGATGAACGAGACCGAAAGGAGGTCCAAAGCATGCACCTGAATTTTTTCCGCCGTCTGTTGAACGGGGTGCGCCGCCTGCTGGTCCGGCTGCAGCTGCAGGGCGGTGTTTATTACATCGGCGGCCCGGAGGCTCTTCCGCCGCCTTTGACTCCCGAAGAGGAAAAGCTGGTCTTCCAAGGGCTGGAAGAAGGCCGCCAGAGCTGCCGGGACATTCTCATCACTCACAACCTGCGGCTGGTAGTTTACATTGCCCGCAAATTCGAAAGCAGCGGAGTTGCCGTGGAAGATATCATCTCCATCGGCACCATTGGCCTCATCAAGGCGGTGAACACCTTCGTCCCCGCCAAAAATATCAAACTGGCCACCTATGCCAGCCGCTGCATTGAGAACGAGATCTTGATGTTTCTGCGAAAAAGCAGCAACCGCCGCCAGGAGACCAGTATCGACGAACCGCTAAACACCGACGGCGAAGGCAACGAGCTGCTTTTGTCCGACGTGCTGGGCACCGACCAGAACCAGATCAGCGCCCAACTGGAACAGGACGCGGAGAAGGACATGCTGCTGGAGGCGGTGGACCGGCTTGCTCCCCGGGAAAAGCAGATCATGCAAATGCGCTTTGGCCTGCTGGACGGCGTGGAGCACACGCAAAAAGAGGTTGCCGACGAGATCGGTATCTCCCAAAGTTACATCTCCCGGCTGGAAAAACGCATTATTGCCCGGCTTCGGCGTGATCTGGAAAAAATGTGCTGACAAATGAACCAAAAGCCCGCCGCTTTTGAAAGCGGCGGGCCTCTGTTTTTTTAGGCGGTCTTGCTTTCCATCATTTCGGTCTGCTGCACGAACAACGGCATCATACCGCCCCGCAGGCCCATCTCACTGTCCGGCAAAGCGAGCAGATAATCAAAACCGTTTTTGGTCCAGCGCAGCATTGCTGCGCCGCCCTCGTTCTGGCTGATATTCACCCGGATATCCCGGTGATACAGGGTCACCTGTTCCCGGAAAACCTGCTCAAAATCCCCCTCCCGCAGGTCGGCGCCCGCGCGGCCCACCCGGAGAATAAGCTTCCATTCCGGTTCAACGGTGTATTCCAGTTGGGCCACCGCACCGCTCAGAAGAGAAATACGCTCCAGCCGGACGATGTCGCTTTCAGGCAGGCTGCGGGCGCGAAAGCCGGCACGGCGGCTGAAATCCGGTCGGGCGTACTCCCATTGCGCCGTTCCAAAGCGGGTATACAAAAGCGCCGCGATCGCCGTGATAAGCACCGCCGCAAGAAGCACCCCTCCCACCGCCAACGCCGCCAGGATACGAGTCTCCATACAAGATCACTCCCTCTCCCCCTCACTGTATGCGCACGGGCGGCAGATGTGCGGCCAGCTTTTACCAGCTGCCGTGCTGTTTGCCCGGCGCTGCGGGCGGCCATACTTTTGTCATGCCATGGGGGGAGCGTGACCATCTTTGTATTACGGCAAGGTCGAGATATGCGGAGTGAACACCTCAAAACTTCCGGTGCTCACCGAAAAGGAAAAGACCGCTCTGCTGCGGGCCGCCCGCGCCGGCGATCAGCAAGCAAGGCAGCGGATGATCCAGGGCAATCTGCGCCTGGTGCTCAGCGTGGTGCAAAAATTTGTGGGCCGGGGCGAAAGTATGGACGATCTGTTTCAGGTGGGCTGTATCGGCCTCATCAAGGCCATCGATCACTTTGACCCGGATCTGAACGTGCGCTTTTCCACCTACGGCGTACCCATGATCGTGGGTGAGATACGCCGCTTCTTGCGAGACAACAATGCCGTGCGGGTCTCACGCTCGGTGCGGGACATCGCATACAAGGCAATGCAGGCCAAAGAGCAGCTGCAAAAGGAGCTGGGGCGGGAGCCGCACATGGATGAAATCGCTCACAAAGTGCAGCTGCCCACGTCCACCGTGACGCTGGCGTTGGAGAGCGTGGTGGACCCGGTGAGTCTCTATGAGCCGGTGTACAGTGATGAGGGTGACACTATTTATGTGATGGACCAGCTGGGCGACAGCGGCGGCGAAGACAGTTGGATCAGCGGGATCATGTTCAAGGACACGGTGCAGGCTCTGAGCGAGCGGGAGAAAAAGATCATGGCGCTGCGCTACCTCTCGGGCAAGACCCAGGTCGAAGTGGCAAAGGAGATCGGTATCAGCCAGGCACAGGTGAGCCGCCTGGAAAAGAACGCCCTGGGGCGCATTAAGGACAGGCTGTGAATACCGTCGAAATTTCGCAGACCTCGTTCGTGGACATTTCGATCCTGCTGCGTATAATATATACAAGGAGGTAAGGAAACGACCAGCGCGCGCAGATTTTGTTCAGATTCAACCTGTTTCCTAAAATAAGATGATGAATACGACCGAAAAAAGCGGCATGGTCCCGATGACCGAAGAAGAGTTCAACACCTATTTTGCCTTGTCGTCCGACCACCCGGATATCGTCGAAAGAGCCGCGGCTGTTTTTGCCGGGCAGCCCGATCTTCCTTACGTCGAGATCGACGGCTATATCGTGCCCAACCGCAAGCTGATGGAGGATTGACGACCAGGCTGCGGATACGGGTGGTTTGACCGCCGCTTTTGCAAATAAAAAACAGGCTTCTCTCATTGGAGAGAAGCCTGTTTTTTTATTTCAATTCCACCACAGTCACGCCTGCCTCGCCCTCGCCGTAGCGGCCAAGGCGGAAGCTCTTGACGTTCTTGTGGCCCCGCAGGTGCTGGTGGATGGCGTTGCGCAGCGCCCCGGTGCCTTTTCCATGGATGAGATAGACCATGGTCTGACCGTTCATCACCGCGTGGTCGATGAACTGGTCGGTCTCCATCAGCGCTTCCTCCACAGTCATGCCCAGCAGGTTGATCTCCATGCTGGCGGTGCGCTCCACCCGCTGCACGGTGGTGCCGCGGGGTGCGGGAGCGGTGCGCCCGCCCTTCTTCTGGGGCTTTTGCAGCTTGTCCGGTGCTTTGAGCCCGGAGAGAGGCACCTTGGTTTTGATGATACCGGCGCGCACCTCCACCATGCCGTTGCGGTCCGGCAAAGCGGCGACGGTGGCCAACTGATCGTACTCGGCGATGACCACCTCCTGGCCCACGCGCACCTCCTTCAGCGGAACAAATTCCCGCACAGGGTTGTGGGCCACATCGCTCTTGGCAAACAGGCGCTCGGAATCCTTGCGGGCGATCTCTCTTGCGCGGGCGGCCCGCTGTGCGGCGGACTGCTTGTCATCCTTCTGAAGCTTATGCAGCTCGTCGGTGAGGGCGTAGGCCTCCGCCTGCACCTGCTGGGTCATCTGCCGGGCCTTGAGGCGGGCAGCTTCCAGCTCGGTCTCGCCCTGGCGCACCAGCGCGTCGCACTTCTCCCGGGCCTTTTCCAGCATTTTTTCCGCTTCGGCTTTGGCCTTTTCCGCTTCGTCTTGGCTTTCTTTCAGCTGCAGCTTCAAATCGTCCAACTGCGCCAGCACATCGTCCAGCCGTTTGTCATCGCTGGCCAGGTGAGTCTGGGCCCGCTGGATGACCCGGGCGGGCAGGCCCAGCTTCTCACTGATGAGGAAGGCATTGGACTTGCCCGGCACACCCACGCTGAGCTTATAGGTGGGGCGCAGGCTCTCCACGTCGAACTCACAACTGGCATTCACCACGCCCGCAGTTTCCAACGCGAACACCTTGAGCTCCGAGTAGTGGGTGGTGGCCATGACCAACGCGCCCTGAATACGCAGCTGCTCGATGATACTCACCGCCAGCGCCGCGCCTTCAGCGGGGTCGGTGCCCGCGCCCAGCTCGTCCAACAGCACAAGGCTGCCTTTGAAGGCGTTGTCCAGAATGCCGGTGATTTTTTTCATGTGGCCGGAAAAGGTGGAAAGGCTCTGCTCAATGCTCTGCTCGTCTCCGATGTCCACCAGATAGTCGGTGAACACACAGACCGTGCTGTTTTCGTGGGCAGGAATGAGCAGGCCGTGCTGGGCCATGGCGCAAAGCAGACCGGCAGTCTTGAGGGTGACCGTCTTGCCGCCGGTGTTGGGGCCGGTGATGACCAGCGTGTCGTAATTCTGGCCCAGCGCCACGTCGATGGGCACCACTTTATCCTTATCAATAAGGGGATGGCGGGCCTTTTTCAAATCAAAATGCACATCATCTGCCACCTGGGGCATCCATGCTTTTTGCTCCAGCGCCAGATGGGCCTTGGCCAGCAGCACGTCGATGTCCAGCATGGCTTTGTAGCTGAAGTTGAACATCGGCTCGATGGCGGCCACCTGCTCGGTGAAGGCGATGAGGATTCGCTCAATTTCTGCCTTCTCCTGGCTGCGCAGCTGCATGATCTTGGCGTTGGCTTCCACCACGGCAGTGGGCTCCACAAACACGGTGGCGCCGCTGCTGGACACGTCGTGGATGACGCCGCCCACCTCGCCCCGGTACTCCGCCCGCACCGGCACCACGAAGCGGCCGTTACGGATGGAGACCACCGCGTCCTGCAACAACTTGTTGGTGGTGCTGTTTTTGATGATGGCGTCCAGCTTGTCCCGGATGGAGTTCTCGGTGGCGTGAATTTTGCGCCGCACCTCAAACAGAGTGTTGCTGGCGGTATCGGCCATTTCCTCCGGCGAGAGGATGGCGGAGCTGATCTGCTTTTCCAGACCGGGCTGGGGGCTGAGGGCGTAGAACAAATCGTCCACCGGCAGCATGTCGTGCTCGGTGAGGCCGTACCAGGCCACCAGGTTCTGGAAATTGCGCAGCGCGCCCGCCACCTCCAGCAGTTCGGCCATGGAGAGCACGCCGCCCTTGACGGCCCGGCTCACCACCTTGTCCACGCCCGACACGCCCCCAAAGCGAGGGCTGCCGTTTTTTAGCAGCAGGCTTGCAATAGCGTCGGTCTGGCTCAACGCGTAGCGTACCTCGTCGGGCGTTTCGCCCGCCGGCTGCTCCATAAGCAGGGTGCGAGCCTCCGGGCAGACGGCCAGAGCTGCCGCCTTTTCCAGAATTTTGTCCAGTTCCAGTGTTTTGCGATAGGTCGTATCCATGATTCTCCTCAAAAGGGCGTTTTTCGCCCGCTATGTAGGGTGATTCACTCCATAACGGAGTGGAGAAAATCCAGTGTTTTCAGTGGCTTGTCCAGCCTGGCGGCAGCGTAGCGCTCGGCCACACGGCTCAGTTTTTCCAGGCTCTTGGGCGACAGGGTGAACGAGAACACTTTTTTGTCCTCTACCAGCGCAATGTGTCGCAGGGCAATGAGCGCGCCCTCGTCCAGATTGGGAACAAGGCCGTCGGCCTCCGCGCAGTCGCCGCAGAGCAGATCACCCGCGGCAATATCAAAATAGAAATCGCCGCCGTCATATTTCTGGCAGTTTTTGCAGCACAAAAGCGCAGGCATATACCCCGCCTCACACACCGCCCGCAGTTCATAGACTGCTTTGATCTGGGCCAGGGGCTTTTTCTGCTCGCTGATAAGGTAGAGGCTGTTGAGCAGAAGGCGCAGCTGCGCCGCAGCCTCGCCGCCGCTGGGCAGCAATGCCTGGGCGATCTCCGCCAGATACATGGCCAGCGCCATGCCCTCTATGCTTTTGGGCAGGCCGAAGAACACCTGCTTGACCTGGGCGTCGTCCACCATGTACATGGTCTTGCCGGCAAACAGAGTGAATTCTGAATAGCAAAAAAGCCCGCAGGCACTGAAAAGTTTGCTTTTCAGGCGCAGGCTTCCCTTGGCAGATGCGGAGATAAGGCCGTGTTCCGGGGTGAGAATGGTGAGGATCCGGTCAGACTCCCCCACCTTCACTTCCCGCAGCACCAGGCCCGGCGTCACCAGTTTCATGTTCGTCTCCCACAGGCGGCGGCAGCCCGGGCTGCCCGGTGCGCAGCGCCTTTTTGTAGTTCAGGTACTCCTGCACGCCGCCGGTCGTTTCAAACTCTTTCCAATCTTTCCAATAAGAACCGCTGCTGTCCATCGCTGGTCGCCCCCTGGTGGTACTGTTCCACCATTGTACGCCGGTATGCCCGGAAAAGTTGTCCAGCGATGTAGAAAAATTTTTGTGATGTGTCGTGTTTAACCGACAACATCATTTGTTTTGAGTAAAGCCGAAGTCATTGAGCAAAAAGTCGCTGTCGCGCCAGTCATCCTTCACCTTGACCCAGCACTGGAGATTCACCTTTGCACCCAAAAACTCCTCGCAGTCCACGCGGGCGGCACTGGCGATTTTTTTCAACATCTGGCCGCCTTTGCCGATGACCATGCCCTTGTGGCTTTTGCGCTCGCAATAGATGTTTGCGTCGATGTCGATGAGGTTTTTGTCCTCCCGCTCCTTGAAGCGCTCCACTGTGACGGCAATGCCGTGAGGCACTTCGTCCCGCAGGAAAAGCAGCATTTTTTCCCGCAGGATCTCACTCACCAGCGCTTTTTCCGGCATGTCGGTGTAAGCGTCGTCGTCAAAGTAGTGCGGTCCCTCCACCGCGTAGGCGGCCAGAATGCCGAACAGCTCCTCGCAGCCTTCATCCTCCCGGACGCTGATGGCCGCGACCTTATCGAACACGCCCAGGGCCTCCAGCTGCGCGGTGCGCGCCGCCAGATCCGCCTCGGTTTTGAGGGTGTCGGTCTTGTTGATGACCGCCACGGCGGGAGTGCCGCGCAGCGCGCCGATCATGGCCTGCTCCGCCTCGGTGAACTCACCATAAGGCTCGAAAAGCATGAGGCTCACGTCCACATCTGCCACGCTGTCGGTCGCCGTTTTGCTCATCCGCTCGCCAAGCTTTGTGCGGGGGATGTGCACGCCCGGCGTATCCAGCAGGACATACTGCACCGGCCCGCGGGTGACGATCCCGGTGATCCGTGTACGGGTGGTCTGGGGCTTGGAGGTGACGATGGCCACCTTCTCCCCCACAAGCCGGTTGGTCAGGCTGGATTTGCCCACGTTGGGCTTGCCCACAAGGGCGACAAAAACCGATGAGGTCTGCAAAGGATCATCCTTTCTTTCTTTCGGGCCAGAACACAAAGAACCAGGCCCCGGCCAGCGACGCCGCCAGCAGGGCCAGTGCCCAGGGGTGTGCAAGGAACCAGCCGGGAATGGTGCGCAGCACTTCCGGCTGCCAGAACAGCATAAGTCCCACCGCAGCCGAAGCAATGCTGAAGGTCAGCACAGCGCCCGCCGCCATGTCCTTGGCGCCGCCCGCCGCCCGCCAGTGGGCGGGGTCGGGGGATTCCACCGAGCGCTCGATGGCGGAGTTGACCAGCTCCAGTGCGATCACGCCGCCAATGCACAAAAACAGCAGGCCGTATTCCACAGCGCCAAAGGGATAGAACAGGCTGGCCAGCAGCACATATGCCCCGGCGCACAGATGAAAGCGCAGATTGCGCTCCTCTTTCACCGCGGCCCAAAAGCCCTTGGCCGCATAGCCGAATCCGGCAAAAAAACGCCGCATATCAGATCTGGTCCGCCGTGTAAGACACAGTGCGGGGCAGGCCCAGCTGAATGAGCACGGCCTCTTCTTTTTCCCGCATTTTCACCGCGGCCAGGCCGCCCTGCTCGTGGTCATAGCCCAGCAGGTGCAGCATGGAATGCACCGTGAGGAAAGCCACCTCCCGCTGCAGCGGATGACCGTAAAGCTCCGCCTGCTCCATCGCCTTCTCCATGGAGATGACGATGTCGCCCAGCAGGCAGGCGCCGGTGTCCTGGTCCACATCGTATTTGCCGTCCTCGCCCAGCGGGAAGCTGAGCACGTCGGTGGGCATATCCTTGCCGCGGTACTGGGCATTCAGGGTCTGGATCTCGGCGTTGTCCACGAAGGTCACACTGATCTCCGCGGGCTGCTCGAATCCCTCGAACTCCAGCACGGCATTGCAGCTGCGCCGGATCAGAATGCGCAGGCCCGAGGGGATCTTCACCTTCTTCTGCTGGTTTGTGATCAACACTTTGTTTGACACACCGTTTCACCTCTTCATGTTTCGATATTCCGTCCGCGAGTCTCTGCCCGCGCAAAAACGCCCGTGCCCAGGGCGCTGGTTCAAGAATTGCGGTGCTGCCGCGCCGCCCGGTCGTACGCCTTGACGATCTCCTGCACCAGGCGGTGGCGCACCACGTCCTTTTCGGTAAAGTAGACCCGGGCAATGCCCTCCACATTTTTCAGCACGTTCAGCGCGTCCAGCAGGCCGCTGCGGCTGCGGTCCGGCAGGTCGATCTGGGTCACATCGCCGGTGACCACCACCTTGCTGCCGGTGCCCATGCGGGTGAGGAACATCTTCATCTGCTCCCGGCTGGTGTTCTGTGCTTCGTCCAGGATAATGAAGGCGTCGTCCAGCGTGCGGCCGCGCATATAAGCCAGCGGGGCCACCTCGATGGTCTGCTTCTCCAGCAGCTTCTGGAAGCTCTCGGCTCCCAACATGTCGAACAGGCCGTCGTAGAGCGGACGCAGATAGGGGTCCACCTTGTTCTGCAGATCGCCCGGCAAAAAGCCCAGCTTCTCCCCCGCTTCCACGGCAGGACGCGTCAGGATGATACGGCTGACTTCCTTGCTTTTGAACGCCTTCACCGCCATGGCAACGGCAAGATAGGTCTTGCCGGTGCCGGCAGGACCCACGCCGAAGGTGATCGCATTCTGCTTGATGGCCTGCAGATATTCCCGCTGGCCCAGGGTCTTGGGACGCACAGGCCGCCCCTTGGCAGTGACAGCCACAAAGTCCTGCGTGAGTTCACGCACCCGGCGCTCTTCTCCCGCGCCGGCCAGACTGATACAGTAGCGCACCGTCTGCTCTTCCAGGGGAGTGTGATTTTCCAGCAAAGTGAGCATGGCCTCCACCGCGCGGGCGGCGGCTGCCACCTGCTCCGGCTCACCGGTAAATTTGATCTGGGAATCCCGGCATACCGCTGTGATGGAGAATTCGTTCTCCAAAAGGCGGATGTTTTCATCCCGGTTCCCGAAGATCGCCAGCGCGGTCTCCATACTGTTCAGCTCGATCAGTTTTTCTGCCATTCCACACCTGCTCACTTGCCAAAATCTCGCGGGCACCGTTCTATTCCACTGGCACCCACAAATACATGGTTATTATACCACAAAATATTCTAATAGGAACTGTCTGTTTTACACAAAATTTTCATTCGTTTTCATCCACCCTTTTCCCGGGCAATGTCCGCCTTGAAATCCACCGTCATGGTGTAGGTCAGCGTGCCTCCATCCCAGCTTTCCTGGCGGCTTTCAGCAATGATCTCGGCGTCCGGGAACTCCTCATACAACTGGGCAAGGCATGCAAAGCGGGCATACTGACGCGCGCCGTCCGGCGTGAGGTGGAACTGGCGCGCTTCCCGCTGGGGTAAATATCTCTCCTCGACGGTGGCCGGCAGCGCAAACCCCAGCACGGTGAGCGGGCGGTGGGTCGTGCGCACCTCCTCGCCCTCGGGCAGTTGTGCGCCCAGTTCCAGCGTACGGCCGAACATGCGCAGCCGGAAGCTGCTGTCTATGCTGCCGGTGAGCGCCCCGACCTCATAGGTGGATGGCTGCACACAGCGGTACGTTTTTTTCACCGCCGCCACCACCAGACCTTTGGCGTGGCTCTCCACCGGCTGCTCGTAGGGGTCCGGTTTATAGGCGCTCACCAGCACGTCTCCTTCCGCCACGGTCTGCCCCACCGCTTTGACTGCAAACCCCTCCTGGGCGTTCACTCCCAGCAAAATGCCGTCTGCCGCCGCCACAAGATCCACCGGCTCGTTGGATTCGATGGCAGGTTTTTGCAGAGCGGGGCTGGCTTCCACCACAAGGCGCCCCTTCTCAAAATTCAGCGACACCCAGCCAAAGGCGTCGTTTGTGTCCATGATCTGTTTTTCCGCGGCGCGCAATTTTTCCTGGTTTAAAACCGAACCTTCGCAAATATCCATAGAATAAAGCGTTTGCTCCACCTGTTCCCGGGCTGCCGCGTCCAGCCCGTCGTACCGTATGGACCACACGCTCCGGCCCAGCAAATGCACCGCTGCAACAAAAACCAGCGGAGCCAAAAGGAGCCCCCAGCGTCCACGGTAAGCCCGCAGGCGAAAAAAAACGCCCCGTCTTTCTTTCACCCGCAGGCGCACGTCGCAGCGCTGCGCAAGACGGGAAATTTCACGATATCTGCGTGCAGGAAGCCGGGCGGTAAAGCCAGCCGCCTCAGGTTGCACCGTGTAAAGTGGAATTCCTTGTCGGTTGCACAAGGTGATCAACTTCTCACAGCGTCCGCCGCTGGCAGTGAACTCCACTCCCGCGAAGCAGTTTGCCCAAATCAAACCCATCGTTTACCCCTCGTTTGAAAATTCGGCGCGGAATATCTTCCCTTTCAGCGTGAGCATGCGCCCGCCGACGCCGCACAAGGCAAGCTCGTCGCCATAAAGGCTCACCTGCCAGCCTCCCATATCCAATCGGATCTGGCTTTCGTCGTAAAGTAAAACGCCTTTGCAGCCTTCCACTTCTACTTGCCCGCCGCACTGAATGTGCAAGACAGGCTGATGATAAAAAGAAGCGGGAGGCTGCCGAATCAACCGTTTGAAATAGGCTCCGGGGCTCTCCCGTTTCGCTCTGCGTTTTTGTTTCATCTCCTGCCCCCTGCATGGTATTTGTGCGGGCTGCGCCGCTTACCCTTTATTTATATTAATGTGGAGGATGAGCTTATGAAGAAAATTCCCCTGCGCGCTGCCGGAGGCGGTGTGTTCGCGCTGGCGCTGCTGACACTTTTGTTTGCCTTTCCTTTCGCATGTATCGAGGGCGTTCGGGCGGGGCTGGCCAGCTGCACACAGCAGGTCATCCCGGCGCTCTTCCCCTTTTTTGTGGTTTCTTCCCTCCTTGCTGCCAGTCCGCTGGCAAAGATCCTGGGCGCGGCGGTATGGCCTTACACCCGTTTTGGTCTGGGCATTCGGGACAGCCGGGCAGCCACCGCGCTGCTGCTGGCATGGTTGGGCGGCTTTGCCGTGGCGGCAAGGGTCATTTCTCAGATGTATGAGGAAGGCGTTGTTGACCGGCGGCAGGCGCAACTGCTGCTGGTCTGCGGAGTGGGTTCCGGACCGGCCTTTGTGGTAAATACTGTGGGCTGCCTTTTGCTGGGCAGCCCGCGGCTTGGCTGGTGCGTCTTTGCCGCCCTTTTGCTCGCCAGCCTTGCCGTGGGGCTTCTGGCCCGGATGTTTCTGCCTCCCGAGCCGGAGGTCCCCGGCAGCGGCGCGGCATTCCGCCATGAGAGCGCCGCAAAACCCGTCAGCCTTGTTTCCGCCGTGCAGGGAGCCCTGCAAAGCATGCTGACGGTGTGCGGCTTTGTAACATTTTTCTGTTTTCTGAACAGCGCACTTGGCTCGATTCTTCCTGCAGAAGGGCCAACACGCGCCGCCTTGGCCGCACTGCTGGAGGTAACAGGCGGGTGCGTACAAGCCAGCCGTCTGGGCGGGGCCACGGCCGTCTATGGGTGCTGTGCCGCTTTGAGCATTCAGAGCCTCTCGGTGTTTCTGCAGGTCAGGGCGCTGCTTTGCCGGGACATCTCCCTGCTGTCGCTTACAGCGGCAAGACCGGTCCATCTGGCTGTTTCGCTGGGCATGCTGCGCCTTTTGCTGAGGCTTGTGCCCGGCACGGCTGCTGCTGCGGCCGCCGGCGAGCGGCTGATCGTGCAGAGCCGCACTGCGCCGGACGCGGCCCTTGTTCTGTTTGCGCTGTGCTGTGTGGTGCTCTATGGCTTTGGCTTTACATCCAGCGGGCAAAAGAGTATAATGGACGAAAATCCCAAAAGGAGGCGCCGCCGTGTTTCGTAAACATCCCGTGCCCGGCCAGAATGTGGAGCCGGCCTGTGAGTACTGTGAGCATGGCCGCCGCGCCGCTGACCCCCGCATGATCCTGTGCCAGAAGCGTGGGGTCGTTTCTCCCTATTTCCATTGCAAAAAGTTCCTCTACGACCCCATTCAGCGTGTTCCCCGCCGCCAGCCCCGCCTGCCCAGCTTTTCCCCGGATGATTTTCGTCTGGATTGACCGTTTGCTCTTGACGCAAGGGGCTTTTTCCGTTACAATGATAACCGTTCCGCTGGAATAGCTCAGTCGGTAGAGCAGCTGATTCGTAATCAGCAGGTCGCGTGTTCAAGTCACGTTTCCAGCTCCAAAAAACGCCCTGGAATGGCCTTTCAAAGCCATTCCAGGGCGTTTTTCCGTTTGAGCGTCAGTCCGTTTCAGTTTCGCCTGCCTGCCGCAGAACACCGAACAGGATCATATCCAGCAGTTTGCCCGAAGCCTCCAGCATAGCGTGCAGATCCTGCGCCGGGCATTTGCCTTGTGCGCTGTTCAGAATGTCCTGAAAAAAGGGTTCGATGGCTGCAAGGTAGCCACTCACCTTTTCCGGTTCCAGCCCGCTCCGCAAGGGCATGCGGGCCGCCAGCCGTTCAATGAATTCCCGGTTCAACTGCCGGATGGGAGCTCGAAGGGCCTGTATCTGTTCCATCAAGTGGCGCGGCGGACGAAGCATTGCGCTTTCGAACACTGCCTTTTCTTTGGGGCGGCTTTGAAAGAATCCCTCGCGCAGCAAAAAGAATCTTTTGACCGCCTCAGTGACGTCCAGTTCCTCCAGTTCGTCCATGCCCTGGGCCACATAGTCCGTGAGCTCCCGGAAGGTGCGCTCTGCACAAAGCAAAAACAGCTCATCCTTTCCGGAGTAATAATGATACATCATTCCTTTGGATATGCCGTGATCCGCACAGATACACTCCATGTTCACGCCGTCGTATCCTTTGGTGCCAAATTCCTCCATGGCAGCTCTGTAGATTTCTTCTTTGCTGCGCTCCTGCCGTTCCTTTTGGGTCATGGACGGTTTCCTCCTTCCGCCTTGTGCAGTTCTCCTGCCCACTCAAATCCCTTTTTCGCCACAAACACCGCGATGATCTCGTTGATGACCGCTGCCGCCGCGATGGTGCCCTGGATCAGCGAAGCGCATTCCGGGGCCGGACCTTCCAGCACCGAGACCACGATACCGGTAAACACCAGCGACACGCCGGAGTGCGGCAGCAAAGTGAAGCCCAGATATTTCTTCACAGCCGCGGGCGCATGCGTAACAGCCGCGCCGAGGTACGCGCCGCTGTATTTGCCCGCGGCCCGCGCAAGGATATATACCGCCGTGTAGATACCCGCGCCAAAGACCAGATGATAATCCAGCGGCGCCGCCAGATTCAGAATGACCACGATCATGGCAAAGCCGATGATCGGATTCATCACCTTCATCATGCCGCCAAGCTGTGTCTCGGTGATCATGTTTGCAAACGCCGCAGAGTAAGCCATGCCGATGAGCATAAAGTTCAAAAGCGGCGCAGGAAGAGCGCTGTTGATGGCAAACCCAATGCCTGCCGACAGCACAAGCATGCCCAGCATGACAGCCAGCGCACTTCCGTTTGTTTTGGTGCGGCGCAGAATTTTGCCCGCAACAAAACCGGTGACCGCACCGATGACCACCGGCAAAAACACCAGCAGGATAAGCGCCAGCACCGGGATGTTGGCTGTGGAAAGATGGGCAGACACAAAGGCGACCACCAGGAAAAAGACCAGCGCTCCCACAAGGTCGTCCAACGCCGCCATGGGGATCAGCGTGCGTGTCACCGGGCCGTCGGTCTTCAGTGCGCTCACCACCGAAAGAGAGGGGGCCGGCGCGGTGGCCAATGCAATGCCGCCAAACAAAAACGCCATGTAAAGCGGCGTTCCCGTGAACGAAAAGATAACGCCGAACACCAAACTGACCACAAGAAAAGTGCCCAAAGACTCGGTGATGGTGGTGACCAGGATCTGGGGGCCAGCTTTTTTCATCCGTTTCCAGATGAGTTCTGTGCCGATCATCAAACCGAACAAGCATTCAAAAACGCTCTCCAGCACGCCGAACCACGGGGCGTCCAGCACAGACTCACTCAAAAGGCCCACTGCATGCGGGCCGATGATCATTCCGGCAATCAGCCAGCCCAGAATAGACGGCAGCTTCAGCCGGGCAACCAGCTTGCCTGCCGCAAACGCGATCATTATCGCGGCCAAAAGCCGCAGCACATCGGTCAACATCTCCATCAAATGGCATCTCCTTTGCAAGAAACAGACGAATCCGTCTACAATATGAGAGTATAGCTCTTTTAGACGAATTCGTCTATATCTTTTCTCTTGTTTTGCTGTGAATTTTTTGTGAATGGACCTTCCGCTCTTTTTGGGGCAGCCCACTCAAGAAAAAAGCATGGAAAAGCCAAACAATGGATGGACTTTTGTTGAATTATCTGATAAAATTATTTTGTTTGTCAAACAAGGTCGCGTTTTGGCGTGGCAAGGAGGCTTTATCTTGGCGGAGATCTACAAACAATCCTTCAAACAGGACTATTCCGACCATGTGGAGATGGCCATCTTTAACTGTGGTCTGGAACATTGTGCCCCTCTGCACAGCTGGGGGCCGGCCGTGCGGGATCATTACCTCATCCACCTGGTGGTGGACGGACACGGCTGCTATCGTGCCGGCGGACAGGAACATCACCTGGGCCCCGGCGACCTTTTTCTTCTGCGCCCGGGGCAGCTGGCAGGCTACAGCGCCAGCGAGGACGACCCCTGGGAGTATTACTGGGTGGGGTTCAACGGTGCTTACGCCTCCAAACTTGTGCAGCACACCCCATTTACCGAGCAAAAACTTGTGTTCCACTCCAGCAGGCCCGAGCCGCTTCAGCAGGCCCTGCTGAGCATTTTTGACGCACGCGGTCCAAAGCCCGAAAACGAAGCCGCCATGGTGGGCAACCTGTACCTCTTTTTGTCGGAGCTTATGCACCAGGCCGCTGAAAAAGAGATACACGCCCCCAGTGCTGGCAGCCAGTATGTTCTGAACGCCATCAAGTACATCCAATTCAACTACTCCCACGAGATCACCATTGATGACATTGCGCGGACGGTGGGGGTCAGCCGCAGCCATCTGTACCGGTTGTTTATGAGCAATGTGGGGCAGAGCCCCATCGACTACCTCACCTCCTACCGCATAGGGGAAGCCTGCAATCTTTTGAAGAACTCGCAGCTTTCCATCGCTGAGATCGCCACCAGCGTGGGCTTTTCTGACAAGTTCTATTTTTCCAGGGTGTTCAAAAAGTCCATGGGTGTGCCGCCCAGCCGTTATCTCAGCGCAATGCCGGACCACAGCGCTTGACCGGGAGTGACCGCAATGAAACATATTCTTACCAACATCTTCAAAGGGCTGCTGCTGGCGGGTGCCGTTGCCGCCTGTATCGTTTTTTTCCTTTACACCATCGGCTTTTTTGCTCCATCCCCTGCCGTGGGTCTGTTATTCTCCCCCAGCGGCAAGACCTATCTGGACGCAGACACGTTAAAGGCCGCACTGGAGGCCGAAGACGTGGAGCTTCTGGCCGCGGAATCCGGCGAGAGCTGCGCCGACGCCGCGAACCGCCTGCTGGCAGCCGGAGCCAGAGCGCTCATCGTTCCGCAGGATGACGCCTCCGTCGATCCCGCGCTGCTGGACGCTGCCGAAGCAGCGGGCGCTTCGGTGTTTTTCGTTGGCGAAAGCCCCAGCGACGCGACCCTGAGCTCCAGTGCTGAACTGTGGTATCTGGGCAGCCTCGCCTCTCACGGCGGCGAGGTGCTTGGCAAGGCCATCGCCATGGATTACCGCGACGGCACCGTCTTTGATCCAAACGGCGATCTGCTTTTGCAATACTATTTATATCAGAGTTCTCCCAACGCGGAGCAAACCGACCTTGCCACCTACGCGCTGGCCGAGTGCGAACACTACGGCGTGTACACCGCGCAGGTGAACTATATCGATGAAGAAGGCAACGCCCTGCCCTTTGACGCCGAGTCTCTTGCCGGGCAGAGCGCGCCTGAGATCATTCTCTGCACCAGCGTTCAGGACGCGCAGACGGCCCTTGAGACCGCAGCTGCCCTGGGCTGGCTGGAAGGCGAACAGCCGGTGCGCATTTATGCCGCCGCAGACACACCGGAAGAGGCCGGCGCTTTGGTGGCGGACGGAGTGCAGGCCGCCGCACACTATGACCCCGTTGCCATGGGCAGCGCTGCGGCACAGATGGCGCTGAACGCGCTGGATCATCAGTTCCCCGGCCTTGGCACCGAGCTCTCTTCGGACGAAGCTGGCCGCTTCATCCTGCCCTACGGACTGAGCGAATGAACGAAAAGGAGGGCTCTTTAGTGCCCGGCTTAAAAAACACTCTGGCCCGGCTTTCCATCGAAAGTCTCTCCAGTGACGGCAGCGGCGTGGGCCGGATGGACGGCAAAGCCGTGTTCGTGCCCGCCACCGCCCCCGGCGACGAAGTTACCGTGAAAATCGTGAAAGATATGGGGCGCTATGCTTTTGGCATTGTGGAAGAGCTGCATGTCCCCGGCCCCGGCCACATCCAGCCGGGCTGCCCGGTGTATCGTCCCTGCGGCGGCTGTTGCTTCCGCCATTTGGATTATCAAACGGAGGCCCAGGCCAAAGAGGGCTTTGTGGCGGACGCGTTTCGCCGTCTCGGCGGTTTTGACGCGCTGCCTGTTCTGCCCCTGCTCACCGGCCCTCTGACCGACCGCTATCGCAACAAGGTGCAGTTCCCCGTGGGATACGACCGTGCCGGGAACGTGACCTTTGGGTTTTATGCCGGGCGGAGCCATCGGCTGGTGCCCTGCCGGGACTGCCTGCTGCAGCCGGAGGCCCTCAATGACATTGCGGCCGCCGTTTGCGCTTTTTTGCAGGAACACCATATCCCTCTCTATGACGAAGAGACGCACAAGGGGCTTGTGCGCCATATTTTCCTGCGTCAGGGCCGGCACAGCGGACAGGTTCTGCTCTGCCTGGTGGTCAACGGCCACAAGCTGCCCCATGCGCAGCAGTTCTGCGAAGAGATGACCGCCCGGTTCCCTCAGATAAAGACCATTGTTCTGAATGTGAACCGTCAGAAGACCAACGTCATCACCGGGGACGAGTGCATTCCTCTCTTCGGCTCCGGATTCATTGAGGACACGATGTGCGGTGTTCCCGTAAAGCTCGGACCCTTGTCTTTTTATCAGGTCAACACCCCCGCCGCCGAACGGCTTTACGCTGTAGCGCGGGAATTTGCCGCCCTCCGGCCCGACGATACATTGCTGGACCTCTACTGCGGCATGGGCACCATTGGTCTTTCCATGGCCGCTGACTGCAAGGCTCTGGTAGGGGTGGAGATCGTGCCGGAGGCTGTGGAGAGTGCGAAAACCAACGCCTCCGCCATGAACGTGCAAAACGCCCGGTTCCTCTGCGCGGACGCGGGCCAGGCGGCGGCACAGCTGGCCGCAGAAGGGCTCACCCCGCAGGTGATCTGTCTTGATCCGCCCCGCAAAGGCTGCGACGCTGCCACGCTGGACGCGGTGCTGGACATGGCGCCCCGGCGGGTGGTCATGGTCAGCTGCAATGCCTCCACCGCCGCCCGGGACTGCCGCTATCTCGCTGACCGGGGCTATCAGCCTCTCAAGGTGCAGCCTGTGGACCTTTTCCCCCGCACAAAACACGTGGAGTGCGTTGTGCTGCTGGCCCGCGGATCGGAGGCTCATACATGAAAACTTTTACCTGCCCCGCCCGTGCACGCCACTGCGGCGGGTGCCCGCTGCTGGAACAGCCCTATCCGGAACAACTGCTGCAAAAGCAGAAGCGCGTGAACGCCCTGCTTGGTGCATTCTGCAAACCGCTGCCGATTCTTGGCATGGAGCAGCCTCTTCACTATCGCAACAAAGCGATCGCCACCTTCACCTTGGCTGGCGGCCGCTTGGATTGCGGCTTGTATGAGGAGGGCTCCCATCGCGTCGTCCCGTTTCAGGACTGCCTGCTGATCGACCGCAGGCTGGCGGAGATCCTTCGGGCCGTGGTGCAGGCCGCAGGAAAGTGTCGCTACTCCGCCTATGACGAAGACCGCCGCACCGGACTGCTGCGGCATGTGGTGCTGCGCCGCGGCCTTAAAACCGGGGAATGCTCGGTGACCATCGTGACGCCCACCTCCTTTTTGCCCGGCAGCCGGGAGTTCGTCCGCCTCTTGCGCGAGGCCTGCCCCGATGTGACCACAGTGGTCCAGAACATCAATCCGCGGCAGACCAGCGCAGTTCTGGGCAGCCAGGAAAAAATTCTTTTTGGCAAAGGCTTTGTCTCCGATTTTCTTTGCGGCAAGCGGTTCGGCATTGGTTCAAGGGCTTTTTATCAAATCAACCCGGTCCAGACCGAGCGGCTTTATCAAACGGCAATTGGTTTTGCCGGCCTGACCGGAAAAGAACGGGTCATCGACGCCTATTGCGGCATAGGCACCATTGGTTTGATCGCCGCCCCGCACGCCCGGGAGGTGCTCGGGGTGGAGCTGAACGCCGAAGCGGTGAAAAACGCCCTGCGAAACGCGCGGAACAACGGGGTCGAAAACGCCCGGTTCCTCTGTGCGGACGCAGGGCAGCTGATGGACCGGATGGCGCAGGCTGGTGAATCGGCGGACCTTGTTTTCCTCGACCCGCCAAGAGAAGGAGCCAGCGAGCAGTTCCTCCGTGCCCTTTTGCGCCTCTCCCCCGCCCGCGTGGTCTATATCTCCTGCAACCCGGAGACCCAGCAGCGTGACCTTGCGCTGCTCACCAAAGAAGGCTATCGCGTTGAAAAGATTCAGCCGGTGGACCTTTTCCCCCACACAAAACACATCGAGTGCGTGGCGCTTTTGTGCCTGCAAGGCAAAGCCGGGTCCGTCTGACCCCATTGGCCGTATCATCAAAAGGAGCTCGTTTGCGATGAAAAAGTTCGTGTTGCCTGTTCTGGCATTGTGCCTGCTGGCTGCGCTGGCTGGCTGTGCCGCTTCGCCTGCCTCCTCCCTTTCCGCGCCGGGCGGCGCTGCTTCCTCTGCCTCGGCGGGTTCCTCTGCCCCGTCCGGCGAAGTGCCCGGCCCCACACCAGAGGACCCGGAGGAAGCCCGGCTGCTTGGTCTGGCGCAGGAGGCCTCCGGCCGGGAAATGACGTGCCACCTCTATCTGGACATGGACCGTGACGGCGCTGCGGAATTGCTGGGAGTTTGCCTGAATCCGGATACGGACCTTTATGAAGTATGGTATTGCAGCAGCGACGGCCAGACCTGCGCCCTGGCGGAGCAGGATGAGGAAAGTATGGAGAGCTGCTTTCTGGAGCCGCTGACATTGGATGGCGAGACCCACGTGGCTGTGAACAGAGGTCTCGGCAATAACTCTAACCGTTTTTCCATCCTGGCGCTGCAGGAAGGAAAAGTAAACTGTCTTGTACGCTGGCAGCCCGGCATGGTGACCATGACCGACGCGGGCGATCTGCTGGTGAAGACCTTTTCCCTCAACGCTTTTTATGACACGGCGGTGGGCGGCACGATCGGTCTGGGCGAGACCCAATCCTATCTGTTTTACCGGGACGGGACCTATGGAGAGTACGGTGCTGTCGAACTGACTGAAGAAGAGTTCAACGCCCTTCAAGGCGCCCAGGACCTGATGGCCGGCATTGAGCATGCGCTGCGTTTTAAAAAAGCGGAGCGGATGGAGTGCCGCTATTTTCTGCGCGCCAACGGCATTTTGCAGGTCCAGTGCGATTTGCATGCGTCGGAAGGCGGCGTAGAATACGGATTTTTCACCGCACGCTGCCAGGATGGCGCGGTGGACCCGGCGTCGATGGGCTCCTTTGTGGGCGGTCAGCTGGAAAGCCCGCTCACCTCGCTGGAAGTCGTATATTAAGGCTTAAAACGAAGGCCGCGGATCTCAAAATCCGCGGCCTTCCTTTTTTATGTATGGGTCATACTTTGCAGAAGCCCGGTGCAGCCTTCCACCACGTCTCGCCATGTGCTTTCAAAATCTCCGGTATACCAGGGATCGGCCACCTCGCCGGGACGGTGGGTATAGTCCAGAAGAGCATGCACTTTGCCCTCCGGGTCTCCACCGAACAGCCGGGTCATATTGCGCAGATTGGCCATGTCCATCCCGATGAACAAATCCCAAGCGGCATAATCCCCTCTTTGCAGCTGCCGGGCAGTTTTGCCCGCGCAGGATATCCCGTGCCGCGCCAGAAGCTGGCGGACCGGAGGATAGACCGGGTTGCCGATTTCTTCGGTGCTGGTGGCCGCGGAGGCAATGGTGAATTCATCGGCCAGCCCCGCCTTTTCCACGAGGTCTTTCATCACGAATTCGGCCATGGGGCTGCGGCAAATATTGCCGTGGCACACAAAAAGTATTTTGGTCATTCTTTTACAACTCCTCGCAAGTCCCGTCTATTTCGTTCTCTTTGGATTATACTCCGCTCCCGTCACTTTGTCACGGGTTTGCCTGCGCCTCGTTGACAGCACATTTTAAATTTGCTATAACGCATTGCGTTCATCGGAGGGTGAGCAACACGCATGAGGTTGCGAGCTGGATAAGATGGCAGGTGAAATTCCTGCTTTTCTTATCCGGCTCTTTTTTTGCGAAAGAGGCACACACTTACGGCCCGGAAAAGCCTTTGAACACAATGGATGTCCGGCCGAAAAGCGCAGTTTGCCTTTGCCAACCGCCGCTTTAAGAGCAGTTCTGCGCCGTGCAGACTGCCCGCAGAACAAGGAGAAGACTATGAACCAAACGAAAACATCCGGTTTGCTTCAGGGAAACATTCTAAAATCACTGGTCGCCTTCGCATTTCCGGTGCTGTTGGCGCTCTTTCTGCAAGCCATGTACGGTGCGGCCGATTTGATCATCGTCGGGCAGTTTGCAGATACATACGAGCAATCCGGCGTGGCCTCCGGCAGCCAGCTGTTCAACATGATCACCATGGTCATCACCGGCTTGACCATGGGCGTGACGGTTTTTGTTGGAGATTGCATTGGAGCCGGGAAGCCAGAACGAGCCGGAAGGGGCATTGGAACGGGCATTGCTGTTTTTGCTTTGCTGGCAGCCGTGCTAACGGCTTTGGTCGTTCCTTTCAGCAATGATCTGGCTGCCTTCATGCATGCACCGGCGGAGGCGTTTTCGCAAACAAGCGGCTATGTTCGTATCTGCGGGGCCGGCACTGTTTTCATCGTTGCATATAATGTGATCGGCGCCGTTTTTCGCGGCATTGGCGATTCCAAAACCCCGCTTCTTACCGTCACCATCGCTTGCGTGGTCAATATTTTAGGCGATCTGCTTCTGGTGGCAGGTTTTGGCATGGGTGCTGCCGGGGCGGCCATTGCCACCATCTCCGCTCAGGCCATCAGCGTTCTGTTTTCTTTCTATTTCATCAGCAAAAAGAACCTTCCTTTCGTTTTTTCAAAAACGTATATTCGTTTTGACCCGGATTGTTTGAAAAAGATCCTGCTTGTGGGCGTGCCCATTGCGTTGCAGGAACTGCTGGTGCAGTTTTCCTTCCTTTTTATTCAGGTGGTGGTCAACAGCATGGGCGTTATGGAATCCGCGGCTGTTGGCGTGGCCGAGAAGGTCTGTGTGCTTTTGATGTTGGTCGCCTCTGCCTATATGCAGTCTATCTCGGCTTTTGTGGCGCAGAATAACGGGGCCGGAGAATTTGAACGGTCCCGCAAGGCACTGTTCTATGGCATTAAAACCGCACTGGCGGCCGGCTTCGTGATGGGTTCCATTGCGTTTTTTGCCGGCGATCTGCTTTCTTCCGTCTTTTCCGCGGAAGCGGAAGTGATCGCCTTTGCCCATGACTATTTAAAAGCCTATGCGATCGATTGTCTGCTCACCGCTGTTCTCTTTTGCTTTATCGGGTATTTCAACGGCTGTGGAAAGACCGTTTTCGTCATGTTGCAAGGCGTGTTCGGCGCTTTTTGCGTAAGGATCCCGGCTGTCTACCTGATGAGCCGGATGGAAGAAGTCTCCCTGTTTCATATCGGTTTGGGCACCCCCATTTCTTCTGTTGCTCAAATCATTTTGTGTGGCTGCGTACCGGATTTATTCCAAAGCCCGCCCCGGCAGCTGACAAACCAAAAGAGCCGTGCGACCCCCCATTGTGTGGTCCTGCGGCTCTTTTTCCTATTATCGGGCCTTTGTCTGTTCCGCTCATTTCTCTTGCCGGGCAGAAGATTAATTTGTGCCGCCGTCTGCTTTCTCCGTATTTCCAGAACCAAGACGGGCAAGTGTGTTGTTTTTCGCAGGGCACTGCGCCACTCGCTTGACAGAGCCACTCTAACGTGTTAGACTATAAGTGAACTCTAACACAGTAGAGAAGGAGGCAGTCCCCCAATGGAAGTGCCCAAGGTTTTTGAAAGCGAATACCGTTTGTGTCTTATCTTGTGGGAGCACGAGCCCATCAAAAGCAGCGAACTGGTGCAGATGTGCCGCGAGCAGCTGGGCTGGAAGCCCACCACCACCTACACCGTTATCAAGCGCTTGTCTGAGCGCGGCGTGCTGAAAAACGAAAACACGGTCGTGACCTCACTGGTAAGCAAAGACCAGGTACAGGCCGCGGAAATAGACGAGCTGGTGGAAAAGACCTTTGAGGGCTCGCTGCCTGCGTTTGTGGCAGCCTTCACGAAGCACCGCAGGCTCTCGGCCAAAGAGGTGGACGAGGTGCAGGCGATGATCGACCGGTTCCGGGAGGAGGCAGAGCACGATGGCTGAGTGGCTGGCGGATTTGTTTATCGAACTTGTGAATCGGAGCATTGCCGCTTCCTGGCTGGTGCTGGCGGTGCTGGTGCTGCGCCTTTTGCTGCGCAAAGGGCCCCGCTGGGCCAGCGTGCTGCTGTGGGGGCTGGTGGGTTTCCGCCTTGTATGCCCCTTCACACTGGAAAGTGCGCTGAGCCTTTTGCCCAGCCGGGAAACGGTGCCGGAGAACATTATGCTCTCGCCCGCTCCGGCGCTGAACAGCGGTATGGCCGCGGTGGACCGGGTGGTGAACCCCATCGTGACCGAGACCTTTTCCCCCACCCTTGGCGCCAGCGCGAATCCGCTTCAGGTGCTCATTCCCCTGATGGCACTGGTATGGGTGGTCGGCATTCTTGCCCTTTGCCTTTACACGCTGGTCAGTTGGCTGCGGCTGCGCCGCCGGGTGGGCGAAGCCGTTCTGGTGCGGGACAACATCTTTGAAAGCGAACGGGTGCCGACGCCTTTTGTGTTCGGTCTTATCCGCCCTCACATCTATCTTCCGGCAGCCCTGCCCGAAGCCGCCCGCGGCCCGGTGATCGCCCACGAGGAAGCTCACATCGCCCGCCGGGATCACTGGTGGAAGCCCTTGGGCTTTGCGCTGCTGGCCGTCTATTGGTTCAATCCCCTTTTGTGGGCTGCCTACATCCTGTTCTGCCGGGACATCGAGCTTGCCTGTGACGAGCGCGTGGTGCGGGGCATGGGCCCCGGTCAGCGGGCGGATTACTCCCAGGCCCTGCTGGAGTGCAGCACAGGCCGCCGGGCGCTGGGCGCCTGCCCGCTGGCCTTCGGAGAAGTTGGGATCAAGACCCGGGTAAAAGCGGCGCTCCATTACAAAAAGCCCGCCTTCTGGGCGGTGGCGGGCGCGCTTGTTCTCTGCGTTGTAATGGCTGTGGTCTTTCTCACCGACCCCCTCACCCCGCGCTACGATTTTTCCGAAAACGCCATCGTTTCCGCAACTGTTTGGGACTATACCGAACCCAACGAGCGGGAGCTGAACGCCAGTCAGCTGGACGAGCTGACCGATCGGCTGGAAGGACTGCAGGGGCTTGCCCGCACCAGTGAAGAAGGTTTCACCCCGTTGTACGCCCTGGTGGTGGAGCTGGAGGATGGGACATCGCTCACCTTCAACGGTTACAAGGACGACGGCAGCCAGGTGCGCACAGAATACGATGGCCGGCTATGGCAGGTGACCGACGAAGAGTTCTGCAAATATCTCTACAATCAGTGGCAGGCAGGCGATGCCTCGGAGGCAACTTCCGGGATGAGCCCTCTGGACGAGTATGCCTCCGCGCTGACTGATACTCTGGAACTGAAAGATGACCAGCTTTTCTTCACTCTGCCCGAAGAAGTGCCGGAAGGCGCCCAACTGACGATACAAATCTCCGGGCGGGCGGTGTATGAAGACGGGTTCAGCCAGAGCCTGCATTTTTTGGAAGGCACTGTCTGGACGCCCGGCGAGCAATACTCCATCCCCTACGACCCCGCTTACACTGAACTGGGTATGTTTCTTTACGCCGATTATCCCGACGGCACCCAGGAAGAGCATATAATTTCCCTCAATCGGGTCATCGACGCCCTTCTGTATGCCCAGAGCGCCCCGGCACTTACCCCCGAGATCGCCGACCAGTTCATCGCCGACACACTGGCCAGTTTTACAATGACAGCCAACGGGAGATATACCATTGAAATGCCGGGGCCCGTCCCCATTTCCGAGGATGGAAAGACCGGGCTTTACGTCACCATAAACGCCAGTTATTCCGAGGGAGTCGGTACTTTTTCCACCGAGTCTTTCGAACTCACTCCCGACGACATGAAATTCGGCGGCGGTGCTGTGTCGGGCGGGTTCTCGGGCAATATGGAAACTCTGTCCAATGTGTCGCTGAACGTCTTTTTCATGACCGACGAAGGCGAAAACATGCAAAGTATTTACGCCCGCGGCAGTCTGGAGCTGACGCCTCCCTTCACCTTTGGTGAACCGGCGGGGTATTCTGAGCCGATGGCCGCTGTATACGAAGAACACGGCGCGACGAAAGTGCTTTATACCTTCAGCGACGGGAGCAAAGCTTTGTTGTCCGTGAACCTGCCGGACGGCCTGCTCCTGCAGGGTGACACAACCATCGACGAGGCAGGCATTCCCGTCCTTTCCGTGCTTCAAAACGGCCGGCAGGTGGGCGCAGTCCATCTGTGCGATCTCGGAGCGACAGACGAACCCACCCTTGCAACGGTGGACACTGCCGCCGACAGTGTGCCCATGCAGATTTTTGCCGCTGTGGCGCTCTCCAACCACGCGGGCTATGAGGACTACCATGTGGTGCAAAACTCCGACACCGGTGCTGTGGCCACCGCACGATACGTCTGGCAGGAACTGGGCACCACCGACGCGGCGGTCACCGACCCCTGGAACAGCCGCGACTGTGTGCTTGCATACGATTGGAAGGTGCTGCCCTATTTTGCGGAGTTCGCCTTTGCCGACGGCGCTATGAGTGCGCAGCAGCTGAGCGCTCTGGCCGAGAGCATTGAACTTTCTGTTGGCTGAACGCCCTTCTCCCCCGCCTTTGTGCGGGGGAGTTTTTGTATCCGGCCCCCTCTTGCGCGCCTTGTGCCATCCTTCTATAATAGAAAGAGTTGATTTTGTAAAAACAGAAGGTGTATGGAATGACAAAAGCCGTGGAGCCGATGACCAGCGGCACCATCTGGAAGCGGCTGACCTTTTTTGCGCTGCCGCTGTTTTTGGGCAATCTGTTCCAGCAGCTCTACAACACGGTGGACTCTCTCATCGTGGGCAACTTTTTGGGCAGCAGCGCTCTGGCAGCGGTGAGCAGCTCCGGCAGTCTAATCTTCATGCTCATTGGCTTTTTGAGCGGCATTGCCGGCGGCGCGGGCGTGGTGGTGGCCCGGCTGTTCGGCGCTGAGGACAAAGACGGCGTGCAGCGGGCTGTGCACACCACGGTGGCCTTTGGCCTTGTGGCGGGCGTTGCCATGACTGCATTGGGCGTGCTGCTCAGCCCTCAGATCCTTATCTGGATGGACACGCCGGAGAGCGTGCTGCCCCAGTCCGTCACTTACCTGCGTATCTACTTTGCCGGGTCGCTGTTCTTTGTGATGTACAATATCTTTGTGGGTATTTTGCAAGCAGTGGGCGACAGCCGCCATCCCCTGTACTATCTGATGGTCTCCTCGGTGGTCAATCTGGTGCTGGATGTGGTGTTCATCGAGTTCGTTCACACCGGCGTGGGCGGCGCGGCTCTGGCCACCGTCATTTCCCAGGCCGTGAGCGCTCTTTTGTGCCTTGTGCACCTGCTGCGCAGCAAGGAATGCTATCGCCTTTTTCTGCGCAAGCTGGGCTTTGACCCCTTCCTTCTGCGGGAGATCATCCGGCTGGGCCTGCCCTCCGGCGTGCAGAACTCCATCATCGCCTTTGCAAATGTGCTGGTGCAGTCCAACGTGAATTTCTTCGGCGAAATGGCCATGGCCGGCTACGGCGCATACACCAAAGTGGAGGGGTTCGGCTTTTTGCCCATCAACAGTTTCACCATGGCTCTGACCACCTTTGTGGGGCAGAACCTGGGCGGCCGCGAATATGAACGAACCCGCAAAGGCGTGCGCTTCGGAGTGCTGACCACCGTTCTTCTGGCGGAAGGAATCGGCGTGGTCATCTTTCTCCTTGCCCCCCAGCTCATTGCCGCCTTTGACGCAACGCCTGAGGTGGTGCAGTTCGGCACCGACAAGGCCCGCACCGCCGCTTTGTTCTACTGTCTGCTGGCCTACTCTCACTCCATCGCGGCAGTGCTGCGGGGCGCGGGCAAAGCGGTTGTCCCCATGTTCACCATGATGGTGTGCTGGTGCGTCATCCGGGTGACTTTTCTGACGGTCACCGTGCCGCTGACCCACAGCATTCAGATGGTCTACTGGGTCTATCCCCTCACCTGGGCGCTCAGTTCTACGTTCTTTTTCTGGTATTACCATCATGGGAACTGGCTGAATTTTGAAATTGCCAACCGCCGCCTGCCCGGGCCGGACAATGGAAAGGATTGACACGCCGCCCTGAATATAGTAAACTGATAAAGACGATTTTGGTCCCGGCAGGAAGCCGGCGGCCCGGCGCAGAAGCGTCCTGTTCCCGAGCAACAATAGTTCATTTGATTTTCATATGCTGATGAAGGCGTATGACTTCCCCTGCGGGGAGGCATACGCCTTTTTATTTTGTCTGCCCGTTTGCGGCAAGAAAGGGAAACTGCTTTGAAACTGCTGAAAAAATGCTCCGCTCTCGCGCTGGCTTTGGCGCTTGGCCTCTCTCTGGCGGCCTGTGCCGACGCACCTGCTTCCGCCCGCCCTGCCTCCACTGTTTCCTCAAGCACCAGCGGCACCCGTCTCATCACCGACGGCGCCTGGCGCCAGGTGGAAGTCCCCGAAACCGTGGAAAGCGTTGTCTGCGTTGGCGTGGGCGCGCTGCGCTACACCTGCTATATGGGTGCGTCCGACCGGGTGGTGGGCGTGGAGGACTATGAGACCAAGCCTGACCTGACCCGTCTTTACAGCCATGTGAACGGCGAAAAATTCAAAGACCTTCCGGTCATCGGCACCAACGGCTCGCCCAACGCGGAAGAAATTATTGCCGTGGGGCCCCAGGTCATCGTGATGAGCGAATACGCCTCGGCCGACGCGGACGAGCTGGCGGCCCGCACCGGCATTCCGGTGGTGGTGGTGCCCGGCAGCGACACCACTCTGGACGAAAAAGCCTATGAGACACTGCGGGTGCTGGGCGAATTGTTTGGCCTTGAGGAACGCGCTGAAGAACTGACCGTTTACCTGGACGGTGTGAAGGCGGATCTGGCCGGGCGCACCGCCTCTGTTCCCCAGGACCAGCGGCCCTCTGTGTATGTGGCAGGCGTCTCCTTCAAAGGGGTGCACGGCTTTGAAGGCACCGAGGCCCACTACGGCCCCTTTGAACTTCTGAACGCCAACAATCTGGCGGACACCACCGGCCAGGCGGGCGCTTTTGACATCGACCCGGAGCAGGTGCTGGCCTGGGATCCGGACATCATCTTCCTGGACTTCAACGGCATGGACCTCATCAATGAGGATTACGCCAAGAACTCTGATTTCTACAACGCCCTTTCCGCTGTGAAGAACGGCAAGGTCTATTCTCAAATTTCCTTCCGCTCCTACGCCTCCAACCTGGACACCGCCCTGGCGGACGCTTACTATGCGGGCAGCGTCATCTACCCGGAGCAGTTCGCGGATGTGGACACGGTGGAAAAGGCCGGCGAGATCTTCACCACCCTGCTGGGCGAAAACCCCTACAACGACCTGAAGGAGGCCGGCTATGAATTCCGCCCCATTGTCCTCGGCAAATGACATCCGGGACGCTGCCTACCACCGCAATCAGGTGAAGAGCCTGTGCTTTCTGGCACTGCTCGCCGTGGTGCTCGTGGCTGCGGCGCTGCTTTCGCTGCGGGCCGGTTCCTACGAGACGCCTCTGGCGGAACTGGTGCGTGGGGTGTTCGGGCTGGCACAGGATGAAAAAATCAACCTGGTGGTCCAGGCCAACCGCCTGCCCCGTATCTGCACCGCCATTCTGGGCGGCGCGGGACTGGGGCTGGCCGGGTGCATTTTGCAGGCGATTCTGAACAATCCGCTGGCCTCCGCCTCCACCCTGGGCGTTTCCCAGGGGGCCACCTTTGGGGCAGCCTTCGCCATTGTAACGCTGGGCCTTGGCGGGAAGAGCGGCGCGGGGATCACTCTGTGCTCGTTTGCCGGTTCGCTGGCGGTGGCCGCGGTGATCCTGGGGCTTTCCCGCTTCCGGCAGATCAGCCCCGAGGGGATCGTGCTGGCGGGCGTGGCCATCAGCTCCATGCTCACCGGCGCAACCACTCTCATCCAGTACTTTGCAAGCGAAGTGGAACTGGCCACGCTGGTGTTCTGGACCTTTGGCGATCTGGGCAGCACCGACATGGGCGACCTGCGGCTGACCGGGCTGGTGGTCCTGCTGCTGGTGCTTTACTGCGTATTCCACCGTTGGGATTACAATGCTCTTTTGGGCGGTACGGAAATGGCGGTCAGTCTTGGCATTAACGTGCGCAGCCTGACGCTGGTGAGCATGCTGCTGTGCTGCCTGACCAGCTCGGTGATCGTATCCCAGATCGGCCTCATCAGCTTCATCGGACTGGTTGCGCCTCATGCGGTGCGGCTTGTGGTGGGCAACAACCACGTCTACCTCATTCCCGGTTCACTGCTGGCGGGCGCTTCGCTGCTTCTGCTGGGCGATTTGTTCGCCCGCACGGCCATCGCCCCGGTGATCCTGCCCATCGGCGCCATCACCTCCTTTTTGGGCGGGCCGCTGTTTCTCTATCTTTTGTTCCGGGGAGGGCGGCAGGCATGATCGAAGCAAAAGGGATCTGTTTTCACTACAAGAACTGCCCGGTCGTTCTGAAGGATGTGGACTTCACGGCAGAGGAAGGGCATTTTCTGGCCATCCTCGGCAACAACGGCGCGGGCAAGAGCACCCTGCTCAAGTGCATGAACGGCATTTTAAAGCCGGACGCCGGCAGCCTTCTGTTGGACGGCGAAGACCTGCTGACCATGCCCCACCGCCAGGTGGCCCAGCGGGTGGCCTTTGTGTCGCAGACGGTGGCTTCCACCCAGATGACGGTGCACGACATGGTCATGCTGGGGCGGCGGCCCTACATGGGATGGAGTTTTTCCCGCGAGGACCACGACATCGTCCACGCCGCCATGGCACGGCTTGGCCTGATGGACATGCGGGGCCGGTTTTTGAATCAGCTTTCCGGCGGCGAGCGGCAGAAGGTCATGCTGGCCCGGGCGCTTGCCCAGCAGCCTCGGTTGCTTTTGCTGGACGAGCCCACCAGCGCGCTGGACATCCGCAACCAGTATCAAGTTTTGAAGATCGTGGCGGAACTGTGCCGCACCGAGGGCCTGACGGCGGTGGTGGTGATCCATGACCTGACTCTGGCCCTTCGCTTCTGCGACCGTTTTCTTTTGATGTGCGGCGGGCAGGTCTACCGCTGCGGCGGGCTGGAAGTTCTGGACAAGACCGCCCTGCGGGACGTCTACGGTGTGGACGCTGAGCCCGTGGTTGTGAACGGACGGCACATCGTGCTTGTGAACGAATGAAACAGGAGGCAACGACAATGGACGAAAACAAAGAACTCTGGCAGAAAGCCGCCGACTTCCACGGTCACGTTTGCGGCGGGCTGACCATTGGCTACAAAGCGGCGCTTTACGCCATCAAGCTGCTGGACATCACAATGGAAAACGGCGTTTGCTCCAAAGACGAGGAGATCGTGTGCATTACCGAAAACGACGCCTGCGGTGTGGACGCCATCCAGGCCATTCTCAGCTGCACGGTGGGCAAGGGCAACCTTTTGTTCCACATGCGGGGCAAACAGGCATTTTCTTTTTACAACCGCAAAAACGGCCGTTCGGTGCGGCTGGTCCTTCGGCCCGCCCCGGCAGGCATGACCCGGGAGCAGTCCTTCGCCTACTATCAGGCCCACGAGCCCGAGGAGCTGTTCGATGTGAAGGCCGCTACCCTGGCGCTGCCCGAACGGGCGCGGCTGTTCGACTCCTATGTGTGCGAGAATTGCGGCGAAGTGACCGGCGCCAACTGGGTGCGGGTGGCAAACGGCAAGCACCTGTGCCTGGACTGCTGTGCTTCTTATGACCGCTTCAATGTTTGAACACTGCCTTTTGGCGCTCTCTCCTTTTTGGGGAGGGCGCTTTTTCTTTGTCTAATCCGTACAATTAAATTGTAAATTTTTTGTGACAGGTGCTGCTTTTCTTGACTTTTCGTTCTCCCATGATAAACTATTACTTGCTCGATTAACAGTTATTCGGTTAATTATTTTTGTAGGGAGGTGAACAGGATGGATCAGAAGCAGATCGACGTGCTGCGGCACGTCAACCGCATTTCCCTGCTGCACCGGCTGCGGGTGCAAAACATGCTCTCGGACACAGGGGTTTGGGGGTCCCAGATCCCCATTCTTCTGCATGTGGAGCGAAACCCCGGCTGCACGCAAACGGACATTGCGGAGCACCTGGGAGTGTCCAGCCCGTCCATCGCCACCTCCATCAAGCGGCTGCAAAAGGCCGGCATGCTGGAAAAGCGGGCGGACGAAACAGACATGCGCCGCAACCACATTGAACTGACCGAGCGGGGCCACAGCACCGTGGCCCGGGGCCGCACCTGCTACGACCAGGTGGTGGGGAGAATGCTGCAGGGCTTCAGTGACAGCGAACTGGACGTTCTGGCTTCCCTGCTGCTGCGTCTGGAGGAAAACCTGGCGGGCGACGAATACCGGGGCAAAACAGCCCTGAGCCTTGCGGAGGCGGCAGACCGAACTGCAAAATCAGCCGGAGAGGAGAGAAAACACCCTTGATCAAGCCCCTTTTGAAGTATGCGGGCCCCTACAAAAAGGAGTCCATTCTGGCGCCCCTGTGCGTGACGGCCGAAGTGCTGCTGGAGATCACCATTCCCTTGCTGATGAGCCGGATCGTGGACGTGGGCATTGCGAACCGTGACCTTGCCTATGTGGCAAAGCTGGGCCTTCTGATGATCCTAATGGCGCTGGCCGGCATGTTCATGGGCGCGGCCAGCAGCCGTTTTTCCGCCGTTGCCTCCATGGGCTTTGGCAGCGAGCTGCGGCTGGCTGCCTTCCGTAACGTGCAGAATTTCAGTTTTTCCAACGTGGACAAATTCAGCACCGCCAGCCTGGTGACCCGTTTGACCACCGACGTGACCAACACCCAGAACGCCTACCAGATGTGCATCCGTATGCTGGTGCGCGCGCCGGTGATGCTCATCAGCGCCACCTTCATGGCATTTTCCATCAACAGCGAACTGGTCACCGTGTTCCTCGTGGCCATTCCTGTGCTGGCCTGCGCCCTTGTCTGCGTCATCCGGCTGGCCTACCCCAAGTTCATCGCCATGCTGGCCCGCTATGACCGGCTGAACGCCAGCGTGCAGGAAAACCTCATTGCCATCCGGGTGGTGAAGGCCTTTGTCCGCTCGGAGTATGAAAAGCAGAAATTCAAGGAAGCCAACGATGACCTGATGAATCAGTCCATCAAGGCGGAAAGCATTGTTATCACCCTCATGCCCATCATGCAGGTCACGGTGTACGGCTGTATCATCGCCATCCTCTGGTTCGGCGGCCAGCTCATCATCGGCGGCGTTATGCTCAGCGGCGAACTGATGAGTTTCATCAGCTATGTCACTCAAATTCTGATGAGCCTGATGATGATCGGCATGGCTTTCACTCAGCTGGTCATCAGCCGGGCCTCCATCCAGCGTATCGTGGAGGTCCTGGACGAACAGCCCGAGATCGTGGGCGCGCCCGAGGGCGAAGGTCCTCAGCTGGAGGACGGCAGCGTGGAGTTCGACCATGTGAACTTCAAGTACGCCAAAACCGCCGGCGAGGACGTGCTCAGCGACATCTGCCTTTCCATCCGCAGCGGCGAGACGGTGGGCATTCTGGGCGGCACCGGCAGCGCCAAGACCTCGCTGGTGCAGCTTATCCCCCGTCTTTATGACATCACCGGCGGCCAGCTCTCCGTTGGCGGCCACCCGGTGAAAGACTACAATCTGGACGTGCTGCGCCACGGCGTGGCCATGGTGCTGCAAAAGAACGTGCTGTTCAGCGGCACCATCCGGGAAAATCTGCGCTGGGGCGACGCGAACGCCACCGATGAGGAGCTGGTGGAAGCCTGCAAGGCGGCCAGCGCCCACGATTTCATCACCTCCTTCCCCAAAGGGTACGACACCGACCTGGGGCAGGGCGGCGTGAACGTGTCCGGTGGTCAGAAGCAGCGGCTGTGCATTGCGCGGGCGCTGCTGGCAAAGCCGAAGATTCTGATTCTGGACGACTCCACCAGCGCGGTGGACACCGCCACCGACGCGGCCATCCGCGAGGCGCTGCGCACCCACCTGAAGGACTCCACCAAGATCATCATTGCCCAGCGGGTGGCCAGCGTGTGCGACGCAGACAAGATCGTGGTGCTGAACGATGGCAAAATTGCCGACATGGGCACCCACGACGAACTGATGGAACGCAGCGAAATTTACCGCGAGGTTTACACCTCGCAGCAGAAAGGGGTGGAATAAATGGCAGGACGTATTCCGGGCGGGCCCGGCGGCGGGCGCAGAGGCGGCTTTGAGCGGCCGAAAAACGCGCGGCGCACCTTCATGCGGGTGCTGGGCTACATGCTGCGCCAGAAATGGCTGATGTTCTGCGTGCTGCTGTGCATTGCAGCCAGCGCGGGCGCGGGCGTGTTCGGCACCTATATGCTCAAACCCATTATCAACCAGGGCATTCTGCCGCTCATCGGCCAGCCCCTCAACTCCACCACCCTCGCGCCCCTCATCGGCATGCTGGTGCTCACCGCAGCGGTGTATGTCATTGGCGCGCTGTGTACCTTCATCCAGCAGATGGTGATGACCCGCGTCTCCAACCGGGCGCTGAACGGTATCCGGCGGGACCTGTTCAACAAGCTGCAGGATCTGCCCATCCGCTACTTCGACAGCCGCACCCACGGCGACATTATGAGCCTGTTCACCAACGACGTGGACACCCTGCGCCAGGCACTGGCCCAGGGCCTCATCCAGCTTGTGACCAGCGCCGTGACGCTGGTGAGCACTTTTATTATGATGTTGGTGCTCAGCCCCCTGCTCACCCTGCTCATCGTGCTCATGCTCATTGTGATGATTAAGATGATTGCGGTGATTGGCAAGCGCTCGGCCAGCGGCTTCATGGCCCAACAGCGGGCTTTGGGCGCGGCCAACGGTTACATCGAAGAGATGATCGAGGGCCAGAAGGTGGTCAAGGTGTTCTGCCACGAAGACGCGGTGAACGAACACTTTGCCCAGCTGAACGAGGACCTGCGCCAGGCCGCCACCCAGGCCAACACCTATGCAAACATCATCATGCCCCTGATGGGCAACCTCTCCTATGTGAACTACGCCCTCACTGCCGCCGTTGGCGCGGCGCTGGCCATTGCCGGCCGGATGGACCTGGGCACCATCGGCAGCTTTTTGCAGTACACCCGCTCCTTCAGCCAGCCGGTCACTCAGATCAGCATGCAGTTCAACGCCATTCTGGCGGCGCTGGCGGGCGCTGAGCGTATCTTTGCCGCCATCGACGAGACGCCGGAACTGGACGAGGGCTATGTGACGCTGGTGAACGCGGTCATCAGCGAGGACGGCACCATCACCGAGAGCGAAAAGCGCACCGGCCAGTGGGCCTGGAAGTGGCCCCACCATGACGGGCGGCTGGAGTATGTTCCCGTGCGGGGCGATGTGACCTTTGAGCATGTGGACTTTGGCTATGACCCGGAGAAGATCGTGCTCCACGATCTGAGCCTCTACGCCCGGCCCGGCCAGAAAATCGCCTTTGTGGGCTCCACCGGCGCGGGCAAGACCACCATCACCAACCTCATCAACCGCTTTTATGAGGTGCCGGACGGCAAGATCCGCTACGACGGGATCAACATCACCAAGATCAAAAAGGACGACCTGCGCCGCTCTTTGGGCATGGTTCTGCAGGACACTCACCTGTTCACCGGCACGGTGAAAGAGAACATCCGCTACGGCCGGCTGGACGCCACCGACGAGGAGATCGTGGCGGCGGCAAAGCTTGCCAATGCCGACTTTTTCATCCGCCATCTGCCCCAAGGGTACGACACGGTGCTCACCGCCGACGGCACGAACCTCAGCCAGGGCCAGCGCCAGCTTCTGGCCATCGCCCGGGCCGCCGTTGCCGACCCGCCGGTGCTGATTTTGGATGAGGCCACCTCCTCCATCGACACCCGCACCGAAAAGCTCATCGAAAAAGGCATGGACAAACTGATGGCGGGGCGCACCGTTTTCGTCATCGCCCACCGGCTTTCCACCGTGCGCAACTCCAACGCCATCATGGTGCTGGAGCATGGACGGATTATCGAGCGGGGCGACCACGACGACCTGCTGGCTCAGAAGGGCCGCTATTATCAGCTCTATACCGGTCAGTTCGAACTGTCCTGACACAAAGCAAAAAGGACCTCCGGGCGTTTGCCCGGAGGTCCTTTTTTGATTTTGTTTTCACCGGCTGCGCTCTTTCATGGCGCGGTCGATGTCCCGCTGGGCAGCCCGCTTTGCGGCGGTCTCTCGTTTATCATAGAGCTTTTTGCCTTTGCACAGGCCCAGCTCCAGCTTCACCCTGCCGTGCTTGAAATACAGCGCCAGAGGCACCAGCGTGTAGCCCTGAAGTTTCACTTCCTGGGCCAGCTTGCGTATCTCGTTTTTGTGAGCCAGCAGCCTGCGGGCCCGCAGGGGATCGCGGTTGAAGATGTTGCCCTTCTCGTAGGGGCTGATGTGCATGCCCCGCACATAGAGCTGGCCGTCCTCCACATCGCACCAGGCGTCCTTCAGATTCACCTGGCCCATGCGCAGGCTCTTCACCTCGGTGCCCACCAGTTCAATGCCGGTTTCCAGGCTCTCCACCACAAAATATTCGTGCCGGGCCTGCCGGTTCAGGGCAATGGTCTTGGTTTTGACTTGTTCGGGCATTTGCGTTTTCTCCTTTGCCTGCGTGGGAACACCGGGCCGGAAAGCGGTTTTACAGCTCTCCCCTGCCGCTGAGCGCCTTATAAAGGGTTGTCTCGTCGGCATATTCCAGGCTGGACCCCACCGGCAGGCCGTAGGCCAGCCGGGTCGTCTTGATCCCCAGCGGCTTGATGAGTTTTGCCAGATACATGGCGGTGGCCTCGCCCTCCACCGTGGGGTTGGTGGCCATGATGACCTCCTTCACGGTGCCGTCGGTCAGGCGTGCCAGCAGTTCCTTGACACACAGCTGGTCCGCACCAATGCCGTCCATCGGGCTGATGAGGCCGTGGAGCACATGGTAAAGGCCGTTGTACTCCCGGGTGCGCTCGAAGGCGGTGACGTCCCGGGGGCTCTCCACCACGCAGATCACGCTGGCGTCCCGCTTGGGGGAGGAACAAATGCGGCACACCTCGTTTTCGGTGTAGTCCTGGCAGATACGGCAGCGGTGCAGTTTCGTGTGGGCTTCCTCAATGGCCCGGGCCAGCTCCATCGCCTCAGCGGCGGGCATGCTGAGCACCTGATACGCCATGCGCGTGGCGCCCTTGCGCCCCACGCCCGGAAACTTGGAGAACTGCTCCACCAGTTTTTCCAGCGGCGCCGCGTTGTATCCCATGGTCGCTCCCCCTTACAGGCCGGGGAAGTTCGCCCCGCCGGTGATCTTCTGCATGGCGGCGTCGGCGTCCTCGTCCACTTTGCGCACTGCCTCGTTCACCGCGGCAGCCACCATATCTTCCAGCATTTCGATGTCGTCGGGGTCAGCCAGCTCGGGCTTGATGTGGATGGCAGTGACCTGGTGCTTGCCGGTCATGGTGACCTCCACCATGCCGTCGGAAACGCTGGCGGTGTATTCGGTGTTCTCCAGCTCTTCCTGCTTGGCCTTCATGTCCTCCTGCATCTTCTGGGCCTGGCGCATGAGCGCGTTCACGTCGGGTTTGCCGTAGCCCTGGGGCAGTCTTGCTTTCATGGGGATCTTCTCCTTTATTTTGTTCTATTCTTATTCTTTGTCCTTGTATACCACATCCACACCGTGGTTTTCAAGTTCTTTCAGCGCCTGCTCCACCGTGGGGTGTTCCGCCCCTTGAGCCGCAGGCGGCGTGTAGGGACCGATACCGCAGGCAAGGCCGCTCACTTCCTGGATGATGGCCTTGAGCAAAGCCTGGGAGTCCTTGTTCTGACGGATGAACTCCCGGAAGATGTCGCCTCCGTCGATGAGCACCCGCCGCCCGTCGTAATAGGCTTTGGAGCCCTTGAGATAGGCAGGCAGCATGTGGTCCCGCTTTTTGAGCACTTCCAGCACCTGAGGCCAGGGCTCAAAGAGCTGGGGCGGGCCGGAAACAGCAGGTTTGGCCGCCGCCGGGCGCGCGGTGCGGGGCTTTGGCTCCGGCACCGGCTGCTGCTCCATCGGCTGCCCCTCCCAGGGCAGCGGTTCAGGCTCCGGCACCGCCTGTTCCACAGGCGCAGCGGCCTGTGCAGGCTGCACGCTCTGGGCGGCGGCGGGCTGAGCCGGTGCGGCCGGCTGCCAGGAGGAACTGGGCGCGGCGGGCGCCGCCGCAAAGGGAGCAGGCTGCCGGGCCTGAGGCGCTGCCTGCACCGGAACGGCCGCCGGCTCCGCAGCAGGCCGGGAGATGGCAAAGAGCGCCAGTTCCAGCTCAATGCGCGGATCGGTGCCGCGGCTCATCTTCTCCATCGCGTCGCCCAGCTGCCGGATGGCACGCACGCTTGCGGCCTGGGACGCAGACGCGCCCTTTTCCATGTAGAGCGCCTCTTCTTCAGGAGGCACGCCCGCCAGCAGATTTTTGCCGCCGGGCAGTGCGGCCAGCATGAGATTGCGGTAGTGGGCGATCAGCTCCTCACACAGGCGCTTCATGTCCACCGAGCGCTGGCGAAGCTGCGCCACCTGCTCCAGTGCCGCCGCGGGTTCGCCTGCGGCCAGCGCGTCGCTGATGGCAAAAAGATAGCTCCGGTCGGTGACGCCGGCCATCCGGCGCACCAGCGCTTCGTCGATGGCGCCGCCCACACCGGCGCAGGTGTCCAGAATGGAGAGCGCGTCACGCAGGGCGCCGTCCGCCAGGCGGGCGATGAGCTGAGCCGCCGCTTCGTCCAGTTCCAGGCCCTCTTCCTCTGCCACGTGGCGGATACGGCCTGCGATGTCCTCCGGGCGGATACGCCCGAAGTCATAGCGCTGGCAGCGGGAGAGGATGGTGGCGGGCACCTTGTGGATCTCGGTGGTGGCCAGGATGAACACCACGTGGGAAGGCGGTTCTTCCATGATCTTCAGCAGCGCGTTGAACGCCGGCGTGGAGAGCATGTGCACCTCGTCGATGATGTACACCTTGTAGGTGCAGACACTGGGGGTATAGGCTGTTTCGTCCCGCAGGTCGCGGATGTTGTCCACGCCGTTGTTGGATGCAGCGTCAATTTCCACCACGTCCAGGATGGAGCCGTCGTCAATGCCCCGGCACACCTCGCACTCGCCGCAGGGGTCGCCGCTCTCGTTGTGCGGGCAGTTGATGGCCTTGGCGAAAATTTTGGCGCAGGTGGTCTTGCCGGTGCCGCGGGTGCCGGTGAACAGGTAGGCGTGGCCCACACGGTGGGCCGCGATCTGATTTTGCAGCGCGGCCACGATGTTCTGCTGGCCCACCACGTCCTCAAAGCGGCTGGGCCGCCATTTGCGGTACAATGCCCGGTACACGCCGGCACCTCCTTTGAAAAATGCTACAAAAAACGGACAGGCCCGCAGAGGAATGCTCCCCCGCCTTTGCGCCGCTCGGCATACGGATGCAGACTGACTGCGGCGCACGCGGCAGACCACTTAATGCTGCTCGGTTCCCCGCCTGACATGGTTCATGGCGCCTCGTCGCGCAGGGCCCGCATCCGTATGCCGAACAGCGCACGGTTTTGGCTCTGTCCGAACAGATATATTATACACAAAACTTTCGGCAAATGCAACCTTCCAAAGCAAAAACAGCCCGCCGCTTTGGGCGGGCTGTTTTCAGCCAAAAAACTTATTTGACGATCTCGCCCTCGCTGGCGCCGCCGCAGGCGTTGGACTCGTCGGTGTCGATGTGCATGGCGGTGGCGAACTTCTCGCTCACGCGGATGACCACGTCGTCAAACACCAGCTTGCGGCCTTCGCTGCCGCAGGCAACCTTGACGATCTCCTTGTCGGCCACGCCCAGCTTCTCAGCGTCTTCGGGGGTGACGTGGATGTGACGCTTGGCCACGATGACGCCTTCCTTCAGCTCCACCTCGCCGCAGGGGCCAACCAGCTTGCAGCCGGCGGAACCGGCGGTGTCGCCGGACTCACGCACGGGAGCGGAAATGCCGATGGAACGGGCGTCGGTGGCGGACAGCTCCACCTGATCCGCGCCGCGGCAGGGTCCGAGGATGGACACGTTGGCCAGCTCACGCTTGGGGCCCACCACGGTGACGCGCTCGTTGGAGGCGTACTGGCCGGGCTGGCTCAGGGGCTTCTTGACGGTCAGCTCATAGCCCGCGCCGAACAGGGTCTCCAGGGTCTCCTTGCAGACATGCACATGACGGGCCGAGGTCTCAACCAAAAATTTCATTGTGATATTTCCTCCCTTTATCCTGCACCGCGCCGCCGCTTGGAGGGCGCAGTGTTTCCTTTTGCCGTATCTATTTTAGCACACGGGGTAAAAAGTTCAAGACAAAACACCGCTTTTTGTGATATAATAAGCGCAAATGTGCAAGGCCGCTGCATTTTTTTGCAAACGGCCGGAAAGGAAGAGCCGCGGATGGATTTTGAACAGCTCAAACAGGAGTGCCTGACCTGCCGCAAGTGCGGCCTGTGCGAGACCCGCACCCATGTGGTGTTCGGCACCGGCCCCAAAACGGCGGAAGTAATGCTCATTGGCGAGGGCCCCGGCAAAAACGAGGACGAACAGGGCCTGCCCTTTGTGGGCCGCAGCGGCAAGCTGCTGGACCAGTATCTCACCGCGGTGGACCTGGCACGGGACAAGAACGTGTTCATCGCCAACATCGTCAAGTGCCGCCCGCCGGAGAACCGCGATCCCCTGCCTGAGGAGTGGGACGCCTGCCTGCCCTGGCTGCGGGAACAATTCCGCATGATCCGCCCGAAGATCGTGGTGTGTCTGGGCCGCATTGCCGCCCAGCGGCTCATCCGCCCGGATATTTCGGTGACCAAGGAACACGGCGTGTTTGAGGAAAAGAACGGCGTGTGGTTCATGGCCACCCTGCACCCCGCCGCCCTGCTGCGCAACCCCAGCCAGAAACCGCTGGCCTTTGGGGACTTTGTGGCCCTGCGGGAAAAAATCAATGAAGTGTGCGACCACACCTATTAACAACAAGAAAAAGCCCGGAGAAATCTCCGGGCTTTTTGTTTTTTATGCGGTGAATTATACTATCAAGTGCAACACTTTAGGAAAATAAAAAGAAGTTCATACAGAACCCTGGTAGAATAGAGTTACCACACAACTAAACCACCGGGAGGGAACTGTATGAACTACCATCATCTTAGC
>DXFW01000011.1 GCA_019114225.1 Candidatus Allofournierella pullicola | reverse complement strand
TGCCCCCTTTGGAAACCCCCACAAGAAAAGGCGGTACGCTACCCCTCCACGGGGCGCATACCGCCTTTTCTTGTTATCCAGCCCTCCGGCTGTATCGGTTGAGCAAAAGTCAGCGTGGGAATGGTGTGGTATCTTTATCTAAGTGAAACCTCGGTCTCCCATTTGGACACCGACTGGCGCGAAACGCCCAGTTTCTGTGCCAGTTCCTCCTGTGACCAGTTTTTCTTGGCCCGAAGGCGGGTGATGTTTTCACCAAGGCTCATATGCTGCGGCCCCCTTTGCGTTCAATGGTAAAAGTATAACCGACCGGGCATGCAAAAGTCCACCAAGCCGCCTTGGAAGTTTCGCAACCGGCGGTTGCGCCCGGAACAAAAAGCCGCCGCGCGCTTTGAAAAACAGCGCGCGGCGGCCTTGACGTTATAGGGTTCAGTTGCTGCTGGAGGGGAAGAAGGGCCGCAGCACGGCTTCCACATTGCTGATGCATGGTCTGCAGCCAGATGTGGCCGGGGCCGGTGACCACCGTATTGAACAGGCCCTCGCCGCCGAAGAAGGCGTTCTTTACGCCCGGCACGGTGACGATGTCCACGGAGCAGGTGGCGTCCATGGCGGCGATGTAGCCGGTGTCCACCACCAGCGACTGGCCGGCGCTCAGTTCATATTCCACCACATGGCCGTCGAACTCGGCAAAGGCGATCCCCTGACCGGAGAGCTTCTGCATGATGAAGCCCTCGCCGCCGAAGAAGCCGGCGCCAAGCTTTTTCTGGAAAAAGATCGAGAGTTCCACGCCCGCCTCCGCCGCCAGAAAACCGCTCTTCTGTACCACAAGTTCACGCCCGGGGGCGATCTCAAAGGCGCGGATGCTGCCCGGGAAGCTGGAGGCAAAAGCAATAAGGCCGGGCCCGCCCTGGGCGGTGTAGCGGTTCTGGAACAGCGCCTCGCCAGCAAGCAGGCGGCCGAAAGCCTTGCCCAGACCGCCGTTTGTGGTGGTCTCCATCCTCATGTTGGGGGTCATCCAGCTCATGCTGCCCCGCTCGGTGATCATCGTTTCGCCCGCGGCCAGCTGGCAGGTCACCACCGGCAGCGGCTCGCCCGCGATCTGGTATTGCATTCGTCATTCCTCCTTATGTCTTTCTGGAATAGTGCCATTATCACTATAAAGGCCGCGCCCGGCCTTCGTCAAGAGGACCGGGCGCACAAGTATTGGGGGAGTTTGTTGGTCATTCTGCCGAATCGGCGCTGTTCTTCGGCAGCGTCATGCGAAAGCAGTCCACCATCAGGGTGGCCCAGGTCAGCAGAAACACTTCCGCGCAGATATGTTTCACAAGGCGGCGGCCCCGGTTGGGCAGCGCAAGCCCCACCAGCACCCCCAGCGACAGCATGCAGAATTTCAGCAGGGCGACGTTCTTCCAGTCCCAGCGGCGGATACAATCGTTGGCCCAGTCCAGCAGTTTTTTCATGGCGGCCTCCCTTTCGTCGTACAAAGGCGTATGCTATACTCTTATCATAGCGCCCGCCGCCCCCTGCGGCAAGCGTGTGAACGAAAAAAGGGAGGGGAGAGCATGAAAAAAACGCCGGACATCAGTTCCTTCGGCCTGCACCTCCTGGCCATGGCGCTGATGTTGTGCGACCATCTCTGCCTCGCTCTCGCGCCGGACCGGCTGTGGATGACCTGCGCGGGGCGGCTGGCCTTTCCCATCTTTGCGTTCCTGATGGCGGAGGGGTTTTATCATACACGCAGCCGGGCGCGGTATGCCCGCCGGCTTCTGGTCTTCGCCCTTCTCTCCGAAGTGCCTTTTGATCTGCTGGCTGCGGGCCGTCCCGTTTATCCTTTCCACCAGAATGTGCTCTGGACTTTCCTCATTGCCCTTGGCAGCATGCAGCTGCTGGAATGGGCCAAGGCGGAGCCCAGGCCCGCCGCCCGCCTGGCACTGGGCGCGGGGGCGGTGCTGGGCGGCTTTCTGGCGGGCACCGCGTTCATGGCGGACTATTTCGGCCCCGGCGTCTGGACAGTGCTGGTGTTTTACTTTTTCCGGGGCAGCGGCTGGCAGCAGCGGCTGGGCCAGCTGGCGGGAATGCTGGTCCTGAACGGTGTGCTGCTGGCGGGACAGACGGTTTCGCTGGGGGCTTTCGAGGTGCCTGTTCAGGTCTTCGCTGTGCTGGCGCTGCCGCTCATATGGCTCTATCAGGGCCGTCAGGGCCCCCATGGCCGGGCGGTGCGCTGGCTCTTCTACGGGTTTTATCCCCTCCATCTGCTGGCGCTGGCGGCAGCGGAATGGCTGCTTTTCTAAAAATGACCGTGAAACAAGATGCTTGTTCACAAAAAATTAATAATAAGTTAATGAAAAATACATTTTATTGTGTACACATGTGTTAAAATATTATCAATCTGCGGGGCGGATCACCTGCGGACTGCAAACTGAAACTCCGGCCGGAGAGGGCCGGGGAAAATGGAGGAAAACATGAAAAAACTGATTGCACTCACCCTTTCGGCAGCGCTGTCACTCACGCTTTTCTCAGCTTGCGGCCAAACACAGACGCAAACCACCCAGCACACCGGCACCGGCGACGGTTACGGCGGCGCGATCACTGCCACTGTTTCCACTGATGAGAACGGCAAGATCGTGGCGTTGGAGATCGTGGGCGCCGACGAGACCGCCGGAATCGGCGACAAAGCCATCGAGACTATCACTGCGGCCATCCTGGAGAGCGGTTCTGTGGAAGGCGTGGACGCTGTGGCCGGCGCAACCTGGAGCAGCAACGGCGCCATCTACGCTGTGAACAACGCCCTTGACCCGGAAGCTTATCCCTATCCCATTGAAAGCGCTGATTCTGGCGCCGACAGCGTCAGCTCCGCCGAGGCTACCATGGGCTTGGGCGTGGTCAGCACCGGCCGCCTTGGGCCCGGCGCCGACGACACCGAGACTCCGGTCTACTCCTTCAACCAGGTCTACGCCGCGGTGGTGTTCGACCAGGAGGGCAAGATCCTCTCCATGAAGCTGGACCAGCTGGAGGTCGCCACCCCCAACTACGACGGCGACGGTATGCCCCACTTCGCGGGCTTCCCCGGCCAGAGCTACAACTACGATGAAGACCACGACGCCGTTGTGGACGGCACCCTGGCATACGACGACGATTCTTATCTGGAGGCCATTGCCGGTTGGCAGACCAAACGGGAGCGGGGCGACAGCTACAAGATGGGCGTGGGCACCTGGGCTGACCAGGCGGACGCCTTCGAGGCTCTGTTTGTGGGCATGACCGTGGATGAAGTGGAGGAGTGGTTCGCCAAGTACTGCTCCGACGTCAACGGCCGCCCGCTGAAGGCCCCCACGGAGGACTCCAAGGAGGAGGATAAGGCCAAGTACGAGGCGCTGACCCCCGATGAACAGGCAATGCTGGCCGACGTGACCGCCAGCGCCACCATGTCCCTGAATGATTCCCACGGCGACATTCTTTCCGCCATCCGCAAGGCTTACGAGAACCGCAAGCCTCTGGAGGCCATGACCGCCACCGGCTTTGGCCTGGGCCTGGATTTCATGGGCCGTCTGGGACCCGGTTCCGACGACACCGAAACCCCCGTTTACTCCTTCAACAATGTGGTGGCCGCCATCCTCTTTGACGAGAACGACGTGATCACCGGTATCTATCTGGATCAGGTGGAGGTTGCCACCCCCAACTACGACGGCGACGGTATGCCCCACTTCGCGGGCTTCCCCGGCCAGAGCTACAACTATGACGAGGACCACGACGCCGTTGTGGACGGCACCCTGACCTACGATGACGACAGCTTCCTGGAGGCCGTTGCCGGCTGGCAGACCAAGCGGGAGCGGGGCGACAGCTACAAGATGGGCGTGGGCACCTGGGCTGACCAGGCGGACGCTTTTGAAGCCCTGTTTGTGGGCATGACCGTGGACGAGGCGAACGAGTGGTTCGCCAAGTACTGCTCCGACGCCAATGGCCGCCCGCTGAAGGCTCCCACCGAGGACTCCAAGGAAGAGGACAAGGCCAAGTACGAGGCGCTGACTGCCGACGAGCAGACCATGCTGGCCGACGTGACCGCCAGCGCCACCATGTCCCTGAATGACTCCCACGGTAACATCCTGGGCGCCATCCAGGCGGCGCTGGAATCCAAGAGCGCGGTGAACATCACCATCGGCTGACTTAAATGAAAAAGGCCCCCGCCCGGCGGGGGCCTTTTTTGAATAGAATTTACGCGACGAAAAAATACCCATGTGCCCCCTTGAAAATCTGAGTCAATCCTCTATACTTTGAGTCAAAGCAAAACGGTCAAAGGGAGGCGGTCAGGTGAACGAGGCGTTTTATGCGCTGGAAGAGGAAAAACAGCGGGCGGTCTTCAACGCGGCCATGGAGGTGTTTTCCCGCTGGGAATACAAGCGCGCCTCCACCGATCTCATCGCCGCCAAGGCGGGAGTCTCCAAGGGATTGCTGTTCTATTATTTCCACAACATGCGCGCCCTTTATCTCGAGACCTTTGCCTACGCCCAGCGGTTGGTGAGCGAGTTCATCCGGGACGCCTGCCCTGTACAAAGCGACGACTTTTTTGACCGGCTGGCGGGTTTCTCCCGTGAAAAAATGCGTCTGATGACGCAAAGCCCGTTTTGCTGGATTTCTGCGTCCGGGCCTATTATTCCAACGGTGAGGAGATCTCCGACGCGCTGCGCCAAAAAATAGGCGATGAGCTGGGCGGGCTTTATGCCACCTGGTTTGCGGGCGTGGATACCAGCCGTTTCCGGCCCGGAGTGGACCCGGCCCACATCCTTGACATGATCGCCTGGATGACCGACGGCTACATCCATGTGCGCCGGATGGAGGGCAAGCCGTTGGATATGGAAGAAATGATGGCCGAGGTGGAGAGCTGGATGGAACTGTTCCGCACCTGGTCTTATAAGGAGGAAGAACGATGAGCATGCTGGAAGCAGACCGCCTGACCCGGGATTACGGCGGCGGGAAAGGGGTGTTTGACCTGACCTTCCGGGTGGGGGAAGGCGAGGTGTTCGGTTTTCTGGGGCCCAACGGAGCGGGCAAAACCACCACCATCCGCCACCTGATGGGCTTTTTGCGGCCGCAGGCGGGCAGCTGCCGGATCGACGGCATGGACTGCTGGCGCCAGCGGGAGCGCATTCAGCGGGAGCTGGGCTACATCCCCGGCGAAATCGCCTTTTTCGACGATATGACCGGCGAAGAATTCCTGCGCTTTCTGGAAAAATACCGGGGCAGGGCGGGCGGCAGCCGCAAGGCCGAGCTGCTGGAGATGTTTGAGCTCAGCCCCAAAGGCAAGATCAAAAAGATGAGCAAGGGCATGAAGCAGAAGCTGGGCATTGTGGCCGCGTTCATGCACGACCCGCGCATTCTTCTGCTGGACGAACCCACTTCCGGCCTGGACCCCTTAATGCAGAACCGTTTCATCCAGCTGCTGGACGCGGAAAAGGCTAAGGGCAAGACCATACTGCTCTCCAGCCACATTTTTGAAGAGGTGGAGCGCACCTGCGACCGGGTGGGGATCATCCGGGCCGGGCGGCTGGTGGCCGACGATCCGGTGGAAACGCTGCGGGGACGCTATCTCCGCGGCTACACCGTCACCCTGGAAGACCCGCAGCAGGCCGCTGCCTTCGCCCGGGATTTTTCCGGCGAGCAGGACGGCACGCGGGTGACGGTGCGCGCCCAAAAGAGCCTGGAGGCCATCTTTCTGGAGTATTACGGGGGAGGGGAAAGCCATGAATCTCACACTGTATAAGCGGGAGATGAAGGGCAGCCGGAAGCTGCTGGTGATCTTCGCGGCGGTGATGACCATGTATGTGACCATCATCATTTCCATGTACGAGCCGGATATGCTCAAACTGCTGGACAGCTACGCCCAGGCAATGCCGGAACTGATGGCCGCCGTGGGCATGACTCCCGGCGCGGCGGACCTGCTGGGCTTTATGATCTCCTATCTCTATGGCTTCATCCTGCTGGTGTTTCCCATGGTGTACAGCATTCTGCGCGCCAACGGGCTGGTGGCCAAATATGTGGACCGGGGCTCCATGGCCTGCCTGCTGGCCGCGCCGGTGCGGCGCAGGGCGGTCGCCCTCACCCAGGCGGCCGTGCTTTTCACGGGCACGGTGCTTCTGGTGGGTTATGTCACAGGGCTGGAACTGGCGGTGTGCGAAACGTCTTTCCCCGGCGAGCTGGCGGTGAGCGAACTGCTGGCGGTGAACGGGGGCCTGCTCTGCCTGCAGCTGTTCATCGGCGGCGTGTGCTTTTTGGCCTCCTGCGCCTTTTCCGACACGAAATACAGCATTGCCTTCGGGGCGGGCGTGCCCGCGCTGATGTTCATTTTGCAAATGCTGGCCAACGCGGGCGACGCGGCTGAAAAGGCCCGCTATTTCACCTTCTTCACCCTCTACGACCCCACAGGTCTGGCGGCGGGGGAGGGGCAGGCTGCCCTCTTTGCCGGGCTGCTGCTGGCCGGCGCGGCGGTGCTGTATGCCGCCGGTGTGGCCGTGTTCTGCAAAAAAGATTTGCACATTTGAATCAATAGACAGCGGGGCCCCGGCCAACGGCTGGGGCCCCGCTCTTTTTGCACAAAAAAACTCCCGAACGCCGAAGCGTTCGGGAGACTGGTGCGGATGAAGGGACTTGAACCCATATGGAGTTGCCCCCACTAGAACCTGAATCTAGCGCGTCTGCCAATTCCGCCACATCCGCATATATGTAAACGCGGCGTAAGCCGCGAATACGCTGTTCTCACGTTGGACCGTGGGGTCCGCTGTGCGGAACGATAGCTATTTTAGCACAGAGATGGGCGGTTGTCAACCGTCTTTTTCAAACTTTTTTTGCGCATGCTCCACAAGCTTGGAAAAGGTCTGTTCGCTCAGGTCGTGCTCCACCCGGCAGGCGTCCTGGGCAGCCACTTCCGGGTCCACCCCCAGCCGCACAAAAAACTCGGTGAGCAGCCGGTGCCGATCATACACACGCCGGGCGATGGCCAGCCCCGCCTCGGTGAGCACCAGGTTGCCGTCGGCCTCCATCTGCACATAACCGTTTTCCCGCAGCTTTTTCATCGCCACGCTCACGCTGGCCTTGGTGAAGGCCAGCTCGTTGGCCACGTCCACCGAGCGCACATAACCCTTGCGTTCCTTCAACATCAGGATAGTCTCAAGATAATCTTCCGATGATTCGTGGACCCGCATTGTCTCTCCTCCGTTCCGGCGCGGCCGTTCTTTTTAATATACCCTACCATATTTGCCGCCCTTTGGCAAGGACGGCCCCGCCCGGCGAAAAGGGGCGGTTTGCAGTCCGCGCCCTTTCTTTTGCATTTTCAGAGACGGGGGCTTTCTTTCCCGGTGCGCGGGTGATACAATAGGTTCGGCAAAGGGGGCAGGCAGTTTGGAATCGTTCGTCTACAGCGTGAACGCGTCCCTGCCCATCTTCCTCACCATGGCGGCGGGCCTCGGGCTGCGGCGCCTGGGCCTGCTGGACCGGCACTTTGCCGACGTGGCCGACAAATTCGTTTTCAAGGTCACGCTGCCCTTAATGCTTTTTGAGCAGATCCGCGAGGTGGATATCTACCACAGCTTCAACGGCGCGTACCTTGCCTTTTGTGCGGGGGCCACGCTGGCGGGCATTCTGGCTGTTTGGGCGCTGGCCCACCGCTTTGTGCGGCCAAAAGGCAGCGTGGGCGCCTTCGTGCAGGCGTGCTACCGCTCCAGCGCCGCCATTCTGGGCCTTGCCTTCATCCAGAACATCTACGGCTCTGCCGGCATGGCCGGGCTGATGATCCTGGGCAGCGTGCCGCTGTTCAACCTGTTCGCGGTGGCGGTGCTCACCCTGGAAGGGCCGGACGCGGACGGCCAACCCCTGAAAGCGCGCCTTGTCAGCGCGGCCAGGGGAGTGGCGGCAAACCCCATCATCCTGGGCATTCTGGCGGGCTTTGCGGCGGCGCTCATCCGCCTTCCGGTGCCCACCGTGCTGGACCGCACACTGGAAAACCTCGCCGGCCTGACCACTCCGCTGGCGCTGGTGGCCATCGGCGTCACCTTCGACTTCAAAGCGGCCCTGGGGTCCTCACGGCTGGCGGTCATCGCCTCGGCGGTCAAGCTGCTGGTGCTGCCCGCGGTGTTCCTGCCGCTGGGCGCGGCGCTGGGTTTTCGGGAGCAGATGTTCATGGGCCTCATCGTAATGCTGGGCTCGCCCTGCACCCCCACCAGCTATGTGATGGCCCGCAGCCTCAAAGGCGACGCGGCGCTGGCGGGTACCACCGTCATGCTCACAACGCTGGCCTCCAGCGTGAGCCTGACGTTCTGGATCTTTTTGTGGCGCAGCCTTGGAGTGCTCTGACGCCCTGTTTCTCTTGCTTTTCACCCCGGCGTGGGGTATAGTTAAAGTATAAAATGCCCGGAAGGGAAAGGAGCAACAGCATGAGTATTTTAGTGTGCGGCGGCGCAGGGTATATCGGCAGTCATACCTGCGTGGAACTACTGGCGGCCGGCTATGACATCGTTGTGGCCGACAACTACTACAACTCCTGCCCGGAGGCGATCCGCCGGGTGAAGGAGATCTCCGGCAAGGACTTCCGTTTTGTGGAGATCGACCTCACCGACGCGGAAAAAGTGGAGGAGCTGTTTGCGCAGAACCCGGACATTGACTCTGTGATCCAGTTCGCCGCCTACAAGGCTGTGGGCGAGAGCGTGAGCAAGCCCATCGAGTATTACACCAACAACCTCGCCACCACCCTCACCGTGCTGGCCGCCATGCGCCGCCACGGTGTGAACAACATCGTGTTCTCCTCTTCCGCCACCGTCTATGGCGACCCTGAGAAGGTGCCCATCGACGAAAACTGCCGTGTGGGCGGCACCACCAACCCCTACGGCACCAGCAAGCTGATGAACGAGATGATGCTCACCGACTGCTGCAAGGCTTACCCCGAGATGAACGTGGCACTGCTGCGCTACTTCAACCCCATCGGCGC
>DXFW01000010.1 GCA_019114225.1 Candidatus Allofournierella pullicola | reverse complement strand
CGAACTTTTGAATACGCTGATTGAAAAAATCGTTGTCCATGAAGCGGTCAAAGGTGAGGACGGAAGCCGGGAACAGGAGGTAGAAATCTTCTACCGCTTTATCGGCAAAATTGATTAAATGACACCAATATCTTTAACTATGTGATACCGACGCCTCGGTGCCGGACCTGGACAAGCTGGTGAAATTGAGCGGGGCCTTCGGCGTTTCGCTGGACGAACTGGTGCATGGCCAGGCCGCTGACACGGCCCCCGCCCCCGAGCCCGCTCCATTGCCCGCCATGCCCGCCCCGGCGCAGAAAAAAGGTGTGGGCACCGGGCAGAAAATCGCGGCGCTGGTGCTGTTTTTGTGCGGCCTGATGGTATTTATTGCGTTTCTGTTTTTGGGCGGCGGCCTGGCGAGCCTTGCGTTCGCCGCTCCGTTCTGGCTGTGCGCCGTTATCTGCGCGGCGTGCCCCCAAAACGCGGGGCTCTGGTGCGGCTGGGCGGTGTATTTCTGCGCCGCGCTCTACCTGCGGCTGGCCACCGGCATTTCCTGGAGTCTGGTGTTGCTGACCTTCCGGTACGACCCCGCCTGGAACTACACCCGCCTTGCCATTGCCTGGGCCGAACTGTTGGTCATCCTGGTTCTTCTCGCCGTCACGGTGCTGCGTTTCCGCCGTCTGCCGCTGGCCACGGGGCGGACCACTCTTATCGCGCTGGCCGCAGGGTGGCTGGGCTTTCTGCTGGCGCGGGCCGTGGGTGCGTTTATCTTTGACTCCTTCTTCCGGTTCACCGGGGTCGTGCGCCTGCTGGGGCTTTTGTACAATCTGTTCGGCTTCGCCCAGCTGGGTGCGCTGGCGGTGCTGCTCTGCTTCTCCGCCCGGTACATCCACAGCCTGCGGCACAAATGACTTTGGATAAAAAAAGCTGCCGGGGCGCTCCTCAACAGGAGCGCCCCGGCTTTTTTACGCGCAGTGTCCGGCCGGCTGGGCCGCGCAGACGACAACACCTTTGGCGGCGGGGTCGTCCCGGATGATTTCGCCCACGGCGGCAGCCTCGATACGGCCCGCTTTGGGGTTTTTGACGCTGTCGATGGAGGTGGTGACGGTGGCCTCCACCTCGCTCTTTTCAAAGGCCAGGTCGGTGTGTTCCATGCGGCAGTTCACCAGCCGCAGCCCCTTGCAGTAGCACAGCGGCTGGGTGCCCCGGATCACGCAGTTTTCAAAGGTGAGGTTTTGGCTGTACCACCCCAGGTACTCCCCTTCCACCACGCTGTTTTTCACCACCACGTTGCGGGCGTGCCAGAAGGCGTCCTTGGTGGTCAGGCGGCAGTTTTCCAGCACCGCGTCCCGGACATACTGGAAGGAATACTTGCCCGTGAAGGTCACGTTGCAAAAGCGCAGACCGGAAGCCCGCAGCATAAAATACTCGCTCTCGGCGGTGCAGTCCTCCATGGTCACCTTTTTGGATGACCAGCCGAACTCCGGCGAGCGGATGTCGCAGCCTTTCAGTTCCACACCGCTGCATTCCCGCAGAGCCTTGATCCCATGGAGGCAGGTGTCCTCCAGCCGGACGCGCCGGGAATACCACAATGCGGCGCGGCAGTTTTCGGTGAGTTCGCAGCCTTTCACCACAAGGCCGCGGTCGTGCCAGAAGGGGTAGCGCAAATTGAAAAAGCAGTTTTCGGCGGCGATGTTTGCGCACTCCTTGAAGGCGCTTTCGCCATCCGCGGGGCCGTCGAAGCGGCAATTGGCCGTTTTCACGTTCCGTGCGCCGTAAAGCGCGCGTTCCTGGTCAAACGTCTGGTTCTCAATGATCTTCATTCTTGTGTCTCCGTTTTCACTCTGGTCGCGACGCAAGCCGCCGCCTTTTTCTTCACCCTCAGTATAACCCCGCCGTGTCAAAAGCACAAATGCTTATATTTTATGCCCTGCCATAGCTTCGGGGCATAGGACGAGCCGATCATGCCCGCCGGGCAAAAAACAGCAGGGCACACGGTTTGCCGCATGCCCCGCCGAAGGGAGGATATAAGATTGGGGTCACTCCACCGTGACGCTTTTTGCCAGGTTGCGGGGTTTATCCACGTCCAGGCCCTTGCCCACCGCCACATAATAGCTCAACAGCTGCAGGGGCACCACCGCCAGCGAGGCGGCGAACAGCGGGTCGGTGCGGGGCACATAGACTGCGAAGTCCACCGTGTCCTCAATGCCGTAGTTCCCGCTGCAGGTCAGGCCCATGAGATAGGCGCCCCGGCTTTTGCACTCCACCAGGTTGCTCACTGTCTTTTCGTAGAGTTCGGCCTGGGTGGCCAGGCCCACCACCAGCGTGCCTTCCTCGATGAGGCTGATGGTGCCGTGTTTCAATTCGCCCGCGGCATAGGCCTCGGAGTGGATGTAGCTGATCTCCTTGAGTTTGAGGCTGCCCTCCAGGCTGATGGCGTAGTCAATGCCACGGCCGATGAAGAAGCAGTCGTGCATGGCCACCTGCTTGGAGGCGAACCACTGCAGCCGCTCCTTATCCTCCAGGATCTTCTCAATTTTGCCGGGCAGGCTTTCCAGTTCCTCCACCAGCCGGGCACAGCGGGCGTTGTCGATCCTGCCCTTTGCCAGCGCCAGGCGGATGGCCAGCACATACATCGCCACCAGTTGGGCGCTGTAGGCCTTGGTGGTGGCCACGGCAATTTCCGGGCCTGCGAGGGTGTACATCACGTTGTCCGCCTCGCGGGCAATGGAGGAGCCCACCACGTTCACGATCCCCAGCGTGCGTGCGCCCAGCCGCTTTGCCTCCCGCAGGGCGGCGAGGCTGTCCGCCGTTTCGCCGGACTGGCTGATGACCACCACCAGCGTGCCCTCCGCCAGCAGCGGCTGGCGGTAGCGGAACTCTGAAGCAAGTTCCACCCGCACCGGCACCCGGGCCAACTGCTCCAGCACGTACTGGGCTGTCATGCCCACATGCCAGGCCGAGCCGCAGGCCACCACGCAGACGCTGCTCACGCCCTGCAGGTCCTCGTCGGAGAGGCCGGCGGCGGAAAGGTCCGGCGCGCCGTCTTTGACAAAGGCGTGAAGGGTATCCGCCACCGCTTTGGGCTGCTCGTGGATCTCCTTCATCATAAAATACTCATAGCCGGACTTCTCGGCAGCTTCCGCGTCCCACTGGATGGTGGTGAGAGGCTTTTCGATGACGTCGCCGTCCAGGTTGTAGAAGGTCACCCGGCCCGGTTCCAGGCAGCCCAGCTCCATGTTGCCGATGTAATAAACATCCCGGGTGAAGCGCAGGATGGCCGGCGCGTCGGAGGCCAGAAAGGTCTCCCCTTTGCCCACGCCGATGATCATGGGGCTGTCCTTGCGGGCGGCCCAGATCTGGCCGGGATAGTCCTTAAACATCACCGCCAGCGCGTAGGAGCCGCGAATGCGCACCATGGCGTGGTTGATGGCGTCCACCGGGGTGCCCTCGTATTTCTTGTAGTAATAGTCGATGAGTTTCACCGCCACCTCGGTGTCGGTGGTGGAATAAAAGCGGTAGCCCTTTTTGGTCAGCTTGTCTTTCAGCTGCTGGTAGTTTTCGATGATACCGTTGTGCACCGCCACCACGTTCATGTCGTCGCTGCAATGGGGGTGAGCGTTGGTCTCGCTGGGCTCGCCGTGGGTGGCCCAGCGGGTGTGGCCGATCCCGCAGCCGCCCGGCAGGGCCAGCCCCCCGTTGATCTTTTCCGAAAGGACTTTCAGCCGCCCCTTGGCCTTCACCAGCTGCACCGGGGCGTCGCCGTCCCGAGTGGCCACTCCCGCCGAGTCATAGCCCCGGTACTCCAGTTTGGAAAGCCCCTCCAAGAGAAGGGGCGCGGCCTGCTTTGCGCCCGTGTATCCCACGATCCCGCACATTGGTCTTCGCCTCCTGTTATACTTTTTCCCACCTGAAAATCGCCTCTTTGGGCGTTTTTTGTGTTTCTTCCCTATTTCATGCAACATGGGCCGTTCCCGTGAGAAAAGCCTTTTGTGCAAAAAACACGGATATAAGTATAACAGGTTTTTGAGCGATTGCAATCCCGGTTTTGTTTCAAAGAGCCCGCAAAGCGTCTGGCAGAGCCGATATTGCGGGATAAATTTTATTTTTCCTGCGGCCCCTCGAGCAATTTTTTATAAGTGAGGTCCATGCCCAGCGCGCCCAGCGGCGCGGTGAGCAAAATGCCCACCACCGCCACCGACAGCACCAGCTGCCCGCAGGCAAGGCCCGCCGCCAGCGGCACCGAACCGATGGCCGCCTGCACGGTGGCCTTGGGCAGATAGGCGATGACGCAGAACAGCCGCTCCTTGCGGGAGAGGGCGGTGCCCGCGAGGCACAGGGTGACGCCTGCCGCCCGGAACACCAGCGCCAGAGCGATCATGGCCACCACACCCAGGCCCGCGCCCATGGTGTAGCGCACGTCCACCGCCGCGCCCACCAGCACGAAGAGGATGACCTCTGCCGCCAGCCACAGCTTGCCGAATTTCTGGCCCAGCCGCGCGGCCACGCCCGGCGCACAGCGCAGTTTGAGCACACAGGCCATGCTGACCACCGCCAGCAGGCCGGAAAGGGGCAGTGTGCCCTCCAGCCAGTCCTCGGCGGCCATCAGCAAAAAGGACATGCCCAGCACCACGATCACCTTCATACTGTTGCGCACCATGTGGGCGTGGGCATAGGCGGTCTCAAAGAAAGCGCTGAGCAGCCAGCCAGCCGCCGCGCCCAGCAGCACACCGCACACGATGGACACCGGGATGGACGCAAAGGCGGCCAGGTCCGCCCCCTGGCCCTGGGCCATGCCCAGGAAGGTGGAAAAGAGCACGATGACGAAGATGTCGTCGCAGGAAGCGCCGGCCATCACCATCTGAGGAATGCCCTGTTTTGTGCCCCAGCCTTCCTCCATCAGGCGCACCATGCGGGGCACCACCACGGCGGGCGACACCGCCGCCATCACCGCGCCCATCACCGCCGCCTCAGCCACAGAAAGGCCCAGCAGCACCGGGGCCAGCAACACATAGGCTGCAATTTCAAAGCTGGCGGGCAAAAAGCTCATCAGCACCGCCGGGCGGCCCACCTTTTTCAGGTCGGCCAGGTTCAGCGAAAGGCCCGCCTTGAGCAGGATGATGATGAGGGCCATCTGCCGCAGATCGGCGCTGATGGAGAGGATGGAATCATCCAGCACATTCAGCACGCAGGGCCCCAGCACAACACCCACCGCCAGCATGCCGATGATCCGGGGCAGGTGCAGCTGCTGGCAGAGGGCCGCCGCCGCGAGGCCCGCCAGAAATACGAACGCAAGACTTGTTAACATCATAGTTCCTCCTTCGGGACGCAAAAAAAGCCGACAGCTTCCGCGACCCATTCGATCACAGAAGTCATCAGCTTTTGAAAAAGCGGTTTAGGTTTCCCAAGGGAGAACTTCATTCCCTGCCGCGTATTATACCCCATGCCGGGCGGTTTGTAAAGGGGGCTTTTGCGGGCAGCAAATCCGCCAAAAAAGCCCCGCAGGGCTTATGCAAAGGGGAGAATCAGCCGCTCCCCCATTGTGCGGCCGCGCCGCCGGGTGTAAGATGACACCAGAAGGAAACCCGTTTTCGATTTTGAGTTTCCTCAAAGGAGGCCACGATGGACGACGCGCGGAAACGGTGCATTCAGGAGACCATCGCCCTGTGCAGCAGTCAGGGGCTGGATTTCACTATGAGCGAGCTGGCGGCGCGGCTGGGCATGAGCAAAAAAACGCTGTATGTTCTGTTCGAAAGCAAGGAGGCGCTGCTGCTGGCAACGGTGGACGCCATGTTCGACGAGGTAAAGGTGAGCGAGGCGGAAATTCTGGGCCGCGATGACCTGAGCCTTGCGGAAAAGATACGCCGCCTGGTGGTGGTGCTGCCCGATTCCTACCAGACGCTGGACTGGACCCGCCTGCAGGGCGTGGAGGAAAAATACCCCGCCATGTACCGCCGGATCCGCCAGCGGCTGGAGACCGGCTGGGAGCCCACGCTGGACCTTTTGCGCCAGGGCGTGGAACAGGGAGTGCTTCGTCCCTTTGAGCCGGGGCTGTTCCGCGCGGTGGTGGAGGGCGCCATCGAGCACATCCTTTCCAGCGACGCGCTGGAGCGGGAGGGCCTGGGCTATGTGCAGGCCATGGACGGAATGATGGACCTTTTGATGGAAGGAATTTTGACCCGACGGGAGGAAGAAGCATGAAACGCATTCCCTGGAACAACGGCTGGTATTTCACGCCCCATTACGAACCGGCGCTGACCTCACTGAAAGCCCCGCGGGAGGGTCTTGAGGCGGTGCGGCTGCCTCACACGGTGCGGCTTTTGCCCTTCAACGACTTCAGCGAGCAGGCTTATCAGATGGTGAGCGGCTATCTTCGCTTTTTCACCCTGCCGGAGGACTGGCGCGGCAAGCGGGTGCGGGTGACCTTTGAAGGCGCGGCCCACTTTGCAAAAGTGTATCTCAACGGGGAGCTGCTGGCGCAGCACGGCTGCGGCTACACCGCCTTTGCCGTGGAACTGACCGACCACCTGCGCTGGGGCGAAAGCAACAACCTGACGGTGGAGCTGGACAGCCGCGAAACGCTGGACGTGCCCCCCTTCGGCAACGTGATCGACTATCTGACTTACGGCGGGCTGTACCGGGAGGTCTTTCTGGAAGTGGGCGGGCCCGCCTTCATCCAAGACCTCTGTGTGCGGGCGGATATGGACGGCAGCGTGCGCTGCCTGCCCGCCTGCGAAAAGGCCGCCGGGCACACCCTGCGCCTTGCGGTGTGCGATGAGAGCGGGGCGGAACTGGCCCGCTGGGAGGGTGACGCCGAGACCCGGGAAGCGCTTCTGCAAGTGGAGCGCCCCGCCCTGTGGGACTGCGAGCACCCGAACCTTTACCATCTGAAGGCGGCTTTGCTGCGTGAGAACGAGCCGGTGGACGAGCGAACCGTGCGCTTCGGCTTCCGCCGGGTGGAGTTTTTGGCGGACGGGTTTTATCTCAACGGCAAGCGGGTGCAGCTGCGGGGGCTGGACCGGCACCAGTGCTGGCCCTACATGGGCTACGCCGTGCCCGCCCGGGCCCAGCGGCTGGACGCGGACATTCTGAAGTACGAGCTGGGCTGCAACGCGGTGCGCACCAGTCACTACCCCCAAAGCCACCACTTCATCGACCGGTGCGACGAAATAGGGCTTTTGGTGTTCACCGAGATCCCCGGCTGGCAGCACATCGGCGGCGACGCATGGAAGGCACAGGCGCTGGCGAACACCGAGGAAATGGTGCTTCAATGGCGCAATCATCCCTCCATCTTTTTGTGGGGCGTGCGTATCAACGAGAGCCCGGACGACGATGAGCTCTACCGCCGCACCAACGAAACCGCCCACCGGCTGGACCCCACCCGCCCCACCGGCGGGGTGCGCAACTTCTCCCACAGCCATCTGTTTGAGGACGTTTACACCTACAACGACTTCTCCCATCACGGGCCCAACAAGGGCTGTGCCCCCCGCGGCTCCATCACCAAAGAAAAAGACAAGGGCTATCTCATCAGCGAATACAACGGCCACATGTTCCCCACCAAAGCCTGCGACTGGGAGGGCAAGCGGCTGGAGCACGCTTTGCGCCACGCCCGGGTGGTGAGCGACGCCGCCAAAAGCGAGGGCATTGCCGGCAGTTTCGGCTGGTGCATGTTTGATTACAACACCCACCGGGACTTCGGCAGCGGCGACCGTATCTGCTACCACGGGGTGATGGACATGTTCCGCAACCCCAAGCTTGCCGCGGCGGTCTACGCCAGCCAGCAGGAGGAAACGCCGGTGCTGGAAGTGAGCAGTTCCATGGACATCGGCGAACACCCCGCCGGGGCGCTGGGCACGGTGGCGGTGTTCACCAACGCCGACCGGGTGGACGTATACCGCAACGACCTGCCGGCGGGCAGCTTTTTCCCGGCGGCGGAATACGGCGGCCTTGCCCACCCGCCGGTGCTCATCGGCGACACGGTGAGCGCCCTTTTGCAGAGCCAGGAGGGCATGAGCCGCCGCACCGCCGCCATGGTGCGGGACGTTCTGCTGGGGGTGGCCAGCTTCGGCTCCGACCTGCCCCTTTCGGTGCTGGCCAAAGCGGCGTATCTGATGGTGTGCAAGGGCTTTTCCCGGGAAGAGGGCGTGCGTCTTTACAACAACTATGTGGCCGGCTGGGGCGGCCAGGTGGTGCGCTGGCGCTTTGACGCGGTGAAAGACGGCAAGGTGGCGGCCAGCGTGGTGCGCTGCCCCGGCGAACAGCTGGCACTGGAAGTGAAAGCGGACACCGGCTCTCTCACCGACGGCCCCTGCTGGGACATGGCCACCGTTCGGATCCGGGTGGTGGACGAGTTCGGCGCGGTGCGCACTTATTGCAGCCGCAGCCTGACGCTGCAGGCCGAGGGCGCGGTGGAACTGGTGGGCCCGGCGGCGGTGCCTCTTTGCGGCGGCATGGCCGGGTGCTATCTGCGCACCCGGGGCGAAGCCGGTGAAGGAAGGCTGACCGTTGCAATGGAGGGCGCACAGCCTGTGACCCTCACCTTCCGGGTGGCAAAACAAGAGGAGGAATGAAAATGAAAGGAACGGCAAAACAGGCGCTGGGCTACGGCCTCGGCGCGGTGGGCAAAGACATGGTCTATGCCCTGGTCTCGGGCTTCATTCTTTATTACTACAATGACATTCTGGGGATCAGCGGCACCTTTACCGGCGTGATGATGATGGCCGCCCGGGTGTTTGACGCGTTCAACGACCCGCTGATGGGCGTGGTGGTGGAAAAGACCAACACCCCCTTTGGCAAATTCCGGCCCTGGATCTTCACCGGCACGGTGACCAACGCCCTCATCCTCTACGGCATGTTTGCCATGCCTGCCTCCCTCACCGGCACCGCCATGCTGGTGTACGCTTCGGCGGCCTATGTGCTTTGGGGCGTGACCTACACCCTGATGGACATTCCCTTCTGGAGCATGATCCCCGCCATCACATCCTCCGGCAAGGAGCGGGAGAACCTGTCGGTCATCGGGCGCACCTGCGCCGCTGTGGGCTATGCGGTGCCCACCGTTCTCACCATGCTGCTGGTGGTGCGCCTGGGCTCCGGCGAGCGGGAGGGCTTTGCCATCTTTGCCGCCGCCGTGGCTGTGGTGTTCGTTGTGACCGAGCTGGTGTGTGTGGCGCTGGTTCGGGAAAAACTCACCGAGCGCCAAAAGGCCGCCACCGTGAAGGAGATGTTCTCCGCCCTCATCCACAACGACCAGGCCATGGTGGTGGTGGTCGGTATCGTGGTGTTCAACGCCTCCCTCTACCTCACCACCCAGCTGGCGGTCTACTTCTTCAAATACGACATCGGCAACAGCGACCTGTTCAGCCTGTTCGGCACCGTGGGCGGCGTGGGCCAGATCCTGAGCATGGTCAGCCTGCCGCTGCTGCGCCGGCGCTGGGGCGGCAAGCAGATCTTGGTGGGGGCGCTGGGCGTGACCATTGCCGGGTATCTGGCGCTTTTTGCCCTGAGCATGGCAGGGGTGCGGGCCGTGGCCCCGCTGGCCGCCACCGCCTTTGTCATCTACATCGGCTTCGGCCTTGCCACCGTGCTCACCACCGTCTTTCTGGCGGACACAGTGGACTACGGCGAATACAAGACCGGCCGCCGCAACGAGAGTGTGGTGTTCAGCATGCAGACCTTTGTGGTGAAGCTGGCCAGTGCGGTGAGCGTGCTCATCGCGGGCGTGGGCATTGATCTCATCGGCCTGGACGACACCGCCGCCGTCCAGACAGAGAGCACGCTGCTGGGGCTTCGCCTTTTGATGGTGGCGCTGCCGGTGGCGGGGCTTGTGTTCTCCATCCTCTATTTCGTGCGAAAATACCGCCTCACCGAGGCGGAAAACGCCCGTATCAGCGAGGCGCTGCGTCAGCGGGAGGGGAGCAAGGGATGATCTTCCAAAAAGATGGGGTCTTTTGCGTGGAGACCGAGCGCACCGGTTTGTACATCGCGCCCCGGGGCCCGCTGGCGGAACAATTGCACTACGGTCAGAAGATACAGCCCTCGGCCCCGGCGCTGCGCCAGCCGCTGGCGGTGGCCTACGGCACCGACGTCATCTACGACAAAAGCTTTGACCCGGCGCTCTCGCTGCTTCACCTGGGGCTGGAAGTCTCCCCCACCGAAAAAGGCGACTTCCGCCGGGGTGCGCTGGCTTTGACGCTGGCAAACGGCAGCCCGGTGTGCGATCTGCGCTTTGCGGGCGGCGAGGTGCTGCCCGCCCCGCCCGAAGTTCCCGGCCTGCCCACGGCCCGGGAGGCGGGCGAGTGCCTTGTGCTGCGTTTTGAGAGCGGCGAAGGCATGGCCGCGGAACTTTTTTACATTCCTCTGGACGACTGCGACGTGATCGTGCGGCAGACCAGGCTGACCAACCGCACCGGCGGGCCGGTGACCATTCGCCGGGCCATGAGCTACCAGCTGGACCTGCCCCGGCAGGACCTGGAGCTCACCACCCTCACCGGGGCCTGGGCCCGGGAGTTTGAGCCCTGCACCGCCCCGGTGCGGAGGGGCCTGACCGAGTTTGGCAGCGTGTCCGGCACGTCCAGCCACTACTGCAATCCCTTCTTTGCCCTCAGCGCCCCCGGCGCGAACGAGCACACCGGGGAGATCTACGGCTTCAACCTGCTCTATTCCGGCAGCCACGCCGCCAGCGTGGAAGCGGACAGCTACGGCTTCACCCGGGTGATGGCGGGCATTCAGCCGGAGGGCTTTTGCTGGACGCTGGCGGAGGGCGGGAGTTTCGTCACGCCGCAGGCGGCGCTCACCTTCAGCGCCGAGGGCCGCAACGGCCTGCGGCACAACATGCACCGCTTTGTGCGCCGCCACATCCTGCCCCCGGCCTGGCGGGAGGCGCGCCGTCCTGTGCTGGTGAACAACTGGGAGGCCACCTACTTTGACTTCACGCCCCGCAAACTGCGGGCGCTGGCGGCCAAGGCCGCAGCCCTCGGGGCGGAGTTGTTCGTTCTGGACGACGGCTGGTTCGGCCGCCGCACCGACGACACCAAGGGCCTGGGCGATTTTGACCCCAACCCCAAAAAGCTGCCCCGGGGCCTTGGGGGCCTGGCGGAGGAGCTGGCGGAAAAGGGCCTTTCCTTCGGCCTTTGGGTGGAGCCGGAGATGGTGAGCAAAGACAGCGCCCTGTTCGAGGCTCACCCGGACTGGGCGGTGACCGCCCCCGGCGTGGACCCCAGCCTGGGCCGCAACCAGCTGGTGCTGGATCTCTGCCGCGCCGAGGTGCGGGACTACCTCACCGGGCAGCTGAACGCCCTGCTGGACAGCGCGCCCATCCGCTACATCAAGTGGGACATGAACCGCCACCAGACCGACCGGTTCAGCCCGGCGCTGGCCGAGCAGGGACGCTTTGCCCACGCCTGGACGCTGGGTCTTTATCAGGTGCTGGAGGCGGTGACCGCCGCCCACCCGGACGTTCTGTTCGAGGGCTGCGCCAGCGGCGGCAACCGCTTCGACTTAGGAATGCTTTACTACATGCCTCAAATCTGGCTCAGCGACGACACCGACGCCTGGGAGCGCTGCAAAATGCAGACCTGGGCCAGCCTGGGTTATCCGCCGGGGGTGATGGGCTGCCATGTGAGCGCCGCGCCCAACCACCAGACCCTGCGCTTCACCCCGCTGGACAGCCGCTTTGACGTGGCGGCGTTCGGCCTTTTGGGCTACGAGATGGATCTGACCGGCCTGAACCCCGCCCAGGAAAAGAGCGTGAAGGCCCAGATCGAATTTTACAAAGCCCACCGGGACCTGTTCCAGCGCGGGCGGTTTTACTGCCTTGCCGCCCCCGGGGCGGACAAGGGCGGCGCATGGATGGTGGTGTCGGAGGACCGCCGGCAGGCGGCGGTGCTGGAGATGACCGGTCTTGTGCGCCCCAACGCGCCGTTGCCGCCCCTGCGCCTTGCGGGGCTGGACGAATCGCTGCTCTACCATGTGAGCGTGCGGCCCCAGAGCGTGGAACTGGACTCTTTCCGCACCCTTCTGGGCCATGTGCTGCCGGTGAAGCCGAAGGCGGACGGAGTGCTGGTCCATCTGGCGGGGCAGGTGTATCAGCTGCCCTGCGAAACAGTGGACTTCACCGCCGCGGGCAGTCTGCTGCTTCACGCGGGCCTGCGGCCGCCTCAGCGTTTTTGCGGCGCGGGCTACACCGAAGGCGTGCGCCCCATGCCGGATTTTTCCGCCCGTATCTGGCTGCTGGAGGCGCAGGAGGTTGCCGCGCCCGCGCCGGTATGATATAGTGAGGGCAGAACGAACACCACCGAAGGAGGACGTGCCATGACCCCAAACGATTTGAAAGAAAGCGGCCTGCTGGTGATGGAAGTGCTGCTTTTGCTCAGCGCCTTCCGGTGGTTCGCCAGCCTTCTGCCCCACTTCATCGGCGGTGCGGCGCTGTTCTCTGCGGTGATGGTGCTGTATCTTCTCAACACCCGCATGGACGCCACCGCCAAGATCACCTGGCTGGTGATCATCATGTCCGCCCCGGGCGCCGGCGCGCTTTTGTTCTGGCTGGTGCGCAGCGATCTGGGCCACCGGGCGGAAAAGGCCCGGGTCGCCCAGCTGATCAACTGCACGCGGGACACGCTGCCCCCGCAGCCGGAAGCCTTTGCCGCGCTGGAGCAGGAAAACCCCGGCGCGGCTTCGCTGGCACGGTATGTGGGCCGTTGCGGCTGCCACCCGGTGTATCAAAACACCGATGTGACCTACTTTGCCTTGGGAGAGCAAAAGTGGGAGCGTCTGCTCGCGGAACTGGAGCAGGCGGAAAAGTTCATCTTTCTGGAATATTTCATCATCGACGAGGGGCTGATGTGGGGCCGCGTGCTGGAGATCCTGGCCCGCAAAGCCAAAGAGGGCGTGGACGTGCGGGTGATGTACGACGGAACCTGCGAGTTTTCCACCCTGCCCCACGACTATCCCCGCCGCTTGGCAAAGCTGGGCATAAAATGCAAAGCCTTTGCCCCGGTGGTGCCGCTGGTGTCCACCCACTACAATTACCGGGACCACCGCAAAATTCTGGTGATCGACGGCCACACCGCCTTCAACGGCGGGGTGAACATGGCGGACGAGTACATCAACCACATCGAGAAGTACGGCCACTGGAAGGACACTGCCGTAATGCTCAAGGGCGAGGCAGCCCGCAGCTTCACGCTGATGTTTTTGCAGATGTGGAACGTGACCGAACAGCCGCCCCGGTTTGGGGACTTCTGCGCTGCGCCGGTGCCGCCCCAGCGCGCCCCCGGCTTTGTAATGCCCTTCGGCGACTGCCCGCTGGACGAAAACAAGGTGGGTGAGGAAGTCTACATCGACATTCTGAGCCGGGCCACCCGGTATGTGCACATCATGTCCCCCTATCTGATTTTGGACGGCGAGGTGCAGAACGCGCTGGAATTTGCCGCCCGCCGCGGGGTGGACGTGCGCCTCATCCTGCCCGGCGTGCCGGACAAGACCGGCCCCTACGCCCTTGTCAAGACCCACTATGCCGCCCTTTTGGACGCGGGGGTAAAGATTTTTGAGTACATGCCCGGTTTTGTGCACGCCAAGGTGTTCGTGGCCGACGGCCGGGAGGCGGTGGTGGGCACCATCAATCTGGACTACCGCAGCCTCTATCACCACTTTGAGTGCGCCACCTGGATGTACGGCACAGAGTGCATTGCTGACATTGAGGCGGACATTGAGGCCACCCAGGCAAAATGCCGCACGGTGGAAAAAGCCACCATCTGGCAGAACGCCCGGCGGCTGCGGCTGCTGGGGCCGGTGCTGAAGGTGATCGCGCCTCTGATGTAAAAAAATGCCCGGCGGAGGAACATCCGCCGGGCTCTTTTTTTATTCCGCAGGGGTGAACTGATAGGTCTGGACCGCGGTGTCGCTGGGATAGAAGTAGAACCAGTCGCCCGCTTTCAGCACGCCGTCCACCAGGGAATAGGCTTCGCCCATCTCGATCTCGGACTCAAACTTCGCGATCTGCCGGCTGTTCTGGTCAAAGACCAGCACAGGGGTGATGGAAACAAGACGCTCTTCGTCAACATACCGCTCGTTGGCTTTCACCGAGGCAAGGCCGATATCGGTCAGGACGTTCATCTCGCTGTCGTAGTGGTGCAGGGCTCTTGTGCCGTTTTCTTCCACATAAATGCTGCCGTCCTCCATCACGTCGGAGATGTAGCGCAGACTGTCGGCAACAGCCACCGAGCCGTTGGTATTCAGAATGCCAAAGCCGCCCTTATCCAGAAAAACCGGGCGGGAGCCGGTGGTAATGCCCACGATCTTGCGGCCGTCGGTGCCCAGCTTTGCGCCGGTGCGGTCATAAGGCACGCCATCCACGACCACGCCTTCTTCCCAGGTGGTGAAATCCGGCATGGGGCAGTTGCCAAAACCGTAGGGTGCGTCCTCCAGCACCACCGAGCCGTCGGCGTTGTAGAGCACCGCATTCGCGTCGCCGTTGAAGGAATCGCCCACAAAATAGTAACCGTTGAGCGGGTCGCACCAGCAGGTCTTGCTGCTGACGATCACCGAGCCGTCGGGCTTCATCACATCGTAGTAGTAGATATACTCGGAGCCCGCGTCGCCCTCACGGGCACCCCAGCCCAGCTGGCCCATGGGCGAAAGGTGGATGTAGGCAGGCTGCACCAGCACATTGCCCGAAAGATCGCCGTAGCCCCACAGCCCGTCCTTGTAGAAGGGCACGATCCCGCTTTCGGGATAGGAGTAAAAGTCGCTGAGCTTTTCAACGTTATCCTGCAAGGTAAAACCATCCGTGGTCATCTGCTCCACATCGATGTTGAAAATATCCTCCCGGGAGATGGAGTACAGCGGGGTGTACTTGCCGTCCTCGCTCAGGTAGCCGGCCTCGCCGTTCGCCCACACCCAGGCGTAGCCGTTGGAGAACATGGTGAAGAGTTCATAGTCGCCCAGCGCGGTCTGCCGCTCGGTCAGTTGCAGGCTGCCCTCGGCCGCCGGGGCGGCGGTGGGTTCCGGCGTGGCTTCGGCAGGCTGGCTGGAAGCCGCGGAGGACGGAGTCTGCCCTTCCGGGGCAGACGGGGACACAGGCTGCCCGCCGCAGCCCGCCAGCAGCGCGCAGGCCAGTGCCGCAGCGGCGGCGCTCCGTGCAATGGATGATTTCAGTTTCATCTTGGATCGCTCCCTTTTGAATTTGTTTTACTGCAATAAAATGCATACTCAATATACCACCGTCCGCATGCGGTGTCAAGAAAAATTTTATCTCGATAAAACAAATTTCTGACCGCCGCCCTTGACAAAACCGTCCCCCCGATGGTATGGTATCTGCAAGGTGATTTTTTATGAATATTGTCTATCTTGTTTCTGTGAAAGAAAACATCTGTTGTTGTCGCTGTTGAGGGACGGCTGCTTTTTCCGCGCTGGGCCAAATGGTCTTTGAGGGCGCGGCGGGCAGACGGCCCTGCTGGTGCTGTCTGCTGCCCCCTTCAACCGCGGCCCCGACGCAGAGCGAAGCTGGCCCCTTTTGGGCTTGGCCCGCTTTAGGCAGGACCCTTTTGCAAGGCTGTGTGCGCAGGCACACAGCCTTTTTTGTTTGCTCCGCGCCTTTTTTGCCTCATTGCGGGCACACTCATTTCAAAACATGCAAAAGGAGAACTGACATGAAATTTTTTGAAGCGCTTTCGGGGAACACCCCTCTCATCCGTATCGACTACCGCCTGGACGGCCGCCCCGGCGCGGTGTATGCAAAGCTGGAAAGCTTCAACCTCTCCGGCAGTATCAAAGACCGGGTGGCCGCCCGCGTGATCGCCCGCGCCGAGGCCGCCGGCACACTTGTGCCGGGCCAGCCCATTGTGGAAGTGACCAGCGGCAACACCGGCATTGCCTTTGCCGCCCTGGGCGCTCTCACCGGCCACCCGGTGCACATTTTCATGCCTGAGCGTATGAGCCGGGAGCGCCGTCAGCTGCTGGAGATGTACGGCGCACAACTGCACCTGGTGAGCGACGCGGAGGGCGGTTTTGAAGGCGCGCTTGCCCTGGCGCGGGACGCCGCCGCCCAAATGAACGCTTTTCAGCCCCTGCAGTTCGACAACGAAGAAAACGTGCTGGCCCATTACCACACCACAGGCGCGGAGCTGCTGGCCGCCCTGCCCGGCGTGAAAGCCTTTGCCGCGGGGGTGGGCACCGGCGGCACCCTGATGGGGGTGGCCCGCCGCCTGAAGCCCCAAGGCGCTTTTATTGCCGCGCTGGAGCCGGACTCTGCGCCGCTGCTGAGCGGCGGCCGCGTCACCGGCCCCCACAAGATCGAAGGGATCGGCGACGACTTCATCCCCTCCATCGTGGGCCGCAGCCTCATCGACACGGTGCTGCGGGTGAACGATGACGACGCGGTGCTCATGGCCGCGCGTCTTGCCAAAGAACTGGGCCTGGGCGTGGGCATTTCTTCGGGCGCAAACCTGCTGGGAGCCATTGAGCTGACCCGCCGGGGCTTCGGGCCCGCCGCCACCGTTTTCGCCGATGACAACAAAAAATACCTCACCACGGCGCTGGCCAGCCCTGCCCCGGCCCGGGAGGGTTTTGTTTCCCCCCAGGTGGAGCTTGTGGGCTGGCAAAGGGTGGACGCGCCCCGCCTCCCCTCCGGCACGCTCTGACCCTTCGCCCATGGCCGCGCAGCCTTCTGGCGCGCGGCCTTTCTCGTTCTTTTACACAACGTCGAAGGGCCCGCTGTGGCTAAAGCGCCGAAGATTCGCCGCGGGCCTTGTAGTCATTTGGGCCATGTGTTAAAATTGAAACAGAATTAGTAAGGCCGCCGGACAAATAATCTCACCCCGGTCTTTTGAAGAAAGAAAGCAGGGATGGAATTGATCACGCAGCAAATCATCCGAAGTGAAAATCTGCGAAGGATCTATCATCTGATCGACCGCAACGCCAACATCTCCCGCGCCAGTCTTGCCGGAATCACCAGCCTCAGCAAGACCACCGTTTCCAGCCTGGTGGACGAGCTCATCCGCGGCGGGTATGTGGTGGACTGCGGCGCCGGCGTGAGCGCGCACCAGGGCAGAAGGCCCAACGCGCTGCAGGTGGACGGCGCTTCCAATGTGGTGGCGGTGATCAGCTGGCGGCGGACGCGGCTGGACATCGCCCTTGTCTCTTCCGACAGCCGCCTGGTCTACCGGGGGCAGACGCCCCTGCGCACCCCTTCGGAAGGCGTGGAGCAGATATGCCGCGCCTTTTTTGACATTTTGCTGCCCGCCGCCAAAAGCGCCCGCATCATGGGCGTGTGCGTCATCATTCCCGGCATTGTGGAGGAGGAGCGTCAAAGCCTTTTTTCCACCGTGATCGGCGTGGACCCCGGCGACCCGGTGGTGCCCCGTCTGCGGCAGGCGCTGGCGGGTTTTCCCCTTTGCTTTTTGAACGACACCGCCTGCCTTGGCTATGCCGAGCGGGTGTTCACTCCCCCGCAGGACCCCTACATGGCCTATGTGAACGTCTCCCGCGGCGTGGGCGCCTGCCTGTTTGCCAAGGAGCGCATGCTGCGGGGCGCCGGCGCCATGGCCACCCAGTTCGGCCACTTTTCCATCGACCGCAGCGGCCCGGTCTGCGATTGCGGCAACCGGGGCTGTTTGGAGTGTCTTGTGGGCGAAAACGCCCTGGGCCGGCGCGCGGCTGAACACGGCATGGAGGTTCCCGGCGCGGAGGGCCGGCTGCTGTTCAGCGATGTGGCCGCCATGGCCGACGCCGGAGATGAAAAGGCCCGGGCGCTGATCGCAGACCTGGGCCGGGACCTGGCCTACGGGATCTCCAACCTCATCTCCCTGTTCAATCCCTCACTGGTGGTGGTGGGCGGCACCGGCGTCAACCTGGGCCCCGCTTTCCTGGATTCCGTGCGCACGGCGCTGGCGGGCATGGGCTTTCCCGCCTTTGTCAGCCGGGTGCGGGTGGAATACTCCCGTCTGGGGCTGGACGCGGAACTCACCGGCGCGGCCCGTTACTACATCGACACCCATTATGATTTTTCCGGCAACACGCAGCAGCAGCTGTTTTTGCGCTGATGCGCCGCGCCGCAGAATACAGACGAAAGGCGGTTTTTACCATGGAAAAACGGATCATTGCGGTCAACTCCAACTGCTACCACGGCTACCCCGTGGAGGACGCGCTGGAAGGCATTGCCGCGGCGGGCTTCCACTATGTGGAGCTGACGGCCACCAAAGGCTGGACGGAGCATGTGTTCCCCGACCAGAGTTTTGAAAAGCTGTGCGCCGTGAAGGACAAAATGAAAGAGCTGGGCCTCATCCCCTTCTCCATGAGCGGCCACTGCAACCTGATGGACACCGCCCGCCTGCCGGACTTTGTGATGAACATGCGGCTGGCGAACTTCTTTGGCTGCGACTACATCGTTTCCTCCATCGGCGAGGCTCATCTGGCGGACAACGCCAAGGCGGGCAACGAGCTGCTGGCCGAGAACATCCGGGGCCTGGTGCCCAAACTGGAGGAATACGGCCTGACCCTGGTGCTGGAACTTCACGGCGAGCACGCCACCGGCACCATTATGAAGGAGATCGTGGACCTTGTGGGCAGCGACCGGGTAAAGATCAACTACGACACCGCCAACTGCGTGTTCTACGCCGATGTGGACGCGGCCGACGACGTGGACACCTGCATGGGCGACATTGCCTATCTGCACCTGAAGGACAAAGCCGGCGCGCGCAACGCCTGGGACTTCCCCGCTTTGGGCAAGGGATACGTGGATTTTGAGACCATCTTCGCCAAGCTGAAGGCCGCGAACAACAATTCCCCCTTCAGTGTGGAGATCGAGTTCACCCAGGCCGGCCCCAAGGATCTGGCCGAGATCAACACCGCCGTGCAAGATTCGGCGGAATACCTGAAAGCCCACGGCTTTGCGCTGTGAGCGCTTTGCAGGACATCAACGCTGAAAGGGGAATTCCGTTTTGGTCAATGTAGCGATCGTAGGCGCGGGGTTCATGGGCAAGACCCACCTGACCGCCTATCAGGCAATGAAAAACGTCAAGGTCACCGCTGTGTGCGACCTGGGCGAAGCGGCGGGCAAGGCGCTGGCCGAGGCCGCCGGCTGCCCCTGGTACGCCGACGGTGAGGCCATGCTGGCCGCCGAGCCTGTGGACGTGGTGGACATCTGCCTGCCCACCTTCCTCCACGAGCAGTATGTGCTGTTGAGCGCAAAGCACAAAAAACACGTCATCTGCGAAAAGCCGGTCACCCTCTCCATGGAATCGCTGGACCGGATGCTGGCCGCTGTTTCCGAGGCAGGCGTACAGTTTGCCGTGGGGCAGGCGGTGCGCTTCTGGCCGGAGTATGTGAAGACCAAGGAGCTGTTTGACGCGGGCGAACTGGGCACCGTGAAGTACGCCCGGGCCAGCCGCCTGTCGGTCCATCCTCTGTGGAGCGAGTGGTACCGCAAGCCGGAAAACAGCGGCGGCGGCCTGTTCGACCTGCACCTGCACGATGTGGATTATCTGTGCTATCTCTTCGGCAAGGTCAGGCAGGTCTATGCGGTGGGGCAGAAGAATGATGTGGGCTGCTGGAACCATGTGGCCAGCTCCCTCACCTTTGAAAACGGCGTGCAGGCCACCGCCGAGGGCATTATTGAAATGCCCTCGGGCTTCCCCTTCACCATGGAGCTGAACGTGGTGGGCGACAAAAAATCGGTGAGCTACCGCATGCGGGCCGGGGCCAATCTGGAGGATGTGGCCTCCGCCGTGCGGGAGACCTGGCTTTACGGCGGCGACGCGCCGGAACTTCTTTCCATCGACCCCTGCGACGCATATCAGAGCGAACTGGAAGACTTCATCGGCCACATCGAGGCGGGCACTCCCATCACCTCCATCACCCCCGGAGGATGTGCGGCATGTGCTGTCGGTCATTCTGGCCATCCGCACCTCGCTGGAGACCGGGCAGACCGTGACCCTCTGAACACTATCAAAAAGCCCGGCGCGCGGGACCTTGTGCAGGTTCGGCGCGCCGGGCCTTTTTTACTTCTGTCCAAGCGCCTGTTCCAGCAGCGCTTTGGCCTCCTCCTTGTTCAGCACCCGGCCGCTGGAGAGCACCTTGCCATCCACCAGCAGCGCCGGCGTGGTCATCACACCCAGGGCCGCGATCTGCACAAAGTCCGTCACATGGCCCACTTCCTCCTGGCAGCCCAGTTCCGCCAGCGCGGCGCGCACTGAGGCTTCCAGCTCATTGCACTTGGCGCAGCCGCCCCCCAGCACAAAGACGCCGCGGCTGGTGTCCACCGCGGGGGCATTGCAGCCGCCCGCACAGCCGCAGGCGGCCGTTTCTTTCTTTTTCTTTCCGAACAGTCCCATCGTTTTTCCTCCTTATATTAGATAAAGAATACCTGAAGTGCGTTGAACAGATAGCCCACCGCCACGATCCCGGCCACACACACGCCCACGAACAATGCCAGCAGCGGTGGGCGCACCGCCTTGCGCAACATGATGAGCGAAGGCAGCGACAGGGTGGTGACCGCCATCATAAAGGCCAGCACCGTGCCCAGCTGGGCGCCCTTGGCCAGCAGCGCTTCCGCCACCGGAATGGTGCCGAAGATGTCGGCGTACATGGGCACGCCCACCACCACCGCCAGCAGCACGCCAAGGGGGTTGCTGCCGCCCAGCAGTGCCTCCACCCAGCCGGCGGGGATCCAGTTGTGGATGACGGCGCCCACGCCCACACCCGCCAGAATGTAGGGGAACACCTTTTTCAGCGTGCCGGTCATCTGGGCACGGGCATAGGTGAGGCGGTCCCGCTGGGTGAGGTGAGGCAGTGAGACATCCACGCCGCCCGCAGACAGGATGAAGGGTTCCACATACCGCTCCATGCCCAGTTTTTGAATGAGCACGCCGCCCGCCACGGCCACCACCAGCCCCAGCACCACATAGACCACTGCCACCCGTGCGCCGAAAATGCTGGTGAGCAGCACAAGGCTGCCCAGATCCACCATGGGCGACGAGATGAGGAAGGAAAAGGTCACCCCCACCGGCAGTCCCGCCCCGGTGAAGCCCATGAACAGCGGGATGGAGGAGCAGGAACAAAAGGGCGTGACCGTGCCCAGCAGCGCCGCCGCCACGTTGGCCCACAAGCCCCGGAACCGCCCCAGAATGCGCTTGGAGCGCTCCGGCGGGAAGAAACTCTGAATGTAGGAAATGCCGAAGATCAGCACGCACAGCAGCACCGTGATCTTGACCGTGTCATAAAGGAAAAACTGCACGCTGGCCCCCAGCCGGCCCGCCGTATCCACCCCCAGGGCCTGCAGCCCCGCGCCGATGGCCTCGTTCAGCCAGTGCATTCCCAGCAGCTCATCCTGCACCCATTGCCAAATTTTCATCTGTTTTGTTCCCCTTTTATATCAAAAATTTTTGATGTTTTGCCCGACAAAAAACGCCATCCGCCGGATGGCGCTTATTTTTTGCAGTCGCACTCCCCTGCTTCCCCGTTCGGAGCGGTGAGTTGCTCCAGCAGGGCCAGCGCCCGCTGCCGTCCGCTCTCGCTCAGGCGGTAGTGGGTCCATTTGCCCTCCTGGCGGCTCTCCACAAGGCCGGATTCGCACAGGATCTTCATGTGGTAGGAAAGGCCGGATTGGGTCAGCCCCAGATCCTGGCTTTGCAGCACGCAGGCGCACTTTTCGCCGCTGCGCAGCTGGGCCAGAATGGCAAGGCGCTTTTCGTCGCACAAGGCGCGGAACACCGCCGCCTCCTGCCGAAAGTCCTCCATGCCGCTCACCTCAAATCAAATTTTGTTGATGTGTTATCCAAAGTATACACCCTGCCGGCAGTTCTGTCAACAGGGTGTTTGTTCAAGTGGTGGGCCGGGGGCGCAGCAGATGGCCGTAGCGGTCCGCCAGGCGCTTCCAGGCAGCCTCTACCGCTTCGGGAACGTCCACATGGGCAATGAAGTCCCGTCCGTTGGGGCCGTAGCCCTGGTCGTCGTCCCGCAGGCGGGGAATCTCGCTGAGCAGAAGGCTCATGTAATGCTCCGGCTGCCAGAGGCCCCAGATGTGGTTGGGCGCAAAGGTCAGGCCGCTCTCTCCCGCTTCCAGCTGCGCCCGGTAGGCGGCAAAATGGACAAAGCGGGTGACGCCTTCCGGCCACCAGCGATCCAGCGTGGCGCCGATACGCCGCTGCATGGTGGAATCGTGAAGCACGATGGCGCTGGCGGGCAGAGCGTTTTTCTCCCGCAGAATGGAAAGGGCAAAGCGCACGTTTTCGCCGCAGTTGGTGGAGGCGCGCTCCACCAGCAGGTCCTCTTCGGGAATGGCAAAAGCGCTTTGCAGATATTCCTTCATGCACTCCCCTTCCGTGGCGCTGTGGCCGGCGGGCAGGGCGCTCTCAAACCGCTCCAGAAAAGCGGCGGTGGTGTGACCCACGCCGCCGATGGTCATCACCTTCCGGGCAAGGCCTGCCTGCCACAGCTGCCCCGCCAGACGGCAGCCTTCGGGCAAACTGCCGCCGAACAGCAGCACCATCTCCGCCCGGGGCGCGCCGATCGCCTGCTGCAGCGCGGCGGCGCTCATCTGCGGCACATCCCGCCGGGCCAGAAATTCCGCCAGGGTGTTGAAGTCCCGGGCGTCCTGCACAAGGCCGTTCACTGGTTTTCCTCCTCCCGGTAGACTTTGCGGCTGACCATGCGGTTGACCCCTTCCAGCGCGCCGGAGAACCGCTCGAAGTCCTGCAGCACCACGCCCATGTAGAGGCTGTCCACAATGGCCAGCTGGGAGATACGGGAGAACATGGTCTCGGTGTAGAAGGCGGTCTCCACGTCGCCGGTGAGCAGGGCGATGTCCGCATGGCGCAAAATTTCCGCGCCTTTGAAGTTGGTGATGGCGATGGTCACCGCGCCCCGGGCGCGGGCCATGGCCAGGGCGTCCACCGTGTCCCGGGTGGCGCCGGAATGGGAAATGCCCACCGCCACGTCCCCCGGCTGCAGAGCCGAGGCACAGATCTGCTGAAGGTGGCTGTCCGGGTAGGCGCGGCAGACAAGGCCGATCCGCAGCAGCTTGACCACCATGTCCTGGGCCACGGCGGCGGAGTTGCCCACGCCGTAGACGTCGATGAGCCGGGCCGAGGCCAGCGCCCGCACCGCCTTCTCATAGCTGCGGGAGTCCAGCATGCGGCGGGTATCCTCCAGGGCCGTGAGGGCCATGGATATCATCTTGTCGGGGACGGTGTCCAGCCTGTCGCCCGGCTGCACATGCACGTCCAGCAGGCGCTGCGGAGCGGCGGGAGCCGCCTCCTTTGCCAGCGCCAGCTTCAGAGCGCTGAAGCCCCCAAAGCCTGCCGCCTCGGCAAAGCGGGCCACCGTGGGCTCGCTCACCCCCGCCGCCGCGGCCAGCTGTGCCATGGTCATCTCGGGCACCTGCGCCGTGTGGGAAAGCACCCAATCCGCCACCTTGCGCTCCGAGGCGCGCAGCTGGGCGTAGTTTTTTTTGATCGTGCCGACCGTCTGCCCCATGAGCGGCCCTCCTTTTTGATCGATAGCTTCATTATACCCCGGGCGGGAGCGGGCCGCAAGGGTTTTTGTAGTAAAACTACATAAATCAATTGACTTTGTAGTTTCGCTGTGGTATGCTGGAACCAATGAAAGGAGATACGCGGCCCCGCCTTTTCCACGGCGAATTTCCACCGCGTATGAACGTGCTATGAAACCTGCAAAGAAAGCCGCCGACATGACCGTGGCCGAGCTGGCCGCCTACATCGACCAGTCCGTTTTGAAGCCCGAATTCACCCAGGAGGACATCCGCAAGTACATCCAGGAGGGCATTGATTTCGGCTGCCGCACCGTGTGTATCAACCCAGCCTCCCTGCCCATTGCCATCGAGCTGTGCGAGGGCACCGAAACCAAGATCTGCGTGGTGTGCGACTTCCCCTTCGGCCTGTCCACCACCGCTTCCAAGGTCATGCAGGCGGAGGAATACTGCAAGACCGGCAAAATTTTTGAGCTGGACATCGTTGCCAACTACGGCTGGATCCGCAGCGGCATGTGGGCCGAGGTGGAGGCCGACATCAAGGCCGTGTGCGACGTGTGCCACAAGTACGGCACCGAAGTGAAGGTCATCTTCGAGACCGACGCCCTGACTCTGGACGAGGTGAAGAAGGCCACCGAGACCGCCATCGCCGCGGGCGCGGACTTTGTGAAGACCAGCACCGGCTTCTTCACCGGCGGCAAGAACGAGGGCGCCACCTATGAAGTCATTCAGGCCATGATGGACACCGCCCAGGGCCGCTGCAAGATCAAGGGCTCCGGCTGCATTCGCACCCGTGAGCACTTCCTGAAGCTCATCGACATGGGGATCGACCGCATGGGCATTGGCTACCGCTCCACCCCTGTGGTGCTGAACTGCACCCCCAAGGAAGCAAAGGCCATGCGCGAAGGCAAAGCGTAACCCCGCCTTTGAAGCATAAAAAAGGCCGCCGCACCCGGAACTGAAGTGACCCCCAAAAGTTAGACAATATTTGAAAAAGGAAATTGTTCAAGCAGCCGAAAGGGCTTGTTGTCTGTGAATTGCAGGCGGCAAGCCCTTTAACTTTGCCTTGATGCGGCGGTTGTTGTAGTAG
>DXFW01000009.1 GCA_019114225.1 Candidatus Allofournierella pullicola | reverse complement strand
CTTCATCGCCGTACTCGATCTTTCCGAATTCGTCAATTTCCTCTGGCGTGAGGGAAAAGTTTTTCCACTTCTTTGAGCCAAACTTTTTAAGTCTCTCTTTGTTCATTTGGTCGATGTTTTTCTGGACGTATTGCAATGCCGTCATGGGGTCGTTTTTCAGAAGGGCAATCGCCGCAGCTTGGCTGAACTGACCGCTCTGCGTGAGGTTCTGGCGCATTTGCCGAAGCACATCCACCGCCTCGTCCCTGCGGCCTTGGGAAATGAGATCGTCGGCAATTTTTTTACCGAGCGGCACGGCAGCAGGGTCTTTTGCGGAAAGCATTTTATTGTACTCCACCATGGAGCAGTCAAGGCCCTGAACATAAATCGCGTCAGCTCTTGCAGATGTTTCGGAATTGGAAATAGCGCGGTACAGCTCCGGGTTGTCCACAAACTCTTGCTTGACTTCATCCTGGAGATCTATTTTTGTGAGAATGCTTTCTGCAAAGCCGCGTTCCTTGTAGCCAGTGGAGATTTCAGGGTCTACCGAACCAGAAGGCCCGGAGCGATAAAGCGGTTTGAGAGTAGTCCCCAACGGGCGCACTTACGCTGTTTGAAATATCGCCCATAGAGGCCGCAACAGTTCCAGCCTCGATAGAAGGAATTTGCTGCGAGTTGACATTCCGCTGCAATGCGGGTATACTAAAACCAGCAGAGGCCGTATTGGCGGACGGGAACATGGAGGCATCAGGTGTAAGCTGAGATGCCGCCCGGTTACCACCGGCCCTGCTTTTGTATTTTCTCAAATACTTTTCTGTATCTCCCCCCACATATTTTTAAAGGTACCGGCACCGCGTTCATTTGAGACAATCTCCGTAATGATCGTGTGGCCGTTTATTTTTTGCCAAGCTGGATTTTAACTCCATTGGACCCCTGCACAACCTTAATGACATCGTCATATCCAAATTGCTTTTTAGACATTGGAGAATTTGTTGATATTGTTATGGATTATCTATCCTAAAAAAACAGCGGGATGCAAATACCTTTTTCATCCCGCTGTTTTATACTCCCACCACCGCCGACAGCTTTTTCAGCAGATCGGACAGCGGCCCCCAAAGATCTGCGTAGTCCTGTTTCAAGGCCTTGATCTCGTCGGGGTAAATGCCGCCGTAGGTGTTCACATGGATTGCCACTTGGTTGAGGTTAGCGTCGGTGTAGCGTCGCACCGTTTCCAAGAGGGTGTCCACATCCATCCGCTTATCTTCCAGCTTTTTCAGTTCCAACCGCAGGGCCTTGATCAGTCCGGCGCTCTCACCCTGCTCCTGCTCATACCGCTTAGACATTTTGGCGAACCGGGCATCGTCAATCTTGCCGGACACATTGTCCTCAAGAATGGGGGCCCTTTGCTGTCTGCAACAGTTCCAGCCGGCATGCCAGGCTCGAGAGAAGAAACGTGCTGCGAGTTGACATTTCGCTCCAAACTGGGTATATTGTATTCGGATACGAGGGTATCGTCAACAACCGCCTGCGGCAATTGTAGCCGGTGTGAGAGGAGTTGACCGATATCCTCGTTTTCTTTTGTGTATTGGGCTCAAATTCCGCCTGCCGAATGAGTTCGTCCCGGTAGGCAAACGCCTGATCGTAGTCCATCATGGGCAGCGCGTTAAACTCTTCCTGCATCCGGCGGTGGAAGCCGCCATTGGCTTCGGAAAGGCCAAGCCTTGCGGCCACTCCGTCTGCGTCAAGGCCGCCTGCGAGCCTCATAACACACACTTCTTTCGGGCCATACGTCTCACCCGTCAGGCGCGTACTCCGGATTCCGCGGAACGCGAGCAACAGGCCCAAAGCCGTGCTTCGTATAGAGGTTCACAAGGCCGTCGCCATAACAGTTAGGCTTGTTTTTTCCCCCGTTGTTGTTCGAACTCATCAGAGGAGAGCTGCCGACGCCCCGGACGGTACTTCTCGGATTTTTGAACTCTGCCTCAATTCCGCCATCTGCGGCGGCAAGTACGCCAACCCAAACCGTCTTTGCACATAAAGGTAACGGTCCCCGGCTGAGAAAGCTCCTCAACCGTTTTGCCGCTCGTCATAAGGCCATTTGGATTGGTCTGCCGCGCCTGTTCAAGGGCAAAAGAAAAGAACTGGGGGTTACCTGTGGTATCCACCAGTTCCAAGGGCATCGCTCCGATACGTGTGACAACAGCGTTTATATCTTCAGTCGGGCTTAAAAATCCACGTAATACCGGATTTCCGCCAGAGGTACCCCCCTCCGCCACCATCTGCTGTGCCCATTCCCTGTCCCACGGGCAAAGCGTCTTCACCCATTCCTCGAACTGCATTTTCTCCTGCGCGCTCATTCAGGGCCTCTCCTTGCACCATGTTGTTGACTTCATCATATATCTGCACCTGGTGGTTGTCAATGATCCGCAGGAACATGCTGGTCTCGCTGCTGGTATCCGGTAGTTTCACGCCGGAGGCCTGCTCTCAAGCCGTGCGATTCACGGCGCCCGGCTTGAGAGCGTCGAGCTATGTATTCTTGAGTGTTCTGCTGCGCAACGCGCTCACCACATCGTCAACGCCTTGGCGCACAGCCTGTACAGCGCCATCAAGACTTGGAATATCTTTGTTACCGACAACTCTTGCGGCGGTTTTCGCGCCATCATCCAAGCTGGGGACATTCGCGTTTCCTGCCGCGACTGCTTTACCTTGATTTTCATAGTTGTCAAGCGATGGAGTTTCCTTGCGACTTACCGCACGCCGTTTCAAAAGGTCTCCAGCAGTTCCGAGCACTTTGACTTCGTCTCTCTCCTCGTGTTGGTATCCATCCTCTGCCAAAGCTGTTCGCGCAGCCTTGTTGCCACGTTCTCTTTGCCTACCGCCGCTTGTACGGACTTGCGCAGCAAACTCACTTTGAGGCGGTCTTTATCGTCCAGGTGTTCCCGTACTGCGTCCAGTATCCAAGCATTGACACTATCACGGCCCGCCGCCTTGCGCACTCTGGCGTGAAGCTCTGGCGGCATACGCAACAGCACCGTCACACGATACACCATAAACTCACCCCCGGCAAAACAAAAGCGCCCGCAGGCCGAAGCCTTTGGACGCTCTCAAATTACAGTTTTCACTGGACTAAGTATAGCACATTTATGATGATATTGCATCCATTTAAGTCCCGATTTTATCCCCTTTTTCTCGCTCCATACGTTCCCGGACGGCCTGCATAATATACCCCTGCAAAGACTGCCCAGCAGAGACAGCCGCCGCGCGTACTGCCGCGCCGTCCTCCTTGCTTGGTCTAATCGTTATGCTATCCTGCCGGCGGTTGTAAGCCACATTGGCCCGAATTTGCGCCTTTGTTGCCATGCTATCCCCCCCTTTGCCTTATTATACATAAAGCCGTCACAAACGTCAACGTGTACACTCTGCACAGGTTTACACGTCTACGTTTGTGCAATTCGTAGGGCTGCACATCGACGCATTGGCAACCGTTCCACGTCGACGTACACCGTGAGATACAGCAAGGAATCTGCACGAAAGGAGGTGCGGCGGATGACCAGCAGAGAGTTTGAGCCCCTTCCGCGTGACACGCAAGTCAAACTTTTTGGCGCGGCAAAAGAAAAAGCGGCCAGCCGGGCAAACGGCTAACCGCTGAATAGTAAAAGCCACACGACAATTAAGCGGCTCCCTTGCTGCCTTTATTATAACAAATGCCGCAATGCAGCGCAATAGGAGGATATCATCAAAGAATCCGAAAAGATTTGCTGATGATGCTCCGTTTTTATTTTCCGTACGCCTGTTCGCAAACAGGTTTTCTCGATGGACAAGTTTTTTCCGCAGTGCTACAATGAAATCAAACACGTCCGCGGGTGGTTTGTGCCCGTATCAGAAAGGAAGGCTTTTTGTTATGAACATCGTTTTGCTGGAGTCGCTGGGCATTCCGGACAGTCTGCTGGAACAGTATGCGGCGGGCCTTGCTGCCGCTGGGCACACCTTCGCCGCCTATCCCCGCACCGGGGATACCGCCCGTCTGATCGAAGAGGCGAAAGATGCGGATGTGCTGATGTTGGCCAATATGCCCCTGCCCGGCGAGGTCATCCGCGCTTGCAAACACCTGAAGTTCATCGATGTGGCCTTCACCGGCGTGGATCACGTGGATCTGGAGGCCGCCCGGGAGATGGGCGCGGCGGTGAGCAATGCCTCCGGCTATTCCAACGATTCGGTGGCGGAGCTGACGGTGTGCATAGCGCTGGCGCTGCTGCGCAACCTGCCTCAGGTGGAGGGCCGCTGCCGCACCGGCGGCACCAAGGACGGCCTTGTGGGCCAGGAGCTGCGGGGCAAGACCGTGGGTCTGGTGGGCACCGGCGCCATCGGCTCCCGGGTGGCGCAGCTGTTCAACGCCTTCGGCTGCCGGGTGATCGCCTCCGGCGACCACAGCCACAAGCCCAACACCGACCTTATCACCTACCTGCCGCTGACACAAGTGCTGGAGCAGACGGACATCCTCAGCCTGCACTGCCCGCTGAACGACTCCACCCGCGGCCTCATCGGCGCCGAAGCCATCGCCCGCATGAAGCCCGGTGCGCTGCTGCTCAATGCCGCCCGCGGCCCGGTGGTGGATACCGCCGCTCTGGCCGCCGCACTGAACGAAGGCAGGCTTGGCGGCGCGGGCATTGACGTGTTCGAAGTCGAGCCTCCCCTGCCCGTTGACCATCCCCTGCTGCACACCCCCAACACCATCGTGACGCCGCATGTGGCCTTTGCCACCGCCCAGTCCATGGAAAAGCGCGCCGAGATCGTTTTCCACAGCCTGGACCGCTGGCTGGCCGGCGAGCAGATCAACAAGATCCTGTGAGTTATCCGCCCCGGGCGCTTTGCCCGGGGCTTTTTTGTCCGCCGGGGCCGCAAAATATCTGCCCCCTTTCACAAAGGCTCTGGGTGTGTGTTTGTGGTTTTTGTACAATCGTTAAATTTTTGGCATTCCTTGCGTAAAATATGTTTTGCGCCCTTGGCGGCGGGGTATCTTTATGGTATAGTTTTAATATGAGCCGCCGGCGCGGCGGCTGTTTGCGATCTCAATTCCGGAAAGGAGTTCGTTTATGAGCACAATGCGTGGTATCTACACCACCGTGACCGACATCCGCCGTAAGGTATTCACCGAAGTGGCCCGTCTTTCCTATGAGGGGCAGGACTACGCCGCCGAGATGGTCAAACTGCCTTACAAGATCATTCCCGGTGAGGTGGGCACCCACCGCAACAGCATCTTTCTGGAGCGTGCCATCGTTTCCGAGCGCATCCGCCTGGCCATGGGCCTGCCCCTGCGCCCGCTGGATGAGCAGGCGCCCACCAACGCGGGCATTGAAAACAGTGTGATCGCCAGCAAATACTACGATCCCCCGCTCATCAACATCATCAAGTTCGCCTGCTCGGCCTGCCCTCCCAAAAAGGTGGAAGTGACCGACATGTGCCGCAGCTGCCTTGCTCATCCCTGTAAGGAGGTCTGCCCCAAGGACGCCATCCGCTTCACCCCCGGCGGCCGTTCGGTGATCGACGAGGAGAAGTGCATCAAGTGCGGCAAGTGCGTGGATGTGTGCCCCTATCACGCCATCGTCAAGATGGAGCGCCCCTGCGCCGCCGCCTGCGGCATGAACGCCATCGGTTCCGACGAACTGGGCCGCGCGAAGATCGACTACGACAAGTGCGTTTCCTGCGGGATGTGCCTTGTGAGCTGCCCCTTTGGCGCCATTGTGGACAAGGGCCAGATCTTCCAGCTCATCCAGAGCATTCGTCAGGGCGACAAGAACTACGCCATCGTGGCTCCCGCTTTCGTGAATCAGTTCCCGGGCCTGACCCCCGGCAAGCTGAAGGCCGCCATGCGGCAGCTGGGCTTCATCGACACGCTGGAAGTAGCCGTGGGCGCGGACCTGTGCACCATTGAGGAAGCGAGGGACTTCCTGCGTGAAGTGCCGGAGTATCAGCCCTTCATGGCCACCAGCTGCTGCCCCAGCTGGAGCGTGATGGCCAAGAAGCTGTTCCCGGAGCTGGCCCAGTATATCAGCATGGCCATGACCCCCATGGTGCTGACCGCCCGCCTGGCCAAGAACAAGCTGGGCCGGGACGTCAAGATCACCTTTGTCGGCCCCTGCGCCGCGAAGAAGCTGGAGGCCAGCCGCCGCACCATCCGCAGCGACGTGGACTTTGTGCTGACCTTTGAGGAGCTCATGGGCATGTTTGAGGCCAAGGGCGTCAACTTTGACACCCTGGAGGCCGAGCCTGGCGATGACTTCCAGCATGCCAGTGCCGACGGCCGTGGTTTTGCCGCCAGCGGCGGCGTGGCCCAGGCGGTGGTGAACGCCATCAAGCAGATGGACCCCGACCGGGAGGTCAAGGTGGCCAGCGCACAGGGTCTGGCAGACTGCAAGCGCCTGCTGATGATGGCCCGCGCGGGCAAGTACAACGGCTATCTGTTGGAGGGCATGGGCTGTCCCGGCGGCTGCGTGGGCGGCGCCGGCACCCTGGCCGACCCGGCCAAGGCCGCGACGGCGCTGGCAAAATACACTGCCGAAGCCCCCATGAAGCACTCTACCGAGAGCCCCTACGAGATCGACCTGGCATTCCTGAAATAAACAAAATGAGCCGCCCGCCGGATGTTTCCGGCGGGCGGCTTTTTTGCAGCAGATATATCAGGCGGGCTTCCAGTCGCTGAGGAGGGCAACGCCCCAGCCGTCGGCGGTCTTGACCCACGCCTTGCCGCCGGAAGCGGACTGGGCGTTTTCAAAGGTCATCACCGTCTGCTCGGCGCCGGAGGTGTTGATGAAGCCCCAGCCGTCGGCAGTTTTCACCGCCGCCAGGCCCTCGTTGAAGGGACGCACCGACTGGTAGACGAAGGGCACCGCCTGCTGGCCGGTGGTGGCGTTCACAAATCCCCACAGGCCGGCCATCTTGGCGGCAAACAAGCCCTCAGAGGCGCTGGTCACCTCTTCGTAGACGACGCCGTCCAGGGGCGTGCCGTCCGGCATGATGATGACTTTGCCCTGCACCTCACTCACGTTGACCGGAGTATCGGTGGCGCTGATGTAAGTATCTTCGGGGCTGCCCGCGCCTTCCTTCGGGGTGATGGTCACCGCGTCGGCAATGAAGGGCTGATTGGTGCTGGCCTTCAGTTCCTCCCAGGAATAGAGCCAGCCCATGTCTTCCGCATACACCTTGCGGCTGTTCACATCGTAATACAGGGTGCCGGAAGCAAGGCCGTGGCCGCCTGCGCCCACCACGGTGCCGTCCTGCTCGTAGACTTCGCTCTCGTCGGCATTGGTAATGCCGCAGACGCTGCACCAGTGCACGTCCTTGTCGGCGGGAATGCGCACATTGCCCTCCAGGTCGATCACGCCGATCTTGTCGTTCTGCATGAAAAAGGCAAGCTGGTCCTGCTGGGCAAGCTGGGTCGTCTGGGGTTTGTCGTAGTCCGCCAGGCTCTTCTGTATCTCGATGTCTGTGCGGGGGGCCACCGCCCAGCCCGGCTGGGGCGAAGCAGAAGCGTCCGGGGCCGCAGTGGGCACGGGAGCGCTGGTGCGCTCGGGGCCCACCACTTCCACGGGATAACTCTCAGGTTCGCTCTTGCCACAGGCGGCGAGGCTCAGCACCAGGGCCGCGGCAAGGCACAGGGAAAGGATCTTTTTCATGGTCTCCGACCTCCTTTTTTGCGGAACATCATTTGTGGTATTTGCCATGGTTGTTGATGGAAAAAGCGCGATAGAGCTGCTCGGTGAGCACAAGGCGGGCCAGCTGGTGGGGCAGCGTGATACGCCCCAGACTGATCCGGAAGGCAGCGGCCTGCTTCACCTCGGGGGAAAGCCCGTGGGAAGAGCCGATGACAAAGGCCATATCCCCTGCCCCGCCCACCGCCTGCCGGGCGATGAGTTCGGCCAGTTCCTCGCTGCTGATGGGTTTGCCCTCCACGCAGAGGGCCGCCAGCGCCGCCCCCTTGCGCACGCTGGCAAGGATGGCTTTGCCCTCCTTTTCCAGCGCCTTTTCGATGACGGCAGGCCCGGCGTTCTTTTCGCTGACGGTCACTTCCGGCAGCTCGATGATCCGGAACTCACACAGGCCCTTGAGCCGCTTTTGGTATTCCGCCACGCCTTCGGCGCAATAGGCGGCGTTCAATTTGCCCACACAGATAAGATCGATCCTCTGCATTGTCAAAACTCCATCCAGTCGCTGGGCTCCGAGCGTTTCTGCGCCTGGACCCGCACGCCGGGGCCGGGGGTGACCCCCGCCGCCACCAGGGCACTGCGCACCGCGCCCAGGGCAAGGTCGGGCGTGTTGTTCTCTTTGCTCAGGTGGCAAAGGGCAAACTTCGTGCAGCCCTGCTGCACCAGCTCAAGAATCTTTGCGGCGCACTCGTTGTTGTCCAGATGGCCGCGGGGCGATTCGATCCGCCGCTTTAAGTAGTAGGGATAGCTGCCGTAGCGCAGGCTGTGCAGGTCATAATTGGCTTCCAGCGCCACCAGGTCGGCCCCGGAAAGGGCGGTGTGCACCGGGTCGGTGAGGCAGCCCAAGTCGGTGGCGATGGCCATCACGGCGCCGTCCGGCGCGGTGATCCGAAAACCGCAGCAGGGCACGTCGTGACTGGTGGGGAACGCCGCCACCGTGAAGCCGCCCACCGGCTCCGAGCGCCCTTCGATGGCGATGAGTTCCGCGCCCGGCGGGGTGACGCCCAATCCGTCCAGATGGTCGAGGGTGGCGGCACTGCCGTAAACGGGCACGCTGTAATGCTTTAAAAAGACGTTGAGCCCCGCGATGTGATCGCTGTGCTCGTGGGTCACCAGCACGCCCCGCATGCCGCTCACCGAAAGGCCCAGCGTCTTCAGCGCGTTCAGGGTGACGCGGCAGCTTTTGCCCATGTCGATGAGCAGGTACTCGTCGCCGCAGCGCACCACCGAGCAGTTGCCGGAAGAACCGGAATACAGAGATGTGAAGAAAGCCATGGGAACCTCTCGTTTAAGTAAGTATCAGAAAAGGGCTGTGGACGCTTTGCAGCGTCACAGCCCCGATGATCTGTTTTTAAAGCGCCTGGGGCAGCACCGAAACGGGCTTTTCCACCCGGCGGATGTCGGCGCCGAGGCCCCGCAGCTTTTCCACCAGGTCTTCGTAGCCCCGCTCGATGTGGCTGATCTCGTCGATCTCGCTGGTGCCGTTGGCTGCCAGGGCGGCCATGACCAGCGCGGCACCGGCCCGCAGGTCGGAAGCGCGCAGCGGCGCGGGCTGCAGTTCCGGCACGCCCTCGATCACCGCCACCTGGCCGTCCACCTGGATGTTGGCGCCCATGCGCACCAGCTCATCCACATAGCGGAAACGGTTCTCCCAGATGCCCTCGGTGATGATGGAGGTGCCCCGTGCAAGGGTGAGCAGCACCGTCATCAAAGGCTGCATATCGGTGGGGAAGCCCGGATGGGGCATGGTCTTGATCTTCAGCGGCATGAGGTCGCCGGTGCGCACAACACGCACCGCGTCGTCGTATTCCTCCACAATTACCCCAGCCAGCTCCATCTTGGCGGTGATGGGCTCCAGGTGTTTGGGGATGACGTTTTTGATGAGCACATTGCCGCCGGTGATGGCAGCCGCCACCATATAGCTGCCCGCCTCGATCTGGTCGGGGATGATGGAGTAGTTGCAGCCGTGCAGGGCTTTGCGGCCCCGGATCTTGATGACGTCGGTGCCGGCGCCGCGCACATCCGCGCCCATCATGTTGAGGAAGTTGGCCAGGTCAACAATGTGGGGCTCCTTGGCCACGTTCTCCAGCACGGTCTGGCCCTCGGCCAGCACGGCGCTGAGCATGGCGTTCATGGTGGCGCCCACCGAGACGGTGTCAAAGAAAACATGAGCGCCCACCAGCGGCTGGCCGGACACTTCGATCATGCCGTACTCCACCGAGTCCTGCGCGCCCAGGGCACAGAACGCCTTGAGGTGCTGGTCGATGGGGCGCGGGCCCAGATTGCACCCGCCGGGCATGGCGACCTTGCCGGAGCCAAAGCGGCCCAGCAGAGCGCCCAGGAAATAATAGCTGGCGCGCATTTGGCGGCTCAGCTCGTCCGGCACCTGGGTGGCGTTGATGTGACTGGTATCGATCTCGTAGCTGTTTTTGTTGAGCATGCGGATCTGCGCGCCCAGGGCGCTGAGGATCTGCAGCGAGACCGCCACATCGCTGATGTCAGGCAGGTTTTCGATGACACATTTATCCGCCGCAAGAATGGTTGCCGGCAGGATCGCCACCGCTGCGTTCTTCGCACCGCTGATGGAAACTTCGCCGGTGAGGGGCTTGCCCCCGTTGATCACAAATTTCTCCAATTGGATGACCTCCGCATAGGCACACTTGCAGGCCCTGGATGAGCCATGCCGGGCACTGTAACTGCTATATTATACACCGAACGGCGCAAAAAGGGAACCCTTAGGGGTAGTATTTGCCGAAATTGTAACTTCTATGCTCAAAAGTTCCAACACTTTGCCCCTCGTTTCGCCCTGTTCCGCGCGGTTTTGCCCTCCCTCTTCCCCGCTGTTTCGCCCCAAAGGGCGCCGCAGCGCCAAAAAACGCCCTTCCCTCACGCAGAGGGAAGGGCGTTTTTGCGGTTTTGGAGGCGTTACATGCCGGCAAAATACTTGTAGGCACTGATACGCACGCCGTTCTCGAACATTTCGAAATGGCAGTGGTTGCCGGTGGAGTTGCCGGTGGAGCCCACATAGGCGATTACCTGGCCCTGGCTCACCGCCTGGCCCGCATGCACGGCAAGGCTGCTGGCATGGGCATAGAGCGTCTGCCGCCCGCCGCCGTGGTTGATGATGACGTAGTTGCCATAGCTGTAGTGCCAGCCGGCCGTGGTGACCACGCCGCCGTCGGAGGCGATGATGGAAGCGCCGTAGTTGGCACGGATGTCCACGCCCTTGTGGCTGGCGCTCATCCAGCGGCTGATCCCCTTGTAGTTGGGCACCGGCCACACCCAGGTGCCGTTGGTGCCGGAGACCACCATGCCGTTGGCCAGCTTGGTGCCCCGCAGGCGCACCCGGGTGACGGGTTCCTTCAGGGTGGTGCGGCTGATCTCCACCGTTTCGGGAGTGTTGGAGTCGCCGTAGTAAGTATCCTCGTAGACCACTTCGTCCAGGCCGGTTTCACCTTCCTGCTCGATCTTGTAGGTGTCGAAGGGAAGGTCGGCGGAATCGGTGGTGACGGTGTCGTAGGGGATCTCCTCCTGCACCGTGCGGGTGACGACCCGCTTGACCTCCAGATAGGGCATTGCCTGGCTGATGGTGAGCACGTCGCCCACAAAGAATTCCTTCAGAATGTCCTGCTGGGGGTTCTGAGCCTGCAGCTGGCTCACCGACATGCCGAATTTGCTGGCCACGCTGCCGGGCACATCGCCCTGCTGCACGGTGTAGGTCACCTGGCCCTGCTCCTCGCCGGTGAGCACGTCGATAATGCTCTGCAGATCGGTGATGGAATCGGTGAAGTAGAGGTTGCCGTCCTGCAGTTCCACGTCCTTGGTGAACTCGACCCGCAGGTTTGGGTTGTTCGGGTCCTCATAGGGCGCCTTGAGGCTGTCGATGAACTCGTGGAGTTCCTCGCCCTCGGTGGTGACCGCCAGCAGCTCGCCGTCCACATAGATGGCGGTGGCCTCCTGGATCTCGTCGCTGGACTCCTGCAGCAGCACGTTGGCCATCTCGGCCTCGTCCATCAGCGTGTCGGACACGTCCAGTGAATAGGTGGGGGTGATGGTGAACTCCCTGCTCTCGTCGCCCAGCGCGTCGATACGCTGGGTGAGCTCGGCGGTGGCGGCGTCGAACACCTGTTCGCTCTGCACATGGCCCACGACCTTGCCGTTGACCTCCACCGCCAGCACGTAATTGTAGCCCAGAACGGTGTTGACCACATAGACGAAGAGGCCCAGCGCCAGCACCGGGAGCACATAGGCGAAGGAGGGGCGGACGAGCGGCGCATAGCGGCGCACGCCCCGGCCGAAGTAGGCCAGGCCCTCCCCCACTGCCTTGGCGGTGCCCACCGTCTTTTTCTCTTCACGAACCAGCGCGGCAATGTTCTTGAAGCCGTTGCGCAGGCGGGCAAAGGGGGCGATGAGTTCACGCCAGGCGTTGACGAGGCTTTTGCCGATGGTGTTTTTCAAGAACTGACCGGCGGCGCATGCCTTTGCCCGCAGCAGCGCGCCGAAGCTGCGCAGCCGCCGGCCGGCACGGAGCACCGTGTATTCGGCCCAGAAGCCCACATCGTAGAGGAATTGGCCCAGCACCGCGGTCTGCGGTTTCTGCTTGGCCTTGGTCACCAGGGGGTCCAGCGCCTTCTTCACCTTGGGAGGCGGTGCCACCCTGCGTTTTTTCTTCACCTCGGGCGGGGCCGCCTGGGCGGTTTCAGGGCCGGTGTGTTCCGGCGCGGCGGCAGCCTGGCCGCCTTCCAGCTTTTGCTCTTCGGGCGGCGTTTTCTCCTTGATCGCCATGGGCGCTGTCTCCTCCTTTCTCGCAAAAGATACACGCGGCATGCGCGTGTTCATGTTTTATTGTACTCTTTTTGCCCCTTTGGGGACAAGGCGGGGGCGTGGTTTTTCACAGGATTTTCAAATCCCCGTCACATTCTCCGCCAGGGCAGCCATGTCCGCCGGCAGTGGGCTTTCCGCCTGCACCGTCTCGCCGGAGGCCGGCTCGGTGAACCGGATACAGCCGCAGTGCAGCGCATGGCGGCCGATGTCCGTTCTGCAGCCTCCGTAGAGGTCATCCCCCGCCAGCGGGCAGCCAACGTGGGAAAAATGGACCCGCAGCTGATGGGTGCGGCCCGTAAGAGTGCGGGCTTTGACCAGCGTGTACGGCCCGCAGCGGCGCACCACTTCGTATTCCGTGCGGCTGGGCTTGCCCTCGTCGCACACACAGCGCAGGATGATACTGCCCGGCGCGCGGCCGATGGGCGCGTCGATGACGCCCTTTTCTTCGGGCGGAACGCCCTGCACCAGCGCCAGATACCACTTCTCGGCGCTTTGGGCCAGCAGCGGCGCTGCAAAGGCATTCTTGGCGCAGAGCACAAGGCCGGAGGTGTTGCAGTCGATGCGGTTCACCGGGCGGAACACGCCCGTTTCGCCCCGTTCTTCCAGCAGCCCCATCCACGCATTGGCCAGCGTGCCGCCGGCGTAGTTCAGGGTGGGGTGCACCGCCATGCCCGCGGGCTTGTCCAGCACCACGGCGTGGGCGCTTTCGTAAACGATCCGCAGGGGGATGTGCTCTGCCGCCACGGTGGTGGGCGGTTCGGGAGGCAGGGCAAAGCGCACTGTCATGCCTGCGGCCACCCGGTCACAGGTGCGCAGGGGCCGGTCTGCGGCAAAAAAGCCGCCGGCCCGCTTGACCTGCCGGGCGAGCCCCGAGGACACTCCCATCCTGGCGAGAAAATCCCGCAGGAGGTATCCGTCAAAGGGCGGAGCCACAAAAAAAGAAAGTTCCGCGGGCGTTTGCTGGGGCACACGCCCACCTCCCCTTTTACCATGTGACGTACTTTTATATTTTAGCACAAAAGCCGCCGCCGCGCAACCGCCCCGCGCCGTCCATTTGCTGTGGTTTTTTCCAGCAGGTGGAAAAAACGAAGTCCGCCGGTTTTCCGGCGGGCTTCGCTGCATTTTGTCGGTTCAGAAAATCAGTAGGCAATGCCCTGGGCCACCATGGCGTCGGCCACCTTCAGGAAGCCGGCCACATTGGCGCCCACCATCAGGTTGCCCTCCACGCCGCACTCCTTGGAGGCTGCGTAGGCGGCATGGAAAATGCCCTTCATAATGTCCTTGAGGCGGGCGTCCACCTCGTCGAAGGACCAGGAAAGACGCAGACTGTTCTGGCTCATCTCCAGGCCGCTGGTGGCAACGCCGCCGGCGTTGGCCGCCTTGGCGGGGCCGTAGAGCACACCGGCAGCCAGGAACGCCTCAATGGCCTCGGGGGTGCTGGGCATGTTGGCGCCTTCGCAAACCACCTTGCAGCCGTTGGCGATCAGGGCCTTGGCGCTCTCGCCGTCCAGCTCGTTCTGGGTGGCGCAGGGCAGGGCGATGTCGCAGGGGATGGTCCAGATCCCGGAGCAGCCGGCGGTGAAGGTGGCGCCGGGACGCTCGTTGGCGTACTCCACGATACGGGCACGGCGCACTTCCTTGACGTTCTTCATCAGGTCGAGGTCAATGCCGGCGGGGTCGTAGACATAGCCGGAGGAATCGCTCATGGCCACCACCTTGCCGCCCAGCTGGGTGGCTTTCTCGCAGGCATAGATGGCCACGTTGCCGCTGCCGGAGATGACCACGGTCTTGCCGGCAAAGCTGTCGCCCTTCATGCAGGCCAGGGCTTCCTCGGTGAAATAGCACAGGCCGTAGCCGGTGGCCTCGGTGCGCACCAGGCTGCCGCCCCACTTGAGGCCCTTGCCGGTGAGCACGCCGGTGAACTCGTTGCGCAGGCGCTTGTACTGGCCGAACATATAGCCGATCTCCCGGGCGCCCACGCCGATGTCGCCGGCGGGCACGTCGGTGAACTGACCGATGTGCTTGCTCAGCTCGGTCATAAAGCTCTGGCAGAAGCGCATGATCTCGCCGTCGCTCTTGCCCTTGGGGTCAAAGTCGCTGCCGCCCTTGCCGCCGCCCATGGGCAGGCCGGTAAGGCTGTTTTTGAAGATCTGCTCGAAGCCCAGGAACTTGATGACCGAAGCGTTCACGCTGGGGTGCAGACGCAGACCGCCCTTGTAGGGGCCGATGGCGCTGTTGAACTGGACGCGGTAGCCCCGGTTCACCTGCACCTTGCCGGCGTCGTCCACCCAGGACACACGGAACTGGATGAAGCGCTCGGGCTCCACAATACGCTCCAGCACGCCGTTCTTTTCATACTCGGGGTGTTTTTCGCAGATGACCTGCAGGCTCTCCAGAACCTCGCGCACTGCCTGCAAGAACTCCTTCTCTCCGGGATTGCGCTGCTCCACCTGGGCGTAGACACGGGCCAGATACTCGTTTTTCAACATGGATAAAACCCCTTTCTATACTTTCCCTCTGCCGCTTTAGCGGCCCATAGTGTCATTATAAAACCGCTTTTGCTTCATTGCAAGAAAAAATTCCGTGCAAAAAGCGCGCGGCGCGCAAAAAACTTGCGGTCCGGCGCGGTTTGTGCTACAATACCCTGCAGGAAAACGAGTGGAACATACGGCAGCGGGGCGGCATTGCGTCCGCTCTGAGGAAAGTCCGGGCTTCACAGGGGAATGGTAACTGCTAACGGCAGCCGGGGGCGACCCCAGGGATAGTGCAACAGAAAGAAACCGCCGTGCCCTGCACGGTAAGGATGGAAAGGCGAGGTAAGAGCTCACCAGCGCACTGGCGACTTTGCGGCTATGTAAACCCTACCAGAAGCAACACCCGTATGGGGCATATGCGCTCCCCGCGCGCCCCGGAGGTGGCGTGAGCCTTGCGGCAACGCAAGGCCAAGATAGATTGCCGTTTAATACAGAACCCGGCTTACGGTCCGGTCGTTTTCTTGCAAAAAGGGCGTTCCCTGCGAAAGGGAACGCCCTTTTTGTTGTTATGTCCGAAGTAGCAGCCGCATGGCCAGCAGGCAGATGACCCCCGGCACCCCCAGCACCACCGCCGCAAAGGAGGTGAACCAGTTGAGCGCCAGGCCCACGCCGGTAAAGGGCGCAAGCATGTTCACCGCGCCCAGGGCGGCAATGCCCGCCACGGCGCTGGAAAGCGCCGCCCCGGCAGGCCGCCGGTGACGCGCCGCGGCAAAGCCCACGGCCAGCAGAGCCGCCGCTGCGGCGGCCCACACCGGCCAGGGCACCCCGTTCACAGGATGGCCCGCAGCCCTGCGGCCCGGGCCTGCCGCTGCAGATAGCGATAGCGGCTTTGGATCGCCTGATATTCGTAAATGCGCTGATCGATGAGTTCCGGCTCGGTCTCCATATCGAACAGCAGCTGGTTCTGGCGCATGTCCGCCATGCAGTCCCGCAGGTCCTGTTCCAACTGCCCCGAACCGCGGCAGGGCGGCTTGAGGGCGGCCAGTTCAGGCTGCGCGGAGGCGGACTTTGCAAACAAAAGCGCAAGGCCCATGGTGTGCACTCCCCTTTCCTTCAAAAAAGGTTTATGCCACCAGTTTAGGCAAATATTCCCTTGCTTATTCCGCCAGTTCGAAATCTACCCGACCCAGGGCCACGTCGGCTCCCACGGCCTTGACCCGCACTTCGTCGCCCAGCTGCCAGCGGCGGCCGCCCGCCCGCAGGCTGAAGCCCTCCACCAGTTCCGGCTCGCCGCCCAGGGTGTCGGCGTTCACAAAGCCCTCGGCGGTGTTGTCCAGCTCCACAAAGAAGCCATGGCGGCTGACGCCGGACACCCGCCCGCTGAAGGTCTCGTTCAGATGCGCGGCCATATACTCGGCCTTGTAGCAGCTGTCGGCATTGCGCTCCAGCTGCATGGCGGCAACCTCCGCGGCGCTGGAAGCCTCGCTGGCTGCTGCGGCGAACGCGGCATAGCGGGTTTCCAGTTCCCGTTCGCTGACCCCGGCACAAAAATCGCTGAGGATACGGTGGATGGCCAGGTCCGGATAGCGCCGGATGGGGCTGGTAAAGTGGGAATAATCCTGCAGCGCCAGGCCGAAGTGCCCTTTGGGCGCGGGCTGATAGCATGCTTTGGCCATGCTGCACAGCACGCCCATGTGCACCGCCCGCTCCAGCGGCTGGCCGCGGGTGGCGTCCAGAATGGCGGCAAGTTCCGCCACGGTGGGAGCCTCGCCCTTGAAGTCCGCGTTCAGGCCCGCGATGTGCAGAAGGTCCTTGAGGCGCTCGGTCTTTTCGGCGTCGGGGCTCTCGTGCACCCGGTAGACGAAGGGCAGCTGACGGCTGCGGGCAAGCTTTGCCGCGCACTGGTTGGCCAGCAGCATGAATTCTTCGATCATCCGTTCGGAAAGGCCCCGCTGCCGCTTTTCCAGCCCAATGCAGCGGCCTTCTTCGTCCAGCAGAAGTTTTGCTTCGTCGGTCTCGATGTCGATGGCGCCCCGGGCCTTGCGGGCAGCGTCCAGCCTCTGATAGAGCTGGGCCATCACCGGCAGCTGAGCGGCCACCGGGGCGTATTTTTCCACCAGCGTCTCGTCGGCGGTGCCCGCCAGCAGAGCGTTGATCTCGGAATAGACACCCTTCACCCGGCTGCGGATGACGGTTTTTTCAAACCGGAAATTCTGCACCGCGCCGGTCTTGTCCAGCTGCATGATACAGGAAAAAGCCAGGCGGTCGGCACCCTCGTTGAGGCTGCACACGCCGTTGGAAAGCTGCCGGGGCAGCATGGGGATGACGCTGTCGGCAAAATAGACCGAGGTCCCCCGCTGCATGGCCTCCTTGTCCATGGCGCTGCCGGAGCGCACATAGTGGCTCACGTCCGCAATGTGCACCCCCAGCTGCCAGCCGTCGGCGCTGGCGGTGACGCTGATGGCGTCGTCGATGTCTTTCGTCTCAGCGGAGTCGATGGTGAAGATGGGCTCGGCGCGCAGGTCCAGCCGCTTTTTGACGTCCGACGGGCCGGGCTCGGTGACCGCCCGGGCCTCCGCTTTCACCTTGTCGGGGAACTGGCGGGTGCGGCCCGCGGCGTAGAGCAGCGCCCGCACGCACTGACGCGCCTTTTCGGCGCTGCCGAAACGCATGGCAACGCCGGCCCGGTGGTCGGCATAGTCGCCGCCCCGCTCCAGCAGTTCCACCGCCGCCTTGTCGCCCGCGCGCACGCCGCCGGCGGCGCTTTTCTTGATCTGCAGGCGCAGGAAGGGGCAGTCGTCCGGCGCAAGGAACAGCTTGCCGCCCTCGGCCACCACCACGCCCACAAAGGTGGCGCGGGGCTTGGAGACGGCGAGCACCTCGCCCTCCAGGCTGCCGGGCACCTTGGGTTTGTCAAACAGTTTCACCAGCACCTCGTCGCCGGGCAGCGCGCCGTTGAGGCCCCGCCCGGGGATGAAGATATCCGGCCCGCCGGCCTGAGCGGCAAAGGCGAAATTCTCGCCCAGCTTGACCAGCTTGCAGGCGACGGCGGAATCGGCAAGGCCGCTTTTGGCGGCGAACCAGGCGCCGTTTTTGCACAGGATACGCCCGCCCGCGGCCAGTTCCTCCACCGCGCGCTGGACCTTTTTGTCGTTGCCCAGCATGCTTTTCAGTTCTCCCAGGCGGCGGGGCCGTTTTTCCAGCTCCCGCAGCACTTTTGATCGAATGGACATATACTTTCCCCCATGCCCCAGCCGGGGCGGTTTAGAAAAAGGGGGCCCGCCGTCTGCGAACCCCCTTGAAGATGCGGATTTACTCCATGACGCTGACGACGCTCACCAGCAGGATGACCACCAGGAACACAACGCCCAGAATGCGGGTGGCCTTGGCCAGCTTCACGTCCTTGCGGCGGGTGCGGCCCGCTTCCATCATGCCGCCCTCGCCCATGATCGCGCCGGACAGGCCCTTGCCCTTGGACTCCTGCGCCAGGGTGAGGTAGATGATGGCCACAGCCACCAGCATCAGCACGACGCCGCAAACGATCTCGATAATACTCATAGTGTAAACGCTCCTTAGCTTTTGATACACGCTTTTATGCAATGAACATCATAGCACAAGACCCGGCAAAATGCAAGGAAATTCTTGGGCTGCAAACCGCTTTTACAGGGTGAGCTGCAGCTGCTCGGCCAGGTCTTCCTCCCGCAGCAGCGCGCCGGCGGCGGGCAGGGTGCGCACCCGGTAACGGTGGGGGTTGGCCAGCTCCATGGCAGAGGCGGGTTTGACGCTCTCGATGGTCTGGTTCTTCTTGAGGGTGATGACCGACACGCCCGCCGAATCGCGGGTGGTCTTTTCGCTGATCTGGGTGGAGTGCACCAGCAACAGCCGCCCGGCACTGGTGCGCACCGCCAACTCCTCGCTTTCGGGAAGCTGGAGCATAGCCGCCAGAGGCTCCTTGTCGCTGTAGGCGTTGAGGAGCTTTTTGCGGTTCTGCTTGGTGGCGTAGCTGGAAAGGGGCACCCGGGCGCACTTGCCGTTGGCGAAGAAGAAGAGCATGTGGCCCTTGTAGTCATCGGTGACCGCCAGGAAGATGGGGGTCTCCCCTTCTTCCATGCCCAGCTTGACGGCCACGAAGTCGCCCAGAACGCTGGCCTTGGTGTCGGCAAAGTCGCCCGCGCGGCACTTGTAGACCTGGCAGCGGTTGGTGAAGAAGAGCAGCCAGGCGGTGTTGTGAGTCTCGCACTGCCAGCTGATCTCGTCCCCTTCCTTCAGCTTTTGCTCGCCGCTCATGCGCAGCGACTGGGGGGTGATTTTTTTGAAGTAGCCCTCCCGGGTGAAGAACACGGTGACGGGGTAGTCCGGCATGGTGTCCTCTTCCACGGTCTCCTCGGTCTCGGGAGCGTCGTAGAGGATGGGGCAGCGGCGGGGCTCGCCGTACTTTTTGGCCACGGCCGCCAGCTCGTCCATGATAATGCGGCGGATCTTGGCCGGGCTCTTGAGGATGTCGCCCAGGCGCTCGATCTCCGCGGCCAGTTCCTCGATCTCCTTGGTACGCTTGAGGATGTACTCCCGGTTGAGATGGCGCAGCTTGATCTCCGCCACATACTCCGCCTGCACCTGGTCGATCCCGAAGCCGATCATCAGGTTGGGGACCACCTCTTCCTCCTCCTCGGTCTCGCGGACGATGGAGATGGCCTTGTCGATGTCCAGCATGATGGCTTCAAGGCCTTTCAGCAGGTGCATGCGTTTTTCTTTTCCCTTGAGGTCAAAGTAGGTGCGCCGGCGCACGCACTCGGCCCGGAAGGCCACCCACTCGGTGAGGATCTCCCGCACGCCCATCACCTTGGGCTGACCGCTCACCAGCACGTTGAAGTTGCAGGCGAAGCTGTCCTCCAGGGGGGTGAGGCGGAAGAGCTTTTGCATGAGCTTTTCCGCGTCCTGGCCGCGTTTCAGGTCGATGGTGAGCTTGAGACCGTTCAGGTCGGTCTCGTCGCGCATGTCGCTGATCTCCTTGATCTTGCCGCTTTTCACCAGTTCCGCGATCTTGTCCATCACCGCCTCCACGGTGGTGGTGGGAGGAATGCGGGTGATCTCGATCATGTTGCCGTCTTTTTCGTAGTTCCAGATGGCCCGCACCCGCACGCTGCCCCGGCCGGTCTCGTAAATTTTGCGCAGCTCGTCCTCGTTGTAGAGAATTTCGCCGCCGCCCACAAAGTCCGGCGCGGGCAGGGTGGTGAGCAGGTCATGGCTCTCGTCCTTCATCAGGGCGATGGTGGACTCGCACAATTCGCTCAGGTTGAAGGAGCAGATGTTGGAGGCCATGCCCACGGCAATGCCCAGAGTGTTGTTGGCCAGGATGGTGGGAAAGGTCACCGGCAGCAGGGTGGGCTCGGTGGTGGTGCCGTCGTAGTTGGGAACGAACTCCACCGTGTCCTTGTCGATGTCGCGGAAGAGCTCCTCGCACACCGGCTCCAGCTTGGCCTCGGTGTAACGGCTGGCGGCGCAGGCCATGTCACGGCTGTAGGCCTTGCCGAAGTTGCCCTTGGAATCCACAAAGGGCACCAGCAGGCTCTCGTTGCCCCGGCCCATGCGCACCATGGTGTCGTAGATGGCGGCGTCGCCGTGGGGGTTCAGGTGCATGGTGCTGCCCACGATGTTGGCGCTCTTGGTGCGCACGCCCTTGAGCAGGCCCATGCCGTACATGGTGTAGAGCAGCTTGCGGTGGGCGGGCTTGAAGCCGTCGATCTCCGGCAGCGCGCGGCTGACGATGACGCTCATGGCGTAGGGCATGTAGTTCTGTTCCAGCGTTTCGGTGATGGGCGTGCGCACCACCACACCGGCGCCGGGAATTTCTACGTTATCGCCCAGCTGAGGCCGGGCGGGCGCTGATTTTTTCGTCTGTTTCTTTGCCATTCTCGTTTTACCTCACAAATCGGTCCTCAGGAGAGGTCCAGGTCGTCCAGATACTCGGCCCCGTGCTCGGCAATGTGCTCCTTGCGGCCGGCGAGGTTGTCGCCCAGCAGCAGATCGAACACCGCCGCGGTGCGCTCGGCATCCTCCGGCTCCACCTTGATGAGGCGGCGGCTCTCCGGGTTCATGGTGGTGAGCCACATCATCTCGGGATCGTTTTCGCCCAGGCCCTTGGAGCGCTGGATGGTGTACTTCTCCTTCTCCCCGATACGGGCGAGGATGTTCGCCTTCTCCGGCTCGGTGTAGGCAAAGTAGGTGCGGGCTTTGGTGTTGATCTCGTACAGGGGGCTTTCGGCAATGTAGACGTAGCCCTCCTTGATGAGGGTGGGCACCAGCCGGTAGATCATGGTGAGGATAAGGGTGCGGATCTGGTAACCGTCCACGTCGGCGTCGGTGCAGATGACCACCTTGTTGAAGCGCAGGTTGTCCAGATTGAAGGTGGCAAGGTCCTTTTTGCTCTTGCCGCCCAGCTCCACGCCGCAGCCCAGCACCTTGATGAGGTCGGTGATGATATCGCTTTTGAAAATGCGGTCATAGTCCGCCTTGAGGCAGTTCAGGATCTTGCCGCGCACCGGCATGATGGCCTGATACTCCGAGTCGCGGCTGGTCTTGACCGCGCCCATGGCGGAATCGCCCTCCACGATGTACAATTCGCGGCGGGCGGGGTCCTTGGTGCGGCAGTCCACGAATTTCTGCACCCGGTTGGCGATGTCCATCTGGCTGACCATGGTCTTTTTGATGGACTGGCGGGTCTTTTCGGCATGCTCGCGGCTCTGCTTGTTGATGAGCACCTGCTGGCAGAGTTTCTGGGCCTCGTCGGGCTTTTCCAGGAAATAGACTTCCAGATTGTGCTTCAAAAACTCGGTCATCACCTGGGCCACGCCCTTGTTGGTGATGGCTTTTTTGGTCTGGTTCTCGTAGCTGGTGCGGGTGGAGAAGCTGCTGGAAACGTAGATGAGGCAGTCCTGCACATCGGCAAAGGTGATCTTGCTCTCGCCCTTTTTGTACAGGCCCTTGTTTTTCAGGAATGCGTCGATCTGGTTCACAAAGGCAGTGCGCACCGCCCGGTCGGGGCTGCCGCCGTGCTCCAGCCAGCTGGAGTTATGGTAGTATTCCAGCAGCTGGGTCTTGTTGGAAAAGCAGAAGGCGGCGCTCATCTTGACCTTGTATTCCGGCTGGTCCTCCCGGTCGCGGGCCATGGCGGTGGACTCGCAGTACACCACCGGGGTGAGGCCGTCCAGCCCGGCGATCTCGTTCACATAGTCCTCAATGCCCTTCTGATAGCAGAAGGTGGTGGTGGTCTTTTCCGGCCCGGTCTCATCCACCAGCACCAGCTCCAGGCCCGCGTTTACCACGGCCTGCCGCTTCATGGTGTCGGCAAAGTATTCGGCGGGCACGTTCACATCGGTGAACACCTCGGGGTCGGGCTTCCAGCGGATGGTGGTGCCGGTCTTGCGGCGGGTGGCGGGCTCTTTTTTCAGGCCGCCCACCGGCTCGCCTTTTTTGAAGTCGATGTGGTAGTGGAAACCGTCGCGCCAGACGTCGGCGGTCATCCACTCGCTGGCGTACTGGGTAGCACAAAGGCCCAGGCCGTTCAGGCCCAGGGAATATTCGTAGTTGTCTTCGCCCGCGGTGTATTTGCCGCCGGCGTACATCTCGCAGAAGACCAGTTCCCAGTTATACCGCTCTTCCTTGGAGTTATAGTCCACCGGAATGCCGCGGCCGCCGTCCTCCACCTGAATGCTGCCGTCCTTGAAGCGGGTGAGGGTGATACGGGTGCCGTAGCCCTCCCGGGCTTCGTCGATGGAGTTGGAGAGGATCTCGAAGATGGCGTGGGCACAGCCCTCCACCCCGTCGGAGCCGAAGATGACCGCCGGGCGTTTGCGCACCCGGTCCGCGCCTTTGAGGCTGACGATGCTCTCGTTTGAGTATTCCTGTTTCTTTGCCAAGCCGTTCTCTCCTCTTTGCCCCGGCACAAGGCGGGGTCGTTCTTCTATATTTTGCGCATACAAATTTATTTAACCACGCGCGGCCACAAAATGTCAAGGGATGGAAAGGCCGCGGCCGCCCCTGCCCCGCAGGCGGGCGCACCACAGTTCTGCGGCTTGCGCGCGCCTTTGCCGCATGATAGAATGTAAACAAAGCGCTCAGTCTTTGTCCTGTTGCTCTGCGCTTGCTGCGGGTTCAAAGTGTTTCCGTCACTTTAGGCCCCTTTTTGTCCGCCGCCTCCGGGCGGTGCAGGAAAAAGCCGCGGCCCCTTCCGTCTGCGAAGGGGCCGCGGCTTTTTTGTTTTCTCACAGGGTGAGCAGGAAGCCCACGGCGGCGATGATGGCGCACAACACGGCAGTGATGGGAGGCGCCCATCGGATGATCCGCCCGGCAATGATGTCACGCGGATCCTCCTCGTCGGCGTCGTACTGCTCGCTGTACTGTTCTTCGTACTGATCCCGGGCCTGGTAACGGCTGCGGGAAGGCTGCGCCTGCTGCGCGGGGCGCGCGGCGGCGCGGCGGGGCGGAGCAACGGTCACATCGTCGTCTTCCTCATCCAGCGGCGCGGCGGCCACGGGGCGCTTGGAGATGGGCGGCACCGTGCGGGTGGGCTCCTCCTGACGGACAGGCGGCACCATGCGGGTGGGCTCGTCGTCGGTGGAGGGGGCAGGAGCGCTGCTCTGGAGCAGGCTGGAAAGGGTGTTCTGCAGCAGGATACGGTCGGAACCGCACTCGCTGCACCACACACCGTCCTCCTCGCGGGGGTGGAAGGCGCCGCAGGCGCAATACCAACCCTCGTCCATCACCTGGGGCACAACGGTGAGGCCCTCTTTGTGGGTGCGCTCGCAAAGCTTGGCGGCCAGTTCGGCAGGCAGCTTCTTGGGCGGAGCCAGGCGCACACGGGGGTATGCAGTGAGGTCCACGGCGCTGCCGTCGGCAAAGCGGGCCGTGCCCAGCTCCACCTCCACGCTGCCGATGGGCGAAGAACTGATATACACCGCGTCATCCGCGCCAAAGACCTCGCCGTGGGCGGCGTTCAGCCCCTCGTAGACGAACTGGTCCTGGCAGACCACCGCGCCGCTGCGGTCCTTGCATTTGAAGGTGATCTGCAGCTGGGCGAGGCGGGCGGCGGAAATATTTTTGAACGACAGGCAGACGGCGATGTCGCCGGTCACATCCCCTTTCAGCAGCTCCACCTTGACGAACTGCACCGGGCTGCCCTTGGTGAAGTAGTTTGCGCGGGACTGGGCCAACAGGTCAAAATTTTCTTCCATAAAGGATCGCTCCTTTCCATACCGTTGCGCCGGTTTCGTCAGGCCCGGGGCTCGTCGTCCGGGGTCTGGGCGGGTTCGGCGCTCTGTGCGGGTTCGGCAGGTTCAGCAGGCTCGGCGGCCTCAGCGGGCTGAGGCCCTTCGAGAGCCTGGGGCTGGGCGGGCGCTTCGGTGCTGGCCGGAGCGGCAGGCTGGGCCTCCTGCTCGGGCAGCTGGCCACCCTCCATCAGAGTCTTGAACTCCTCGCCGCTGAGTTTTTCGCGGCGCATAAGGGCCTGAGCCACCACTTCCAGCTGGTCGCGGTGCTCGGTGAGCATGCGGCGGGCGGTCTCAAAGGCCTCGTCCACGATGTCGCGGATCTCGCTGTCGATCTCGGCGGCGATGGTCTCGGAGTATCCCTTGCCCTGGGCAAAATCGCGGCCCAGGAAGGTCTCGCCGGGGTCGGAGCCGTAGACCACGGGGCCCATCCGCTCGGAGAAGCCGTAGCGGGTGACCATGGCGCGGGCAGTCTTGGTGGCACGCTCCAGGTCGTTGGACGCGCCGGTGGAGATGTCGTCCAGCACCAGCAGCTCGGCCACGCGGCCGCCCAGCAGGGTGACGATCTGCTCCTGCATTTGGGTCTTGGTGACGTAGGTCTGGTCCTTCTCGGGCAGGCTCATGGTGTAGCCGCCGGCCATGCCGCGGGGGATGATGGAAATTTCGTGCACCGGGTCGGCGGTCTTGCAGTAGTAATGGGTGATGGCGTGGCCCGCCTCGTGATAAGCGGTGAGGCGTTTTTCCTTCTCGGTGACCACGCGGCTCTTCTTTTCGGGGCCGGCCACCACCTTGATACTGGCCTCCTCGATCTCCTGCTCGGTGATGGCCTTTTTGCCCCGGCGGGCAGCCAGCAGGGCCGCCTCGTTCACCAGGTTTTCCAGGTCAGCGCCGGAGAAGCCCACGGTGGTGCGGGCAATGGTGCCCAGATTCACGTCGGGAGCGAGGGGTTTGTGGCGGGTGTGCACCTTCAAGATCTCCTCGCGGCCCTTCACGTCCGGCAGGCCCACATACACCTGACGGTCAAAACGGCCGGGACGCAGCAGGGCGTGGTCCAGGATGTCCGCCCGGTTGGTGGCGGCGATGACGATGACGCCCTCGTTGGCGCCGAAGCCGTCCATCTCCACCAGCATTTGGTTCAGGGTCTGCTCCCGCTCGTCATGGCCGCCGCCGAGGCCGGTGCCGCGCTGGCGGCCCACCGCGTCGATCTCGTCGATGAAGATAATGCTGGGAGCGGTCTTTTTGGCTTTGTCAAACAGGTCGCGCACGCGGGAAGCGCCCACGCCCACATACATCTCCACAAAGTCGGAGCCGGAGATGGAGTAGAAGGGCACGCCCGCCTCGCCTGCGCAGGCCCGGGCCAGCAGCGTCTTGCCGGTGCCCGGAGGGCCCACCAGCAGCACGCCGTGGGGGATACGGGCGCCCAGGTTGTTGAACTGGCCGGGGTTCTTCAGGAACTGGACGATCTCTTCCAGCTCGTTCTTTTCTTCGTCCGCGCCGGCCACGTCGGCAAAGGTGGTCTTGCGCTTGTCCTCGGTCTGGTCCTTGACCTTGGCGCGGCCCACATTCATAATGCCGCCGCCCTGGCTGCCGCGGTACATGGTGTAGAACACGAACACCATGCTGCCCACCAGCATGACCATCAGCAGGATGTCGAACCAGGGCACCTCGGCCCGGGCAGCGATGTAGTCATAGACCATGGGCGAATCGGGGTTCGCCTCGTTGTACTGGTCGATGTAGTCCTGCACATAGTTCACGAACATGCCGGGGTACGGCAGCCGGTAGGTGATGTGGTAAATCCCCTCCCCGGTGGGAAGGATGTCCTGGGCCGCCTGCTGGCCGCCCATCATGGCGGTGAGCAGGCCCTGGGTGGTGCCGATGGTCTGCTGTTCCTGCGCGGTGGATTCCTTCACGCCATCCGGCAGGGCCACCTCGCCCTCTTTCAGGGCCAGGCGCAGGTTGCCGGTGTTCAGATCCATCTCGAAGCCCACCACCTGGTTTGCCTCGAAGTAATCCACCACCTTGGAGTAGGGCATGGTCACCCCGCTGGAGGCAGTGGAGAAGGTGCTCCACAGATTGAACGCCAGCAAGGCCAGCGCCAGCAGCACGGCGATGTAAACGCCGTTGAATTTTGGTCTGTGCTGCAAAAACTCATCTCCTAACCGCGGGGCGTTTGCCGCCGCGCTTCATTTTGGTCAGCCGCCGTAGACGTGGGGCTTGAGCACGCCCACAAAGGGCAGGTTGCGGTACTGTTCGTCGTAATCCAGGCCGTAGCCCACCACGAACTCGTCCGGCACCTCGAAGCCCACATAGTCGGCCTTCAGGTCCACCTTGCGGCGGCTGGGTTTGTCCAGCAGGGTGGCGATCCGAATGCTGGCAGGGTTGCGCCCCTGCAGAAGGCCCTTCAGGTAGGAAAGGGTCATGCCGGAGTCCAGGATGTCCTCCACGATGAGCAGGTCCTTGCCGGAGAGGTCCTGGTCCAGGTCCTTGACGATCTTCACCACGCCGCTGGTCTTGGTGCCGCTGCCGTAGCTGGACACCACCATGAAATCGATGGCGCAGGGCAGGTCGATACAGCGCATGAGGTCGGCCATGTACACCACGGCCCCCTTCAGCACGGTGACCAGCAGAAGGTTCTTGCCGGCGTAGTCGCGGGTGATCTGCGCGCCCATTTCGGCGCATTTTTCTTTCAGCTGCTCCTCGGTGAGAAGCACCTTGAGGATGTCATCTCTCTGGCTCATTCCTCTTCCTCCCTATGTTCACAGTCGAAGGCCTCCACCACCAGCAGCCGCCGGGTCGCTTCGTCCGGCCGCAGGCCATGGGCAAAGCCCTCGCCCCAGAGCCACACCACCCGGCTGCCCGCCGCCAGAAGCGGCAGAGCGCTGCGCAGGAAGGCAGGCTCCTTTTTTTCGTTGAACAGTTTTTTCAGCGTTTTGTCCACATTTCGCCCTGCGGGCCGGAACATATCCCCCGGCCGGCGGGTGCGAAGACAAAGGCTACTGCTTATTTTATCATAATCTGCGCAATTGTCGAAGGTTTTTTTCGCCATTTTGGCAAATTTTATAGTTTCTTCACATTCCGCCCCTTCCAGCAGCCGCAGCCGCAGGCCAAAACCCCCGGGAAGGCGGTATTCGCCGGGTTCGGCGGCCATGGGGGCAAACGTCTTCGGTTTGGAATGACGGCGGCGTTCCAAAACCCCGCCGCACACGGCCAGCACCGCATTGTCGGTGAGCTGCACCGCCCCTGTTCCCCGGGCCAGCAGCGCTTCCAGAAGCGGGATGTCCCCTTTTCGCAGGGCGCGCTCGCCTTCCACCAGAATACGCAGGGCTTCCGCCCGCTCCACTTCAGGGGCCGCGGCCAGCGTTTCCAGCCGCCAGGCGTCCGTCCCTGCGGCGGCGCTCATCAGCAAGTGTTCCCCCTGCCCGCGCAAATATTGCGACACTTCGGCCATGCGGGCACAGAATTCTCCAAACGCCGCTTCGGCTCCGGGGCAGGCTGCCTCGATGGCGGGCATGGCGTGATGGCGCAGCCGGTTGCGGGCGTAATCGTCGGAAAAGTTGCTCTCGTCCGTGACCCACTCCACGCCCTGCCGGCGGCAAAAGTCCTCGGTCTCGGCCCGGCTGACGCCCAGCAACGGGCGCACAAAGCAGCCCCGGGCGGCGGGAATCCCCGCCGCGCCCCGCACCCCGGCCCCCCGGGCAAGGCGCAGAAGCAGCGTTTCCGCCTGGTCGGAGAGGGTGTGGCCGGTGGCGATCTTCACGCCGGGGCCTGCGAGTGTTTCAAAAAAGCCGTAGCGGAGCTGGCGGGCCCACTCCTCGCTGCGGCCGGCCTGCTGCGCTTCGGCGGCAAAGGAATGGAGGGGCACTCCCCTTTCCCGGCAAAAGCGCGCCACAAAGGCGGCGTCGCGGCCGGAACCGGGACGCATGCGGTGGTCCACATGGGCCGCTTCCACCCTCACGCCCAGCGTTTCTTTATATTCCAGCAGAAACTGCAACAGGGCCATGGAGTCGGCCCCGCCGGAGACCGCTGCAATGACCCTGTCGCCGGGCGCCAGCAGCCCTTTGCAGGCCGCCAGCACCCTTTCTTCAAATCGCTCCATGGTTGTAGTCCACATTCATAAACCGGGTGTGGGCGCCGTCCCAGGCAAGGTCCACCTTGCCGGTCTCGCCGTGGCGGTTTTTCGCAATGATACACTCGGCGGTGGAGGCGTCGGAGTCCTCCAGGCTCTGGCCGGTCATGGAGGTGTAATATCCCTCGCGGTAGAGGAACAGCACGATGTCGGCGTCCTGCTCGATGGAGCCGGAGTCTCGCAGGTCGGAAAGCTGGGGCCGGTGGTCCGACCGGCCGCTGGACTTTTCCGCCGCACGGGACAGCTGACTCAGCGCGATGACCGGCACGTTCAGCTCTTTGGCCATGATCTTGAGGTTTCGGGTGATGTCGCTGATCTCCTGCACGCGGTTTTCGGTGCGCTTGCCGCTGGTCATCAGCTGGAGGTAGTCGATGACCACCAGGCCGATGGGCGGACGGGAGGGGTCCTGGTTGACCCGGCGGATCTTGGCCTTGACCTCAGGAATGGTGATGCCGGAGGTGTCGTCCATATAGATGGGCACGTCGTGGAGAATTTCCGAGGCGTGGGCCAGATCGTCCCACTCGGCGTCGCCCAGCGCGCCGGAACGGAAAGCGTGGCTGTCCACACCGGCCTCGGCGGAGAGGATACGGTTGGTCAGCTGCTCCTTGCTCATTTCCAGGCTGAAGATGGCCACCGGCACCCGCTGCTTCTTGGCCACATTGGTGGCGATGTTCAGCGCGAAGCTGGTCTTGCCCATGCCGGGACGGGCCGCCAGGATGATGAGGTCCGAGCGGCCGAGGCCGGTGAGCAGGGTGTCCAGATAAGTAAACCCGGTGGGGATACCTGCGTATTTGGATTTGTCCGGGCCGGTGATCTTCTGCAGGGTGCCCAGGGTCTCCACCAGGGCGGCGGAGAGTTTGGTGAGGCTGTTCTGCTCGCGGCCGGAGCGGATCTCATAGAGCTTCTGCTCGGCGTTTTCCAGCAGCAGCTCGGCGCTGGGCGCTTCGCCGCTTTGCTGCAGAATGCTCTGCGCCACCTCCAGCACCTGCCGGGCGACGAACTTCTCCTGCACGATACGGGCATAGGCGCCCACATTGCTGATACTGGGCACCGTTTCGCCCAGGCGGGCCAGATACACCTTGGCGGCGTCGGGGCTTTCGAACACCCCGGCGGCCACCACCGCGTCCAGCAGGGTGACCAGGTCCACCCGCTCGCCGGCGGTGAACAGCCGCACCATCTCGGAGAAAATCTCGCCGTTCTGGCGGGCATAGAACATCTCCGGGCGCAGGCTCTCCACCAGCTCCGGCAGCACGGACTCGCTCTCCAGCAGCGCGGCGCCCAGCACCGACTGCTCGGCCTCCATGCTGTAGGGTTTGGCGACGCCCAGCGCCTCAAGATCAATGGAAGTAAAATCCTGCATGAGTCCTCATCCTTTGCCCCGCCCTGCGCGGGGCGGCTGTTGCCATGTGCGGGCGCGGCCCGCTGCTTACAGTTCCTCCACCTTCACCTTGAAGGCCGCGCTCACGCCGGGGTGCAGCTTCACGGTGGCGGAATAGGTGCCAAAGTCCTTGATGTCCCGCTCCAGCTCCACCTTGCGCTTGTCCAGCTCGGTGCCCACGGCCTTGCTCAGCGCTTCGGCCACGTCCTTGGCGGTGATCTTGCCGAACAGCCGCCCGGAGGCGCCGCCCTTGGCTTTGAGGGTGACGGTCTTGTCCTTCACCTTGTCCGCCAGCGCCTGGGCGGCGGCCAGAGCCTCGGCGGCGTGGTGCTCCTTGGCTTCGCTCTTGGTGCGGGCCATGTTCACCGCGGCGGCGTCCGCCGGGGCGGCAAGGCCGCGGGGGAAGAGGAAGTTGCGGGCGTAGCCGTCCGACACCTCATGGATCTCGTCTTTTTTGCCGATGGTTTTGACGTCCTGTTTCAGAATGACCTTCATGGTTCGTTTCTCCTTTTATGTGGGCAGCCGGGCCGGCCTCACGGCTGTGCCGGCTGCTGATTTTTTGCGCTCGCCTGCTGCTGGCGGCGATAGTCGGCAATGGCGTCGCAGAGCATTTGCTCGGCGCGGTCCAGGCTGATGTTCTTCAGCTGCGCGCCGGCCATGGTCATGTGACCGCCGCCGCCCAGCTGCTCCAAAATCACCTGCACGTTCACCTTGCCCATGCTGCGGGCGGAGATGTTCACTCCGTCTCCCTTCTGCACGGCCACAAAACTGGCGCCCACTCCGTTGATGGTGAGCAGGTCGTTGGCGGCCTGGGGCACCGCCACCGCCATGCCCGGGGGCAGCTCCCCGGACACCGAAACGGCGCAGCCCATGTACAGCCGGGCGCTCTCCACCAGGTTGGACTTGACGGTGTACTCCTCCAGCGAGGAGTTGAAGAGCAGCCGCACCTCCTCGGTGACGGCGCCCATCCGCCGCAGATAGGCCGCGGCCTCAAAGGTGCGCACGCCGGTGTGAAGGGCGAAGCTGCGGGTGTCCAGCATGATACCCGCCAGCATGGCCTGGGCCTCCAGCGGGGTGGGGTTGGTCTCCTCGCCGGGCACATACTGCAACAGCTCGCACACCAGCTCGCAGGTGGAGGAGGCATAGGGTTCGTGGCAGAAAAGCACCGGGGTCTCGATGTGGCCCACCGCCTTGCGGTGGTGGTCAATGACTGCCACCTGGCCGCACTTTTCCAAAAGTTCGCGGCTCTCCACCAGACCCGTGATGTGGGTGTCCACCACCACCAGCAGGGTGCTGGAGGTGACCAGCTGGGCGGCCTCTTCCGGCTCGATGAAGTCCTCACCGAAGCCTGCTTTCTCAAATTCTTCAATCAGATTGGCGGCCAGCGTGGCCTTGCGGCGCACCGCGATGACCGCAGGTACATCCAGCCCTTTACAGATACGCAGCACGCCCACCGCGGCGCCCAGGGCGTCCAGATCGGACATGCGGTGGCCCATGATGACCACGCTGTCCGCCTGGCGCACCAGATCCACCAGGGCGTTGGCGAGAATGCGGCTCTTGACCCGGCTGCGCTTTTCCACGCTGCGGGTCACGCCGCCGTAAAATTCAAATCCGTCGGGGGTCTTCACCGCCGCCTGGTCGCCGCCCCGGCCCAGGGCCATGTCCAGCGACTGCTGGGCCATCTGCTGGCATTCCTTCAGGCAGCTGCCGCCCCGGCCCACGCCGATGGACAGGGTCAGCTGCACACCTTCGTTCAAAGCGCGCACCTTGTCCAGCAGGTCGAAACGGGCGGCCACGATCTCCTTCATGTGGCGCTCTTCCACCACAGCGATGTAGCGGGAGACCGACACCCGGCGCAAAAAGCCGTTGGTGCGGGCAAAGTACTGTTCCAGTGTGCGGTTGAGGGCCTCCATCACATGGCTGCGCTCGGAATCACGCAGGTCGGCCACCAGCTCCTGATAGCCGTCCACCTCGATGATGAGGTAGGCCGGACGGCTGGCGGCGTATTCGGTGGCGGCGGCTTTCAGCTCGGTGTCGTCCACCAGATAGAGGATGGCGAACCCTTGGGCGCCGGGGGCGGAAAAGGCGGTGTAGCGCCGGCCCGACCGCTCCAGATTCTGGCCCTTCTCCTCGGCGCACTGGCGCAGGTCCAGGCCGGGCAGGGCCCGGCTCACCGGCTGAAGAAACGCGTCCTCACCAGCCAGCAGCCGGGCGCGGAACGCCTCGTTGTACCACACCAGCGTCTTTCCGCTGAGCAGCGCCGCCGGCAGGCCCAGCGAGCCCAGGCTCAGCTGCAGTTCGCTGCCCTCGAACCGGGTACAGTTCACCGCGCGGCAGATGGCGCGGCGCATGTGCCGCCCGCCCAAAACGATGGCGGCGGCGATGAGCGCCAGCGCCGGCACCAGCACCAGCAGGGCCGGCGGATACAGTGCGGCCACCACCGCGCTGAGCACACAGCACAGCGCCAGCAGCGCCGCACAGAGCAGTTCCAGAGAAAGACGCAGTCGGCTGCGCATGGGACGTTCGCCTCCTTCGGGGAAAGGGTCAGACTTCCATCAGGATGGGAAGGATCATGGGGCTGCGCTTGGTGCGCCGGTAGATATAGGCGGAGAGCGTCTCCCGCACGCGGGTCTTGACGCTGTTCCAGTCGTGGGCGCGCTCGGCGCGGCAGCGCTCGAAGCACTGGATGACCAGCTTGCGGGCCTCGTCCATCAGTTCCTCGCTCTCCCGCACATACACAAAGCCGCGGCTGACCAGGTCCGGCCCGGCCAGCAGCTGCCCGTCGGCGGAGACGGTGGCCACCACGATGACCAGACCGTCCTGGGAGAGATGGCGGCGGTCCCGCAGGACCACGTTGCCCACGTCGCCCACGCCCAGGCCGTCCACCATCACCGCGCCCGCGGGCACCGGCTCGCAGGTCTCCAGCCCGTCGGCGGACAGGCGGATGTCCTGCCCGATCTCGGCGATGTGGATGTTCTGGGCCGGAATGCCCAGGCTCTCGGCGGTCATGGCATGCTTTTTCAGCTGCTTGTACTCGCCGTGCACCGGCAGGAAGTACTTGGGGGCGGTGAGAGTGAGGATGAGCTTCTGCTCCTCCTGGCAGGCGTGGCCGGACACATGCACGTCGTACATAGACTCATAGATGACCTCGGCGCCCAGCAGCAGCAGGCCGTTGACCACCTTGGTGACCATCTTCTCATTGCCGGGGATGGGGGTGGCGGAGATGATGATGAAGTCCCCCGGGCCCACCCGCACGTTGCGGTGGCTGGAAGAAGCCATGCGGGAGAGCGCGCTCAGCGGCTCGCCCTGGCTGCCGGTGGTGATGAGCACCACCTTCTCCGGCGGATACTTGTTCAGCTGCTCAATGTCGATGAGCACCCCTTCGGGGGCGTGGAGATAGCCCAGTTCCAGAGCCATCTGGGTGTTGTTGGCCATGCTGCGGCCGCTCACGGCCACCTTGCGGCCGTTTTCCACCGCCAGGTCGATGATCTGCTGGATCCGGTAGAGGTTGGAGGCGAAGGTGGCGATGATGATACGCTGTTTGTCCGCCCGGTGGAACAGGTTGGCAAAACTCTGGGCCACCTTTTTCTCGGTGGCGGTGAAGCCGGGCCGCTCGGCGTTGGTGGAGTCGCTCAGCAGCGCCAGCACGCCCTTGCGGCCGTACTCCGCGAAGGCCGCCAGGTCGGTGGGGCCGCCGGAGAGCGGGGTGTAGTCGATCTTGAAGTCGCCGGTCTGCAGCACCACGCCCGCCGGGCACTCGATGGCAAAGGCCACCGCGTCGGGGATGGAGTGGTTCACATGGATGGGGTCCACGGTGAAGCAGCCCAGCTTGAACTTGCGCCGGGGGGTGATCTCCACCAGCTTGGTGCGGCCCAGCAGGCCGTGCTCTTCCAGCTTGTTTTTGATGAGGCCGATGGTCAGCCGGGTGGCGTACACCGGCAGGTTCACCTGCTTGAGCAGGTAGGGCAGCGCGCCGATGTGGTCCTCGTGGCCGTGGGTGATGATGACGCCCTTGATCCTGTCCTTGTTCTGCACCACATAGGTGAAGTCGGGGATGACCAGGTCCACGCCGAACATGTCACTGTCCGGGAAGACGAGGCCGCAGTCCACCATGAGCATATCCCCCTGGCACTCGTACAGGGTGATGTTCTTGCCCACCTCGCCAAGGCCGCCCAGGGGAATGATGTGCATGGGCACGGCGGCGGGGCCGGTCTTCTGCTTTTGCTGGGGCCGGCGGGTGCGGCTGTAGAAGGGCTTGCGGCGGACGTTCTCCGCCGGGCGGGCTTCGGCGGGCTGCGCCGCCTTGGGGGCGGACTTTGTCCGTGCGTTTTTGGCCGTATCCGGCTTTGCCTGGGCCGCCGCTTTGGGTGCGCGGGGCGCTCTGGGCTTGCGGGTGTTCTTTTCGGGATTGGTTTGGTTCATAAAGTTCCTCCGTAAAATGGTGCGCGAAAAACGCCCGGGCCGCCGCAAAAACGCGGGCCGGGGCAGCGCAGGGGTGGATGGGCGTATGTAGCCCTCTCTCGGGGTCGGGTGGGTCTCGCGGCCATGCCGCCGGGCACGAAAAGTCCATTTGTTCAATGCGACCGGGCCCTTTTTGAATAACGCACTCGTGGTTTAAGCAGGTGCTTAAAGTTACGTTTATTATACAGCCGGACATCAGTAATTGTCAACAAAAAGGGTGGCCCGCCTCACGACAGTATAGACAAAAAAGCGCCGCCGAATGCCTGCCGCGCCGCCCTTGCCCGCCGGGGCCAAAGCGGGTATAATAAAGAGCAGCCGCCCCGCTTTGCGGGGTATCAGGACGGAGGGGCCCATGAAACAGATCGAAATTTTCACCGACGGCGCCTGCAGCGGCAATCCCGGCCCGGGGGGCTGGGGCGCGGTGCTGCGCTACAAGCAGCACGAGAAGGAGCTGAGCGGCGGCGAAGCCGAGACCACCAACAACCGCATGGAGCTGACGGCCCTCATCGCGGCGCTGGAACAGCTGAAAGAGCCCTGTGAGATCACCTTGTGCAGCGACTCCAAATACGTCATCGACGGCCTTGAAAAAGGCTGGGCCAAGGGCTGGCGGGCCCGGGGCTGGAAAAAGGCGGACAAATCCCCCGCTTTGAACCCGGACCTTTGGGAGAAGCTGCTGAACCTGGCCGAGGGCCACGTCATCCACTACAAGTGGATCAAGGGCCACGCCGGCCACCCGGAGAACGAGCGGTGCGACCGCCTTGCGGTGGCCCAGAGCAAGCGGTTCGGTGGGCGGCAGGCCTGACAAAAGCTAAAAGGAGTTTTGACCATGAGCGACGCATTTTTGCCCGGCAGCGGGTTTTCCACCTTCGAGGCGGCGGACCGGGTGCTGGTTGGCCTTTCCGGCGGGGTGGACAGCGCCGTCTGCGTGAATGTTCTGCGCCAGCAGGGCTTTGAGGTGCAGGGGGCGGTCATCCGCTTCTCCCCCGCCCACGACAAAGCGGTGGAGGAAGCCAAAAAGGCCGCGGCGGCACTGGGCGTGCCGCTGACGGTGATCGACGCGGGCGAGGCCTTCGAAAAAGAGGTCGTGGAGCCCTTCTGCGCGGCCTACTGCGCCGGGCGCACCCCCAACCCCTGCGTGTTGTGCAATCCGGCGGTGAAGTTCAAGCTGCTGGCTGCCGAGGCGGACAAGCTGGGCTGCCGCTTCATCGCCACCGGCCACTACGCCCGGGTGGAGGACCGGGGCGACGGGGTTTACACCGTCTGCCGGGCGGTGAGCACCGCCCGGGACCAGAGCTACATGCTCTACCGGCTGGGGCAGGACATCCTCAGCCGGCTGTGCCTGCCGCTGGGCGAGTTTGAAAAGGACGACGTGCGTCAGATGGCCCGGGACGCCTCCCTCCCCTGCGCCGACGCGCCGGACAGCATGGAGATCTGCTTCATTCCCGACGGGGACTATGCGGCCTTCATCGAGGGCCGGGGCCTCGCGGGCAAGGAAGGGCATTTCATCGCCCCGGACGGGGCGGACCTTGGCCCCCACAAGGGCGTGCTGCGCTACACTCTGGGCCAGCGCAAGGGGCTGGGCCTTGCCCTGGGCAAGCCGGCCTTTGTGAAGGCCATCCGTGAAAACGGCGACGTGGCCCTGGGCTGGGCCGGAGAGGAATTCTTCGGCGGCATGCGACTTTCGGACGTGTGCACCCCCGACGGCGCTCCCCTGCCCGCCGGGCACTATGAGGTGAAGGTGCGCAGCGCCGCCGCGCCGGTGGGCTGCACCTTTGACGGCAATGGCATGGTGCGGTTCGACGAGCCCGCCCGTGCCCCCGCACCCGGCCAGAGCGCCGTGTTCTACGACGGCGACGCGGTGGTGGGCGGCGGCTTCATTGCCGAAGCGCTGGACTGAGCTGAACCCCCAAAAAAAGAGGGGCTGTTGCAAAACGAAAGTTGAGGAGCAGTCCCTTTTTTTGGCTTTTTCGGTGAAAAATCAAGCCGAAACCTGATTATCCCTTGAAAACACTGTATCCACGGGCATTTCAGACGGGTCTAAACCGCCTCATTTACTACGATTTTACTACTGTTGAGTGAGCCTTGACACGCTGAAAGACCACGAAATGCCGAGATATGGATACAGAGCCTGTCAAGCGGGGCCTGCTCCCCTTGACCATACAACTGAATACAGACCGGACATCTGCCGGGGCAACGCCATAGGTAACACAAACCTGTGGCGTTTTTTATGCCCCGCAGGGGCACCCAAAACTGTATGAAAACGGGTGGGAAATCCCCTGTTTTTTCGTCTGTGGGCGGCGCAAACGAAGCCGCCCATATCCTTTCCCTCATAGGAGACCGGACGGTGATATTTATACCTATATGCGGAACTATCGCATGGATCTGGCAGCTTCTCTTTTGACACAGACGGATGAACCGATTACGGTAATCGCCGGAAAAGTTGGCTAATCCAGTTCCTCAAGCTGGGCGTTGGCAACAAACACGGGTTCATCTTCCGCTATTTCAATATTTTGCGCGATTGGCAGGGCTAACTGTTGATACAGCGCCGCCTTTCTGTTATACTCTTTCTGTTGTAT
>DXFW01000008.1 GCA_019114225.1 Candidatus Allofournierella pullicola | reverse complement strand
TCAAAAAGGGTCCTTCAAGTTCTTCTTATTGTTCAATTTTCAAGGTCCTCTGCGCCTCGCCGTTTCCGTGAGGCAGCCTATTTATTATATCGCATTCGGTGTTGTTTGTCAACACTTTTTTGCGATTTTTTGAGGCCGCCTTTCCGGTGAGCGGCTGTAGCCGCTGCCTTCCGGGGGGCGCAAGACAGTATTATACGAGCCGCAAGCGCAAAAGTCAACCCCTTTTTTGCAGCTTTTTGAAAAAATTGCGCAGGGCCCCAAAAACAGGGGGCTTGCCTTTTTGCTATTAATAGTATTATAATAAGACCCGCTCAAGGGAAAGGAGGCCGCGGCGCTATGGTCCTGACGGTGAACATCGGCAACACCCACATTTCGGTGGGCGGATACGACGGGCAGCAAAAGCTGTTTTCGGGCCGGCTGAGCGCCCGGGCGGGGCTGACGGCGGACGAATGCGCCATCGCCCTGGGGCAGCTGCTGGATCTTTACGGCCACGGCGGCTGCCGGTGGGAGGGCGCCATCCTGGGTTCTGTTGCTCCGGCGCTGACCGCCCCCATGACCGCCGCCCTGCGTCGGCGCAGCGAAGGCCGGGTGCTCACGGTGGGCCCCGGGCTCAAAAGCGGCCTTGCCATCTGTATCGACGACCCGGGCCAGCTGGGCGCGGAGCTTCTGTGTGCCGGCGTGGCCGCGCTGAACCTGGCGCCGGGGCCGGTGATCCTGCTTTGCGCCGACACGGCCATCTCGCTGATGGGGATCGACGAGCGGGGCCGCCTGCTGGGCGGCATGATCCTGCCCGGCCCCAAGGCTGCGCTGAACGCCCTGGTGAAGGGCACGGCGCAGCTGCCCCAGGTGGACCTGGACGCGCCCCGCGCGGCGCTGACCCCTCTGGCGAAGAACAGCGCCGCCTGTTTGCAGGCGGGCAGCATTCTGGGCACCGCCGCCATGCTGGACGGCCTCATCGTGCGTCTGCGCGAAGAACTGGGCGAAGGGGCCTGGGTGGCCGCCACCGGCGAGGTGCCCGAGGCTGTGCTGAAGGCGATGACCCAGCCGGTGCGCCGGTGCGAGGACCTGATCCTGGACGGCATGTACACCATCTGGCAGAAAAATCAAAAGTAAATCATTTCATGGTGTTCCGCCCCGAACGGGGCGTGTGCATAAATAAGTTTGCGCTGTATCCGCGTTTTGAGGCGGAGCGGCAGTAAAGGAGCATGTAACATGAACAACCATTCCAAGACCCTGCGTCTGACCCGGCTGGCGCTGCTGGCCGCCATCGTGCTGGTGCTGGCCTACACCCCGCTGGGCTACATCCACATCGGCCCGCTGGCCATCACCCCCATTATGATCCCGGTGACGGTGGGCGCCATTCTGCTGGGGCCCACCGAGGGCGCCATTCTGGGCGGCATTTTCGGCCTGACCAGCTTTTCCACCTGCTTTGGTTCCGACGCGTTCGGCACCACGCTGATGACCATCAACCCGGTGTTCACCTTTTTGACCTGCGTGCCCACCCGGGTACTGGCGGGCTGGCTGCCGGCGGTGATCTTCAAGGCGCTTTACCGCAAGGAGCAGCCTCTGCGGGCCAACGCCGCCTTCGGCGCCGCCGCGCTGGCGGGCCCGGTGCTGAACACCGTGTTCTTTATGGGCGCGCTGGTGCTGTTCTTCTACCGCACCGATTACCTCCAGAGCTTTGTGACCGCCCTGGGCGCGGCGAACCCCCTGGTGTTCGTGCTGCTGTTCGTGGGCGTGCAGGGCGCGGTGGAAGCCGCCGCGGGCTTTGTGGTGTCCGGCATTCTGAGCCGGGCGGTCTACCCTGTGCTGCACCGCAGCTGAACCTGTTTATAGCAAAAGAGCGGGCCGGCCCCCAAAAGGGCCGGCCCGCTTTCTGTTTTTTTGCAGCCGTCAGTCACAGAGGGCCCGCAGCCGTTCCGCCGCGTCTTTGACCGCCGCCGCGGCCGCGTCCCCGTCGGCCAGATCCGCCTGCGCCGGCAGGCGCACCAGCCAGTCGGCCGGCCGGTCCCCCGCCCATTCAAAGGGCGGCGGGCAGTCTTTGTGCCCTTCGGCCCAGCGGCGGCCGGCGGCCCGGTTCACGCCGCAGAGCCACACCTCCAGCCGGAAGCTGCCGGGTTCAAAGACCACCGCCAGCTTGAGCCCCTTCTGCCGCAGAGCCTCGTCCGAAAAGGTGAAATAGGCGTAATCTATGGCGCTTCCGCTGACGGCATTCTGAAAGCGGAAGTCCGGCATTTGCCGCTCCAGCTCGGCGCGCAGCCAGCGGAACATCCGCACAAACTCGCCATGGGCCCTCTGCAGGCCGGTGGTCTGCAAAAGAGCGCGGAACTCCTCCAAAAGGGCGGGATCAAACCGCATAAGGCTCCTCCTTTTTGCGCGCCCCGCAGACGGGGCGTTTTTTTCAGTATAGCACAGCCGGGGAATTATTTCTCCCCCTTCGTTGGCTGTGCAACCGCCCCGGGGGCCGCCGCCTGTTATGATGAAGGCAGACCCGGGGAAGAGGCTTCTTCCCTGCCCCGTGCTGCCCAAGGCGGCCGGCGCGAAAGGAGAACACCCTATGTATGATTTTATCCGCTCTGCCGTGACCGTGCAGGTCATTGCCGCCGCCGGCGGCGTGGTGCGGCCCCTCAACGGCTGCGAAGTGAGCCAGGGCGAGGTGCTGCAGGCGGGCGTGCCCGCCACCCTCACCGGGCGCGTGCAGGTGGTGGAATATCTCCGGGCCTTTTTGTCCGGCCGGTTCGGCTGGGAAACAGGCAACGGCCTGCTCATCGTCTCCGGCGCCTTCGGGATGTTCCGCAAGCAGGTGCTGCTGGACATCGGCGGCTATGCGGACAGCCTGGGAGAGGACATGGAGCTGACGCTGCGGATCCACCACCGGCTTGCGGACGAAAAGGCGCCCTGCCGGGTGATCACGGCGGTGGACGCCCTCTGCTGGGCCCAGGTGCCGGAGACCCTGCGGGACCTGAAGACCCAGCGGGTGCGGTGGCACCGGGGCCTGGCGGACGCGCTGTGGCGGCCCCGGGGCATGGTGCTGCGGCCCCGCTACGGCACGGTGGGCATGGCCGCTCTGCCCGTGTTCTGGGCCATCGAGCTGCTGGGCCCGGTGGTGGAGCTGGCGGGCTACGGGCTGCTGGCCGCCTTTCTTGTGACACAGGGCCCGTCGGCCACGGCGCTTCTCGTGTTCGCCATGGCCTATCTCCACGGGCTGACCCAGAGCCTGACCGCCCTGGTGACCGAGGGCCGGACCTATCCCTCCCCCGAGGACCCGCTGCTGCTGGCGGGGGCCTGCCTGCTGGAGCCGGTGCTCTACCGCCCGCTGCTGGCTCTCTGGCGCTGCGAAGCGCTGCTGACCATGAAGCGGCGGCCCCGGTGGGGCACGGTGACCCGGAGCCGCCTTTCCTGACGGCGCAGAAAGGCCCGGCGGCCTGCGTTGTTTGACACACAGACCTGCCGGGCCCGAAGGGCTATACTGATAACAGACGGATTCAGGTGTGGAAGCGGCGGCCCAGTTCCTCCCGCAGACGGGGGCGCAGGCGCACGATGAGCAGAAACACCGCCGCCACCAGCCCCGCCGCCGAGGCGATGACCGACCAGCCGGGCTGATACCGCCCGAAGGCGTAGAGATCAATGAGCGCTTCCAGCGCAAGGAGCCAGAGAATGAGCAGCAAAAAGAACACGCCCGCCGTGGTGAGGCCCGAGCGCCGCCGGGCGATCATGCCGCCCAGCGCCGCGCCCAAAAGGGCCGTTGCGCCCAGGATGGGCAGCGCCAGCCGCCAGAACCAGCCCCAGCCGCCGGTGAGGGCGGCCACCAGCGCCAGCATGCCTGCCGCCGCCGCCAGGTCCGCCAGAAGGAAGAGGGGCACGGGCCGGCCCCGCGCCAGAAGGGGCAGCGCGGCCCAGACCCAGAGCACCGCCGCCGCCCCGGCCACATACAGCGACCAGGGCACCGCCGGGAAAAAGGCCAGCCAGTTGATGAGGCAGCAGCACACCGCCGCCGAGGCCAGCATGCCGGTAAGCAGCAGCCCCAGGCTGCGCCGGTCCACCGGCTCCACCTCGCGCCGCACCAGCGGAAAAGCCGGTTCTGCCGTTTCGTCCACCGGGCAGCGGGGATTGACCACCGGCGTGCCGCACAGCGGGCAGGCACGGGCGGCGGCGTCCAGTTCCACACCGCAGTTCACGCAATAAGACATGATCCGTCAGTCCTTTCTGTTGGAGAGTATCTTCACCGGCACGCCCTCCCGCACCAGCCAGCGAAAGAAATCCCGTTCCAGGTCCCGCTCCCGCATGGTGCCGGAAAAGCTGAGCGCCAGGGTGTTGCCCATGCTGATGGCCGCGCAGTTGGTGCGCCCGGAATAGGACTGGCCCAGCACCATCTCCACCCGGCGGATGTGGGCCTCCATCTCCGGCGGCACCCGGAACACCCCGGGGTTGGTGAAGGTGGTGGAATAGGGCTTTTCGCCCAGCATGCGAAACCCCGCCGCCATGCCCCAGTTCTTCAGCGGGCTGGGAATGAGCCGCAGCAGCGGCGAGCGCTGGAGGCTGACGTTCTGGGTGATATAGGCGGCCATCTCCTGCCGGGTGACGTGCAGCCGCATGTAGTGGTGCACCTGGGCCGCGATCTCCTCAAAGGTGTAGTCCCCAAGTTCCGGGTCGATGAAGGGCCGGGCGGTGAGGATGAAGTTGCGCAGGGTGCGACTGGGGAACCAGGGCCGCAGGTTCACCGGCACCACCAGCGCCACCGGCTTTTCCCGCCGCCGGCCCTCGCTGCGCTGGCGCACCATCAGCGCCCGGATGAGCCCTGCGGCCAAAAACTCGGTGATGGAAACGCCGCAGCGCTTGGCGGCGGCGTGCACCTTGTCCACCGGGATGAGGCCCATGATGACGTTCAGCGTGTAAAACGGCTCCGGCGTGCCGGTGTAGCTGTAGGCCGGGCCGGCCTTGAGGCTGCGCCGGGCCCGGGAGGTGGCGTAGCGGGGGTAGGCGTCCTCCCATTCCTCCGGGTCGGGGGGCTCCGCAGGGTCCAGCACGCCCTCGGTGCAGGACACCTCCACCCCGCCCAGCCGCAGATACTCCGCCACCAGCGTCTTCAGCAGCACCAGCGCCCCCGCCCCGTCCGCCAGGGCGTGGAACAGCTCGATGGAGATCCGCGGCCCGTAGTAGAACACCCGCAGCAGCCGCTCTTTGGCAGAAAAGCGGATGGGCTGGCAGGGGTTGGCGATGTCCGGCTCCACGGCGGGCACAAAGGAGGGGTCGGCGTCAAAATAATACCAGAACACCCCCCGCCGCAGCCGCACCTGAAAGCCCGGGAAGCGGGGCATGACCCGCTCGGCGGCCCGGCGCAGGCGCTCGGGGTCCACCGGGGCGTCCATCACCGCCGAAAAGCGGTAGACCGCCGAATAATCGTCCCGCTGGATGGCGGAATAGACCATGCCCGCGTTGTCCAGCCGGTACCAGTTCTGCGAGGCGTGCGCCATCTGCACCGCCCTCCTTTTTATCCGTCTTTACTTTGTATTGTAGCACTGCCGTCCCCCGGGGAGCAACGCTTTCGCCCCGTTTTGTGATATACTGATAGCAACAGCCACCGCCCGCTTGCCGCGGGCCCGCCGAAAGAGAGAAAAACCTATGGAAAACACCAACAACACCAACGCCCGCGGCGGGCTGCACATCCCCATGTCCCGCTATTCCGAAACCAGCCCCGCCGACCAGGCGGTGACCACCGCCATGATGAAGGCAATGCGCACCATCCGCTCGGCCTCGTCCCCCGCGCCCGCCGGGCAGGAGGAGCTGGACCGCCAGCGCCGGGGCCAGAAGGTGCTGGGCCGGCTGGCCGCCCCGCTGCTGGGGCTGAGCTGGGAACCCTTTGACCTGAACGGACTGCCCGCCGCCTGGGTGCGGCCGGAGCGTGGCCACGACCCCCGCAAGGTGGTGCTCTACTGCCACGGCGGCGGCTACACCAGCGGCAGCCTGGACTATTCCCGCCCCCTCGCCTCCAAGGTGGCGAACCGCACCGGCTACGAAGTGCTCTGCTTTGAGTACCGCCTGGCGCCGGAACACCCCAGCCCCGCCGCAAGGCAGGACGCGCTGAAAGCCTGGGACTACCTCATGCTGCTGGGCTACGGCGCCCGGGACGTGGTGGTGATGGGTGACTCCGCCGGAGGCAACCTGGCCCTGGCGCTGACCCTCATGCTGCGGGACGCCCGCCGCCAGCTGCCCCGCCGCCTGGTGCTCTTTTCGCCCTGGACGGACATGACCTTCAGCGGCGAGTCCTTCACCGCCCGCGCCGAGGCGGACCCCTCCCTCACCGCCGACTACATGCTGGCCACCCGGGACGCCTACGCCCCCGGCGCCGACTGGACCGACCCGCTGCTCTCGCCCCTCTTCGGCGACTTTTCCGGCTTTCCGCCGGTGATGATCCAGGCGGGCTCCAACGAGATCCTCTTCGACGATTCGGCCCGGCTGCACCAGCGCCTGCTGGAGCAGGGCGTGCCCTGCCGGATGGAATGCTGGGAAGGCATGTGGCACGTGTTCCAGATGTTCCCCCTCAAGCAGGCCGACCAGGCGGTGGACCATGTGGCCCGGTTCCTTCTGGACCTGTTCTGACCTCCAAACAAAAAAGGACCGGCAGCCCGTTCGGGCTGCCGGTCCTTTTTTCTGTGTGCGGGCGCTCAGGCCAGCACCGATTCTCCGATGAGCCGCGCCAGGCTTGCCAGGTCCGACCCGGCTGCCATCTGGAAGGTGACCGCGCCCAGCCCCGCGAACCAGAGCTGCATTTCGCTGTCCAGGTCCATCATGCCGGCGGACTCCACCGAATAGGCCTGAATGCGGCTGTAGGGCAGGGAGACAAAGGTCTTTTTCTTGCCGGTGAAGCCCTGGGTGTTCACGGCGATGACCCGGCGGTCGGTAAACACCACCCCGTCGCGGAGGCCCTGATAGGGCTGCAGGACGGTTTCGCCCTCCGCCAAAAGAGGGGCCACCAGGTCGGCAAGGCGGTGGTCTGCGGCGGGCCGCAGTTTGAGGAAGAGCATGTTTTCAAGATCGGTCATATGGTTTTCTCCTTATGTTCGGGGTGGATGATTCAAAACAGCGTGGCTGTCTGTTATCAGCATACCGTTTTTTGCCCATGGGGGCGGTTGTATTTCCAACAGGGGCCGCGAAAAAATGTTTTGTTTCGTTGTTTGGCCCACCGTTTTCCCGGCCCGGGTGCGGTATGCTTGGAACAAGTCAAAGCCGGCGCACCGCGCCGGACCAGACGCGCAAGCCCGCCGGGCCTCTGCTTTGAACAAACCATCAACAGCGCCGGGCCTGGGCCCGGCGCACAGGAGGTACACAATGTATTATACAAACGGAAACTATGAAGCCTTCGCCCGCCCCCGCAGACCCGAGGGCGTGGAGGACAAACATGCCTGGCTGGTGGGCGGCGGGCTTGCGAGCCTTGCCGCCGCGGCCTTCCTCATCCGGGACGGCGGGATGGAGGGCAGCCGGATCCACATTCTGGAAGAAGCCGAACTGCCCGGCGGCGCCTGCGACGGCCTGCTGCGCCCGGACGTGGGGTTCGTCATCCGGGGCGGCCGGGAGATGGAGGACCACTACGAATGCCTGTGGGACCTGTTCCGCTCCATTCCCTCGCTGGAGGTGCCCGACGCCAGCGTGCTGGACGAATTCTACTGGCTGAACCACGACGACCCCAACTTCTCCATGAACCGGGCCATCCTGGGCCGGGGCGAGAGCGCCGACACCAAGAACCGCTTTGAACTGAGCGACGCCGCGGCGCTGGAACTGATGAAGCTGTTCTTCACCCCGGACGAGGAGCTCTACAACAAGAGCATTGACGAGGTGCTCAGCGACGATTTTTACGCCTCCAACTTCTGGCTCTACTGGCAGACCATGTTCGCCTTTGAGACCTGGCACTCGGCGCTGGAAATGAAGCTCTATCTCCAGCGGTTCATCCACCACATCGGCGGGCTGCCGGACCTTTCGGCTCTGAAGTTCACCAAATACAACCAGTATGAATCCCTCATCCTCCCGCTGGTGAAATACCTGGAGGAACAGGGCGTGCAGTTTGAGTACGGCGTGCGGGTGGAGAACGTTCTGTTCCACTTTTTGCCGGGCAAAAAGGTGGCCCACCAGATGGTGCTGGTGCGCGGCGGCAAGCGGGAGACCAAAGAGCTGACCGAAAACGACCTGGTGTTCGTCACCAACGGCTCCTGCACCGAAGAGAGCGCCCTGGGCGCGAACGACAAAGCCCCGGTGCTGGACATCGCCCCCGGCGACGGCGCCAGCTGGCAGCTGTGGAAAAGCATCGCCGTGCAGAACCCCGCCTTCGGCCGGCCGGAGAAATTCTGCTCCGACATCGAGGCCACCAAGTGGGAGTCCGCCACCGTCACCCTTCTGGATGACCGTATCGCCCCCTATGTGGAGCGTGTCTGCGGCCGCGACCCCTACGCGGGCAAAGTCGTCACCGGCGGTATCGTCACCGTGAAGGACTCCGCCTGGCTGATGAGCTGGACCTTCAACCGCCAGCCTCACTTCAAGGCCCAGCCGGAAGGCCAGCTGGTGGGCTGGATCTACGGCCTGTATCCGGACGAGCCCGGCGACTATGTGGGCAAGCCCATGGCCGAGTGCACCGGCGCCGAGATCTGCATGGAGTGGCTCTACCACCTGGGCGTGCCGGAGAGCGAGATCGAGCTGCTGGCCACCGAAGCCGCCTCCACCGTGCCCTGCATGATGCCCTATGTCACCGCCTTCTTCATGCCCCGCGAGGCGGGCGACCGCCCCGACGTGGTGCCCGAGGGCTGCGTGAACTTCGCCTTCCTGGGCCAGTTTGCCCAGACCCCCCGGGACACCATCTTCACCACCGAATACTCGGTGCGCACGGCGATGGAAGCGGTCTACACCCTGCTGGATGTGGAGCGGGGCGTGCCGGAAGTGTTCGGCTCCGCCTACGACGTGCGCTGCCTGCTCAACGCCGCCCACTACCTGCTGGACGGGCGCAAGCTCACCCGCATGAAGCTGCCCATCCCCTACAAAATGGCCCTGATGGCCGGGCTGGAAAAGCTGCGGGGAACCACGCTGGAGGAGCTTTTGCTCCAGTACCAGCTGATCTGAAAAAAGGAGACACCCTATGAACGAAACCATTCGCACCGCCTCGCTGCCCGCGGACCAGGCAGCCCTGGAACAGAACCGCCGCACCAGCCTCTTCCGGGGGCTGGCCGCGGGAGGCGTTCTGGCCGCCATCGGCCTGCTGGCCGTCTTTTCGCCCCTGGTCTCGGGGGTGGCGCTGGCCTATCTCATCACCGCCGGGCTGGGCGTTTTCGGGGCGGCGCAGATCGCCGCCTGGGTCAAAACGGTCCCCGAAGAGCGCAGCGTGGACCTTCTGGTGAACGGGATCCTGCTGGCCGGGTTCAGCCTGTTCACCCTCTGGGCCTCCTTCCAGACCAGCTTCGGCCTTGCCGGAATGATCGGCGGCCGCCGCCTTCCTCACCCTGCTGCGGGGGACCGACCAGTTCTTCGCCTTTTCCCAAATGCGCCGTGAGGCCGCGGACGGCGCCGGCTGGATGCTGGCCGCGGGCGTTCTCAACGCGCTGCTGGCCATGGTCATTCTGGCCAATCCCCTGATGAGCTGGTTCGCCCTCAGCACCGTCTGGGGCGTCTACCTCGGGGCGTCGGGCGTGGCGCTGGCCGCCGAAGCCTTTGCCTCCAGCCGCGGCAAAAACGCCGCCTGAACCAAACAAGAACGGCCGCACCCCGCCGGGTGCGGCCGTTTTTATCTGTCATTCCTTGTCGTTCGGGTCCGGTTCGTCGTCGGTGATGGGCATTTCCACCAGCAGCTCAAAGCGGCTCTTGTCAAATTTCAAAAGGCCCTCGTCCCGCATTTTGCACAGCTCGTTGGACATGGCGCTGCGGTCCACAAAGAGGAAGTCCGCCAGGTCCTGCCGGTTGAGGGGGATGACGAAGGTGCGGCTGCCCGCCTTGTGATACTGGGCGGAGAGATAATCCTGCAGGCGCTCGCGGGTGGAGCGGCGGATGCTGTCCTCCAGTTTGCGGGTGAGATACTGGCCCTTTTTTGCCGCCGCCAGGGTCAGGTTCTGCAAAAAGCGGATCTGGGTGGGGGCGGTGAGCACGTTTTTGCGCAGCAGCCGTTCCACGCTGAGGAACAGGATCTCGGTCTGGGCGGTGGCGGTGACGGTGACATGCAGCCGGTAGCGCCCCACCGCGGACAGTTCGCCCAGGGTGCCGCCCGCGCCCAGCACGTCCATCAGATTGCTGTTGCCGTTGCTGTCGATGTGGAACAGGTGGACGCTGCCGGACAGGATGACCCCGATCTCGGGGAATTCGTCGCCGTCCCGCGCCACCACCGTGCGCTTTTGATACTTCATGGTGCGGGGCGACATGGTGTCGATGACGCTCAGCACCTCTTCGTCGGACAGGTTGCGGAACAGCATGTTTGCCCGCAGCACCGCCAGGTCCAGCTTCTGTTCCATCTTCTTTTGCGCCTCCTTGAGGGCATTTTTCTTCTTTTATTATAAGTCCGCCGCCTTTTTGTGGCAAGAAGGAACGGCCCGTTGTTTGGCAAACATACTCCGCCGCCCGCCCATGGTACGATGGGAACAGCAAAAGAAATTTTGCCCCAAAATCTGAAATTTGACTGTTTTGTCAAGGAGGTATTTCCATGTTTGAATTTTTCTGGGTCCGTGCCGCGTCCGTCTGGGTCGCCGCTTTGTATATCGCAATGGGCGTTCTGCTCTTTGCCTTCCCCGCGGCCAGCAGCACCTTCTTTGTCTGGGCGCTGGCCGGCGGCGCGGCCGCCTACGGCGTGAGCCACCTGGTCCGCTATCTGCAGGAGCGCAAAGCGGCGGGCAAGGGCAACCCGGGCGATCTGTTCCTCACGGTGCTGCCCGCCGCATTTTCCGCCTTCGCCCTGGTCTGGCCCCAGACCATCCTCGCGGTGCTTCCCCTCGTTCTGGGTTCGCTGCTGCTGGTGGACGGCGTGGGCAAGCTGCCTCTGGCCATCACCGGCCTGCGGGAACAGTACCCCGGCATGATCCCCCTGGCCCTCTCCTCCGTTGTGCCCATCGTTCTGGGCGCGCTGCTGGTCATCAATCCCTTCGCAGCGGTGCGGATCGCAGTGATGGTCTTCGGCGGGGCGCTGGTGGCCGACGGGGTCAGCGACCTGGCCACCGTCATTCTGGAAAAGCGGGCCGGCGCCACCGCCGCCGGGAGCGGCCCGGCCCTCTGAGGCCGGGCCCGCACCCCGCGACACATTAAGAGAAAGGGAATTTTATGACCTGGTTTGGCTACACCTTCGCGCAATGGGCGCTGTTTTTCTTCCTGTATTCGTTCCTCGGCTGGATCTGGGAGTCCACCTATGTCTCCCTGCGTGAAAAGCGCTGGGTGAACCGGGGCTTCCTCAACGGCCCGCTCCTCCCCATCTACGGCTCCGGCGCCGTTTTCATCCTGCTGTTCACCCTGCCGGTGGCTCAAAACCCCATCCTCGTCTTTCTGATGGGCATGGCCGGCGCCACCCTGCTGGAATATGTGACCGGCTCCCTTCTGGAAAGCACGTTCCACTTGCGCTACTGGGATTACAGCATGTACCGCTTCAACCTGAACGGCTACATCTGCCTGCCGGCCTCCCTGTGCTGGGGCGCGTTCTCGCTGCTGATGATCCGTGTGATCCACCCGGTGGTGAGCGGATGGGTGACCATGCTCTCCCCCGCCGCCGCTCTGACCGCGGCCCTTGCCCTCTCCGCCTTTTTTGCCGCCGACCTGTTTGCCTCCCTGCGTGAGGCCGTGGACATGCGCAGCCTGCTGCAAAGCCTCAGCGACAGCCGCCGGCACATCGCCTGGCTGCAAAAGCGGTACGAAGTGCAGGCCGCCTTCGCCCCCAGCGGGCTGACCCGGAGCGTGGACGCCGTCCGCCGTTCCGGCACGGCGGTGCAGCACCGCCTGCAGGCGCTGCGCCAGCAGCGCAGCCAGCTGCTCCACACCCTGAGCGTTCAGGCCAGCGGCGACGTGGACACGGCCCAGCTGGCGCGGGATGAACTTTCCGCCATGCAGGGGCGCACCGACTCCATGTACCGCCGCACCCTGCGCCACCTGCGCCGCAACCCCGGGGCGGTGAGCCAGCGCTACGCCGAAGCCCTGCAGGATATGGAACCCCTGCTCAAACCCTGACGCCGCAAAACGCGGCCAGTGGACCTTAAAGAAAGGACGTGGGAAAGAACATGATCAACAAAGACATCCGGGGCCGCGGCCCCCGCAGACAGATCCTCCTTCGGGCCGCCGCGGCCCTCACCCTCCTGCTGGGGGCGGCAGCCGCCGCCCTGCCCGCCGCCGCCGAAGAGGCGGCGGTTTCCCAGAGCACGGTGCTGGCCGGCCCCGCCGGCAACGCCCAGGCCGCCGGCCCCCTGAACGCCGATCTTGCCGCCTCCGCCCCGGAACAGACGGTGGCGCTGGACGAAACGAATTTTCCCGACCCGGCCTTTCTCGACTGCGTGCGCGCCTTCGACCTGGACGGGGACGGCGCCCTCTCGGAAAGCGAGCGGGCGGCGGTGACCAAACTGGACGTGCGCGGCAAGGGCATTCGCTCACTGGACGGCGTGGGGTTTTTCCCCGCTCTCACCCAGCTGAACTGCATTGGCAACGCCCTCACCGAACTGCCGCTGGACCAGACGCCGAACCTGACCAACCTGCTGTGCAACGAAAACCAGCTGACCGGGCTGGACCTCTCGCAGGTGCCCCGGCTGGAGGCGCTGCACTGCCACGACAACCGCCTGGCCGCCCTGGACCCCTCGGCGGCGCCCCTCCTGCGGGAGCTGGCCTGCGGACACAACCGCTTTGAGACGCTGGACGTGTCCCGCAACGGGGCGCTGCAGTACCTTCTCTACCTGGGCGGCCCGCTGAAGGCCCTCACCCTGGGCAACAACGAAGCCCTGATCGACCTCTGGTGCTCCTACACGCTGGTCACCCAGCTGGATCTGAGCCACGCGCCCAATCTGGAACTGCTGGGCGTGGAGCGCAGCGACCTGACCTTTCTGGACCTGAGCGCCAACCCCCGGCTCACCGATGTGATGGCGGGCGACAACCAGCTTCTGGCCCTTCGCGCCGGGCCGGCGGCTCCCACCGCCGTTCTGGACGGCCAGCGGCCGGTGGAGGTGCAGCTGGCGGACGGGCAGACCACGTTTGACCTGGCGCAGCTGGGCATTCCCATCGACCCGGCCCACATCTCCGGGGTCACCGGCGCACAGCTGGAGGGCAGCGTGCTGACGGGCCTTTCCGACGGCAGCCTTGTGACCTACCGCTACACCGACGGGCCCTTCTCCTTCACCGCCTCGCTGCAGTTCCGGGTGAGCAACGCCTGGGTGGAGCCCCTCACCATTGACGACTGGACCTACGGCGAAGCCGCTCATCCCCCCCACGCCACCGCCCAGTACGGCCAGCCGGTGTATGAATACAGCGACAGCGAGACCGGCGTTTTCACCTCCCAGCCCCCCACCGAAGCGGGCACTTGGTATGTGCGGGCGCTGGTGCCCCCTCAGGACGGCCACGCCGGCCTTGTGGCGGTGACGGAGTTCCACATTCTGAAAGCCATTCCCCCATACACCGTTCCCTCCGGCCTGACGGCGGTGTACGGCAGCGCACTGGATCAGGTGGACCTCGGCCCGGGCTTTGCCTGGAACACGCCGGGCCAGGCCGTGGGCAACGCCGGGCCGCAGGTCTTTGAAGCCCGCTTTGTCCCCGCCGACACCGAAAATTATGAAACGGTGGAAAACGTGCAGGTGCCGGTGCAGGTGCTTCCCAAGGACGCGTCGCTGCTGTGGGTCTCCCCGGTGACGAACGCCCAGGACGCGGCGGCTCTGACCGTGCGGGACGGCAACACCGTGCTGCGGGAGGGCGCCGACTACACGGTGGAGACCAGGGAAAGCGGCGGCCGGGTGACCATCACCCTTCGCTTCTTCGGCAACTACACCGGCACGGTGGAGCGGGGCTACGACGCGGGCGGCCAGACGGCGCCGCCCGTGCGCCCCACCCCCGGCGCCACCGCCAGCCCGGCCCCGGGCGGCGGGCAGACGGCCACGCCCGCGCCTCAGCGCACCCCCTCCCCCACGCCCGAAAGCGGCGGAGACGGACAGGCCCGGCCCAGCCCCTCTCCCGAGGCAACGCCCTCCCCCGTGCCGTCCCCCTCTCCCATGGCCAGCCCCTCTCCCTCGCCCGCGCCCTCCCTGCCTGTTGACCAGGGCGGCGGCCAGCCCCCCGCGGCGGGTCTGTGGCTGCTGTTCTCCTTCCTGGAGTTCCTTCTTCTGGCGCTGCTGCTCATCACCTTCGCCCCCCGCGGCCCCCGGCCAAAGGACCCGGGCGCACCCGGCGATGAGTGGCCCGGAAGGGCCGGGACCTGGACGTGACCCGCAGGAGTCGGGGCGCGGGCGGGTCACGCCCGCGCCCCGGCCCTCCCCCTGTCGGAGAAAGGGATTTTGCCGCGATTTTTGAAAAAAGGCTTTACCACGGCAAAAAAATGTGATAGAATAATCGTTGCACCAAAGGGTGCGGTCAAGCATGTCGGAAACCGTCCGCACGAGACGGATTTCCGCGATCTGCGTCCGTAGCTCAGATGGATAGAGCGTTCGGCTCCGACCCGGAAGGCCGCTGGTTCGAATCCAGTCGGGCGCACCACGTCGGAATGGACTTTGCTCCATTCAAAAAGCCCAGCCAAAAGGCTGGGCTTTTTTCATGCCGCTCCGTCATTCCTCCTCTTCCCCGGAAAACCCTGCTTCGCGGGCTTTCCCGGGGGCCCCGGCATTTTGCAAGCGTCATATCGCTTGCGACGTTTTTTTTGCAAAAAACATCGCGCGCTCATTCTGCTGCTCCTCGCTTCCCCACAAAATTTTGCTTCGCAAATTTTTGCGGGGGCCCCAAGAAAGCAAACCGTGTATCGCTTCCAGCTCTTTTTGTAAAGCCTCCGGCACACTCCTTTCGTTGCAGCTCCTCTTCCCCGGCTTTTTGCAAGCGTCATATCGCTTGCGACGTTTTTTTTGCCAAAAAACATCGCGCGCTCATTCTGCTGCTCCTCGCTTCCCCACAAAATTTTGCTTCGCAAATTTTTGCGGGGGCCCCAAGAAAGCAAACCGTGTATCGCTTCCGGCTCTTTTTGTAAAGCCTCCGGCACACTCATTTCGTTGCAGCTCCTCTTCCCCGGATTTTTGCAAGCGGCACACCGCTTGCGGCCTTTTTGCGCAAAATCGCCGCGCCTGTTTTTTGGCTCTTGTGCACCGGAGGGAAAGATGTTATAATAGACGCGCTCCAATAGGGGCTTCGTTTGATACATTATCGCCAACAAGTGTATGCTTGTTGGCGTTTTTTGTTGCAAGGCAGGAGGATAAGATGACACACAACGACATGACCAAAAACCGTTTTCTGGCTGGGCCCATTCTGCCGCCGCTGCTGCAGTTTGCCTTTCCGCTCATGCTTTCGCAGCTGCTGCAGGCTCTTTACGGCGGCGTGGACCTGATGGTGGTGGGGCAGTATGCCTCCACCGCCAGCGTGTCCGCCGTTGCCACGGGCAGCCAGATCATGCAGGCTCTCACCGTGCTGGTGACCGGCCTCACCATGGGCGTCACCGTGCTGGTGGGCAAGGCGGTGGGCGCGGGCGACCGCGACGCCGCGGGCCGGGTGGTGGCGGGCCAGCTGCGCCTGTTCGCCCTGCTGGCGGCGGCGCTCACCGCGGGCATGCTGGCCTTTGCTCCGGTGATCGTGCAGTGGATGAACGTGCCCGCCGAGGCGGTGCCCGAGACGTTGCGCTATGTGCGGATCTGCTCGGCGGGGATCCTGTTCATCACCGCCTACAACGGGATCAGCGGCGTGTTCCGGGGCCTGGGCAACTCCCGCTCGCCCTTTTTGTTCGTGCTCATCGCCTGCCTGGTGAACGTGGTCCTGGACCTGGTGTTTGTGGGCGCGCTGCGGATGAACGCCTCCGGCGCGGCGCTGGCCACCGTCATCGCCCAAGGCTCCAGCGTGCTGTTCTCCCTCGGTTACATGCGCCTCCATCCCCTGCCCTTTTCGGTGCGGGGCCACGGCAGGGACGTGCCCCGGGCGGTGAGCCGCATTCTCCGGCTGGGCACCCCCATTGCCCTGCAGGATTTTCTGACCACCATCTCCTTTTTGATCATCACCAGTATCGTCAACACTCTGGGCCTGGTGGCCTCCGCCGGACTGGGCGTTTCGGAAAAGCTGTTCGTCTTTTTGTCCATCGTGCCCATGTCCTTCATGTCGGCGCTGTCCACCTTTGTTGCCCAGAACATGGGCGCGGGCCAGCCTCTGCGCGCCCGCAAGGCCCTGTTCTCCGCCATAAAGGTCTCGCTGTGCTTCGGGGCGGCCATCTTCTCCCTCACCTTCTGGGGCGGCGGGCTGCTGGCGTCCCTGTTCAGCCGCGACGCCGAGGTGATCGAGGCCGCCGCTCTCTACATGCGGGGCAGCGGCGCGGAGCACCTGCTCAACGCCTTCGTCTACTGCATGCTGGGCTACTTCAACGGGCGGGAGCACACCCCCTTTGTGATGGCCCAGGGCCTCTTTGCCGCCTTCCTGGTGCGCATTCCCCTGTCCTACTTTCTCAGCCGGCTGCCGGGCGCGGGCATGCTCACCATCAGCATGGCCATCCCCGCCACCGCGCTGGTCAGCCTGGTGCTGTGCACCGGGTATCTGCTGATTTTGCGCCGGAGGGCCGGGGACAGCGAAGCCTGAACCCGGCACTGGATTTTTGACGCCCGGTGCTTTATGATAGAACCATGACTCTTTCACAAAGGAGGCGCTTATGCAAAGCCGGCAGGAACTGAACATCGCCGCCTACTGGGCGGCGGCACTGGCCCAGAGCCCCGAAGAGATGGCGGCCTTCTTTGCGCCGGGGGCAACGGTGCGCTGGCCCAACACCAACGAGCTTTTCACCGCCGCCGAGTTCATCCGCGCCAACTGCGAATACCCCGGCGCATGGGAGGGCGAGATCGAGCGGACGGAGGCCCTGGGCTCCCTGCTCATCACCGTGGTGCGGGTGTTTGACCGGGACCGCACCGCTTCCTTCCATGTGACCTCCTTCTTCCGGGTGGAGGAAGGGCGCATTGCCGCGCTGGAGGAATACTGGGGCGACGACGGCCCGCCGCCCGCCTGGCGGCAGGAACTTCACCTGGGGCGGCCCATCCGCTGAGCGCCCCGCACCAAAAGGAGGATCACCCATGAAACTGCTCATCGTGCGCCACGCCGACCCGGATTATTCCATCGACTCCCTCACCCCCACCGGCTGGAAGGAGGCCGCCCTGCTGGCCGAGCGGCTGAGCCGGCTGGAGGTGGCGGCGTTCTACGTTTCGCCCCTGGGCCGCGCGAAGGACACCGCCAGCCTCACCCTCAAAAAGATGGGCCGCACCGCCACCGAATGCCCCTGGCTGCGGGAGTTCAGCGCCCCCATTCACAAGCCCGGGGCGGAAGGCGAGTCCATCCCCTGGGACTGGCTGCCCGCCGACTGGACCGCCGAGCCCCGCTTTTTTGACCGGGACGCCTGGCTGGAAGCCGAACCCATGCGGGCCGGGAACGTGGCGGAGCAATACCGCTGGGTGACCGGCTCCCTGGACGAATTGCTGGCGGCCCACGGCTACCGCCGGGAGGGTGAGATCTACCGGGCCGAGCGCCCGAGCACCGACACGGTGGTGCTGTTCTGTCACTTCGGGGTGGAGTGCGTGCTGCTGAGCCGGTTGCTCAACCTGTCGCCCATGGTGCTGTGGCACGGCTTTTGCGCCGCCCCCTCCTCTGTGACCACCCTCGTCACCGAGGAGCGGCGGGAGGGCGAGGCGTATTTCCGGCTGGGGGCTTTCGGCGACACCTCCCATCTTTACGCCGGCGGGCGCGAGCCCAGCTTTGCCGCCCGCTTCTGTGAGATGTACTCCCTCACCGACCAGCGCCACTGAACAAAAAGGGCCCCTGCCGCCCCGGCGAGGGCCCTTTTCTGTGCAGCTGACCAAAGAACGGGGCGAAACTTCATCGTTTTTGCGGATAGCGTCCGCCGCCGTTTTCGTGTATGATTAGAAAACAGTGTTCAAGCGACGGAGAGCAGCACGAAACAGGTCCTGTTTTGTGCTGCTCTTTTTTCGTCGGGAAAAGAGGTCAAAATGAAAAAGGTCCTTCGCCGCGCCGCCCTGGCGCTGGCAATCGTTCTGGGGGCGCTGGCGCTCCTTTTCGCCGGGTATGTGGGCTATCTCCAGCTTCAGTACTACCGCATTGAGGACAACCTCGCCCTGGAGGTGGCGAACGCCCCCGCCGAACCGCTGGCAGCGGGCGAGGAATACACCGCCGTCACCTGCAATCTGGGCTTCGGGGCCTACGGGCCGGACTACTCCTTCTTCATGGACACCGGCGTGATGGAGGACGGCACCCCCACCCAGGGCCTTTACGGCAAAGCCCGCAGTGAGGAGGACGTGCTGGCCAACACCGCCGCCGGGCTGAGCGCGCTGGAGGCGCTGGACGCAGACCTGCTGCTGTTGCAGGAGGTGGACTACGATTCTCACCGCAGTTATTTTGTGGACCAGCGGCAGATGGCGCTGGACGCCTTTTCCGATTACGGCTGGGTCTGGGGTCAGAACTTCCACAGCGGGTATCTGGCCTATCCCCTCACCGACCACCACGGCGTGGTGAACGCCGGGCTGCTCACCCTCACCCGCTGCGCCGCCGAGGGCGGCGTGCGCCGCAGCTACCCGGTGGACGAGAGCTTCTTCATCAAGTTCACCGACCTGGACCGCTGCTTCACCGTGCTGTATCTGCCGGTGGAGGGGGCCGACGGGCAGCTGGCCCTCATCCACAGCCACATGTCCGCCTACGACGAGGGCGGCACCGTGCGGGCGCGGCAGCTGGAACTGCTGTGCGACGTGATGGAAGAGGAGTACGAAAAGGGAAACTACGTCATCGTGGGCGGCGACTTCAACCACGCCCTCTACGGCACCGAGCATGCCTTTGAAAGCCGCCAGCAGTTCCCCGGCTGGGTGCAGACCCTCACCGACGCCGACCTGCCGGAGCACTTTTCCTTTGTGGCGGCGGACAACGGCTTTGAGGTGGCCACCTGCCGGGGCGCGGACATCCCCTACCAGCCGGGGGTGAACTACACCACCGTGGTGGACGGCTTCATCGTGTCGGACAATGTGGCCGCCAGCGCCGAGAACATCGACGCGGATTACGCCTTCAGCGACCACAACCCGGTGGCCCTCACCTTCAGACTGGCGGCATGAAAAAAGCCAAGGCGGCGCGCTGCGCCGCCTTTTTTGCGCCTTTCGTTTGACCGGGGCCAAAAGGGGTGTATACTGAAGACAGGACACCAAAAGGAGGTAGTCGTTATGTGCACCAGCATTGCTTTTTTTGAGCAAAAGCTCTTTGGCCGCAACCTGGACCTGGAGGTCTCCTTCGGGCAGCGGGTGGTCATCGCGCCCCGCTCTCTCGCCTTTCCCTTCGCCCACCGCCCCGCCCTCACCCAGCACTATGCCGTGGTGGGCATGGCCAGCGTGGCCGGCGGCCTGCCTCTTTTTGCCGAGGGCATGAACGAGAAGGGCCTTTACATGGCCGGGCTGAATTTCCCGGGCAACGCCCATTACTTCCCCGACGAAGGGGCCGACCCCAACCACCTTGCGCCCCACGAGCTGCTGTGGCTGGTGCTGGGCAGCTGCGCGTCCCTGGCCGAGGCCAAAGCCCTGCTGGAAGGGGTGACGGTGTGCGCCATTCCCTTCGCGCCGGGCCTGCCCCTGGCCCCGCTGCACTGGCACGTGGCCGATTCCACCGGCGCGCTGGTGGCAGAGTCCACCGCCGACGGCCTGCACCTCTATGAGGACAAGGCCGGGGTGCTCACCAACAACCCGCCCTTCCCCTTCCACCAGACCAATCTGGCGAACTACATGAACCTCTCCCCCCGCCAGCCGGAGAACCGCTTCGCGCCGGGGCTGCCCCTTGCCTGCTTCGGCCAGGGCATGGGGGCCATCGGCCTGCCGGGGGACGCCTCCCCCGCCTCCCGCTATGTGCGGGCGGTGTTCTTCAAGGAAAACGCCGCCTTCCCCGAAGACCGTCCCGGTCAGGTGATGGAGTTCTTCCACGTTCTTGAGGGCGTGGCCATGGTGCGGGGCAGCGTGGTGACGCCGGAGGGCGCGCTGGACGAGACCCTTTATTCCAGCTGCATTGACGGCGCGGAGCACGTCTACTACTGGCGCACCGCCGGGGCCAGCCGCGTCAGCGCGGTGCGCATGACCGAGGAGACCTGCCGGGGCGACAAGGTGCTGGCGGTGACCCCCGAGGAGACCCCCGCCTTTGCCTTCACCGAACCTCAGCCGCTGGCCTGAAAGGAGTTCTCCATGAAAGAACCCCTCTTCACCGCCGCCGGCGAGGCGCTGCCCGCCCTGCCCTGGCGGGACTATCCCCGCCCGAGGCTGCGGCGGCAAAGCTTTCTGAATCTGAACGGCCGCTGGCAGTTCGCCGTGCGCCAAAGCGGCGAGGCCCCCGCCGAATACGACCGGGAAATTCTTGTCCCCTTCTGCCCGGAGAGCGATCTTTCCGGCGTGGGCGAACACTTCGCCGAGGGCAGTTTTCTCTTTTACCGCCGTCGTCTTTCCCTGCCCGACGGTTTTGACGCCGGGCGGGTGCTGCTGCATGTGGACGGGGCCGACCAGACCGTTGACTGCTTTTTGAACGGGCAGCTCCTGGGCAGCCACACCGGCGGGTACGAGGCCGCCGGATTTGAGCTGACCGGCGGGCTTTTGCCCGGCGAAAATGAACTGGTGCTGCGGGTCACCGACGATCTGCGGGGTCATGTGCAGCCCTACGGCAAGCAGGTGGAGCGCCCCGGCGGCATGTGGTACACTCCGGTGAGCGGCCTGTGGCAGACCGTCTGGCTGGAGAGCGTGCCGCAAACCTACATACGCCGGGCGGATTTCACCTGCACGCTGGAAGAAGCGGTGCTGGACGTGGGGGACGAACGCCTTTGCGGCGCCGTGACGGTGGCGGACCCGGACGGGGCCTTCACCGTTCCGCTGAAAAACGGCCGGGCGGTGCTGCGCCCGGAAAAGCCCCGCCTTTGGAGCCCGGAAACGCCTTTCCTCTACCCCATCGTCATCGAAGCGGGCGAGGACAGGGCGGAAAGCTACTTTGCCCTGCGCACGCTGGAAATCAAGACCGTGGGCGGCTGCCCGCGTCTTTGCCTCAACGGCGCGCCCTGCTTTTTCCACGGGGTGCTGGACCAGGGCTACTGGAGCGACGGAATTTTCACCCCCGCCTCCCCCGCCGCCTACGATGAGGACATTCTGGCCATGAAGGCCCTGGGCTTCAACACCCTGCGCAAACACATCAAGGTGGAGCCGCCCCTTTTCTATTACGCCTGCGACCGCCTGGGCATGGCGGTGTTCCAGGACATGGTGAACAACGGAGACTACAACTACCGGCGGGACACGGTGCTGCCGAACCTGGGCTTTCAGACCCGCCGCAGCGACGAGAAAATGCACCCCGACCCGGCGGCCCGGGCGGCCTTTCTGGCCGGGATGGAGGCCACGGTGGCGGCGCTGAAAAGCCACCCCTGCGTGGTGTACTGGACCATCTTCAACGAGGGCTGGGGCCAGTTTTGCTCCACCGCCGCTTACCAAAAGCTGCGCTCGCTGGATTCCAGCCGCTTCATCGACTCCACCTCCGGGTGGTTCCGCTGCGGCGACACGGACGTGGACAGCCGCCACATCTACTTCGGGCCGTGGGATCTGAAAGCCGGCGAAAAGCCGCTGGTGCTCACCGAGTTCGGCGGGCTGACCCTGCCGGTGGCGGGGCACCTGCAGTGCCCGGGCCGCAGCTACGGCTACGGGGCCTGCAAAAGCCCCGAAGAACTGGAACGGCGGGTGCTGGCCCTCTACGAAAAGCGGGTGCTGCCGCTGGCGGAACAGGGCCTTTGCGCCGCCATCTACACCCAGCTCAGCGATGTGGAGGAGGAAGTGAACGGCCTGCTCACCGCCGACCGCAAGGTGTGCAAGCTGCAAGCCGCCCCCATGCTGGCGCTGGCAAAGCGGCTGGCCCAAAGCTGCGGTTGACAAAGCAAAAACGCGGCCTGTCGAAGGACAGGCCGCGTTTTTTCATTTCTTTTTCATCACGTTCCGCTCGTAGTCCCGCAGGGAATCCAGCGCCTTGGGCGCCAGGGGCAGCAGGGCGATCATGTTGAAGATGGTCATCAGGCCGATCCCCACGTCGCCCAGGTCCCACACGAACTGATAGGCCGCCAGGCCGCCCACAAAGAGCATGGCCAGGGCCAGCAGCTTGTAGGCCGTCTGGCTGCGCCAGCTGTCGCCAAAGAGGTAGGCCACGTTGGAGCGGGCGTAGAACAGCACGCCCAGGAAGGTGGAGAAGCTGAACAGCCACAGCACCACCGCGATGAACACCACGCCAAACGTCCCCAGGTGATGGCCCATGGCCGCCTGCAGCAGGTCCATGCCCTCCAGCCCCTCGGTGAGGGAGGCGGGGGTGAGCAGCATGACCATGGCGGTGCAGCTGCAGATGAGCAGGGTGTCGATGAACACGCCCAGGGTCTGCATGAGGCCCGCCTTGGCCGGGTGGTTCACATGGGCGGCGGCCGCCGCGCAGGGGGCGGAGCCGGAGCCCGCCTCGTTGGAAAAAAGGCCCCGCTTTGCGCCGTTCATGATGACCGCGCCAAGCCCGCCGCTCACCGCCTGGCGCAGGCCGAAGGCTTCGGAGAAGATACGGGAGAACACTTCCGACAGCTGCCCGGCATTGAGCAGGATGATGACCAGGGTGATGAAGAAGTAGCAGGCGGCCATCAGCGGCACCACCACGTCCAGCACCTTGACGGTGGCGTTGCGCCGCAGCACAATGACGGCCGCCACCGCCACCAGCGCCACGGTGGACCAGAGCGGAGGGATATGGAAGGCGTTTTCGAAGGAGGAGGAGATGGAGTTGCCGATGACCTGGCTGATCCCGCACCAGCACACCAGGCCGGAAACAGCGAACAGCACCGCCAGCACCGAGCGCCGCTTGCCTTTGGCGAAGAGGGCGTGGAGGTAGTAGGCCGGGCCGCCCCGCCAGCCGCCGTAGAGGGGGTCCTTCTGCTTATAAAGCTGGGCCAGGGTGGCCTCGATGAAGGCGGTGGAGGAGCCTAAGAGGGCGATGAGCCACATCCAGAACACCGCCCCGGCGCCGCCGGCGGAAATGGCGGCCACCACGCCCACCAGATTGCCCATGCCCACCCGGCAGGCGGTGGAAACGATGAGGGCCTGCACGCCGGACAGGCCCTCGGCCCCCGGCTTTTTGTTGTTGACAAGGGTAATGCGCACCATCTCCGGGAAAAGCCGGAAGGGCAAAAAGCGGGTGCGCACGGTGAAATACACCCCTGCGGGCAGCAGGATGAGCACCAGCAGCGAAACGCCCAGGCTGCTGCCGCCGGGCAGCGGGATGTGGAACAGATCGCCCCACAAGAAGTTATAGATCGCGGTCAAAACGGCCATGGAAAAAATTCCTTTCGAATGCGGCGCAAAGGCCGCTTGTCGTGCATTTTATCAGTATACCCGCCCCCCCGCCGCCTTTGCAAGCCTTTGGCGCAAAAAAGCCCTTCCCCGCCGGGAAGGGCCGTTCTCGTTTCGCTTATGTCCGGAAACACTTTTTCAGCGCCCGGTATTCGCCCAGGGCCAGCAGGGTGCCGTCCTTGGGAAGCACGGTGTAAGGGGTGATCTGGGCGTCGATGGCCCCCTCCCGCTTCACCGCCAGCAGGTTGATGTTGTGAATGCGGCGCACGTCGATCTCGCCGACGGTCTTGCCCGCCCACTCGGCGGGCACCTCCACCTCCACGATGGCGTTGTCGGCGTCCAGCTCGATGTAGTCCAGAAGATGGTCGGAGCCATAACGCACCGCCGCCCACTTGGCCAGCTGCTTTTCGGGGTAGAGCACCTCGTCCGCGCCGTTGCGCAGAAGGAATTTGGCCTGCACATCCCGCTCGGCCCGGGACACCACCTTCTTTGCCCCCAGCTCCTTGAGCAGCGAGGTCGTTTCCAGCGAGCTTTGGAAATTGTCGCTGATGGCCACGATGCAAACATCATAGTTGCCCACGCCCAGCTCCTGCAAAAATTCGCCGTTGGTGCTGTCGCCGATCTGGGCGTTGGTGACCACGTTGAGCACGGCGTTCACCTTCTCCTCGTCGTCGTCCACCGCCATGACCTGATGGCCCTGGGCGTTCAGCTGCATGGCCAGATGGCGGCCGAAGCGGCCCAGGCCGATGAGCAAAAAGGATTTCATAAAAAAACTCCTCCTTTAACCGATGGTGATGCGCTCCTGCGGGAGCTTGCTGCCGGTCTTGGCAGCGCCCGCCAGCGCGGCGTAGATGAGGGTGAGGCCGCCCACGCGGCCCATGTACATCAGGAAGATGAGCACCCCCCGGGAAACAAGGCCGAGGCTGGGGGTCAGCCCCAGGGAGAGGCCCACCGTGCCCACCGCCGAGGCGGTCTCAAACAGGCAGTCGGCCAAAGGCAGCCCCTCCACCGAGCTGATGATGAAGCCGCCGAAGAAAAACAGGGTGACATACAGCAGCAGGATGGCCGCCGCGTCGCAGGCCGCCTTGGTGGTGATCCGCCGCCCGAAGAAGCGGCCTTCCTCCCGCCGGTTGAACACGGCGATGGCGTTGGCAAAAAGCACCGCCACGGTGGTGGTCTTCATGCCGCCCGCGGTGGAGCCCGGCGAGCCGCCGATGAGCATGAGCACGATGGTCACCGCCAGGGCCAGGCCGCTGAGAGAGGTGAGGTCGGCGGTGTTGAAGCCGGCGGTGCGGGGGGTGATGGACTGAAACAGGCTCATCCACACCCGCTCGCCCAGGGGCATGGCGGAAAATTCGTCGAAGAAGAACCACACCGCCGGCACCACGATGAGCACCGCCGTGGTGGCCAGAATGACCTTGCTCTGCATGCGGTAATGGTGCAAATGGCGGCCGTTGGTGCGGATGTCGTCCCAGGTGAGGAAGCCGATACCGCCCACCACGATGAGGCCCATGATGACCAGGTTCACCACCGGGTCGGCCCGGTAGGCGGTGAGGGAAGCGTATTCCGCGCCGGGCGCGCCCATCAGGTCAAAGCCGGCGTTGCAGAAGGCGGAGACGGAATGGAACACCGCCATCCATATGCCCCGAAGGCCGAAATCCCGGATGAACACCGGCGCAAGGCACACGGCGCCGATCCCTTCGATCAGGAACACCGCCCGCAAAATGAAGCCGGTGAGCCGCACGATACCGCCCACCTTGGGGGCGGCGATGGCCTCCTGCATGGTGCCCCGCTGCATGAGGGAGATACGCCGCCCGGCCAGCAGGGCGATGGCCGAAGCCACCGTGACCACGCCCAGGCCGCCGATCTGGATGAGCAGCAGGATGACCGCCTGGCCGAAATAAGACCAGTAGGTGGCGGTGTCCTGCACCACGAGGCCGGTGACGCAGACCGCCGAGGTGGCGGTGAAGAGCGTCTCGTCGAAAGGAGTGACGCGGCCGCTCTGGCTTGCAAAGGGCAGCATAAGCAGCAGCGCCCCCGCCAGAATGACCGCAGCGAACAGAAGGATGATGATCTGAAAACTCGTCAGACGCCGCAACGGCGCAATGTCCATTTTAAAAGCCTCCGTTTTTTTTGCCGGGCCTGAGGGGCCCCGGCTTTGGGTCTTTATCCCACAGTATACCCCATTCGATGCCGGTTGTGAAGAGCATTTTTCGTAAAATTTTTCCCGCAGGCAAAAGGGCGGGGCGGCGCGGCGCGCCGCCCCGTTTTTTCAGGCCGCCGGCTCCTCCAGGTCCCGGGCGGTGACGGCCCGGTAGGGCAGCCAGACGTAGTGTCCGTCCTCCAGCTCCACGGCTTCGGCGGGGTCCTGTTCTTCCGCCAGGGCCAGCACCAGGTCCAGCATGGAGCGGGCAATGCCCGCGCCGTCGTTGCGCACGGTGCCGTACAGCTCCCCCGCCGCCACCGCCTCCAGGGCGGGCGCGGTGGCGTCCACCCCCACCACCAGGGGCAGTTCTTCCCCGGCCTGCTTGAAGGCGTCGATGGCGCCGAGGGCCATGTCGTCGTTGTTGGCAAACACCACTTCCACGCTGCCGCCCAGCCCTTCGTCCAGCCACTGCTGGGCCTTGGCCATGGCCTGGCCCCGCTTCCAGTTGGCGGTGTCGCTGGCCAGCTTCTCCACCGCCACCCCCGCATCGGTGAGGGTCTTGACGGCGTATTCGGTGCGCAGCATGGCGTCCTGGTGGCCGGGCTCGCCCTCCAACATCACATATTGCAGCACCCCGTCGCCGTTGCGGTCCAGGGTGGGGTCGGTCTGCCAGGCTTCCAGCACCAGCCGCCCCTGCAGAATGCCCCCTTCCTCCGCCTTGGCGCCCACATAATAGGCGTGCTCCCAGCGGAGCATGTCCTCCGCCACCGGCTGGCGGTTGAAGAAGATGACGGGCACCTCCGCCTTCTGGGCCTTGTCGATGAGCACGGCGGCGGCGGTGCGGTCCACGATGTTGACGCACAGCGCGTCGCACCCGCGGCCGATGAGGCTGTCGATCTGCTCCAGCTGGGTGGTCTGGTTCGAGCGGCCGTCCACCACCGACAGGTTGATCCGCAGGCCCCGGGCCTGCTCCTCCTCCCGGGCCATCCGCTCCAGCTCCTGGGCGATGGTGGAGATGAAGGTGTCGTCCTGGGTGTAGAGGGCCACCCCCACCCGCAGCACCCGGGGCTCGGCCTCGGCCGCGCCGCAGCCGGCGGTCAGCGCCGCCAGAAGCCCGCAGGCAAGGGCCGCCGCCCTACGAAGCCACCGGGAACAGCAGCTTTTGATTGTCCGGTTCATACATGTCCTCCCCCCGCAGGATGGAAAAATCCAGTGTCTGGGGCTGCCAGCTTTCGCCCCGGGCGGCGTGCACCGCCCCCTCCACCGCCAGATACCCGGCGGCAAAATCGCTCCACACCGCGCTGGCGGAGAGGGTCCCCTGCTCCAGCGCCGCGGCGATGGGGCTGGTGGAGCCCACGCCGTAGAGGGCGGGCGCAAGGCTCAGTTTTTCTTTGGCCGACGCGGCGGTCTCGGTGGCCGACGGCTCAAACAAAAGCACCGCGTCCGCTTCGCTCTTGGCCAGCACCGTTTCCAGTTCCGTGCCGTCGTCCGCCGGGTCCAGCTGGGCTTCCTCCACTTCGGCGCCCCCGGCTTCCAGTGTGGCCCGGGCGCCCTCCAGCCGCGCGCTCACCCCGGCCGAGCCGGGTGCGCTGTTGACCAACAGCACCCGGCATGCGGGAAGGTCCTCCAGCGCGGCGGCGGCCAGGGCCCGGCCCAGGGCCTCGTTGTCTGGGCAGACGGACCCATCGCCGCCGGGGGTCTCCAGCGTGATGACCGGCACGCCCGTGTCGGCAGGCAGTTCCCCGGCGGGAATGACCACCAGCACGTCTGCCCCCCGCTGGGCCTCATAGCCCATGAGGCGGGCCTGTTCGGCGGCGTCGTTTTCGGCGGAGGGGGTCACAAGACGCACCTCCGCCCGCAGCTGGCCCGCCGCCTGCTCCATGCCGAGGCGGGCGTTGGCCCAGGCGGAGCCGTCGGTCTGGCGCAGGATCACCGACACCTCCACGGGCTCGCCCTCCCGCTTTGCAAAGGGCAGCTGGGGCCAGGCCAGGGTGAGCACCACCGCCGCCGCCAGCGCAAAGAGCACCAGCAGCTGCAGCAGCGCGTTGGTCCTGTGTTTGTTCATGGCTCTTCCTCCCGTTGCAGCTGCGCGGCCTCTTCGGCGGTGAGGGCAGGCAGCCGGATCCGCACCGTGGTGCCCTCGTCCGGCTCGCTGAACACCTCCAGGCCGTAAGGCTCGCCAAAGGTGAGGCGGATACGCCGGTGGACGTTGCGCACCCCGATCCCCGACCCGCTGGAACGGGTCTGGGGCTGGCTCTCGTCCAAAAGGCGCTCCACCACTTCGGGGGGCATGCCGATCCCGTTGTCGGTCACGTCGATGACCAGATCCTCCCCTTCCCGCCGGGCGGTGACGGTAATGCGTCCGTCCTCTTCGGCGGCGGCCATGCCGTGGTAGATGGCGTTCTCCAACAGGGGCTGCACGATGAGTTTGAGGGTATAAAGGCCCTCGGTGCCCTTTCCGGCGGTGACCGAGGCGGTGAACTTGTCCTGATAGCGGATCTGCTGGATGGTCATGTAGTGGCGCGCGTGCTCCAGTTCGTCCGCCAGGGGGATGAAGCTGCGCCCGCGGCTGAGGGCAATGCGGAACAGCCGCGCCAGCGAGGTGACCATCTGGATGGCCTCGTCGTAGCGGCCGGCCTCGGTCATCCAGATCACCGAGTCCAGAGTGTTATAAAGGAAGTGGGGGTTGATCTGGCTTTGCAGCACTTCCAGCTCGCTGCGGCGCTTGCGCTTTTCCTGCAAAATGATGTCGTCCATCAGGTGGCGCATGGTGGACACCATGGACGCGATGGAATGGGCCAGCCGCCGCACTTCGTAGCAGCCGTCCTCCCGGATGGCCACCTCCTGCGCCCCGGCCTCCAGCTCCTTCACCGACTGCTCCAGCCTTCGGATGGGGTCGGAAATGCGGGCCGAAATGCGGAAGTTCAAAAAGGCCATCAAAAACGCCGAGAACAGCAGCATGGACAGGCCGAACAGGAAGATGTAGTGGCCGTCGTCGCCCGCGCCGGCGCGGGGCACCACGCCCACCAGCTTCCAGCCGGTGTAGCCCACGGTCTTGACGGTGACCAGCCGCTTTTCGCCCTGGAAGGTCTCGGCATGGGCCCCGTCGGGCAGGACCGCCGCGGTCAGGTTGTTCTCCTCTTCAAGGCCGGCGTAGATGAGCTGCTGGCGGGGGTGGTAGATGATCTCGCCCTCCGCGTCGGTGAGGTAGATGTAGCCTCCGTTGGCCAGCTCCACGTCACGGCAGACCTGCTCAATGCCGGAAAAGCCCATGTCCACCAGCAAAACGCCGCTGTAGGTGCTGCCCTCCCGCGTCAGCTGCACATACCGGCTCAGGGACACCACCCAGCGGAAGCTGGAGTCCGGGTCGGCAAAAAGGCGTTGGATGTGGGGGGTGGAAAAATGCAGGTTTTCCATCTTGTCCAACGCGGCCTGGTACCAGTCGGAGGAAGCGGGGTCCGCCCCCTCCTTCAGCGCGGTGAGGGGGGTGCCCGCCACCAGCCCGCCCTTGCTGTCGAACACGGCGATGGACACCAGCTCGTCCCGGTTCTCCTCATACAGCAGCTCCATGCCCTCGTCCAGGCTCTGGGTGGCAAGGTCGGCGTTTTTGATGATCCGGTAATACATGGTGTCGCTCACCCGCATCATCCGGCGCAGGTAGCTGTCCATGTTCATGTTCACCTGGCTGAGCACCCGCTCGGTGTTCTCCCGCACCAGCTGCTCGGTGCCCGCGGAATAGCGCCAGACAAGGCTCAGGCCCATGAGCACCATGCCCGCCACCGCCGCCGCCGTGAAGGACAGGGAGATGACCATCTGAATGCTCATGGTGCGGTAGCGCCGGGAAAGGGACGCCGCCGCCCGGGCAAAGAGTTTTTTCACAAGGCATTCCCTCCCTTGCCGAAAAATGCCGCTCTCAGGTCTGCCCCGCCCGGTACTTGGAGGGGGTCATGCCGAAGTGGCGCTTGAACACATAGCTGAAATAGTTGGGGTCGGCGTAGCCGGTGCGCTGGGCGATGAGGTAGGTTTTTTCCTCCGTCTCCCGCAGCAGGCGCGCGGCTTCGTTCATCCGCTGCTCGGTGACGCAGGCGGTGAAGCTCTGGCCGGTCTCCCGCTTGAACAGGGTGGAAAAATAGGTGGGCGAAAGGTGCAGGTGCTCGCACACCGCCTCCACGCCCAGGCCGCTGTCGGCAAAGTGGGCGGCGATGTAGGCTTTGGCCTCGTCCACCGTGCGGCCGGCGCTGTCGGTGCGGCGGCGGCCCAGCAGTTCCCGCAGGCGGCGGCAGCGCTCGGTGAGCCACTCGCCCAGCCGGTCCAGGCTGGCGAACTGCGCCGCGGGCACCGCGCCCGCAAAGTCCGGCCCGAACACGTCCTCCACCTCCACGCCGCCCGAGCGGGCAAGGCGCACCAGGCAGGTGACGATCTCCAGCACATACAGCTGGCACTGGGCGGGCGGCAGCCGGCTGGCCCGCACCCGGTCCAACAGGCCGTGGAGGGTGGCGTCCAGCTGCTCCTCGCTGCCCAGCTTCACCGCCGTGGCCAGGGCACGCTGGTCCTCGTCGTCCAGCGAAAGGCGCAGGCTGGCGTCCGGCTCCAGGTCTCCGATGTAGAGCACCCGGCCCCCGCCCATCAGCAGGCGGTAGTCCAGGGCGGTGAGGGCCCCTTCCATCGACTGGTGCAGCTGCCCCGCCGCCTGGCAAAGCTGGCCCAGGCCCACCGTGAGGCCAAGGCCCAAACAGCTGGGGGCCAAAGCGCACAGGCGCTCCAGCTCCGCCATCAGCGGATAGAGCTGCTCAGGGGTTTGAAGGCCCGCCAGCAGGGCCACCGCGTCGTTGTAAAGCAGGGTGCGCAGCCAGCAGCCCTCCAGTTCGAAGTGCTCTTCCACAAAGGAGCGCACCGACAAAAGCAGCAGTTCGTCCCGCTCGGCGCTCTCCCCCGCCGGGGGCAGGTCCATCTGCACCAGCGCCGCCGCCCAGGGGCCGGCGGGCAGTTCCAGCTCATAGCGGGCTGCGCGCTCGGCCAGCTGTTCGGGGGGCACGCGCCCGTCCAGAAGGCGGGCGAAGAACAGCTCCCGCAGCACCGGCAGGCTCTCTTCATAGCGGCGGCGCAGGGCCTCCATGTCCCGCCGCTGCTGGCGCTGGGCCTCCAGCTGGGTGCGCAGGCTGGCCAGCACTTCCTCCAGTTCCCGGGCGTTCACCGGTTTCATAATGTATTCCGAAACGCCCATGCTCACCGCCTGCCGGGCGTATTCAAAGTCGTCAAAGCCGGAAAACACCACCAGCTTGGCCGCCGGCAGTTCCCGCCGCAGCCTGCGGCAGAGCTCCAGCCCGTCCATAAAGGGCATTTTGATGTCGGTGAGCACCACGTCCGGGCGGATCTGCTCCGCCAGTTCCAGCGCCTCGGCGCCGTTTTCCGCCTCGCCCGCCAGCTCAAAGCCCTGGGCCGCCCAGTCGATCTTGCGGCTGATACCCTGGCGGATCTCCGCCTCGTCGTCCGCCAAAAGGACCCGATACAGTTCCATCTTCCGCCCTCCCTTTCGCTCTCAGTATACCATACCCGGCAGGCCTTGAAAACCGCAAAAAGGGCGCCCTTTGCAGGGCGCCCTCGGCGTTTTGGAACAGGTGCTTATTTCTTGACCAGGTACTTGCGCATATCCAGGGCGCAGGCGAACAGGATAATGCCGCCCTTGATGGCGTACTGGAGGTTCTGGTCCATGCCCACCAGAGGCAGGGCAACGAAGATCAGACGCAGCATGATAACGCCGATGATGATGCCGCTGACCTTACCAATGCCGCCCACGAAGGACACGCCGCCGATGACGCAGGCCGCGATGGCGTCCAGCTCGTAGTTCACGCCGGTGTTGGCGGTGTTGGAAGCCACACGGGCGGACTCAACGAAACCGGCCCAGCCGTACATGGCGCCGGCCAGAGCGAACACCATGATGGTGGTCATAAACACGTTGACGCCGGAAACGCGGGCAGCCTCTTCGTTGGCGCCCAGGGCGAACATGTTCTTGCCGAAGGTGGTCTTGTTCCAGATGAACCACATCAGAACGCTCAGCAGAATGGCGTAGATGACGTAGTTGGGGATCTGGATGGCGCCGCCGGCAAAGTTCAGAAGGGGCGGGTTGCCCACCACGAAGTTGCGGTAGCCCTCGTCCAGGCCGGAGATGGCCATGCCGTTGTTGTTGCCCATCTTGACGTAGAGCAGCAGCATGGTGTAGAGGATGAGCTGGGTGGCCAGGGTGACGATGAAGGGGTGCAGCTTGAACTTGGCCACGAAGAAGCCGTTGAAGGCGCCGATGGCAGCGCCCAGGAGCACCACGATCAGGATGACCACGGGCACAGGCAGGGTGCCGATGGCGGGCCACATCTTATTGGGGGCGTCGGCGGCCTGCAGCAGAGACGCAGCCACACAGGCGGTGATACCCACGGCGCGGCCGGCGGACAGGTCGGTGCCGGTGAGCACGATACAGCCGGCAATGCCCAGAGCCACCGGCAGATACGCCGCGGTCAGGCTCAGCAGGTTCACCAGGGAGCGGGGGGCCAGGAAGGACGGCTCGGTCACCGCCACATACACCGCCACCGCCAGCATGATGATGATGAGGGCGTTGTTCAGCAGCGCGTTGCCGATCTTTTTCGCGTCCAGACCCTTCACCTTTTCGGCGAGGGCGGTGGAATTGTTGTTCATCAGTCGATTCCTCCTCGTTTACACATACTTTGCCGCCAGCGTGAGGATCTCCTCCTGGCTGGTGCTCGCCGCGTCCACCTCGCCGGCCACCTGGCCGCCGGACATGACCAGAATGCGGTCACACACGCCCAGCAGTTCGGGCATCTCGGAGGAGACCATGATGACGCCCTTGCCCTCTTTGGCAAGGTCGATGATGAGCTGGTAGATCTCGTACTTGGCGCCCACGTCGATACCGCGGGTGGGCTCGTCCAGCAGGAGGATCTCGGGCTTTGTGAGCAGCCAGCGGCCGATGATGACCTTCTGCTGGTTGCCGCCGGAGAGCGACCGGATCTGGGTGCGCTGGCTGGGGGTCTTGATGTGCATGGCCTGGATGGACCAATCGGTATCAGCGCGCATTTTCTTGTCGCTCAGGCAGATACCGCCCAGCAGATAGTCCTTCAGGCTGGAGATAACGGTGTTCTCCTTGATGTCGCGGATCCCGAAGATACCGGTGGCCCGGCGCTCCTCGGTGAGCAGGGCAAACCCGTTTTTGATGGATTCGCCCGGGTTGCGGTTGCGGATCTCCTTGCCGTGCAGGGTGATCTTGCCGCCCTGGCGGGTCATGGCGCCGAAGAGGTTCTCCAGCACCTCGGTGCGGCCGGAGCCGTCCAGGCCCGCAATGCCCAGGATCTCGCCCTTGCGCAGCTGGAAGGTGGCGTCCTTCAGGCGGGTGTATTTGCCCCCGATGTGCTCAACGTCCAGAATGACCTCGCCGGGGGTGTTGGTCTTGGGCGGGAAGCGGTTGGTGAGCTCGCGGCCCACCATCAGGCGGATGATCTCGTCCATGGTCAGCTCTTTGGCCGGGCGGGTGGCCACCCAGGTGCCGTCACGCATGATGGTCACGTCGTCGCTGATGCGAAGGATCTCCTCCATCTTGTGGCTGATGTAGATGATGCCGCAGCCTTTATCCCGCAGCATGTTGATGATCCGGAACAGGTGCTCCACCTCGGTCTCGGTGAGGGACGAGGTGGGCTCATCGAACACGATGATCTTGGAGTCGTAGGAAACCGCCTTGGCGATCTCCACCATCTGCCGCTGGCTCACGGGCAGGGTGGACATGATGGCCTTGGGGTTCACGGTGACTTCCAGGGTGTCAAAAATCTCCTTGGTGCGCTTGGCCATCAGGCCCTCGCTCACCATGATGCCCGCCACCTTGGGGTAGCGGCCAAGCCAGAGGTTGTCCTGCACGCTGCGGGTCAGGGCCTGGTTCAGCTCCTGGTGCACCATGGCAACGCCGTTTTCCAGCGCTTCCTTGGAACTGCGGAAGTTGACCTCTTTGCCGTCCAGGGTGATGGTGCCCGCGTCCTTGTGGTAGATACCGAACAGGCACTTCATCAGGGTGGACTTGCCCGCGCCGTTCTCACCCATCAGGGCGTGCACGGTGCCCGGCCGCACGGTGAGGTTGACGTTGTCCAGCGCCTTCACGCCGGGGAACTCTTTGCAGATGCCGCGCATCTCCAGCAGTGCCGGCTGCTCCATATTCTTCCTCCTCTCTTCGCGGGAAGGCCCGCCTTCGCAAAAGAGGCGGTTATCCCACGTCAGGCCGGGCGGGGCTGCCAGTGCAGCCCCGCCCGGCCATGGGTCCATTCAGCGGATGAAAGATCAGTCCTCGCTGGTAGCGTCGTACATCGCGTAGGGAACGCGGATCTTGGCCACGCCCTCGTCCACGACGAACTGATCGGTGTTGGCCATCAGCTCAGCGCCGTCCTGGACGTTCTTGACCAGGGTGTTGATGGTGGAAGCCATGCCCACGGCGTCCTGCTTGATGGAACCGGCCATGTTGCCGGCCTTGATCAGCGCCTTGGCGCTGTCGGTGGCGTCAACGCCGAACACGGGGATGATGGTGGTGTCAGCGCCGTTGTTGTAGCCAACGTTCTGCAGAGCGGAGATAGCGCCCTCGGCCATGCCGTCGTTGTTGCAGATGATCAGCTCGACCATGTTGCCGTTGTCCTCGTTGTAGGAGCCCAGCAGAGCGACCATGTAGTCGTTGGCGGCCTTGGCGGACCACTTGCCCTCGGTGTCCACCAGGTACTTGGTGGAAGCGCTGGCGTCGTAGTAGCTCAGTTCAGGCTTGCCGGCCTCGGTCAGCAGCTTGTTGGCGTCCTCAACGGCGTACTGGGTGCGGGCCTCGGCCTCAGCGTTGCCCTCCTGGCCCTTGAACATGACGTAGGAAATGGTGCCGTCGCCGTTCAGGTCAACGGTGTCGTAGTTGGCCAGCAGGTAGTTGCCGATCATCTCGCCCTGCATATGGCCGGCGTCGGGAGCGTTGGTGCCCACGAAAGCGCACTTGTCATAGCTGTTGATGACTTCGTTGTCGGCCACTTCGCGGTTGAAGAAGATCACGGGGATGCCGGCGGTCTGGGCGGCATTCACGATGTCCTGCGCGGGAGCGGAGGTGGCGGTCTCAACGATGTTGACGATCAGCAGGTCGGAACCGGCGGTGATGGCGGTGTTGACCTGGTCGGTCTGGGTGGGCTGGCTGCCGGCGGCATCCCAGTTGTTGGGCTCAATGCCCATGGCCTTCAGCTGCTCGTCCATGGCGGCACGCACGGTGGAGATGTACACGTCGGAGAAGTCGTAGTAGAACACGTCCACGCGCATGTCGGAGGTGGCGGTGGCGCCGCCCTCAGAGGTAGCCCCGGAAGCGGGGGTGGAAGCAGGGGTGGAAGCGGGGGTGCCGCCGCAAGCCGCCAGGCTCAGGGCCAGCACAGCGCTCAGTGCAAGTGCAAGAAGCTTTTTCATGGTTTGTCCTCCTTGATTTTTTGGGCGGGGCCCTTTGCGCCTTTCGCGCAGAAAGGACCGGTGCCGCCCGTTGACAAAACCATTTTACCTTCCCGAAAGGGAAAAAACGATAGAAAAAACTACGCACTTGTATTAAAAAACTATGGCCTGTGCAAAAATTTTTCCGTGCTTGCGGGGGGCGGCCTTCGCGTTATATAATGTATATATACATTTCTTTCGAGGGCGCCTTCGGGTCCGGCCCTCCCGCCGCCGCCGGTTTGACGCACCCCTTTGCCGGCGGGGCGTGTCCACCTTTGCGTCAAAGGAGGCGATGCCCTTGAACAAACAACTCAAGCTGAAGATCCACGAATCCCTGGCCGCCGTGCTGCCCGTCAGCCTCATCGTGCTGGCGCTGTGCGCCTTTGTGGTGCCGGTGGACCTTTCCACCCTGTGCCTGTTCCTGGCAGGGGCGGCCCTGCTCATCCTGGGCATGGGGTTTTTTACCCTGGGGGCGGACATGGCCATGATGCCCATCGGCGAACTGGTGGGCACCCACCTCACCCGCACCCGCAAACTGTGGCTCATCCTGGCGGGCTGTTTTCTCATCGGCGTGCTGGTGACGGTGGCGGAGCCGGACCTGGCGGTGCTTGCCAGCCAGACCCCCGCCGTGCCGGACATGGTGCTCATTCTGACGGTGGCCGCCGGGGTGGGGCTGTTCCTGGTGCTGAGCTTTCTGCGCATTCTGCTGGGCTGGAGCCTGCCGGTGATGCTCATCGTCTTTTATCTTCTGGTGTTCATCCTCACCCGTTTTGTGCCCTCGGATTTTCTGGCGGTGGCCTTCGACTCCGGCGGGGTGACCACCGGGCCCATCACGGTGCCCTTCATCATGGCGCTGGGGCTGGGCCTCACCGCCGTGCGAAGCGACAAAAACGCCGAGGGCGACAGCTTCGGCCTTGTTGCGCTGTGCAGCATCGGGCCGGTGCTGTCGGTGCTCATCCTGGGCATGATCTACCGCTCGGGCGACGCGAGCTACGCCCCCCTGTCGGTGTCTGCGATCGAGGACACCCGGGCCCTGCTGGCGGCCTTCGGAACGGCGGCGCCGGAATACGCCAAAGAGGTGGCCCTGGCCCTGGGGCCCATCCTGGCCTTCTTCCTGGTGTTTCAGGTGCTGTTCTTCCGGCTGCGCCGCCGGGCGCTGGCGAAGATCCTGGTGGGCATCCTCTACACCTTCCTGGGCCTCACCCTCTTCCTTACCGGGGTGAACGTGGGCTTCATGCCCGCGGGCAACGAGCTGGGCCGCCGGCTGGCGGGCCTGCCCCTGCGCTGGCTCATCGTGCCGGTGGGCATGCTCATCGGCTACTTCCTGGTCAAGGCCGAGCCCGCCGTGCTGGTGCTGAACAAGCAGGTGGAGGAGATCACCGGCGGCGCCATCTCCCAGAAGGTGATGATGGCGGGCCTTTGTGTGGGCATGGCGGCCTCGGTGGGGCTTTCCATGGTGCGGGTGCTCACCGGCGTTCCCCTTTTGTGGTTTTTGCTGCCGGGCTACGCCCTGGCGCTGGCTTTGAGCTTTTTCGTGCCCCGCATCTTCACCGCGGTGGCCTTTGACTCCGGCGGGGTGGCCTCCGGCCCCATGACCGCCACCTTCCTTCTGCCCTTTGCCATGGGGGCCTGCGAGGCGGTGGGCGGCAACATTCTCACCGACGCCTTCGGGGTGGTGGCCATGGTGGCCATGATCCCCCTCATCACCATTCAGATCATCGGGCTTGTGTATCAGTTCAAGACCCGGCACGCCGGACCCGACGCTCCCGCCGCCCAGGCGCAGGAGGCGGACGACGTGCTGGAGCTGGACGCCGGCCCGGAGGAGGACGCACAATGAATCAAGTGCCTTCATCCGTACACTGCCTGGTCGCCATCGTGGACCGGGGCAAGAGCGAAGCGGTGGCGGAGGAGCTGCGCCGCCGCCACATCCTGATGCAGTTCGTGCTGCTGGGCCACGGCACCGCCAGCGCGGAAGTGATGGACCTGCTGGGCCTGGACGAGCCGGAAAAGGACGTGGTGCTGGCGCTGGTGCCGGGCGCGGCCGACGGGGTGCTGGCGGCGCTGACCGAGCGGCTGGAACTCTACCGCCCGGGGCGGGGCATCGCCTTCACCATCGACCTTTGCAGCATCAGCGCGCTGGCCCACCAGCGCATCGCCGCGGCAGCGGCGGACCAAACACCATCCCAAAAGGAGGATCGACCCATGCGCAGCCAGCATGAACTCATCGTGGTCATCGCCGAGCACGGCTTTGCCGCCGACGTGATGGACACCGCCCGCGCGGCGGGGGCCCGGGGCGGCACGGTGGTGCGTGGCCGGAGCCTTGCCGCCGAGGAAGCTCAGAAGTTTTTGCACATCACCATCCAGCCGGAAAAGGACATGGTGCTGATTTTGGTGCCCGCCGCCGGGCGGCAGCCGGTGATGAAAGCCATTTGTGCCCAGGGCGCGGGCATCGGCCACGCCCTGGCCTTTTCACTGCCGGTGAGCGACGTGACCGGCCTGTCGCTGGCGCCCTTCGGCGCGGAGGAACAAAAGGAGGACGAAGGTGAAGAGCAGTGAGTGGACCAGCCCCGCCCACAGCGGCGAGGGTGAGATCTTTTCCCGCCTGTGGGCCCACGAGGAGCCGAAGGCGGTGCTTTTGCTGGTGCACGGCATGGCGGAGCACAGCGCCCGCTACGCCGATTTCGGCAGTTTTCTGGCGCAGCACGGCTTCGCGGTGTTCATGAACGACCACGCGGGCCACGGGCGCTCGGCGGTGGTGCAGGGCCACTTTGCCGACCACGACGGCTGGGAGCATGTGCTGGCCGACCTGCACCGGCTGGAGGCGGACGCCCGGGCGAAATACCCCGGCCTGCCGGTGGCCATCTTCGGCCACAGCATGGGCTCTTTTCTGACGAGGGAATACATCGCCCGCCACGGCCAGGGCCTTGCCGCCGCGATCATCTGCGGCACCATGGGGGCCAATCCCCTGCTGGGTTTCGCCCGGGCGCTGGCAAGCCTGCAGGCGGCGGTGAAGGGGCCGAAGAGCCCCGGCAAGCTCATCGAGGCCCTTTCCACCGGCGGTTACCACAAACAGTTCCCCGGCGAGGGGCCCTCGGCCTGGTTGGCGGCGGACAAGTCGGTGCAGGAGGCCTTTGAGGCCGACCCGGACTGCGGTTTCACCTTCACGGCGGCCACCTACCGGGACATGTTCGGCGGCCTTGCCGCCGTGACCGGCCCGGCTTGGGCGGCACGGGTGCCCAAAAACCTGCCGGTGTTCGTCATCGCCGGCGACAGGGACCCGGTGGGGGCGAACGGTAAAGGCCCCACCCAGGTGTACGAGTGGCTGAAGGCCGCGGGGCTGAACGTGCGGCTGAAGCTCTACCCCGGCATGCGCCACGAAATTCTCAACGAAGCGGGCAAGGCCGAGGTGTACGAGGACGTATTGGAGTTTTTGCGGGCGCATCTGCCCGCGGCGGAATAAAAAGGAGGAACGGACATGCCGTTTATTCGGGTGAGCGCCAACGTGGCGGTGAACGAGGGCCAGGCGGAGCGCATCAAGACGATGCTGGGCCAGGCCATTGAGGTGATTCCGGGCAAGAGCGAGGCCTGGCTGATGGTGGAAGTGGAGGGCGAAAAGGCCCTGTGGATGGCGGGCACCGACGCGCCGGCGGCCATTGCCGAGGTGAGCGTTTACGGCGGCGCGGACGCCGAGGATTACAACTCCTTTTCCGGCCGGGTGTGCGATATTCTGGACAGCGTGCTGGACGTGCCCGCCGACCGGGTGTATGTGAAGTACGCCGAGACGGAGCACTGGGGCTGGAACGGCTCCAACTTCTGACCACGGCTTGCGGCCCCGGTTTTCAACACGGCGGCCGGCCGGATGTGCAAAACAAAAAGGCAGGGCTTTCCGCCCTGCCTTTTTTCATTTTTTTGCGTCCATGTAGTACATGGTGAAGCTGCCGGTGAGCAGCAGCCGCTCGTTCTGGTCGTAAAGCTCCACCTGGTTCACGGCGGTGCGCCCGCCGCTGTGGCGGCTGAAGGCCTTGACGGTGACGGTGTCGCCGGGTTTCACGCCCCGGATGTAGTTCACCGAGGCCTGCAGGGTCACGTTGGGGCGGCCCCGGGTGCTGGCCGCGAGGCCGGAGCAGGTGTCGCACAGCGCAAACAGCCAGCCGCCATGGGCGTTGCCATAGGGGTTGAGGCTGTTCTCGGTGACAGGGGCTTCGGCCTCCACATAGCCTTCCCGGAGGGCGGTCACTTTCAGGCCCTCAAAACAGACCATGGGTTTGGTGTGGGCCTCCACCGCCCGGCGCAGCTCCTCGTTCAGCAGCGAAAGGTCAATGCCTTTTTCCTGTTGCTCCATCGTTTTTCCCCCGATCCATCAAAAAATCTCTCACGGTATGGTATTGTACACCCCCAGCCAAAAAATGCAAGCAGCCCCGGCAAAAGCCGGGGCTGTCTTTACTTTTTATAAATCAGCCGTTTTCGGATCAGATAATTGTAGCCGAACACCAACACGGTCGCAATCATTTTCGAAATCATTTCATTCTGCCCCATGCCATCCACCAGAACAAACATAATGGCAAGGTTCAAGAGCAGACCGACTGCGCTTGCAAGATAGACCTTTCCGATTTCTTTTGCCAGCGAACAGCCTGTTGGCGCTTTGAAGACCAGCAAACGTCCAAATGCCCAGTTTGCGAAGGTGGAAAAAGCAAAGGCCAACGCCGTCGCTGCCGGGTAGGGCATACCCATACGCCCTTCCAGCACCCAAAACGCTGTCCATTCCACCACGGTGGCAAGAGCACCCACAACGAGATAACTCAGTAGGCTCCACAGTCCGCTGATGTGCAGCCAATTCATCAGTTTGCGGATCACTCTTTCTCCGCCTTTCTCTGTTTCATCATAAGAATATAGATCAGCGGTACCACGATCACAAAGTTGAAGTGAAAAAACCGAAAATCGGGTCCGGACAAAAGCAACATAGTGCCGAAATCATATGCCAAGGGCGCCAGAACGAGAAACGAATTTGCCAGCCCGCCAGAACCCAACCGGCCAACAGCCATGAATAACATCAGCAGCACCAGAGTACCTGTGTAAAAGAACAGGTATTTGGTCACTCCGGACGCACACATTTGACTGTACTCGTTCAAGTCAGATCTCAAAGTCTCATTCCCCTGCTGAACGATGCCGTAATTATTGAAATAAACGTTTTGGCCCAGAGTCCAGTAACGCTGTCCGTCCAATCCCCACACCAGACTGGTCAATCGTGCAAAGGCATCAAATGACAGCCCGGGCCGGGCGATCACTGCTTCTGCTGTATATTGCAGCAATTTTGCCGGACTCGTTTCATTCACTTTTGTTTCCAGGTCCTGACTGCTGGACCATTTAATGGAGTTAAAGCTTCCCGTCCAATAATTATTCGCCCACTCTTCTGGTGTGGCCAGATCAGCCATAAATGCCCGGGCCTCATCACTCATAGCGGAAGGGTCTTTCACATACACGTTACACAAGATGGTCATGGGCGTTCCCATAGTCTCCACCACCTGGTTGCTGCTGAGTTCCACCTTTGCCATCCGAAGCACCGGACCGTTGAACACCAGCACTGTTGCTGCCACTATAAGAGCGCACACCGCAATGCGCCGCCGCGTATTCTTAAAAAAAATCAGCAACACCACAAACACCGGCGCTACCAGAAGCACTGCATTGTGACGCATGGCGTTGGTCAGGAAGGACGCCAGACAAAACGCCGCCGTGTTATACCATTTTTTGAGCCAATATCCATTGCTGGCAAAAATCTGCACCAATTGGCTGAACCAGACCAGCGCCAGAATGCTCATCGCCGAATCTTTCCAAATCGTGGTCATAATAAGGCCGTTATTGGGATTCGCGGCAAGATACAGCCAGCTCACCGCCATAAAGCTCCAGGGGCAGCCTGTCCGATACAGGACACTGTAAAGATAGGCCACCGCCAGACTGAACCAGACGATCTGCATTGCAGTTGCAGCACCCACACAGCCAAACAACTGAACGGGCAATGCGATAAACAGCCACGTCTGCAGCACGGGATGCCAGTTATTGTACAACCCACTGAAAACCTCGCTCAATTGATTGAAGCTGTCGGGCGACAAGGTACCCGGCCAGCCTGCCGCCAGCCAAAGTCCCATCACCGTCAGGGTGAGTGCGAAGGCACCTGCGGCGATCAGAGCCGTTTTTCGCCGGTTCTCCTTCCGAACCCCTCGCTTCATCTCCAGCCGCGCACACCAAAACACACCCACAAAGCAAACCGGAACCACCGCAACAGCACAGACGGCCGTTACCAACGCTGAGTGAAAACCGGCAATGAAGTTTTGTGAGAATATCACGAATTCAAGATAAACCGTAAGAAGCACAAAAGCCAGCCAGAACCATGTTTTCTCCACTGTGCCGGAAAGCCCCAACACCGCATGCCATCGCTCAAGTATCCCTTTGTTTTTCTTCGTGATATTCATTCTCCGTGTTAACACTCCAAATGTTGGTTTTGTCCCGGCGGCCGGCACGGATGTTTTCCACCGCTTCAATAGCCGTGACCATGGAATGATCCATATTATTGTAGCGGTGCTGACCGTTTCGTCCCACGCAATAAAGATTTTCAAATCCGTCCAGATACCTCACCAGAGTATCCATGTGATACCAGGTATCAAAATAGGCAGGATAGGCTTTTTTCACGCTTTCCTTGTGGCTGAAAAGCACCTGCTCCGGTCCGGACAAAACGCCCATCGACACCAGTTCGCTCACCGCCAAATCAACCCACTGCCGTTCGCTCATGTTCCAGAACTCATCGCCTTCGGCGCAGAAGAATTCCAACCCTAACCACACAGTGTGCAAAGGATCCTCCACCATGTAAGGCGACCAGTTATTGAACACCTGAATGCGGCCAAGTTTTACCCCTGTGTCCTGCACATAGATCCAGCAGTCGGGAACAATGTTCTGCAGGGTTTTGAGCGCGGTCTCGTTGCGCAGCTCCATCTTTTTGACGCACAAACCAACCGTTACAAAATCACGATAGGGCAAACCTGCGGCAACCTGGCCCACATCATCAGGAACATCGTTCATCCCGGCCACAAGGTCTTTCAAAGACATGGATGAAATGCAGATGTCTGCCGCCACGGTCTTTTGCTGACCATTCTCTTTATAGGTCACCTGCGTCACCCGACCGCTTTCGGTGGTCACACCTACCACCTTGCAGCCCAGCTTGATAACGCCGCCCATCTTTTCCACTTCCTGGGCAGCCGTCTCCCACAGCTGTCCAGGACCGAGTTTCGGATATTTGAACGACTCTATGAGAGAGGTTTCCACCTTTCCCTTTCCTTCTCCAGGCAGTGCCTTGCGCAGGATGTCCTTTAGAATCGCCACGATAGAAAGCCCCTTGACCCGCTGTGCACCCCAATCCGCCGAGATCACACGGGGATGGCGTCCCCACAGCTTTTCGGTGTAGCCTTCAAAAAACATGGAGTAGAGTTTTCGCCCAAAACGATTGATGTAAAAGTTTTCCAGCGACGTTTCAGGCCGTTTGTGCACCACAGAAACAAGGTAGCTCACCCCCGCCTCAAGCGTGGTGAGCACCCCCATATTGCGGATCGTGTTCCAGTTCATTTTTACCGGATAGTCAAAGAAACGCCTGCGGTAATAGATTCGGGAAACACGGTTGCGAGTGAGCATGACCCGGTCGGTTTGTTCCGGATTCGGGCCACCGTCACACAGGGGGACCTGCCGGTCCAGAAGCCGGTCGTCCAATGCAGGAGCTCCCTGATCGGGCATGACCTCCTGCCACCAGTCAGTCACACGCTGGTCCTTGCTGAAAAATCTGTGGCCGCCAATATCCATTCGGTTTCCGCCCACACGAACAGTGCGGGAGATACCACCGATCTGTTGGCTCTCCTCAAGCACAAGCACTTCATATTTTCCGCCCTGCCCATGCCTGTCTTTCAAAAGTTCATAAGCGGCTGTGATCCCTGCGGGACCAGCACCGATAATGATCACTCGTTCCGTTCTTTTCACGCCCCTATGCTCTGTAATTGCATTTTTCTTTGTTTATTCTACATCTTTTTCTTCTGCTTGCCAACGTTTTTCACAGCAATAGAGACTTTAAAAGACTGAACAGCTGGTATGTGGTGATGTTTCACCCATCACACCGCGAAGGTGTACTGCCAGACGTTGTAGAGGCTTATGGCCATGATGACGCCCATCAGGCCGATGAACAGCTTCTCCACCGCCTTGTTGTCCATCCGCTTGTTGGCAACGCGGCCCAGCATGCCGCCGCCAATGCCGCCCGCCACCATCAGCACCAGGCTCAGCCACCCGAAGGGCGGCACGCTGGCGGTGACGAGGGTCGCCCCCAGGCTGGTGATCTGGCTGATGAGGATGACGTAGAGGCTGTTCTGGGCAGCGGTCTTGGTGTCCATGGAGAAGAAGAAGTAGAACACCACCAGGTTGATGGGGCCGCCGCCAATGCCCAGAAAGCTGGACATAATGCCCAGCACCAGGCCGATGGCCACGCACACCCACACCTTGAAAATTTTGTGGGTGCGGATGCGGCTCTTGTTGATGGTGTAGAGCATGGTGGCCAGGGTGATGAGGAAGAGGCATGCCGCCTGCACCGCGCCCGCCGTTTCGGCGAAGGCCGCGCTGATGACCGCGAACATCTGCTTGCCGGCCACGCCGCCCACCGCCGCGCCGATGGCCAGCGGGGTGCCCAGCTTCAGGTCCACCTTGCTGTCGCCCGCCCGCAGGGCCTTGGTCACCGAGTAGCAGCTCATGGCCAGCACCGTGCAGCCGGAGAGGAAGCTCACCGTGGCCACGCTGTCCAGATGGAACAGGTCCAGGGTGGGCTTGATGATGACGCCGCCGCCAATGCCGCAGATGGCGCCCGCCACGCTGGCCAGCAGACTGATGATAAAATAGGCAAGCACCTGCATGGGCGCCGCCTCCTTTCTTTTGTTTTGCAGGAAGGCGCGGGCCCCGCCGTTTTCGGCAGGGCCCGCCCGTCATTCATTTTTTAGCCGCAGCAGGGATGGTTGCCGTACTCGTCCATGCAGTCCTGGCTGGGGTCCTTCATGCACAGGTGCACAGCCGCCAGCTTGAAGGTCTGGGGCAGAGCCAGGATGTTGGGAGCTTCGCCCACGAACTTCTTCTTCGCGTCCGCCAGAGCCTCCTCGAAGGTGGCGCGGGTCTTGAGGCCCATGCTGCGGGCAATGCCCGGCTCCTGGGCGCCCACGATGTAGATGGCGCTGGTGTTCATCTCCGCGATGTGGCCGCAGCTCATCATGGAGAAGCCGTGGAAGGGATGGAACGCGTTGGTGAAGCGGTACTTGCGGATGTACTCCTCGTTGGTGGCGTAGTACTCGCCCAGACGGTTCATGTCAGGCAGGGTGTTCATGTAGTCGTGCTGGAAGTCGGTCCACTCCGCACGCAGGTAGGGCCACAGCTCGTCGTGGAAGAAGCCGTTGCAGATGGAGGAGCAGATGATGACGCAGTGGTCGCTCATCACGCGCTTGAAGCGCAGCACCTGGGCGCTCAGGGCCTGCATCATCATGATGGGGTTGGTGCCCATGCCGTCGCCGTAGTGGAACTTCTGGGGCATGCCGAACACCAGCACGTCGTACTTCTTCTCCGCCCAGTGCACGTAGGTGCGCTTGTCGGCGATCTTCCAGCTCTCGGGCATCATCTCGGCGGCGTAGCCGGAGTAGATGGCGATCTGGCGGCTCTTGGTGTCCAGAACAGCGTCGCAGCAGAAGAAGGGATGGCCCATCTTCTCCTCCATCAGCATGCCGATCTCGTTGAACTTGTGGCGCATGAGGCTGCCGCCGTTCACGGGGGTGAAGTCGTCCCGGTGCATGACCTCAGGCACATGGTGGCTGGCAATGCTGCGCCAGTTGGTGATACCGGTGGCGCAGTGCTTGTAGCCGCCGGAGTAGCCGCCGTAGGGGTTGCCCTGCACATGGCCGATGAGGATGGGCAGGTCGCACTCGAAGACGGTCTTGTTCATCCACACCGGGTCGCCCCGCTTGGTGGTGCCCAGGTCGATCATGTTGTCCGGATCCTCGGAGTCGTGGCTGGTCATCTGGTGGGTGGGCCAGAACTCGTTGAACAGCTCCTCACCGAAGATGGCCTTGTAGTCCTCGGGCTTCGCACGGGGGTGCAGGCCGTTGGAGATGATGAACTGAATGTCCTCCTTCTTCACGCCCGCGGCATACAGCTCCTTCAGGATGAGCTTAATGCTCACCTTGCGGTGGCTGGTGGGCTGCTCGCCGCCCTTGACGCGGTCGGGCACGATGAAGACCACCTTCGCGCCGGGGAAGGCCAGTTCGCTCAGGGGCTTCATGCCGATGGGGTTGTGCAGGCTCTCAAGATAGGCCTCCTCCAGCTTGTCCTCGGGAATGCAGGGGGGGTCCGCCACGGTGGTGCCGGGGATGAACACATCGGTGTTGTCGGGCAGCTCGGCGCTCATCAGGCCGTGGCCGTACTCAAAATCCAGTTTCATTCGCGTTTCCTCCTTGTTGCTCGCCGGGCCTTATTCGCCCAGATACTTTTGGATGATCTCCAGATACTCGTCGGGATAGAAGCCGATCTCACCAGAGAAGCGGGTCAGGGCGATGAGGCCGCCGTCGATCTCGGGGATGGAGGCCAGCATTTCGGCGTTGTCGCTCTTCAGGCCGCCGCCGTAGACCACGGGAATGCCGCCGGTGCGCTCCTTGACGAAGCGGGCGATCTTTTCAATGTAGGGCTTGTCGGCCGGGGTCTTGCCGGGGCCGATGGACCAGATGGGCTCGTAGGCGATGACCACCTGGCTGGAGTCCACGCCCTCGAGGCCCACGTCCAGCTGCTCGCCCAGAACTTCCTGCCAGCGCTCCTGCTCCTCGCTCTTTTCGCCGATACAATAGAGCACCTTGAGGCCGCGGGCGGTGGCGGCTTTGATCTCCTGGTTCAGCAGGCGGTTCACCGCGGCGGTGTCCACCACGCCCGCCTCAGCCAGCACGCCGGCCTTGTCGTTGCGCTCCTCGCAGTGGCCGATGAGCACCCCGCCGCAGCCCATGGCTTTGGCGATGGAAGCGGGCCGGTTGGAGGTGAAGGCGCCGAAGTTGCCGCCCACGGCGGTGTCCGCCCGGTAGAGGCTCTGGCAGCCCACCTTGACGGGGCTGTTTTCACACAGGGCCGCCACGGCGTTCAGGATGTGGGCCTCGGGGAAGAACTGCACGAACTCGACTTTCGCAGGGTCGTACTTCTTCAGGCCTTCCTGGGTGCCTTCCACGATGGTCTTGGCCCACTCGGTGACGGGGGCCAGGCGGTTCACGCCGCCCAGCTCCACCGGCACGTCGAAGCGCTTGAGGTTCAGAAAAATGTATTTCATAAGTCAGCGTCGCTCCTTTTCAAGACCCGGGGTCAAATGCCTTCCTTGCGGTAGCGCTCGGCCATCTCGTCCAGGGTGACCTTCTCCACCAGCGGAGCCTTGCCCACGCTGCCGAACTCCACGATGAGGGTGCCGATGACCTCGCGCACGCCCTTCTCAATGCAGTCCACGATGGCGGCCACGTCCGCGTCGGGCACGTTGCCGTACATGACGGTGTCCATGATGGGAGGCAGGAAGGCGCGGGGGTCGAAGGCGCTCTTCTTCTCTTCCAGCAGCTTGTAAATGCCGCCGATGGAGGGGCTCTGACGCAGCTCGGGGCGGTTGTAGAACAGCTCCTTCATGTTGCGGGTGACGGCCAGACGGATGTCGGTGTCCACGTTGATCTTGGCAATGCCGCAGCGGGCAGCCTCTTTCAGCTGGGCCAGTTCAATGCCGTAGGCGTTCTGGATGTCGCCGCCCAGGGCGTTGATCTCCTCAACGATATACTGAGGCACGGTGGAGGAGCCGTGGCTCACCAGGGCGCAGAAAATTCCCTCGTGCAGCAGGCACTCCTTGGTGGCGATGGCAATTTCCTTGCGCAGCTTCGCGCCCTTGCCCTTGTTGGCGCCGTGCATGGTGCCGTAGCTGATGGCCAGGGCGTCCACCTTGGTCTTTTTGATGAACTCCACCGCGTCCAGGGGGTTGGTGTAGGTGGAGCCGGCGCTGAACACGTGGTCCTCCACGCCCGCCAGCACGCCCAGCTCGGCCTCGACGGTGACGCCCCGCTCGTGGGCGTACTTGACCACCTCGCGGGTGATCTCGATGTTCTCCTCAAAGGGCAGGCTGGAACCGTCGATCATAACGGAGGTGTAGCCGCCGGCGATGGCCGCTTTGCAGCTCTCGAAGTTGCGGCCGTGGTCCAGGTGCAGGGCCACGGGGATGGGGCTGCCCTCGCCGTACTTCTTCACCGCCGCGCCGATGTTGGCAGCGCCCTTGATCTTGTCTTCCAGGGTGGCGTTCATAAAGTCGGTGCGCCCGCCCATGAAGCCGTTGGCCAGGTCCGCGCCCTGCAGGATGGCGGCGGAGCGGAACATCTCGTGCACCTCGATGGCAGCCTTGGCCTGAGCCACGGCGTTCACGTTGAAGGCGCCCTGGGCGTAGTGATATTTCTCGGTGGCTTCCAAAATCGCGCGAAGGGGTACCAGCATAATTTTTACCTCATTTCTTTCATCGGGCGGGCGGTGGGCCCGCGGTGTTTTGTGAGCGCCGCGGCAAAGGGCGGCGCAGCTTTGCGTTTTTGTCAGGGCGCGGGCGGAACACACTCCAGCACCGCCAGCTCCTTGCCCTTGGGCGTGAGGGTGTAGTCCTTCACGCCGGCGGGGACGAACACCTCTGTGCCCTGCTTGAGCGGCAGCGTCACGCCGCCGCCGGAAAGCCCGCCCTCGCCCTTTTCCACCAGCAGCACCCGGAAGGAAGGGTTCTTCCGCGGGCAGGGGCCGTCGGCGCACACCCGCGCAAGGCCGAAGCAGTCGGTGGCCTCCGGGCCGATGAGGGTCTCTTCCCTGCCGCCGGGCACGGTGCGCGCCACGGGCCGCAGGAAGTATTTTTCCCGCACCGCCTCTTGGGGCGCCGCGCCGGAAAAGTCGAAGCAGTCCAGCAGGGCTTCCATCCCCGCGCCGCCGTGCAGGCTCTCGGGGGGCAGGCGGCTGCCGTCGGGGCGGATGTACTCCGCCCGCAGGGTGATGTCGGTGGGTTCCTGTATCTCCGCCACCAGGCTGTTCGCGCCCATGGCGTGGGGCAGGCCCGCCGGGATGAAAATGACGTCGCCGGGGGCGATGTCAAATTGGTGCAGGCAGCCCAGGATGGCCGCCGTGTCCTGCCGTTCGATGAGGGCGGCAAAGTGCTCTCTCGTCACGCCGGGGCGAAAGCCCGCCCAGATGTGGGCCTCGCCCTCGGTGGCCAGAACGTACCAGGCCTCGGTCTTGCCGTGGGGCCAGTGGAAGTATTTTTCCGCTTTGGCCTTGTCCGGGTGGGCCTGCACCAGCAGGCGCTGACTGGAATGGAGCAGCTTTAACAGATAGCCCGGGTCCGCCCCAAAGGCTGCGGCGTGGGCGCCGCCCAGAAAGGCCGCCGGGTCCTTTTGCAGTTCCCCGGCAAGGCAGCCGCCGCCGTCCTCGGGCAATATGTAAGAGCGGCTGTCCGCCGCGCCGGGCAGGGTGGACTGCACTGTGCTGGCCACCCACATCTGGCTTGCGCCGGGCACGGCCCCGCGCTCAAGGCCCAAAAACTCGTCGATCATCTCGCCGCCGGGCAAAAGGTAGTTCACCCGGTTGGCCGCGAGGCGGAAGGGCCGGGCCGAAAGGCCGTTCATCTGCCCTTGACGCCGGGCTTGCCCAGCGCCGCGAACATGCTGCGTTTATACTCTTCCACGCCTTCCTGGTCGAAGGGGTCCACTCCCAGCAGCCGGCCGCTGAGGGCGCAGGCCACCATGAAGAAGTAGTAGACCAGGCCGAAGGTGTGCTCGTCGATCCGGGGCAGCCGCAGCACCATGCAAGGCACCCCGCCGGCGGCGTGGGCCTGGATGGTGGCCTTTTCCGCCGCGCGGTTGATGTTGGCAAAGTCCATGCCGTCCAGATAGTCGAAGGCGTCGCCGAAGTCCGGGTCCGGCTCGATGACCACCGAAGCGCCGGGGTCGTCCACCGCCAGGAAGGTCTCGGTCATAAAGCGCAGGCCGTCCTGCATGTACTGGCCCATGCTGTGCAGATCCTCGGAGTTGATCATCGAGGCGGGCAGCATGCCCTTTTTCTCCTTGCCCTCGCTCTCGCCGAAGAGCTGCTTCCACCACTGCTCGGCCCAGAACAGGCGCGGCTCAAAAGCGGTGAGCATTTCCACCTGGAAGCCACGGCGGTAGAGCGCGTAGCGCACCGCGGCGTACTCGGCGGCCAGGCCGCCCTCGTTTTTGGCCAGCCCCTCTTCCATTGCAAGGCCGCCGGCCAGGTAGGCGTCCACATCGAGGCCCGCCACCGCCAGAGGCAGCAGGGCCACCGGGGTGAAGGCGGAGTAGCGCCCGCCCACACGGCGGGGGAAGTGGAGGAAGGTGCAGCCGTTCTCTTTGGCGATCTCCTCCAGGCGGGAGCCCACGGTGCCGGTGAGGACGACCCGCTTGGCCATCTCCTCTTTGGAATAGCGCTTTGCCATGGCGGCGCGCAGCACACGGTAGTGGCTGCCCGGCTCCAGGGTCTCGAAGTTTTTGGCGATCACGTCGATGTAGACGCTTTTGCCCTCGATCTTTTGCAGCACCTCGGCCACGCCGTGGGCGGACAGGGTGTTGCCCGAGTAGACGATCTCCGGGCCGCCGGGCTTTTTCACCGCCTCAATGACGGCACGGGCCGCCTGGTTGGAGCCGCCCACGCCCACCAGCACGAACACGTCGGCGTTTTCGCGGATCTCGGCGGCTTTCGCCTTGATGAGATCCAGCTGCTGGGCCGCCTCGGCGCAGTGCCACCAGCCGGTGACGGGCCAGTCCTTGTCCCCGCTGCCCAGGGCGGCCAGGCGGCGGTACTCCGCCTTCGCGGCGGCCAGCGCCGCCTCCACCTCTCCCGGCTCGGCCATACGGCGGGCGAGATCGGAATCCAGATTCAGATTCATTGCACTTCCCTCCCTTATTTTTGCCGCGGCGCACCGCCGCGGTCACAATCTCTTCCAGTTTTCATTATACGGCACAGCGAGCCCAATTGCGAGTATGAAAAAGCCTCATACTACCGAAAAAGGCAAAAAAATCCCCCCGCCGCACGGGGGGAGGTTTCTTTTTGGGGCAAAGCGGTCAGCCGGTGATGAGGATATAGGCGCCCATCACGAGCATGAAGCCATAGACCAGTTTTTTGATACGCTCCAGCGGCAGCGCCCGGAACACCGCCAGGCCCGCGGCGGTGCCCACGGCAAGGCCGGCCAGCGCCGCGCCGGTGCACTGCAGGGCCAGCCCGTCCACGTTGCCCATCCAGAGGTGCTGGGCCACCAGCCACAGGCTGGTGAGGATGAAATACATCTGGGTGGTGGCGGTGTACTCCTTCTTGTCCGAGAAGGCGGCCAGGTAGTAGACCACGATGGGCGGCCCGCCAATGCTGAACATGCCGGCGGAAAGGCCCGCCACCGCGCCGGCAGTGAGGCCGGCGGCGAGGGTGGGGCGCACCCGGAACCGCTGGGAAAAGAAGATGAAGTAGACCGCCAGCGCCATCAGCGCCGCGCCCAACAGCCGGCGCAGCACCGTGTCCGGGCTGCCGGCCATAATTTGCAGGCCCAGCCAGTTGGTCACAAAGGAGGCGGCGCAGGGGGCGATGAGCTGCCGCCAGTTGATGGAGCGGCGGTAGCGCACGGCGATGACCACACACAGGGCCAGGGCGGCCAGCAGTTCCACCACCAGCGCCGTCTTGTAGGGCAAGAACAGCGGCCACAGGGCCATCACGGTGACGGCGTATCCAAAGCCGGTGGACGCCTGCACAAAGCTGCCCGCCACCGAGATGAGGGCCACCAGCGCCAGGGTCAGCGGGGCGGTCATTCGGCGGCGTAGACGGTGCGGCCGCCCACGATGGTGCGCAGCACCGACAGATCATCGCCCAGCACCACGAAGTCGGCGTCGCACCCCGGGGCAATGCGGCCCTTGCGGGCAAGGCCCAGCAGGTCGGCGGGGTTCTCGGTGAGCAGGGGCAGCACCTTTTCGGGGCCTTCGCCGGTGAACTTCACCAGGTTCTTCAGCGCCTGGCCGGTGGTGAGGGTGCTGCCGGCGCGGGTGCCGTCGGAGGCGAGTTTGGCGTCGCCGTCCTCCACCACCACGTCGTTCACGCCCAGCTTGTAGTTGCCGTCGGGCAGGCCGGCGGCCATAATGCTGTCGGTCACGGCCACCACCCGGTCGTAGCCCTTGCACTTGAGCAGCAGGCGCACGCTGGCGGGGTGCAGGTGCCGCCCGTCGCAGATGGCCTCGCAGTAAACGTCGCTCTCCAGCACCGCGCCCATGATGGCCGGCTGGTGCTGGTGGAACAGACGCATGGCGTTGAAGGTGTGGGTGGCGCTGACCGCGCCGTTTTCAATGCACTCCATGGCGGTGTCGTACTCCGCGCCGGAGTGGCCGATGGCCACCTTCACCCGGGCGGCGATGTCCCGGATCATCTCCGGCACGCCCGCCACCTCGGGGCTCACGGTCATGTACTTCACCGCGCCCTCGCCGGCAGCCTCGTACTTGGCGAAGAGCTCGGCGGAGCCGGTCTGCAGCAGGTGCTCGGGCATGGCGCCCTTGTACTGGCTGGCCAGGAAGGGCCCTTCCAGGTGCACGCCCAAAAGCTGGGCCCAGTCGCCCTGCTCTTTCATGGCGGCTTTGGCCTGGTCCAGGCACCAGAGGGTCTGCTCAGGGGTGTCGGTGAGCACGCTGCACAGCCAGCCGGTGGTGCCCTGGCTGGCAAAGAAGTGGCCGATGGTGCCGTTCAGCTGCTCGGTGGTGGCGGCGTTCACGTCCACCCCGGCCGCGCCGTGGGTGTGGATGTCGATGAAGCCGGGGACCAGCCGTTTTCCCCCCAGGTCCAGCCGGGGGCAGTCTGCCGGGGCATTCACTTTTTTTGCCAGCTGGGCCACACGGCCGTTTTCCACATACACCTCACGGGGGGCAAAGCGGTGGCCGGTGTAGACCAGGGCATTGGTGATAACGAACTGTTCCATCTGCGTTTCCTCCCCTGCCCTTTTCTCAGAACGGCTGCTGGGCCGCGTTGGCGTTGGCGATGACCATGGCGTCGGGATGACGCTGGATGAGGGTGGCCGGGAAGTGGGCGCTCACCTCGCCGTAGGCGGTCTGACGCACCACGGCCCGGTGCCAGTCGCGGAAGACGCCCAGGCGGATCTTCTTGGCGCTCAGAATCTGCTTCATGCCGATGGTGACGCACTTGCGGGGCATGGCGTCGATGGCGCCGTTGTAGTCGCCGATGGCGTTGGTGGTGCGGGTCTCGCGGCTGATGGTCAGCACGCGGGTGGGCAGCTGGGCGAACTCGTCGGCGGTCAGCTCGTCCTGAGGCTCGTTGAAGGCCAGGTGGCCGTTGATACCAATGCCGCCGAAGGTCACGTCCACGCCGCCCAATTCATCAATGACCCGCTGGATGTGCTCGGGGTCGTGGGGGTCGGGGAAAATGCGCTGCTCTTCGGGCATAAGCAGCTCGGGGTCGATCTTGGTGTAGACCGTGCGGTCCATGAAGCCGCGGAAGCTCAACGGATGGCTCTTGTCCACCCACTCGCCCTCGTCGGTGAGGTACTCGTCCATGTTGATGAACCAGCAGTTCTTCAGGCTGATCCGGTCACGGTTGACCAGCCGCACAAAGATGGGATACTGGCCCACGGGGCCCACGGGGCAGATGAACACGGTGTGCTTGCCGGCGGCGTTGTTGGCCTTGATGGTGTTGATCATCTCCATGGCGATCTCGTAAAAGACCTCGCCGGAATCGCCCAGCTTGAGAACGGGGACCTTGGCGTCCTTGCCCAGGTCCTGGGCGCTGATGTGGAAGTATTCGTACATGACGGTTCTCCTTTCTTTATCACGAGGGGGCGGCGCGGGGCCGCCCGGCGTCAAAACAGATGAGAAATGTTCAGCTGGCGGATCATCTCCACGATCTCCTTGGTGCGGGTGCAGCCGAACTTATGCAAGAGGCCCTTGATCTGGGTCTTGATGGTCACCACCTCCACACAGCGGATGGCGGCGATCTCCTTGACCTTTTTGTCCTGCAAAAGCAGGCGGACCAGCTCCCGCTCGGTGGAAGTGAGCTGGGAGACGTTGTTGATGAAGAAGAGCAGGCTCTGCTCCGAGCGGCGCAGGCGGTCGTACTCCCGGATGACGGTGGACTGCACCCGCGCGTTCAGCATGGGGTGGCCCGCCGCCGCGGCCCGGATGTGGGCCAGCACCTCTTCGTCCTCGGCGCCCTTGACGATGTAGTCCACCGCGCCGGTGGCCATGGCGGTGAGGATCATGCGGTCGGTGTCGTGGGCGGTGAGATAGAGGATGAGGCGGTTCGGGTCGGCGGCGTGGATGGCCTCGGCGGCCTGGATCCCGGCGGAGGTGTTCTCCATTTCGATGTCCATCAGGATCATGTCGCTCTTGACGTTTTTCGCCAGCTCCACGATCCCCGCCCCGGTGGACGCCTCGCCCACCACCTGCATATCCGGCTGAGCGTTGAGCAGTTCGGTCAGGTCCTGCCGCAGCAGGTCAAAGTCGTCGGCAATGAGAATGGAGATCATGTTTCTTCCCGCCCCCCTTGGTTTTTCTGACGCCCGGGCACGTACCGGGGCAGCATGACGATGAAGCTGCTGCCCTTGCCCTCGGCGCTTTTGATCTGCATGTGGCCCAGATGGCTCTTGACGATCTGGCGCACATAGTAAAGACCCATGCCCCAGTTGTTGTTGGTGTTGCGGCTGGTGTAGAAGGGGTCAAAGATCTTCTTCTGCTCGGCCCGGGAGATACCGGGGCCGTTGTCCCTCACGATGAAATCCAGCCACAGCCGTTCCGGCTGCACCAGCAGCTCCACCCGCGGGCCGCCGGCGGCGGCGCTGGCCGCCTCCCAGGCGTTGGTGAGCAGGTTGTACAGCGCCTCCGCCATGTGGGTGCGGTCCGCCAGCACCAGCGCCTGCACGCTCTGGTGCACCTGCACCTTCGCGTCCGGGTATTTCTGGGCCAGCCGGGCCAGGGCTGATTCCACGATTTCCCCCGACTCCACCGGCACCAGCTCGATGTAGCTGACCTTGATGGAGCGGTAGAGTTCTTCCATCCGCTCCAGCATGGAGGCGTTCATCTCCCGCAGGCAGGTGGCCCAGGCCCGCACCTTTTCCAGGTCCGGTTCAGGCTCTTCCAGCTCCTGCTGCAGTTTTTTGTGAGCCACGCGGGCGGCCAGCAGCTGATTTTTAATGCTGTGGACGAACACCGACGCGCCCATGGATGCGGTGTCGAACTTGCGCTGGAGGGTGGTGTCCTCCTGGGCTTCCGACTGGCTCAGGCGGCTGTAGTGGATCATGTTGAAGGACCCCAGGCCCACGAAAAACACGGTGCAGGCCAGCAGCGGCAGCCAGCTCCACCCGCTGGACAGGGCGGTGCGCAGATAGTTCAGCGAGCCAAGGCGGATGTATTCCGAGACATAGAAGTTATAGATCTGGCCGGGGTCCTGGATGGCGTACATGCTGTAAAGCACGGTGACGCTCACCAGCGCCAGCACCACCAGGCGCATGCTGCGCTTGAAGTAGGGGGAGGTGGTGGCGAAGTAGTCCTGCAGCAGCAGGCCGAGGGCCGCCAGCACACTGGCCACGATCCAGCCAAGGCAGATCTGGCGCATGATGACCAGCACCCAGAAGCGCCCGCCCACCACCAGGCGGAACACCGGCGGCCAGTAATAGACCAGCAGCACCAGCGTGCCCAGCAGGTGCACCCCGCGGATGGCTTTTTCGTGGCGGCGCACCCAGTGGAGGTTGGAATGGTAAATGCCCAGGCACAAAAGAAAATACGGGAACAAACTGCGGCCCAACGCCACCAGATAACCCAGGGTGCCCAGGGGGATGGGCAGGCCCTGAAGCCACAGCTGCAGGTCGGGCAGCAAAAAGAGGAACAGGCGCTGGGCGGTGTTGTAGCCGCCCATTTTGGCCACATAGGTCACCACGCCGCACATCATCACCACAAAGCTGGCAGAAAGCCCGCCCAGGTAGGCAGAGAGCACGTCCCGCCGGTTGGCGGCCACCATCACCGTGGCCACCGCCATCAGCACCTGAACCAGGACCAGCATTGCCGCACCCCCCTTTTTTTTCGTGTTACTGCCATTATATCACAAGACAGCCCCCGCCGGGAGATTTTTGGCCGGCGACGCGAAAAAAAGGGGGCATAAAGCAATGCCTTTATGCCCCCTTGCAGGTTCTATGCGGTTTTAAGCGGCTCAGGCGCCGTAGGTGGCGGCCACAGCCTCTTCCATGACGTCGAACATCACGTAGTTCTCAACGGGAACTTCCTCGGTGATGCGGCCGGCGTCGATGAACACCTTCTGCTGGTTCTCGTAGTAGCTCTTCACGGTGCCGTCTTCCAGGCCCGCAGCCACGAACTCACCGGTGAGCCAGTTGCCCTCGCCCACGCAGTCCAGCATGGTCTGCTCGTCGGCTTTGCACTGCTTGGCGACCCACTTGGCCACCTCTTCGATGTTGGCGGCACGGTAGTCCTGAGCCTTCAGCAGAGCGCGGCTGAAGCGGACCAGCACGTCGTGGTTGTCGGCAGCGAACTTCTCGGTGGTGATGAAGCTGGAGGGGAAGGTGACCTGGTCAACGTAGTCGTTGTTGGTGGCCAGGGTCAGAGCCTTGTCGCCCAGAGCGTTGGCGATGGTCATGGTGCTGGGGCTCCAGGTAGCGCAGGCGTCCACGCCGCCGCTGACCATGGCGCTCACCATGCCGTTGGCGTCCATCTCGACCAGGGTGACGTCATCCTTGGTCATGCCGGCGGAAGCCAGAGCCAGGTTCAGGATGATCTCGGCGGAGGTGCCGCTGGACACGCCGATGGTCTTGCCCTTCAGGTCAGCGATGGAGCTGATGCCCTTGTCGGTGTTGGCCACAACGGCGTCAGCCAGGCTGGTGCAGTCCAGATGGAAGATCTTGGCCTGGCCCTCAATGCACAGGGCATGGGCGCCGTGGCCGATCTGGGAAATGTCGATGTCGCCGGAAGCCATGGCGGCGATCTCCTGGGGGCCGCCCTGGAACTCGGTCAGGGTGACGTTCAGGCCCATCTCCTCAAAGTAGCCCATGTTCAGAGCGGTGGCCAGCAGGCTGTTGGAACCCATGTTGGGCATGTAGGCAACGCGCAGGTCAACGGTCTCGAACTCCTCGGCGGGCTCGGAAGCGGGGGTGGAAGCAGAGGTGCTGCCGGAAGCCGGGGTGGAAGCAGGAGTGCTGCTGGGGGTGCTGCCGCAGGCGGCCAGGCTCAGGGCCATAACGCCTGCCAGCGCGAGGCTGAGAAGCTTTTTCATATGTATCTTCCTCCATTGTTTTTGAAGCGGCGGGCCATGACCCGCCTCGCTTGGCCGAAAAAGAAAACACCTTTTCCGGCTGTTGTCATCTCAAAGTATACGCGCCGGAAGGGGCATTGAAAAGTATGAAATATTCTCATACCTTTCCGGGATAGTTTTTGGGCATTTTGACAGAATCATTGCCGGAGCCTTGTGAATTCTGCCGGAGAAAAGCCCCTTTGCGGGGCCGCCGCCGTTACCATTTGTAATCACATCAAAGGGCAAACGCCCCCGGGCCAAAGGCGGCCCGGGGGCGTTCTGCTTGCTTTTTGGGGGATGAGATCACTTGCGGACTTCCAGATACTCCTGATACACCTGGCTCCAGATGTAGTTCTTCAGTTCCAGGAAGCGGGGGCTCATCTTGGTCTCCTGATCGCGGGGATAGGGGATGTCGATGTCCACGATCTCCTTGATCCGGCCGGGACGGGCGCTCATAATGACCACCTTCTGGCCCAGGATGATGGCTTCGTCCACGTCGTGGGTGATGAAGAAGCAGGTCTTCTGCTCGGCTTCCCAGGTCTTCAGCAGCTCGGTCTGCAGCTGGGTGCGGGTCTGGGCGTCCAGAGCGCCGAAGGGTTCGTCCATCAGCAGAACTTCAGGCTCGGCGGCGTAGGCGCGGGCGATGGCCACGCGCTGCTTCATGCCGCCGGAAAGCTCCTTGGGATAGTGGTTGGCAAACTTCTCCAGGTCCACGATTTTTAAGTATTTGTCCACGATGGCGTCGGCCTCAGCGCCCTTAATGCCGCGCATATCCAGCGCGAACTTGACGTTGTTGCGCACGGTGAGCCAGGGGAACAGGGCGTACTGCTGGAACACCACGCCGCGCTCGGGGCCGGGGCCCTCCACCTTTTTGCCGTCCACATAGACGTTGCCGCTGGTGGGCTCCAGCAGGCCGGCGATGATGTTCAGAATGGTGGACTTGCCGCAGCCGGAGGGGCCCACCACCGTGATGAATTCGTTCTCGTGGATGTCCAGATTGACGCCGTTCAGGGCGATCATCTCGCCACCCCGGCCGTTGAACTTCTTGACGACGTTGTCGATCTTGACCTTTACTGCTGCACTGTTTCCTGCCATCCTGTGAGCCTCCTCTCTAAGAACCGAACCAGTTTCTCCATGGTGATACCGATAATGCCGATGACGATGATGCCCATGAGCACGGTGCCCATGTCGTAGTAGCCGCTGGCCTTCTGGATCATCATGCCCAGGCCCTCGGAAGCGCCGGTCAGCTCGGCGGCGACCAGGGTGGTCAGCGCGGCGGACAGGCCCAGACGGGCGCCGGTGAGGATGAAGGGGGTGGAAGCGGGAATGACCACCCGGAAGAAGATGTCGCGGTCAGAGGCGCCCAGAATGCGGGCGGCCTTGATGAGGGTGACGTCCACGTTGCACACGCCCTGGTAGATGGTGACCACCAGAACCAGGAAGGAGGCGATGAAGATAACGATGATCTTGGAGGGCTCGCCCACGCCGGCGCCTACCATGACCAGGGGGATGTAGGCAAGGGGCGGGATGTTACGCACGAACTGGATCCAGGGCTCCACCACATGGCGGAAGGGGGCGTACCAGCCCATCAGGAAGGCCACGGGGATGGAGGCCACAAAGGCCAGGCAGAAGCCCACGATCACGCGGAACAAGCTGTGGCTGGCGTGATCCCACAGGAGGCCGTTGGAGATCTGCTTGACAAGGCTGTCAAGCACCTCGGGGGGAGTGGCGAACACGATACCGCCCTTTTCGGTGTGGGAGATGATGACCCAGAGCAGCAGCGCGGTGGCCAGCGAAATGATGAGCCAGACCCAGTTGGGAATGGACGCTACGAGCTTGGAAAAGCCGGTTTTCTTTTTCGAACTGAACATAGCGGTTTTGCTTCCTCCTTTTTCAAAGATAGCGCGGCGCGGCGCGTCATTTTCTATTCTTAGGCTACCATCAAATGCGCCCCGTGCAAAGTATGAAATATTCTCATACCAAACCGGGGCGGCGCGGCGCGCAGAAAAAGGCCGGCGGCGCAGGGCTTCTTCCCTGCTCCGCCGGCCTTTGCGCCGGTTTTTGAACCGCCTCGTCAGCCCGCCGGGTCGATGTGCAGGCTGCAATGGTCCGCGCCCGCCTCTTTCACCAGCGTGGCAAGGTATTGGGCGGTGTCCACGCCTTTCTGCCCCGCCCGCTCCACGGCGGCCCAGTCGGGCGAAGCGGTGAGCGCGTCGGCGGCCTCGCGGGTGAGGGCGCCGGCAAAGTAGAGCACGTTCGCCTGGCCCATCGCCCGGCGGAAGGCCGCGGCGTCCTCCTCGCCCAGGGCCTCCACGAACTTGTCCGCCCCGCGGCTGGTGGAGTTTTGGGCGAACTGCTCCCGTCCGAAGGCGGAGAAATCTTCAAACACCGGGTCGGTCTGGCCGGTGGCGGCGGCCCAGGCGGTCACGTCGGTGGGCTTTGCCTCATAGTCATAAGAGGCCCGGCCCGCCCCGTCGGGGTCGATGGTGACCCGGCCGGAGAGATAGGGCCACACCGCCAGGCTGCCGGAGGCCACGTCCCACACCTGCTGACCCGCTTCGCTCTGCCACAGGGCGATGTGCTGGGGGTGCAAATGGCCGCTGAAAGCCAGCTGCCCGCCGCAGTCCGCCACCAGCTGGGCCAGCCGGTCCGCGTCGTAGAGACGGTAGCCGGTGGTGAAGCGCTCGCTGTGCAGCGCCAGGTTCTGGTGCATTGCCACCAGGGGCACCGCCCCCGCCTCCTGGCATTTTTTCAGCTGCTTTTCCAGCCAGGTCCAGGTGCCGTCCTGCACCACGCCGCCGACGCAATAGGGAAAGCCCGGCTCATGGAGATAGTACGGCTGGGTGTCCAGCATGAAGAGCCAGACCCCGGCGTTCAGTTTGACCATGTAGCTCAGCGAAGCTTTGTCCCGGCTGTCGGCGGCGGAAAAGCCGCAGTTTTTATAAATTTCCTCGAACTGTTCCGGCGTGACGAAGTCCGCTGCCGCCCGCTCATCGCCCAGATACGTGGAGGCGGCGTAGTTGTTCACGTCGTGGTTGCCGGGCAGCACGTACACCGGCACCCCGGCCTCCACCACCTTGTTCAGCTTTTCCGCCAGCTCTTCGTGGCTGGCCTTTTCGCCGTTGAAGCTCAGATCGCCGGTCAGGATCAGCGCGTCGGGCTTGTCCTTTACCACTTCGGCGAGAAAGGCGTCGGTGATGGGGCGGATGTAGTTCAGCTGGCGGCCGTCGCCCTCCTCCACCACACGGGTGAACAGTTCGCCTCCGTCCTCGATGGCCTCGCCCACATAGTGCAGGTCGCTGGCCACCGCCAGGGTCACCGGGGCGGCGGGAGGCACCTGTCGCCCGCAGCCGGAGAGGGCCGCCGCCGCAAGCAATGCGGCCAGCGCCGCCGCGAAGATCTTTTTCACGGGTATCTCCCCTTTCAGTCAAACAGGCCCCGGGGCAGAAGGATATCCTCTTTGGGGACCTTTTCCCAGGAAAAACTTTTTACAAGTTCCGCCGCCGCCACGGGTTCGGGCTTTTCCAAAAGGTGTGCCGCAAAGGCAAGCCGGCCCACCACCTCTTCGGCGGTGAAGCGGCTTTGCAGCGTTTCCAGGCTCACGTCCCCGTCCCGCTTGGAGAGCCGCCGCCCGTCCGGGGCCAGCAGCAGAGGCAGGTGATAGAACTCCGGGGCGGGCAGGCCCAGCAATTTATATAGGTAGAGCTGCCGGGGGGTGGACTGCAAAAGGTCCGCCCCACGCACCACCTGGGTCACCCCCATCAGCGCGTCGTCCACCACCACCGCCAGCTGGTAGGCGAACACCCCGTCCCCCCGGCGCACCACAAAGTCGCCGCAATCCTCGGGCAGGGATTCCTCGTACCGGCCCAGGTGGCCGTCGGTGAAGGCCACCGTCTCCTCCCCCACCCGCAGCCGCCAGGCCGGCGGGCGCTGGGCCCAGCGGCGGCGCACTTCCTCCGGCGAAAGGCCACGGCAGGCCCCGGAATAAACGGGAGTGCCGTCCGACCGGTGGGGGGCGCTGGCCGCGTGGAGCTGGCTGCGGCTGCAAAAGCAGGGATAAATCAGGCCCTGTTCCGTGAGCCTTTTAAAATAGGTTTCGTAGATTTCCGAGCGCTCGCTCTGGTAGTAGGGGCCGTTCGCCCCGCCGTCGCTGCCGCCCTCGTCCCACACAAGGCCCAGCCAGCGCAGGTCGGCCTCCAGGAGGTCGGCGAATTTGCGGGGGCAGCGCTCGGCGTCCAGGTCCTCAATGCGCAGCACCACCCGCCCGCCGTCGTGTTTGGCCGAAAGCCAGGCCAGCAGACTGCACAACAGGTTGCCCAGGTGCATGCGCCCGGAGGGGCTGGGGGCGAAGCGCCCGGTCACGGTTTGGCCCGCCATCAGCCGATGGCCCAGCCGTTTTCCGCCGGGGTCAGCTTGGCCGCGTACCAGGCGGCGCAGGCTTTGTGCAGGGCGGCCACGTCGGAGGCCGCGGCGGTCTCCACGCAGGAGTGCATGGCCAGCTGGGGCAGGCCGATGTCCGCCATGGGCAGGGGCACACGGGTGCCCAGGAGGTTGCCCAGGGTGCTGCCGCCGGGCATGTCCGGGCGGTTGTAATAGGTCTGCACCGGCACGCCCGCCTGTTCGCACACCGCCTTGAACAGGGCGGCGGTGAGGCCGGTGGTGGTGTATTTCTGGCCCGCGTTGAACTTCAGCACCACGCCGCCCCCCAGCCGCACCGGGAAGTCCCCGTCGGCATAGGAAGCGAAGTTCGGGTGGATGGCGTGGCCGTTGTCGGCGCTGAGGGCAAGGCTCTTCGCAATGCCCCGGCGGCGCTCATCTTCCGTCTCGCCCAGGGCCTCTCCGGCGGCGGCCAGCACGTCGGGCAGGAAGGTGCCCAGGGCCCCCTGCCGGGTGCCGCTGCCCACCTCCTCGTTGTCGAACAGGCACCACACCGCGCCCTCCTGGGAGGCGGGCGCTTCCAGAAAGCCTTGCAGGGTGGCCCAGGCGCAGGCCAGGTCGTCCAGCCGGGGGCAGAGGATGAGCTCGCCCTGCGCACCGGCGGTGGTTCCCTCCTGGCGGCAGTAGAGCAGGATGTCCGCGCCCAGGATGTCCTCCACGGCGCAGCCCGCCTCGGCCGCCAGCAGCGCCTCGTAGTCCGCCGCCTTTTCGCCGGGGGCAAAGAGGGCCTGCATGTCCACCTTGGGGTCGTATTTGTGGCCGTCGTTGATGTTCCGGTCCAGATGGATGGCCGGGTGAGGCATGACCGCCAGATCCCGGTCGGGGGCGATGAGGCGGGCTTCCACCCCGGCGGCGGTGCGCACCAGCACACGGCCGGCAAGGCCCAGAGGCCGGTCCAGCCAGGAGGCGCGGATCATGCCGCCGTAGCCCTCGGTGAGCAGCATGGTGCAGCCGCTCTTCACCGCCGCGCCCTTCACCCGGTAGGCGGGGCTGTCGGAGTGGGCGGCGGCAATGCGCCAGCCTGCGCCGGGGGCGGCGGGCTGCCGCCAGGCGATGAGGCTGGAGCCCTCCCGGGTGGTGTAGTATTTTCCGCCGGGGACGAGAGACCAGCTCTCCCGCTCTTCCAGGCGGGTGTAACCGGCCTCGTCCAGAGCCTCGGCGGCGGTTTTTACCGCGTGCCAGGGGCTGGGGCTGCGGCGAATGAAGTCAAACAGCAGGGTAGAATCGTTCATAGAGTATAAGCACCTCGTTTTTCGGCTGCGGCAGACGGCCCGCCGGGTGGGAGAGCCGCTTGCCGCGGGGTTCATTCTTTCATTATACGGCCCGCCCTGTCCGCCGTCAACGGCGGGCAGCGGGCCACAAACAAGGAGGTTTTTGCAATGGAAAAGAAGAAACATTCCGGCTGGGCCGTCTTTGGGCTGGCGCTGGGTTTTGCCGCGGTGGCGGTGTGTATTTTTCGTCTGATCCGGCGTATACTAACGATAGAATAAACTGCGCCACACGTGCACGGAAGGAGGCAGTGGTATGAGACAACTTTGGCTGATGGTGTGCGCGGCCTTTCTGATGTTGGCGGCCTGCACCGTTCCGGGGGCCGCGCCCCCGGCTGAACCCACCCCCGGCCCGTCCGCAGCGCCGCTGCCCTCCCCCGCGGCCCCGGCACAGCCGGACCCGCTGCCGACGGCCCCGGGCAGCTCCGAAGCCCAGGAGGCGGCAGGGCGTCCCCAGCCCCAGCCGGTGCAGGACCCCGAGGGCCTGACGGCGGCGCTGGAAGGGTGTGTCTCCTTTGGGGAAGGGGAAGCGGGGGTGAGCCTGAAAACGGCCATCGCCGCCGCCGAACTGCTGAACTGGACCGAGGCCAACGCCAAGGACAGTTCCATCGACGCCATGACCCTTCACCTGGAGAACTGGCTGGCCGGGCTGGACGCGGAACGCCAGAACCTGTTCTGGGCCAACTGGCCCGCCGTGGACGGGCAGGCATGGGCCATCCTGCGGGATATGCCCGGGCAGCTGCCCCTGCTGGCGGACGCGGGCGACCCCCAGCGCTTCGACCACTACACCCCCGCCTGCTACGAGCGCCTGACCTGCGCCGTGGAGCAGTATCTGGAAAAGGATTGACCCCGCGCCCCGGAGGACACCGCCTCCGGGGCGTGTTGTTTTGGAGCGGGGGCGGGGCGGACAGAACCGGGAAAGCACCGCCCGTCCTCCCGCACCCGGTCAAAGCGAAGCCCGGCCCTCTCCACGTAGTGCGCCTCAGAGCGGACATTTTCCGTCGTCGTGGAAAATGTCCGAAATGCCGCGTGCGGTGGAGAGGGCCGGGCGGAGCATTTTTTAAGCTGGCCTTTCGTTTTGCCCGGGCAGCGCCGCGGCCAGCACAGCCGGCGTCGAACGGTGGGCCGTGCGGAACTGGGAGAGCGCCGCCCTCCTGCCTATCTCCCTCCACACAAAAAACGGCCCCTTGCCCCAAAAACACCGGGGCAAAGGGCCGTTTTGTTATACTGTTTGTAATTTTTCTTTGGTTTATACCAAAAATCACACTTTGACCAGTTCATACTCCCGGGTGCCCAGGCCGATTTTCTCGCCGTGCTCCAGGGCGGACTGCCAATGGGTGACGGGGGCGCTGTCGGTGAAGTGGTCGCCGCAGGCGCAGAAGCCGGGGGTGGCCAGGTTGTCGGCCAGCTGGCTGTCCGCCAGGACGGGCATGTTGTTGCAGGCGTCGGCACAGGCCTGGTCCAGAGCCACCGGGTCGAAGGAGGCGAACATGCCCACATCCGGGATGATGGGCGCGTCGTTCTCCGAGTGGCAGTCGCAGTTGGGAGAGATGTCCATCACCAGGTTGATGTGGAAGTTGGGCCGCCCGTCCACCACCGCCTTGGCGTACTCGGCAATGCGGCAGTTCAGCAGCTTGCTGGCCGCGTCGGAGGGGCAGGAGATGGCGTCGAAGTTGCAGCGGCCCAGGCAGCGCCCGCAGCCCACGCATTTGTTATGGTCGATGGAAGCCTTGTTCGCCCCGTCGAAGGAGATGGCGCCCTGGGCGCAGTCCTTGGCGCAGGCGTGGCACCCGCGGCACAGCTCCTGGTCCACCTGAGGCTTGCCGGAGGAGTGCTGCTCCATCTTGCCGGCGCGGCTGCCGCTGCCCATGCCCAGGTTCTTGATGGCGCCGCCGAAACCGGTGCACTCGTGGCCCTTGAAGTGGTTCAGGCTGATGATCACGTCCGCGTCCATGATGGCCCGGCCGATCTTGGCCTCCTTGACGTACTCGCCGCCCGCCACCGGAACCAGCGCTTCGTCGGTGCCCTTGAGGCCGTCGGCGATGATGACCTGGCACCCGGTGGAGAAGGGGGTGAACCCGTTCTCATAGGCCGCCTCGATGTGCTCCAGGGCGTGCTTGCGCCGGCCCACATAGAGGGTGTTGCAGTCGGTGAGGAAGGGCCGGCCGCCCTGGGCCTTGATGACGTCCGCCAGAGCCTTGGCGTAGTTGGGGCGCAGGTAGGAAAGGTTGCCCGGCTCGCCGAAATGGATCTTGATGGCCACAAATTTGTCGTTCATGTCGATGGTGTCCATGCCCGCCGCGCGCACCAGCCGCTGCAGCTTCTGCAGCAGGTTCAGGCCGGGCTTGGCCCGCAGATCGCTGTAATAAACCTTTGCTTTTTCCATTTTGTTTTACACTCCTTACACCAAAAATCAGAATCCCAGAAAGGCCGCCGCCAGCACCACCGCGCCCAGGGCGATACGGTACCAGCCAAAGACCTTGAAATTGTGCTTTTGCACAAAGCTGACCAGAAAACGGATGGCCGCCACGCTCACCACAAAGGCCACCGCGCAGCCCAGGGCCAGCGCCGCCACCTCGCCGCCGGTGAAGGTGCCGCCGTCGGCCAGAAATTTCACCAGCTTGAGGCCGCTGGCCCCGGCCATCACCGGGATGGCCAGAAAGAAGGTGAACTCCGCCGCCACCGGCCGGGCAAGCCCCAGCAAAAGGCCGCCCACGATGGTGGCGCCGCTGCGGGAGGTGCCGGGGATCATGGCCAGCACCTGCCAGCAGCCGATGATGAGGGCGTGGCGGTAGGTCAGCTGGTCCATCCGGCGCACCAGCGGCCGGCGGTGACGGTTCTCGATGAGGATGAAGAACACGCCGTAGAGAATGAGCATGGCCGCAACGGTGATATAATTATAAAGGTGGGCGTCCAGCCAGTCGTCCAGCAAAAGGCCCAGCACCATGGCCGGAAGGGTGGCCACCAGAATTTTGAACCACAGCTGCCACACCGCCGGGCGCTGGTACTTATGGCGCGGGTCGGTGGTGAAGGGCCACAGCCGCGGGAAATACAGCACCACCACCGCCAGGATGGCCCCCAGCTGGATGACCACCCGGAACATGCTCATAAACTCCTCGGAATAGGGCAGCGCCAGCAGCTTTTCCGCCAGGATGAGGTGGCCAGTGCTGCTGATGGGCAGCCACTCGGTGATCCCCTCGATGATTCCGTATAAAATGACCTTCAGGTATTCCATCGGTTTTCTCCTTTTGAACCACGGGGGCCGCGGGGCCTCCCCTGCCTTGACATTATACCACGAAGCGCCGGCGGCACGATACCCTTGCGCGCCAAACGCCTGCGCGGCACAGCGCCGCGCATAAAATGTATAATTGCCGTTTAGCGGCTATTATACCATACTTTGCCCCAAAACAGAACCCATCCCTCTTCCCCTTTCTTTTCGGCGCTCAATCAAGTATAATCAGGTATAATTGGGGCAGAGTTCCCCCTTGCACGTTTTCTGAAAGGAGGCGCGGGCCATGGCGCGTTTCAAGCTGGACAAAAAAGGCGTGGCGGTGGTGTGCCTGTGGGCCCTTGTGCCGGGCGCTGCCGCCGCCCCCTTCATCTTCTGGCAGAGCATTGGCGCGGGCCTGGTGTTCGCCGCCCTCTGGCTGGGGATGTGCCTGGGCTGGCTGCCCGCCCGCTGCGAGAGCTTTGAGGGCAGCGTCACCCTGGGCGAAGTGCGGATGAGCAGCGGCCTGCTGTTCAAGACCAGCCGCCGCATTCCCACCCGCTGGGTCAGCGCCTCGGCCCGCTTCTCCACGCCCCTGCTGCGCCGCTGCCGCTGCTGTGTGCTGGTGCTGTCCACCAGCGGCACGCTGGCGGTGCTGCCCGGCATTTCCGACGCGGACGCCGACAGCCTGCTTTCCTATCTGCAAGGAGGCTGACATGGAGAACATCCGCCTGAAAGGTCATTTCCATATAGTATATATCTTAAAAATTATACGATATGGCCTTGTTTTGTGCCTGGTGCCCATGGTGCAGGCCCTGCTGAACTTCGATTTGGAGAGCCTTTACCGGGCGCTGCGCCAGGACGCGGTCATCCTCATCGCCATGGCGGCGCTGGGGGCGGTGCTGTGGCGGCGGGTGGGCTTTGCCCTCACCGACAAGGCCCTGGTGCTGGACACGGGGATTCTTCTGCGCCGGCGGTCGCGCTTTGCCCGCCGGGACATCGCGGTGCTGGAGCAGGACCGCCCCCTTTGGCTGCGCCTTGCGGGGGCCAGCCGGGTCACGGTGTATATGGCCCGGGGCACCGGGGAGAACAAAGCCACCTTCTACCTGCCCCGGCGGCAGGCGGCGGCCCTGGCGGAAAGCCTTTTGCCGGTGGATTCCGAGGCGGTGCTCTTTGCCCCCACCCGGGCGGAGCGCGTCCGCCTGACCATGCTCAGCGCCAACATCGCGGCCACGGCGGCCCTGGTGCTGGTGAGCCTGCGTCAGACCCGGCGCATTCTGGGCGAGGGGCTGGAGCAGAAACTGAACGACCTGGCTCTGGGGCAGCTGGCTCAGGTGGAGCGGCTTTTGGAGCTGGTGCTGCCCGCCGGCGTGGCCTGGCTGGTGACGCTGGTGTTTGCCCTGTGGGGGGTGGCGCTGTTCTGGTCGCTGCTGTCCACCGCCGGGTTCAAGGTCTGCCGCAGCGGCGGGGTCATTCTGGCCAAGGGCGGCCATGTGAACCACAGCGAGCGGCGTATCGCCGTCTCGGCCGTCAGCGCCTGCGACGTGCGCCTCACGCCCGCGGGGCGGCTGCTGGGCCGCCGGGCGGTGTATCTCAGCGCGGGCAGCTACCGGGGCGGAGACATCCCGGTGCTGGTGTATAAGCCGGGAGCCGAAGCGCTGGTGCAGGCGCTGGTGCCTCAGTTCACGCCCCCGCCCTACTCGCCGGAACTGTTGGCGGGGCGCAGCCTGCCCCTCTTTTTGTGGAAGGGCGGCGCGGCCTTCGCCTTTTTCGGCGCGCTGATGGGGGTGAGCCTGTGGAAAATGCCCCGGATCACCCCGCTGCTGGCGCTGCCCCTGCTGCTCTGTCTGGGGCTTTTGCTGGCAGGGCTGGAGGCCTGGATCACCGAAGGGGTCTGGCAGACCCCCGGCGGCACCCTGGCCGCCCAATACACCCGGGGCTACACCCGCCACACGGTCTATCTGCTCACGGCGGACCTTTCACTCACCTGCCGCCAGACCCCCTTCTCGGAGTCGGTGGGCCGGTGCGATCTGATCGCCCGCCTGCCCTGCCGCGCCAGGGTGCGGGTGCGGGCGGTGAAACACGCCCGGGCGGTGCGGCTGAAACTGGTGCCCTGATACAAAAAGAAAGAAGGAAACGAACAATGGGTTACGATACTGTGGTGTTCGATCTGGACGGCACCCTGCTGAACACGCTGCAGGACCTGGCCGACGCGGCGAATTTCGTCTGCCGTGCCCACGGCTGGCCGGAGCACACGCTGGACGAATACCGCTATTTTGTGGGCAACGGCATTCCGAAGCTGTGCCTGCGCTTTTCCCCCGAGGCGGCCCGGGACGAGGGGACGCAGAAAGAGGTGCTGGCCCAGTTCAGCGCCCGCTACGCCGCCCACAAGGAGGACACCACCGCCCCCTATCCCGGGATCGAAGAAATGCTGGACGAACTGGCGGCGGCTGGGGTGCGCTGCGGCGTGCTCACCAACAAGGAGCACAGCCTGGCCCAAGGGGTCATGGAGCACTACTTCCCCGGCCGGTTTGAATTTGTGCAGGGGGCGGTGCCCGGCGTGCCCACCAAGCCCGACCCCACGGCGCTGCGGCGGCTGATGGAGCGGATGGGCGCGGACGAAGCCCACACCCTTTTTGTGGGCGACAGCGACGTGGACATCCACACCGCCCACAACGCGGGCCTGCCCGGCGCGGGGGTGCTGTGGGGGTTCCGCACCCGGGAGGAACTGGAAGCGGCGGGCGCCGAGGCGATCGCGGCCAGCCCCGCCGAGCTGGCCCGCTGCATTCTGGGCGAGGTACATACCGGGGAGGCCCGGGGATGAGCGGCCTGCTTCTGGACAGCCCGCTGGGCCCCCTCTGGCTCACCGCGGAGGACGGCGCGCTCACCGGCTGCTGGCTCACCCGGGGGCGGTTTCTGCCCCCGGTCCCCGCCGAGCCGCCCCGCCGGACGGACGACCCGGTGCTGGAGGCGGCAAGGGCGTGGCTGAAGGTCTATTTTTCCGGCCGGGACCCCGGCCCCACTCCGCCGCTGACGCCGAAGGGCACGTCCTTTCAGCGGGAGGTGTGGGAGCAGCTGGCGCTGATCCCCTGGGGCGCTGCCACCAGCTACGGCGCGCTGGCCTCCACCCTCGCGGCAAAGCGGGGCATTCCCAAGATGAGCGCCCGGGCGGTGGGCGGCGCGGTGGGCCGCAACCCCATCTCCCTCTTCCTGCCCTGCCACCGGGTGCTGGGGGCGGACGGCAGCCTCACCGGCTACGGCGGCGGGCTGGAGAACAAGATATTCCTTCTGCGGCTGGAGGGCATTCCCTTCCGCCCGTGAGCGTTCCGCGCCCGGAGGGCAGCGGACGGCGGCCTGCAAACGCGGCCCTCTTCCCCCGCAGGCCGCAAACGGCTTTTGCGCACAGATACCATAGCAAGGAGGTTTCGCCATGGAATGGGCGGACGGAACGCGGCGCTGCCGCTGGGCAAACCCCAAAAACCCTGCCTACATCGCCTATCACGACAACGAGTGGGGCGTGCCGCTGCACGACGACCGGGCGCTGTTTGAGCTGCTGATTTTAGAGACCTTTCAGGCGGGCCTGTCCTGGGAGTGCGTGCTGAACAAGCGTCCCGCCTTCCGGGAGGCTTTCGAGGGCTTTTATCCCGAACAGGTGGCGGCCTTCGGCGAGGAAAAGCAGGCGCAGCTGGCCCAAAACGCCGCCATCATCCGCAACAGGCGCAAAATCAAGGCGGCGGTGAAGAACGCGGCGGTGTTTCTGGACATTCAAAAGGAGTGGGGCAGCTTCGACGCCTGGCTGTGGCACTGGACAGAGGGCAAGTCCATCGCGGAGTACGGCCCGGCCTCCTCTCCCCTCTCGGACGCGATCTCCAAAGACCTCAAGGGCCGGGGCATGTCCTTCGTGGGCACCACGGTGGTCTACGCCTATCTGCAGGCGGCGGGGGTCATCAACGGCCACGAGCCGGGGTGTTTTCTGGCCCCGTGAAGCGCAGCCCCAACAATTTTCGTTGACGGGCTCCGCCCCGGTGTGATATAATTAGGCACACCCCTTTCGGGGGACGAAACATCAGAATTACGGAAATGGCACATTGGTCGACGGGACCAGTGTGCCATTTTTTCATTTTCGTCCAGCGAAAGGAGACGCTTATGACCCGAATGATCGAGTACGAAGGCATTCCCTGCAAAGTTTACACCACCTCCGAAACCACAGTGGCCCCGGGCGGGCCGGACCTGCCCAAAGAAACGGCGATCTACGCCGCATGGCGGTGGCTGGGCCACTGCAAAGTCCTCTTCCATCCTCTCACCGCCCTGTGCCTCGCCTTCCGGCGGGGGCTGGTGCGGGGGCACACCCTTCAAATGGAGGTGAGCCTGCCCGCCCGGGCTGCCCATCTCCCCTCCAATGACCGGCTCCACCTGCTGCTGGTCATCTCCTGCGAGGGCGTCTGGATCAGGCAGGTGGTCTTTTCTCCCCGCACGCTGCTGGCCGGTCTGCCCGGCCGCGTGCGGCGGGTGGTGTTCCACTGAGACGGTCAAAAAGAGTTCCGGGCGTTTGCCCGGAACTCTCCGCACCGCCCTGCCGCCTGACGGCCTCCCCCGCCTTCCCCCCTTCGGGCGCGGCCCGGTCACAGAGCCGGCCTATTGATACCGGGAGCGATGTGTGGTACAGTGAAGACAGTTCAAACGTTTTGCAGACCGGGAAGGAGCGCGCCATGCGGCAGATCGTCATACGAAAAGGCCCTGTCCCCGCCTTGAATTCCCGTGTTTCCCTCATGGGCTGTGGGTTCTCCATCCATATCTCCTGCCCCGAAACGGCGGACGCGCTGCTCAAGGACGCGGTGAACGAGACCGTTCCCCTTGCCGCCCTCCTTGAGGAATTCCGCCGCTTCACCGCGGGTCAGCCCTCCGCGCTCTTCGCCAGAATGTATCAGCTCAGCGAGACGAGCGGGCTGGTCATCGACCAGAACATCTATCTCTATCACTGCGACGTCTGCCCCGTGTGGGTGGAGGCGGAAGAGGCCCGCTGGGCATACATGGGCAGCAAAAAATACCTGGGCGACTCCTGGTGGTTCGACGACGACGAAATTTTGAAGGACGTCCGGGAAATGAACGTCGTCGCCTTTTTGGAAAAGTACAAAGGCTGCTGAACGCCCTGGGAACTGCCCCGTCCGAAAAAAGCGCACGGCCTGTGGCGAAGAGGAACGGCGGGCGGCGGGTGGTGTTTCACTGAACAGGAAAAAGCTCCGGGCAAATGCCCGGAGCTTTTCCTTCATCACAGCCCTGCGGGCCGCCTCACTTCGTGAGTTTACGACCCATGAACCTGGGATTGACATACAGCACATAGACACAGGTGGTGATGATCATCAACACAGCGCCCGCAAGGCCCAACCCGAAATAAACGGTCAGAAAACCCGCCGCCAGCTGCACGCAGCAATAGCCCAGCTCGATACGCGCGTTTGTTCGCCGCCGGGCCATGTCCTCTTCCCATCGATGGTTGGAGGCCATCCATACCGAGCTGAGCAAAAGCAGCGCCAGCGAAACAAAAAGCGCCCCGCGGTAAAGGTCTTTCATGGGATATTCCGCGGCCTGCATCTGGCAGAACATCGACGCGCTGCTGAACAGAAAGGCCGCCTGGGCGGTGATGGCGAGCCGTATCAGGTTCGCCCGGAGGATGAGGTTTGGAGTTTTGGGCTGCGGCCGCGCTTCAAAGCCGTCCTTTCCCCCGTCATTTTCGTCTGCGCCCACCAGTTCCGCCAGACTTATTTCAAATACCTCTGCCAGCCCGACGAGGTTGTCCGCGGTCGGCTCCGACTGGCCCGTTTCCCATTTGGACACCGCCTGCCGGCTCACGCCGATCTGTTCCGCCACATACCCCTGTGACAGTTTCAGTTTCTCTCTCCGGCTTCTGATGCGTTCGCCCAATACCATATTCATCACCTCCGCGTGGTTCTATTGTACCTGAAAATCCCGCCGCCGTCGACCAACTATATGTCAACCGGCGGTTGCAACAATGCTTTTTTCCCGAACAAAGGGAAAGCCGGCAGACGCAAAAGCGTCTGCCGGCTTTCTGGTGACCCGTCCGGGAATCGAACCCGGGTTACCGCCGTGAAAGGGCGATGTCTTGACCGCTTGACCAACGGGCCATATTATACAAGGCTTAGCTACGACAGCAAGCAAAAACATCGTCCACTACTGCGGGCGACCCCCATGTATCGTAGCTAAACCTTGTATCTGGTAGCGGTAACTGGATTCGAACCGGTGACACTTCGGGTATGAACCGAATGCTCTAGCCAACTGAGCTATACCGCCATATTCAGCTACGCCCTTCTGAAAGGCGCTTTTATATTATACTGAATGAAGAGGGGCTTGTCAATACTTTTTTGCTGGAAAAAGACGGCGGCGGCAGGATTTTCCCGCCGCCGCCGTGCTGCGCGCTTTTTTTACTTTGCTTCGGGTACCAGAAGCTCCTTGCCGCCCATGTAGGGGCGCAGGACCTCGGGGATTTTCACCGTGCCGTCCGCCTGGAGGTTGTTCTCCAGGAAGGCGATCAGCATGCGCGGAGGCGCCACGCAGGTGTTGTTCAGGGTGTGAGGCAGGTAGTTGCGGCCGTCCTCGCCCTTCACACGAATTTTCAGCCGGCGGCTCTGGGCCTCGCCCAGGTTGGAGCAGCTGCACACCTCGAAGTACTTCTTCTGGCGGGGGCTCCAGGCCTCGATGTCGCAGCTCTTGACCTTCAGGTCCGCCAAATCGCCGGAGCAGCACTCCAGCTGGCGCACGGGGATGTCCAGGCTGCGGAACAGCTCCACGCTGTTGCGCCACATCTTCTCGTACCAGTCCATGCTCTCCTCCGGTTTGCAGAGCACGATCATCTCCTGCTTCTCAAACTGGTGGATACGGTAAACGCCCCGTTCCTCCAGGCCGTGGGCGCCCTTTTCCTTGCGGAAGCAGGGGCTGTAGCTGGTGAGGGTCAGGGGGAGCTTCGCCTCGGGGATGATCTGATCCACAAAGCGGCCGATCATGGTGTGCTCGCTGGTGCCGATGAGGTAGAGGTCCTCGCCCTCGATCTTGTACATCATGGCGTCCATCTCGGGGAAGCTCATAACGCCCTGCACCACCGCGCCGTGCATCATAAAGGGCGGGATGACGTAGGTGAAGCCCTTGTTGATCATAAAGTCGCGGGCGTAGGCCAGCACCGCCTCGTGCAGGCGGGCGATGTCGCCCAGCAGGTAGTAGAAGCCGTTGCCGGCCACACGGCGGGCGCTGTCCAGATCGATGCCGCCGAAGCTCTCCATGATCTCGGTGTGGTAGGGAATGTCAAACTCCGGAACCACGGGCTCGCCGAAGCGCTGCACTTCCACGTTGCAGCTGTCGTCCGGGCCGATGGGCACAGAGGGGTCGATCATGTTGGGGATGACCAGCATGATGTCGCGGATCTCGCCTTCCAGCTTCTCCTCCTCGGCCTCCAGCTCCGCCAGGCGCTGGGCCTGGGCGGTCACCTTGGCCTTGGCCGCCTCGGCCTGGGCCAGCTTGGAGGGGTCCTTCTTGGCCTGGCCCATCAGCATGCCCACCTGCTTGGAGAGGGTGTTGCGCTCGGCGCGCAGGGCGTTGGCCTCGGTCATCACCGCGCGGTTTTTGGCGTCCAGCTCGATGACCTTGTCCACCAGAGGCAGTTTCTGCTCCTGGAATTTCTTTTTGATGTTCTCCTTCACGGCGTCGGGATTTTCCCGCACAAATCGAATGTCCAGCATGTCGCTACTCCCCTTTTACTTGTTTTCTTCCTTATTGTAGCCGCCCAGCAGATTCGCAAAGGCGCTCAGCTGCTCGTCCGAGTAAAAGTGCACCGTCAGGCTGCCCTGACCGTTTTTGTAGTCCACCTTTACCTCGCTGCCCAGCACTTGGCGCAGGGCATATTCCACCTCGCCCGCCAGCGCAGGGCGCAGAGGCTGGGGTTTGGCCGGTTTTTCCGGCTTTACCAGTTTTTTGCACAGCGCCTCGGTCTGGCGCACGTTCAGGTTCTGGCCCACCACCGCTTCGGCGGCCTGGCTCTGCAGCGCCGCGTCCGGCAGGCCCAGCAGCACCTTGGCATGGCCGGTGGAGAGCTTGCCCTCCTTCAAAAAGGCCAGCACATCGTCGGGCAGGTTCAGAAGGCGCAGGCTGTTGGCTATCGCGCTGCGGCTCTTGCCGATCTTCTGGGCCGTCTGCTCCTGGGTCAGCTCGCACCGCTCCATCAGCTGGCGGTAGCCCATGGCCTCCTCCACCGGGTCCAGATCTTCACGCTGGAGGTTCTCGATGAGGGCCAGCTCCATGGCCTCGGCGTCGGTGACGTCCTTGATGACCACCGGCACTTCGGAAAGGCCCGCCAGCCGCGCGGCCCGCCAGCGGCGCTCGCCGGCGATGATTTTATAGGCGCCTCCGGCCGCAGCCCGCACCGCAATGGGCTGCAAAAGGCCATGGCGGGCAATGCTGTCCGCCAGTTCGGAGAGGGCCTGCTCGTCGAAGTCCTTGCGGGGCTGGTCCTTGTCCGGCTCGATCTCCCGCAGAGGCAGGGTGCTCACCGGGCCGCCCACGTCACGGGCGGCGTCCTCAAAGAGGCTTTCCAGCCCGCGGCCGAGCCCCCCTTTTTTTACTGCCATCCTTTCCTCCCCCTTTTCACCGGTTGTTTGCAAGGAATTCTTTGGCCATTTCCATGTAGGCCTCGCACCCCTTGCTCACCGGGTCGTAGTAATTGATGGGCATGCCGAAGCTGGGCGCTTCGGAAAGCCGCACGTTCCGGGGCACGGTGGTCTTGTAGACCTTGTCCCCGAAGAACTTTTTCACCTGCTCCACCACCTGCAGCGTCAGATTGAGCCGCCCGGCGTACATGGTGAACACCACGCCCTCGATTTCAAGATAGTGGTTGTACATCTTGCGCACGGTTTTGAGGGTGCTCATCAGCTCGGACAGGCCCTCCAGGGCGTAGAACTCGCACTGGATGGGGATGAGCACCGAATCGCAGGCGCACAGGCCGTTGAGGGTGAGCAGATCGAGGCTGGGCGGGCAGTCGATGAAGATGAAGTCGTAATTGCCGGCCACCTGGGCCAGCGCCTGCCGCAGGCGGCTCTCCCGCTTGGGCATATTCACCAGTTCCACCACCGCGCCGGACAGCTGGATGTTGGAGGGGATGATGTCCACCTTGTACTGGGTGGGAACAACGGCGTCGGCAGCCTTGGCCTCCCCGATGAGCAGCTCGTAGACGCTGGCCTGGACGTTTTTCTTGGAGACGCCGAAGCCGCTGGTGGTGTTGCCCTGGGGGTCCAGGTCCACAATGAGGACTTTTTTGTCCTGGGCGGCCACACAGGCCGCCAGATTGACCGCCGTGGTGCTTTTGCCCACGCCGCCCTTTTGGTTCGCAACTGCAATGATTTTGCCCACTGTCGTTTCCCCTTTGTTCTATGTGCTGATATGCCGGCCTCCGGGGCCGGCCCCGAAAAACGGGCTGTGCTTGTTATTATAGCACAGCCGGGCCTCTTTTGAAACGGGCAATATCTTGTGGTCTGCCAAAAAAAGCCCCAATTTGCGGGGCATTTCTCTATATATAGTGGCTGCGCCGTGTCTGTGCAAAGGGAATTTTTCGCAAATGTTCCACGTGGAACACTGTTTTTTTCAAAACGGCAGCGGTTTGAATGTTCCACGTGGAACATTTTGCGTCGCTCCCCCCTGCCCTACTTTGCAAAGGCTTTCCTTTTTCACTGCGAGATGATATACTGCAAGCAGAATCACGAGATAAGGAGGTCGCCCATGAATATCCGCGTTGGTATCCTCTGGCGCGTGCCCGTGTTCTGCCTTCTGTCAAGTCTTGCTTGCTACTGGCTGACCATTTTTCCGGGCGCGCTGATTTATGTGAATCGCACCGTCGGCGAAAACGGCACCATCGAAGTCTCCACCGACCCAGTGCGTTCGGTGCTGTTTCAGACAGTGCTGATTCTTGCTGTTCTTCTGGCGGGCGGACTGTGGGCCTTCCGTTCCATGACACGGAGGGAAATTGCGGCTTCGGCAGCGCTGTTGATTCTGCCGATGCTGGCCATTGTTCTGGCCCAGCTTTTTCTTCCGGCCTTTCCGCTGAAGGTCAGTCTCTTTCTGTCCCGGTTTTACTGCTGGACCGGAAACCTTGCGTCTCTTTTGATGCAGCTTTCCCTTCCCCTGCCCGCCGCCACCATTCTCGCCCAGTTTGCGCCGCTGCTGTTCATTCCCTTTGGACGGCGGGCAGCCTGACCGCTTCGATTTTGCCCCGGAGTTTTCTCCGGGGCTTTTTTCATTGTTCCACGTGGAACATTTCCACGCAAAAACCCGGAGCCCTCGCCGCAGTGCGCGGACGAAGGCTCCGGGTTTGTTAAGGGCATGAAAATTGATGTGGCAAAGGCTTGTCCGCTGCTTAAGCCGAGCAGCCCGCGCCGGCAGTCTTTTTGGCGGGCTCGGTGGGGATGTGCACCGTATACTCCACAAAGCCCTCCCCTTCCCGCTTGGTGGTGCGGGCGGGCACGCCCGCGTCCACCATCAGGCGCACCGCCTTGTTGATGGTGTTCACAAAAATGCGCACGTCCCGAACCATGGGCACCGGGCGGCGGCGGGCGGGCTTTTTCTCCCCAAGGCACCGCTCCACATATTCATCCGCCTGCCGGGCGTTCATCTTTTTTGCCACGAACTGTTCCAGCGCACGGCTGCGCTGTTCTTCTTCCGGCAGGCGCAGCACCGCCCGGGCATGCCGCTCGGTGAGGCCGTTGGTCACGCAAAAGCTCTGCTGCTGGGGCGAAAGAGCCAGCAGACGCAGTTTGTTGTTCAGGGTGGGCTGGGCGATCCCCAGCCGCCTGGCCGCCTCCTCCTGGGTGCAGCCCCAGAGGGTGATGACCTCCCGAATGCCCCGGGCCTGCTCGAAGGGATCGAGACCCTGGCGCTGGATGTTTTCCAAAAGGCCCAGCGCCGCGGACTGGCTCTCGTCCCGCTGGGCCAGGATGGCGGGTATCTCCGCAAGGCCCGCCAGCTTGCAGGCCCGCAGCCGTCGCTCTCCCGCCACCAGTTCGTACTCGCCCTTTTCCTTGCCCGGGCGCACGCTCACCGGCTGCAAAAGCCCGTTTTGGGCAATGCTCAGGGCAAGGCGGGCAATTTCCTGCTGGTCAAAATGGGTGCGGGCCTGGTGGGCCGAGGGCACGATCTTGTCCACCGGCAAAAGCAGCACCTTTCCCTGCACCTTCGGTCTCGGGGTCAGCATGGGTCATTTCTCCTTCCCGTCGGCGGGGCTTGTCCGGCCTGATTGCAAAAAAATCGGACGCCCGCGGCACATTTTTCTTTTCCTGCAAGGCAAAGGGGGTTTTGCGCCCCTTCTTTCCTTGCAGGGAAAGTATACCACAAACATCCGATATTTTCCAGTATTTTCCATTTACAGAAAACGACGGCAAACGCCGCGCCGCCCGTCACTTCAGAGGGGCTTTTGCGATCTTTCCGCCGTTGCGGGGGTAAACGGTCGAAGTGTGCGAAATCTTTTCGCACAAAATCAGGCACCGCTCGTCGCCGCCGGGCAGGTGCAGCCGGGCAGTCTCCTTCCAGGCGCCGCCCAGCTTGGCGATGGCGTTTTTGGCGGCGGCCAGTTCTTCCTCGCCGCTGGCACCTTTGAGGGCGATGAACATGCCCCCCACCTTCACCAGGGGCAGGCAGTATTCGCTCAAGACCGGCAGGGCCGCCACCGCCCGGGCACAGGCCACGTCAAAGGCCTCACGCCACTGTTTGCGGGCCGCTTCCTCCGCGCGCTCCTTGGCGAACTCCACGCCGGCAAGGCCCAGTTCGCCGCAGACCCAGCGCAGAAAATCCACCCGCTTGCCGGTGGGCTCCATCAGGGTGAGCTCCAGCTCCGGCTTGTAGATTTTGGCCACCACGCCGGGGAACCCCGCGCCGGTGCCCACGTCCACCAGCCTGCCGGCCACCTCGGGGCGGGCGGCAAACAGAAGGCTGTCCACAAAATGTTTGTCCTCAATGCCCTCCGGGTCGGTGATGGCGGTGAGGTTCACCTTCTGGTTGTAGTCCACCAGACATTCGGCGTATTTGTCCAGCTTGTCCAGCATTTCGCCGGTGAGGGCCAGACCTTCGGCGGCGCACTTGGCCGCAAGGCGTTCTTTATCGATCATCCTTCGCTCTCCCCTTCCCTTTTTGCTTTGGCGCCCGCGGCGGCCACGGCCACCGAAAGCACCGCGATGTCCGCGGGCGACACGCCGGGAATCCGCCCCGCGGCGGCGATGTCCGCCGGGCGCAGCTTTTGCAGTTTTTCCCTCGCCTCCAGCCGCAGGCCCTCCAGCGGCGCATAGTCGAAGTCCGCGGGGATGGGCTGGCTTTCCAGCCGCTTTGTCTCCCGGATGACCCGCTGCTGCCGGGCGATGTAGCCCTCGTATTTTATCTCGGTGACCAGACGCTGAGCCATGCGATTGTCCACCCCTTCGCCGGGGCCGATGACCGCCGCGATGTGCTCGTAGGTCAGCTCCGGGCGGCGCAGCAGCTGGGCCGCCGTGCCTCCCTTTTCCACCGGGGGCAGGCCCTCTTTTTCGGTGACGGCGTTCAGGTCCGCCGCCCGCACGGTGGTGGAGGCCAGCCGCTTTTCCTCGGCGGCTTTCACCTCCATGGCCTTTTCAAAGGCAGCCCAGCGCTTGTCGTCCACCAGGCCGAACTTGCGGCCGATGGGGGTGAGGCGCTCGTCGGCGTTGTCCTGCCGGAGGGTCAGCCGGTACTCGCTGCGGCTGGTCATCATGCGGTAGGGGTCCATCACGCCCTTGGTGACCAGGTCGTCCACCAGGGTGCCCAGGTAGGAGGTGTAGCGGGGCAGGGTCATGGGCTCTTTGCCCAGCACCGCCAGGGCTGCGTTGGCGCCCGCCAAAAGCCCTTGGGCCGCCGCCTCCTCATAGCCGCTGGTGCCGTTGAACTGGCCCGCGCCGTAAAGGCCCGCCACCGCCCGGCTTTCCAGGGTGTGGCGCAGGGCCTGGGGGTCAATGCAGTCGTATTCGATGGCATAGGCCGGGCGCATGATTTCAAGATGTTCAAAACCCCGGATGGTGCGGTACATGGCAATTTGAACATCCTCGGGCAGGCTGCTGCTCATGCCCTGGAGGTACATCTCTTCCGTGTCCGGGCCGCAGGGCTCCACGAAAATCTGATGACGCTCCTTGTCGGCAAAGCGCACCACCTTGTCCTCAATGCTGGGGCAGTAGCGGGGGCCTATGCCCTCGATGGCCCCGCCGTAAAGGGGCGAGCGGTGGAGGTTTTGCTGAATGACCTTGTGGGTCTCGGGGTTGGTCCAGGCGATGAAACAGTCCACCTGGTTCTTCACGCCGCCGGGGGGCGTGAGGAAGCTGAAGGGCTCCGGCGGCTCCTCTCCCGGCTGGCGCTCCAGCACCGAAAAATCAATGCTGCGCCGGTGCACCCGGGCGGGGGTGCCGGTCTTGAAGCGGCGCATGGGCAGGCCCGCCGCCCGCAGGCTCTCGGCCAGAAGGGTGGCGGCGTGCTGGCCGTCGGGGCCGCTGGGCACCGAGGCGTCGCCCACAAAAATCCTGCCGGCCAGGTTGGTGCCGGTGCACAGCACCACCGCCTTCGCGCCGTAGAAGCCGTGGAGACGGGTGCAAACGCCCTTCACCCGGCCGTTTTCGATGAGGATATCCACCACCTCGGCCTGCTTGATGGAAAGGCCGGGGAGGTGCTCCAGATATTCCTTTGTGAAGCGGTGGTAGGCCTGGCGGTCGATCTGCGCCCGCAGGGAGTGCACCGCCGGGCCCTTGCCCCGGTTGAGCATGCGGCTCTGCAGGGTGGTGGCGTCGGCGGCCAGCGCCATCACGCCGCCCAGCGCGTCGATCTCCCGCACCAGGTGGCCCTTGGCGGTGCCGCCGATACTGGGATTGCAGGGCATGTTGCCAATGCCGTCCAGCCCCAGGGTGAACAGGCCGGTGGAGACCCCCAGCCGGGCGGACGCCGCCGCCGCTTCAATGCCAGCGTGGCCCGCGCCCACAACGATCACATCAAAATCGCCCAGATGGACGAGGCCTTTTGTGTCGGAAGCCATCAGCGGCCCCCCTTTCAAAAAACTGACTCATACCGCCGCAGAAGGAACCTGCAAACAGGTTTTGTTCCGCTCTGAGGTATGAACGTGTGCCGATAAATTTACTTGCCAACGCAGAAGGTGGAGAACACTTCTTCCACCACCGCGTCGGAGGCGTCCTCGCCGGTGAGGCGGCAGAGGGCGGAAAGGGCGTCGTCCACGCAGACGCTCACCGCGTCCAGCCCGAAACCTCCCGCCAGGGCGTTTTCCGCCTCCTCCAGCGCCGCGCGGCCCTCGCAGGCGGCGGCGTACTGCCGCCGGCTCACAAGGCAGGGGGCGCTGGGGTCCAGATTCGCCACGCCCAGCACCCGGCGCACCGCTTCGCCCAAGGTTTCCGCGCCCTCGCCCCGGCCCGCCGCCAGGGTGACGACTTCCGCAAAACCGGGCGCGATGGCCGCCGGATCGAACTGCTGCGGCAAATCGCTCTTGTTCACAATGGCGATGGCAGGCCGCCCGGCGCAGTCCGCCGCCAGTTGCCTGTCCTCTTCGGTGAGGGGGGCCGAGCCGTCAAACACGGCCAGAACCAGGCCCGCTTCCTCCATGGCGCGGCGGCTGCGGCGGATCCCCTCCGCCTCCACCACGTCGCCGGTGTCCCGCAGGCCGGCGGTGTCCCGCAGGGTGACCCGCACGCCTCCCAGCATGACCGCCTGCTCCACCACGTCCCGGGTGGTCCCGGCGATGGGGGTGACGATGGCCCGGTCAAAGCCCGCCAAAAGATTCAACAGGGTGCTCTTGCCCACGTTGGGGCTGCCCACGATGGCCGCGTCCACCCCTTCCCGCAGAACGGCGCCTGCGCCGAAGTTCCGAATGAGGCTTTCCAGCCCCGCCTTCACCTGGCCCAGAGTGGCGCAAAGAGCCTCCGGCTCCAGGGCGGGCACGTCCTCCTCGGGAAAATCCACCCAGGCGGCGATGTGCCCCGCCAAAGCCACCAGCTGCTGCTTGAATCCTTCCATCTGCTTTGCCAGCGCGCCGTCCAGCGCCGTGCGGGCCAGAGCCGCGCCCTGCCGCCCCGCCGCGCCGATGAGGCTCATCACCGCCTCCGCCTGGGTCAGGTCCATGCGCCCGTTCAAAAAGGCGCGCCGGGTGTATTCCCCCGGCCCCGCAGGCCGCGCCCCCGCCGCGATACACGCGTCGATGAGGCTCTGGGCCACCACCGGCCCGCCGTGGCAGCTCAGCTCCGCCACGTCCTCGCCGGTATAGCTGTGAGGCGCGCGGAAGAACAGCGCCACCCCGTCGTCCAGGGTTTTTCCGTTGGCAACAAAGTTTCCGTAGAGGGCGGTGTAGCCCTTTGCGTTTTCCACTTTCTTGGCGGCGTTGTGTGGAAAAAACACCTTTGCCGCCACCGTCAGCGCCTCCTCGCCGGACAGGCGCACCACAGCAATGCCGCCCGCTCCCGGGGGAGTGGCCAGCGCCACGATGGTCTCGGCCATGAAAAACGCCTCCTTTTGCAAAGCCGTGATTTTTGGGTATATCCGATTTATTGTAGCACAGCGGCGGCAAGGCGGCAAGAGGGAGCGGCGGAGGGCCCGCGGCTCTGCTCCCTTCGTTTTTCCGGCCCCTGCCAACAAAAACCGCCCCGGCGTTTTTCCGGGGCGGCGCTGTCTGTTATTCGGTTTTTGCCCCGCCCTGTGCCCCCAGATAGGCCCGGAGGGAAACGCGGATGGCATTCAGCTGCAGGTTGAGGTATTCTTCGTCCTCAAAAAGGGCATAGTGCACGCAGGCGCGCACGAACGCATAGGTCATGCCCTGGATGTAATCGGCCGGCATGCCCAGCTTGCCCGAAAGCATTTGCGCGTATTTGTGGTAGCGCTGGTTCACACCCTTGAAGAACTCCGCGCCGTACTCCCGGTATTTGGGGCTGGCGTAGACCTGATACATAAAGCGGTATTTCGCGCCGTGCATGCGGGCGGTGAGATAGGGCATTTCCCGCAGAAAGCGCTCGATGTCCGGCACGCTTTGGGGAGAGTTGGCCATGAAATCGTCCTCCACCTTGGCCATGCAGTGGGCGGTGGACTCGATGACGATGGCGTCCTTGGTGCCGAAATAGTAGACCAGCGCCGCGTTGGACACGCCGCATGCCTCGGAGAGCATTTTCAGGCTGGTGTTTTCCAGCCCGTGCTGGCAAAACACGTCAAAGCATATCTCCAGAAATTCGCGGACGCGCTGGGGGTTTCGGTTCTGATGGATGGTACTCCCCTCCCTTACCTCATCCGGCAGGTTTGCAGTTAAATTTTTTTCATCATACCACACCGATGGCAACATCCGCAAGAGCGTGGAAAAAAACAAAAAAACCGCCCGGATCCTGACGGACCGGGCGGCTGCCTTTTTGGTCGTTCACAGTTCGATCTTGCCGTAGAGGGCAAAGCCTTCGGCGTCGTCGATCAGCTGGGTGCGCTTGGGAGCCATGGGCTCGGCGCCTTCCTCGCGGGGGGCGTCGGCAAACTCCCGGGCGGGCACGCTGGAACGGCGCTCGCCGCCCTTGCGGCCCCGGTCGCCCCGGCCTTTTCCGCCGCGGCCGCCTCTGCCGCCGCGGCCGCCCCGGCGCTCCCGCTCAAAGGAGGTGCCGGCAGCCTGAGGGTCGGTGGGGTAGATGACCACGCGGCGGTCGGCGCCCTCGCCCTTGGACTCGCTGCGCACGCCTTCCATGCCGCTGATGGTGGAATGGATGATACGCCGCTCGTAGGGGTTCATGGGGTCCATGGCCCAGCTGCGGCCGGTGCGGGCCACCTTCGCGCCCATCCGGCGGGCAAGGGCCTCCAGGTCCTTCTCCCGCTTGCCGCGGTAGCCGGCCACGTCCAGGCCCAGCTTGATGTACTCGCCGGGCAGCCGGTTGGCCACCAGGCTGGCAAGGTAGGACAGGCTCTCCATCGTCTCGCCGCGATGGCCGATGAGCATGCCCACATCGTCGCCCTCCACCCGGATAATGCAGGCTTCGCCCTGCTTTTGGGTGGTCACGGTCACTTCGCCCGCGCCCATGGCGGCGAACACGGTCTTGAGGTATTCCACCGCGGCGGCCAGCTTTGCCTCCTGGGCTTCGCTCACCGGCTTTTCCTCCGCAGCCTCCCGGGCGGGGGCGGCGGGCTCTTCCACGGCGGCAGCCGGCTCGGCCTTGGGTCCCTCGGCCTTCTTCTCGGGGGCCTTGGGGGCCTCCTTCTTCTCTTCGGCCTTCGGCGCGGCGGGCTTTTCTTCCACGGCGGGGGCCTCGGCCTCGTCGGCGGTGGCCTTCACCTTGGCGGGGGTGGTTTTGAACAGCTTGCGGGTGGGCATTTCCAGGATTTCAATGCTCACTTCTTCCCGGGGCAGGCCCAGCTCCAGGCAGGCCTTTTCGGTGGCTTCCTCCACCGTTTTGCCGGTAACGATCACTTCTCGCATGATTCTTCCTCCCCGGTCTTTGCATTCAGGGGCGTGGTGCGCTCGTCCTTATACAGCTCGGCGTCGATGGCGCGGGCGCGCTCAATGCGCAGGCGGTTCATCTCCGCTTCGGTGACTTCCTTCAGCTTCTCTTCGCCGGTCTTTTCGTCCACGACCTTGACCTGCTTCTTGGCCTTTTTGGCCTTCTTCTTCTCTTCGATCTCGGCGGCGACCTGGGCCTTCATCTTCTCGGGGTCGTACATCTTGCGGGTGATCACGCTGGTGATGAGCATGAGCACGTTGGACACGGTGTAGTACAGGGAGAAGGCCACGGGCACGGTGAAGGCGATCCAGACGAACATCAGGCTCATCATCCAGGGCATCCACTTCATGCTGCCCTGCAGCTCCTGGCCGCTGGACTTCATCATAATGATGTTGCTCAGGGCCATGGTGATCACGCTGAGCACGGGGAAGATGAGCAGCACGTTGAAGGCCAGCTCGGGCTTGACGGTGAGGTCCATGCCCAGGAACATGACGTTGAAGTCCTTAATGCTCGCCAGCTGCTCGGAGGTGAGCAGAGCGGCGGCCTCGCTGGGCAGGGTGTTGTTGTGCACCATCTGGATGATGGCGGTGTTGGTGGTGTAGTTGTAGGCCTGGCCCAGGATGTCAGCGATCTGCACCAGCACGTCCTTGCTGATGTGCAGGATGTGCTGCAGGGGGTAATAGACCGCCTCGATCACGCCGAACATCACAAAGAAGTTCACGAACATGGGCAGGCAGCCGGCGGTGGGGTTGTAGCCGTACTCCTGCTGCAGGCGCATGAGCTCCTCGTTCTGCTTTTCCCGGTCTTTGGCGTACTTTTTCTGGATCTCGTCGATCATCGGCTTGTAGGCCGCCATGCGGGCGGTGTTCTTCTGCTGGCCGATCTGCAGCGGGAAGCTGAGCAGACGCACCACAATGGTGAAGACGATCAGCGCCCAGCCGTAGCTGCCGAAGAGGTCATACATCCACTGCAGCACATAGCCGAGGGGCGTGCCAAGAAAACCTAAAAATCCCATAGTCTTTCCATTCCGCCCCGTTTGCGCGCCGGGGCTGTTTATTTTTTGGTTCGAAGGACTCGCACGGGCGCAAACCGTCCAAGTCACAAGAAGCAGATGAAAGTTCAGCGGAAGAGGTTCCGCTTTTCGCTGACCCAGCGTCCCTTTTCGGGCACGGGGTCATAGCCGCCGCGGCAAAGAGGGTTGCAGCGCAGAATGCGCCACACGCTCAAAACAAGGCCCTTGGCCGCCCCGTGGACGGCGAGAGCCTGGATGGCGTATTCGCTGCAGGTGGGCCGGAAACGGCAGTTGTTGCCAAGGCTCGGGGAGATATACTTTTTATACCAGCGGATGGGCGCGATGAGCAGCCGGGCGATCATTGGACCAGCCCCGCTTTTTTCAAAAGCTGGGCGGCCGCCGCGGCCACCTCGCCGCTTTTGCAGCGCACCGTCTGCCCCCGGGCCACAAACACCAGGTCGTAGCTGCCCACGTCGTAGGGCAGCGTCTGATAAAGGGCGGCCCGCATCACCCGCCGGGCCCGGTTGCGCTGCACCGCGCCGCCGATTTTTTTGGTGGCGGTGAGGCCCACCCGGGTGCGGCCCAGGCGGTTCTTGTTCACATACAGCACAAGCTTGGGGTGCACAAAGGCTTTGCCCCGGGCATAGGCGCGGCAGAACTCTTTATTTTTGGTGATGGGGCGGTATCTCATGGTCTCCTCGATATGGAAAAAGAAGGTCACCTGTAACAAGTGACCTTCGCGTTCTGCCTTTCAGGAAGGCGCTATTCAGGCGGACAGTTTCGCCCGGCCCTTGGCACGGCGGGCAGCAATGACCTTGCGGCCGTTCTTGGAAGCCATTCTCTTCAAAAAGCCGTGCACGCCGCTGCGCTGACGCTTCTTGGGCTGAAAAGTTCTTTTCATTTGTTTTTCCTCCTATGAGCTCCCCGCGCTTTGGGGGCGGGTTATTTTCAGTTATGTCCGCTCCCCGCGTTTGGGGATGACCCTGCAACATAAAAGTATAGCGGAAAAGCCTTTGGTTTGTCAACACTTTCTGAAAAGGTTTTTTGCCTTACAAAAGGTGTTTTTCGCATGGGCAGGCCGTCTGCGGCCCATACTCCCCTATTATAGAAATAATATATATAATAGTATTTTAGAATTGTAAATTAAAACCTTCTATGATATAATTAATCGGATACCAAATCTGCAAATATTGGAGCGAAAAAAACCTATGGATTCTTTCAACGACGTTTTAGCCGCGGCAAAAGAATACTGCAAACAGCGCCTGGTGGACGCAACCTACAACCTGTACATCGACGGGCTGGAGGCGGTGCGCTTCGAGGGCAGCGGCAAGGTGACGCTGGCGGTGCGCAACGACTTCATCTGCACCATCGTGCGGGACCGTTACACTCCCCTTCTGAGAGAAGCACTGGCGGCTGTGCTGGGCTTCGACGTGGAGGTGGAGCTGGTGGTGCCCGCGGCGGAAAAGCAGGAAGCCCCCGCCCCCGCCGAACCCGAGCCGGAGCCGGACGGCCGCTATGACTTCACCTTCGAGAACTTCATCAAAGGCCCCTCCAACCAGTTCGCCTACGCGGCGGCCCAGGCGGTGGCCTCCAATCCCTCGGGCGCTTACAACCCGCTGTTCATCTACGGGCAGTCGGGCCTGGGCAAGACCCACCTGCTCACCGCCATCGCCACCGAAATCAAAAAGAACCACCCGGAGTTCAACATCGTGTATGTGGACTGCGAGACCTTCACCAACGAGCTCATCACCGCCATCCAGGCGGGCCGCACCGACGAGTTCCGCCAGACCTACCGCCCCGCGGACGTGCTGCTGGTGGACGACATCCAGTTCATCGCCGGCAAGGAGAGCACCCAGGAGGAGTTCTTCCACACCTTCAACACCCTCCACGGCGCGGGCAAGCAGATCGTTCTGGCCAGCGACCGCCCGGCGAAGGAAATAAAAAGCCTGGAAGAGCGTCTGCGCACCCGCTTCGAGTGGGGCCTCACCGCCGACATCCAGCCGCCGGACTTTGAGACGCGGGTGGCCATCATCCGCCGCAAGGCCGAGCTTCTCAACCTGCACATGCCGGACGAGGTGTCCGAGTTCATCGCCAACCACCTGAAGAGCAACATCCGCCAGCTGGAAGGCGCGGTGAAAAAGCTGAACGCCTACTACCTGCTGGAAGGCATTCAGCCCGCCATCGGCGTGGCCCAGAACGCCATCAAGGACATCCTCAACGAGACCCAGCCGGTGCCGGTGACCATCGAGAAGATCATCAGCGAGGTGGCCCGCACCTACAACGTCTCCCCCGCCGAGATCCGGGGCATGCGCCGCACGGCCAACATCTCCAGCGCCCGGCAAACCGCCATTTATGTTGTGCGGGAGATCACCGGCATGAGCATGGAGGACATCGGCCGGGAGTTCAGCGGCCGCGACCACTCCACCATCGTCTACTCCCTCAAGGCCATGGAGCAGAACCTGGAAAACGACCGCCGCCTGAAGGAAACGGTGGAGGACATCATCAAAAACGTGCGCAGCTGACCCCCTTCGCGGCCAAATTTGAACGGAATGTGAAATTCAACTTTTTCAACATAGTATTCAACATTCAACAGTGGTTTTCCACTTTGGGGTGTGAACAACTTTGGGGCCAATGGCCATTCAACAAATTTCCAACATCCGCTAAAAACTTGTTCACATCTCCTAAAGCCCCGCCGCCAAAGGGCTTGTCCCACTTTTTCACAAGATTCACACCCCCTATTACTACGGCTGCATAGTGATTTGTTATAATACGCCTTTTTCGCGTTTTGAAAGAAAGGAGCGCAGCAAATGAACATCGTCTGCGACAAATCCCTTTTGTCCGCCGCCATCGACGGCGTCAGCCGGGCGGTGACCCTTCGCTCGTCCATCCCGGCACTGGAAGGTATCCTCTTGAAAGCGGACGGCTTCCAGCTCACCCTCACCGGCTACGACCTGGAAATGGCCATCACCACCACCATCGAGGCCAATGTGCGGGAGCCGGGCGAGATCGTCCTCTCGGCAAAGCTGCTGGGCGACATGGTGCGCCGGCTGCCGGTGGGCGAAGTGACCATCACCACCGGCGACGGCGGCAACGCCACCATCAAGGGCGGTGTGGCCGAGTTCGACATCCTGGCCATGAGCGCGGCGGATTATCCCGACCTGCCCAACCCCGGCGCGGACCGCACTTTGTCCATCAAGGCCGGCACGTTGCGGGACATGATCGACAAGACCCTTTACGCCGTGAGCCAGGACGACAAAAAGCCCGCCCACACCGGCGAGCTCTTTGCCATTGAGGAGGACAAGCTCACCGTGGTGGCGCTGGACGGCTATCGCCTGGCCATCGTGGAGCGGCCCATCACCGCCCAAAAGCACATCCGCATTATCATCCCCGCCAAGACCCTTACGGAAGTCAATAAACTCTTGGGCGAGGACGACCAGGACGTGTACATCTCCGCCAACCGCCGCTTCGTGGTGTTCGAGGCGGGCAGCTATGTCATTCTGTCCCGCCTCATCGAGGGCGAATTCCTCAATTATTCCAATGTCATCCCCTCCGGCTACAAGACCAGGGTCATTCTGGAAACGCGGGACTTCATCGACACCATCGAGCGCGCCAGCCTCATCATTACCGAGCGGCTGAAGAACCCCCTTCGTATCCTCTTTGATAAGAAGGTCACCGTGCGCTGCCAGACGAATCTGGGCAAAGTGGTGGACGAGTTCGACGCGGAGATCGAGGGCGAGGCCGTGGAAATCGGCTTTAATAACCGCTATCTGCTGGACGCGCTGCGCAACGCCCGCTGCGACAAAGTGGCCATGGAGATGACCGGCGCTTTGAGCCCCGTCAAGATCCTGCCGGCGGACGAAAGCAACGACTTCATCTATCTGGTGCTGCCGGTGCGCTTCAAAAACGATTAAAAGAGAGAGACGATGGAAAAAATTCTCATTCACACCGAATACATCAAGCTGGACAGCCTGCTCAAGCTGGCGGGCCTGGTGGAGACGGGCGGCGAGGCAAAGCTGCTCATCCAGAACGGCCAGGTGCAGGTGAACGGCGAAGCGTGCACCATGCGGGGCAAAAAGCTGCGCGCCGGCGACACCGTCACCCTGGACGGGCGCACCGTGGCCATCGGCCAGGGGCGCTGAGCGCCATGCGGCTGGAAAAGCTCATCCTGGCCAACTTCCGCAACATCCAGAGCGCAAGCTTTTATCCCGGCGAAGAGCTGACGGTCATCACCGGCGCCAACGGCCAGGGCAAGACGAACCTTTTGGAGGCGGTGTGGCTGCTCACCGGAGCCAAGAGCTTCCGGGGGGCAAAGGACCCCCAGCTCATCCGCGAGGGCCAGCAGTTTGCCGTGATGGAGGGAGCCATCCTCCGCCAGGACCGGGGCGAGGATTACATCCGTATCACCGTGGGCACAAAGGACAGCCCCCGCCCGGGGCGCACCGCCAAGCTGAACGGGGCGGACGCGGGCCGGGCCTCGGAACTGGCGGGCCTGTTCACCGCGGTGGTGTTCGAGCCGGGCGATTTGGAACTGGTGAAGGGCAGCCCCGAGCGGCGGCGGCGCTTCATCGACGCGGCGCTGTGCCAGCTGTATCCCGGGTACCTGGCCACTCTGCGGCGCTATTCCCGCCTCATCGCCCAGAAGAACAGCCTTTTAAAGTTCTGGGAGCGCACCCCCGGCGCGGCGGAAATGTGCGACGCCTTCGACGCCGACCTGGCGGTGCAGGGCGAAGAGATACGCCGGCGGCGCGCCTTTTTTCTGGAAGGGCTGGCCCCGCTGGCCCAAAAAAATTACGAAGAGATCAGCAGCGGCAGCGAGGCGCTGGGCCTTTGCTACCGCTGTGGGTCTGAAACGGGCACGCTGGCCGAAACGCTGGCCGCCAGCCGCATGGCCGACCGCCGCGCCGGCTTTTGCACCGCCGGCCCCCACCGGGACGACGTGGAGCTGGAGCTGGACGGCCGCCCCGCCAAAAACTTCGCCAGCCAGGGCCAGCAGCGCAGCGCGGTGCTGAGCATTAAGCTGGCGGAGGCGGCGCTGGCCGCCGAGGTCACCGGCGAGCACCCGGTCATGCTGCTGGACGACGTGCTCAGCGAGCTGGACCCGTCCCGGCAGGAATACCTGCTCACCCGGGTGCGGCAGAAACAGACCATCGTCACCGCCTGCGACTCCAGCCTCTTTCACAAGGCGGCGGGGTTCATGCTGAAAATGGAAGGCGGCCGCCTTTCGGAGGGATGATATGTATCTTCATCTTGGGCAGGACTATGTGGTCCACACCAGAGACATCATCGGTATCTTTGACATCGAATCCAGTTCCGTTGCCAAGAACACCCGGCAGTTTCTGCGCCGCGCCGAGGAGGAAGGCGCGGTGGTCACCGTTTCCGGTGAACTGCCAAAAAGTTTTGTGGTGACGGACTTCCCGGTCCAGACGGTGTTCATCAGCCCCATCTCCGCCCGCACGCTGCAGCGGCGGTGCGAGCGCATGGAAAATCTGGACCAGTACCCGCGCGGTAGCGCGCTTTGAAACGAAGAGACGGATAAGGAGAAAAAAGAATGGCAGAAGAGTTGAACAGAGAGACCATCGGCCAGGCCGAGGACTACGACGGCAGTCAGATCCAGGTCCTGGAAGGGCTGGAAGCGGTGCGCAAGCGCCCGGGCATGTACATCGGCTCCACCGGCCCCCGGGGCCTGCACCATCTGGTGTATGAGATCGTCGACAACTCCATCGACGAGGCGCTGGCGGGATTCTGCGACCACATCGAGGTCACCATCAAAAAGGGCGACATCATCGAAGTGAGCGACAACGGCCGCGGCATTCCCGTGGACATCCAGCCCAAGCTGGGCATTCCGGCGGTGACGGTGGTGTTCACCGTGCTGCACGCCGGCGGCAAGTTCGGCGGCGACAATTCCGGCTACAAAGTGGCCGGCGGCCTGCACGGCGTGGGCGCCAGCGTGGTGAACGCCCTCTCCGAGTGGCTGGAAGTCAGCGTGCGCCGGGGCGGCCATGAGTACCGCCAGTCCTTTAGGCGGGGCGTGGCCGACGGTGATCTGGAAATGGTGGGCCCCGCCGCCTCCAGCGGCACCACCGTCCGCTTCAAGCCGGACCCTGTCATGTTCACCGAGACCACCGTCTACGATTACGACACCCTGCTCACCCGCCTGCGGGAAGAAAGCTTCCTCAACGCCGGCGTGCGCATTACCCTCACCGACGAGCGGGGCGAAGAGGTCAAGCGGGAGAGCATGTGCTACGAGGGCGGTATCCGCAGCTTCGTGGAGTACATCCACGAGAAGCGCCAGATGACCGTGCTCCACCCCACCCCCATCTACTTCAAGGGCCAGCTGAAGGACATCATCGCCGAGGTGGCCCTGCAGTACAACGACAGCTTCAACGAGCTCATGCTCAGCTTCGCCAACAACGTCCACACCCCGGACGGCGGCACCCATGAGGAGGGCTTCAAGACCGCCCTCACCCGCGTCATCAACGACTTTGGCCGGGAGAAGGGCTACCTGAAGGAAAAGGACGACAACCTCTCCGGCACCGACGTGCGGGAGGGCCTCACCGCCGTCATCAGCGTCAAGCTCACCGACGCCCAGTTCGAGGGCCAGACCAAAGCCAAACTTGGCAACACCGAGGTGCGCAGCCTTGTTTCCGGCCTGGTCTACGATAAGCTGAAGGAATTTTTGGAAGAGAACCCCGGCGTGGCCAAGGCCATCTACGAAAAGGCCACCCAGGCCGCCCGCGCCCGGGAGGCAGCCCGCAAGGCCCGCGACCTGGTGCGCCGCAAGAGCGCTCTCGAGACCAGCCGCATGCCCGGCAAGCTGGCGGACTGCCGCGAAAAAGACCCCTCCAAGACCGAAATCTACATCGTCGAGGGCGATTCCGCCGGCGGCAGCGCCAAGATGGGCCGCGACTCCAACATCCAGGCCATCCTGCCGCTGTGGGGCAAAATGCTCAACGTGGAGAAGGCCCGCCTGGACAAGGTCTACGGCAACGAAAAGCTCATGCCGGTGGTCACCGCCCTGGGCTGCGGCATTGGCGAGGAGTTCGACATCTCCAAACTGCGCTATCACAAGGTGTTCATCATGGCCGATGCGGACGTGGACGGCAGCCACATCTGCACCCTCATGCTCACCTTCTTCTTCCGCTTCATGCGTCCCCTCATCGAGGGCGGCTACGTCTACATCGCCCAGCCTCCCCTTTTCAAACTGGCCAAGGGCAAGGACGTGCGCTACGCCTACAACGAGGCGGAGATGAGCAAGCTCTCCGCCGAGATGGGCCAGGGCGTGAAAATCAACCGCTACAAAGGCCTGGGCGAGATGAACCCCGAGCAGCTGTGGGAGACCACCATGGACCCGGGCAACCGGGTCATCGTGCAGATTTCCATCGAGGACGCGGTGAAGGCGGACGAAGCCTTCACCATCCTGATGGGCGACAAGGTGGAGCCCCGCCGCGAGTTCATTGAGAAGAACGCCCTTTACGCCACGCTGGACGTGTGACGCGCCCGATTGAAGAAAGAGACAGGTGAACACCATTGAACGAAGATTTTGTGATGATCCCCGGCACCGGCACCAAGCTTATCGTGCGGGACGTGAAGGACGAGATCGAGAGCGCCTTTCTTGATTACTCCATGTCCGTCATCGTCTCCCGCGCCCTGCCCGACGTGCGGGACGGCCTGAAACCGGTGCACCGGCGTATCCTTTACACCATGCACGAGCGGGGCAACGACCCCCAGCACCCCTACCGCAAGAGCGCCGACACCGTGGGCGCCGTGCTGGGCAGCTACCACCCCCACGGCGACGCCTCCGTTTACGACGCCATGGTGCGTCTGGCCCAGGACTTCTCCATGCGCTATCCCCTGGTGGACGGCCAGGGCAACTTCGGCAGCGTGGACGGCGACCCCCCGGCCGCCTACCGATACACCGAGGCCCGGATGAGCAAGATGGCCATGGAGCTGCTCACCGACATCGACAAGGACACGGTGGACTTCGGCCCCAACTTTGACGAGACCAAAAAAGAGCCCAGCGTTCTGCCCAGCCGGTTCCCGAACCTGCTGGTCAACGGCTCCACCGGTATCGCCGTGGGCATGGCCACCAACATCCCGCCCCACAACCTCTGCGAAGTCATCGACGGCGCGGTGGCCCTCATCCAGGACCCGGACATCGACCTGGCCGGCCTAATGGAGCACATCAAAGGGCCGGACTTCCCCACCGGCGGCGTCATCATGGGCCGCAGCGGCATTCGCGCCGCCTACGCCACCGGCCGCGGCAAGATCACCCTGCGGGGCCGGGCCGAAATTGAGGAAAAGAAGAACGGCCGCTTCCAGATCATCGTCACCGAAATTCCCTACATGGTCAACAAGGCCCGCCTCATCGAGAGCATTGCGGACCTGGTGAAAGATAAGCGGATCGAGGGAATCAGCGATTTGAACGACGAGTCCAACCGCCACGGCATGCGGATCGTCATCGAGCTGAAGAAAGAGGCCAACCCCCAGGTAGTGCTGAACCAGCTCTACCGCTACACCCAGCTGCAGGACACCGTGGGCGTCAACCTGCTGGCGCTGGACGGCGGCGTGCCCAAGGTGATGAGCCTCAAGACCATGCTGGAACGGTATGTCCAGTTCCAGGACCAGGTCATCCGCCGGCGCACCCAGTACGACCTGAACAAGGCCAAGGAGCGGGCCCACATCCTGGAGGGCCTCGCCCGCGCCGTGGACATCGTGGACGACGTCATCTACACCATCCGCCACTGCGGCGGCGGCCAGGCGGAGGCGAAAGCCGCCATCATGGCCAAGTTTGGCTTTGACGATCCCCAGGCGGACGCCATCTGCAAGTTCCCCCTGGGCCGTTTGGCCGGTCTGGAAATTCTCAAGATCGAGAACGAACTGGACGAGCTGCACAAGAAAATTGCCGACTGGACGGAGATCCTTTCGGACGACGCCAAGGTGCTGGCCATCGTCACCGAGGAACTGCTGGCTCTGAAAGAGAAGTACGGCGACGAGCGCCGCACCGAAATCGCCCACGTCAGCGGCGAGGTGGACATCGAGGACCTCATCCCGGTGGAGGAGTGCGTCTTCACCCTCACCCACGCGGGCTATATCAAGCGCCAGTCCAAGGACACCTATCAGGTGCAGCGCCGCGGCGGCCGGGGCATTTCGGGCCTGTCCCACAAGGACGAGGACTTCGTGGAGGAGCTGTTCATCGGCTCCACCCACGACTACGTGCTCTTTGTCACCGACCAGGGCCGTGTCTACCGCCTCAAGGGCTACCAGATCTACGAGGGCAGCCGCACCAGCAAGGGCACCAACATTGTCAACCTCCTGCCGCTGCAGAATGAGGAGAGCGTCATCCGCATGCTGTGCATGCCCGCCGACAAGGCCGAGGGCTTCCTCACCATGGTGACGAAACGCGGCCTCATCAAGCGCACCCCCATCGAGGCCTATTCCAACATCCGCAAGAGCGGCCTGCTGGCCGTCAGCCTCTACGAGGGCGATTCCCTGGCCTGGTGCCGCATTACCAGCGGCTCGGACGAACTGCTGCTTGCCACGAGGGACGGCATGTCCATCCGCTTTGACGAGCGGGGCGCGCGGCAGATGGGCCGCACGGGCCACGGCGTGCGCGCCGTGCGCCTGGCGGAAGGCGACGAGGTCGTGGGCGTGGGCATTCTGCGCCCGGGCGCCACGGTGTTCACCGTGACCGAAAACGGCAAGGGCCGCCGCAGCCGTGTGGACGACTACCGTATCCAGAGCCGGGGCGGCAAGGGCATCCGCAACTACGCCAAGGGCGGCGTGGCCGGCATTAAAATCCTGGACGAGGAGGACGACGTCATCCTCATCAGCCAGGAGGGTATCATCATCCGCATGCACGCCGAGGACATCAATGTCCAGAGCCGCTACGGCAGCGGCGTGCGGGTCATGCGTCTGGCGGAGGGCGACCGTGTGGTCACGGTGGCCCGCACCGAGCGCAGCGACGAGGAGCCGGTGGAGAAGCCGGAGGACGAGCCGGAGGAGACCCTCACCGACGAGGAGCTGGCCGCTCTGGCCGCCGAGGACGCGGCGGCGGATGAAGAACCCGCCGCCGACGAAGGCGACGAGGAGTAATGTCTTTTTATAAGGAGAGAGTGTTATGCTGGAATACCGCTATGACACTCAGCTTTTGATCGAGGGCGAGGGCCTGGATGAAGACGAAATAAACGCCTATTTCCGCCAAAACTTCAAAGGCGACTGTCTGCTGGCGGTGGGCGATGAGGAGCTCATCAAGATACACTACCACACCAACGAACCCTGGAAGGTGCTGGAATACTGCGCCAGCCTGGGCGAGATATTCGACGTTGTGGTGGAGGATATGGAGCGCCAGTCCCGGGGCCTCAAGGGCTGAAAACAAAAACACCTTCGGAAGGAAACTTCCGAAGGTGTTTTTTTGTTGTATGTCCGGTCACCGCCCGCCGCAGAGGATGGCGTTCACCCGGTCGGCCATGTCCTGGGCGGCATGGGCGGCCCGGGCCGCCTCGCTGCCGGTGAGCAGCAGGGCTGCCAGCGCGCTTTCGGCTTTGGCGGCGGTCGCTTCGCTCAGCTTCTGGGCCACAACGCCGCTCTGACACAGCAGCACCGCCAGCGCCGCCTGGCCGGGAGCGGGGCCCCCCTCGCTGCAAAGGCGGAAGAGCAGCCGCTCCAGCCGCCGCGGGGCCTGGCCCGCCGCCGGCAGATAGAACACCCGTCCCGCCAGCGCCCGCTGGGGCGCGGCAAGGCGCAGGGCCTCCAGGCTCTCCCCCACCGCCTCGGCCAGTTCCGCCAGCTTCGGCCCGTCGGGGGCAAAATCCCGCAGCACCATCGCCAGCGGCACCGGGCGGGGCCGGTCGATGAAATCATAAAGGGGTTTCAAACACCGCAGCCCTTCGGGCAGCGGCCCGGCAAGGCCCACCTTCTCGCCGGTGAAGGCAACGGCGCCCGCCCCGGCCAGCTCCCCCAGCGCCGCCGCCACAAAGCAGATGGGCTGCTGAGGGTTCAGCGGCGAAAAACGGCCCCGGTCGTTCACCGCCAAAAGCAGATATTCCTGTGTGATACCAAGTTCGGTCATAAGCAATTCTTCCTGTTCAAAAATTTGCGGGACAAAGGGGGGTCACTCCCCTTCCTCCATGGCGTGCAGTTCAAACACCACCGGGCGGATGCCGTCGGTGCAGCACGCGATGGTCTGGCCCTCCCGGTTGTTCCAGGGGGCGTAGCTCGCGCCGGCAGCCAGGGCGCTGACGTTGTTGTAGATGTCCACCCAGGCCCAGGGGCAAAAGCCCTCCGGCATCTGGGCGCCGCCCTCAAAAACAAAGATGTCGCCCGCCTTCAGCAGGGGGCAGGGGCCCACCTCCCGCCCCTCGGTGAGGTAGGCGTCGGCGTATTCCGGATAAAATTCCTTGCGCAGCACGGTGATCTTCACCCGCTTCATAGGGCAGCCCTCCTTTTCTCTCCCATTATGCCACGCCGCCGCCCCGGGCGCAAGGGGTGGGAGGCAGAGCAAAGCGGGGAAGAGCACCGCCCTGCCCCACCGGGCTGAGGCGAAGCCCGGTCCTCCCCACGTAGTGCGCATCAGAACGGACACTTTTCTCTGTCCTGAAAAGTGTCCGGGATGCCGCGTGCGGTGGGGATGGGCCGGGCGAAGCAATTTTTCAAAGCTGCCCTTTCCTTTATCCGGGCGGCGCTGGGGTATGGGCAGCTTTGCGCGGGGTGGCCGCGTCCCTGTCCGCCGCCGCACGCGGCGTTTCGGACACGCTGCACTCGTACCGTGCAGCGTGTTCGCTCCGAGGCGCACTACGCGACGGCAGCGACGCGGCTTTTTCGGCCCGCTTCGGGCGGCAGGCAAGTCAAAACGGGAAAGAGCGCCGCCCTGCTTTGCCGCGCCTTCTCCTCCTCCCCCTCCCTTGCCCCTACTCCCTTGTGTTCTCCATCCCCCGCCGCCGCAATATCTGGTGGCCATATCGGTGCGAAATAAAAAATTATCGAAAAACGATAAAAAACACTTGAAATTCGATAACACCCATGCTATACTGGCCTCAAAGAGCGGGGCGGCCTTTGTCCGCGCCGCCGCCAGCCAGGGCCGGGCGCGTTTCTGTCCGCCGCCCTCTGGCCGGTGGCGCTGGCGGCGGCCGCCGCCGCGGCCCTCGTCTGGGGCAAACGAAACTCGTCAAAAAAGGAGAGATCTCTCATGTGGAGCGAAAAAAACAGCCTGGCCCTCTCCCGGCTGGCGGTGCTGCTGTTCACCGCCGCGGTGGCCGTGTGCGACGTGTGCGGCTGGTGGCTGGTGAACTGGTTTCTGCGCACCAGCCGCTACGCCGGGATCAACGACGCCGCCCACCTGGTGTGGGGCCTCGTCACCCTCTACGTCGCCAGCGCCGCGGCCTATGTGCTGCTGTGGAACCTCTACCGCCTGCTGGCCAACATCGAGGACGAGCAGGTGTTCGTGCCCGCCAACGTCCACTGCCTGCGGGCGGCCAGCTGGTGCTGCATGGCGGTGGCCCTTCTGTGCCTGGGCGGCGCGGTGTTCTATCTGCCCATGGTGATGGTGGCGGCGGCCGCGGCCTTCATGGGCCTCATCGTGCGCATTATCAAAAACGTGTTCCAGCGGGCCATCGGCATGAAGGCCGAGCTGGACCTGACGATTTAAAGGGGGCGGAGAAATGCCCATCATCATCAATCTGGACGTGGTCATGGCCCGCCGGAAGATCGGCGCGGGCGAACTGGCCGAAAAGGTGGGGATCACCCCGGCCAACCTCTCCATCCTGAAAAACAACAAGGCCAAGGCGGTGCGCTTTTCCACCCTGGCGGCGCTGTGCCGCGCGCTGGACTGCCAGCCCGCCGACCTGCTGGAATATGTGCCCGGCGGGGACGACGAAAAGGAGGACGGCGAATGAAACGGACAGCGGCGCTTTTGATCTGCCTTGCCCTGACGGCGCTGGCCCTTGGCGGCTGCGCCGCCGAAAAAGAGGAAAAGGCCGTCGAAAAGGGCCTGGGGCTGGAGCTGAGCGGCGTGACCCATATCTCCGCCTACGACAGCCACGGCGGTTTTAACGGCGACGGGGTCAGCTTCATCGCCCTCACCTTTGTGGAGGGCGGACTGGAACAGCAGCTGGCCGCCGACCCCGCCTGGCAAAGCCTGCCCGCCGACGAAACGGCGCAGGCCCTGATGTGGGGCGTGGAGGACGAGGCCGGAAGCACCGGCCCCCTGCTCACCGGCAGCGACGGCCAGCCGCTGGTTCCGGCGGTACAAGCGGGATATTACCGCCTCATCGACCGCCACAGCGACACGCAAACCCCCATCCTGGAGCGCGGCTCCTTCAATTTCACCGTGGGCGTTTACGACGCCGACGCCCGCATTCTTTACTACTGCGAACTGGACACCTGAAAGGAGGTCGGATCCGATGAAACGACCCATCTGGACTCTTATCATGGCGGGGCTGCTGCTGATTTGTTCCGCCTGCGCGGCCAAAGCGGGGCCGCTCACCCTGCCCGCTGCCCACGACGTGACCGAAGTGCGGCTGGAATACGAGGGCGAAAGCGTTGTCCGCACCGGCCCGGGCTGGATCGGGCTGCTGCTGGAGGACCTGGCCGCCGCCGAACCCACCCGCAAGGCCACCGTGCAGGACGTGCCGGACAAAGAGGACATGGCCTCGGTGCACTTTGTGCTGGAGGACGGCAGCGAGCAGACGGTTTTCGTCTACCCGGAAAAGGACAAATGGTACATCGAGCGCCCCTGCGAGGGCGTGTATGAGACCGACCAGCTCCTGTGGGTGATGGTCACCGACCTGAGTGAATGAGCGGCGCAGAACGGCCGCAGCTATAAATGAATCAAAGGAGGGTTTGATGATGGAACCCCGCAAAACGGAGGGCAGTGCCTGCCCCCCTTGCTTTCCTGCACCCAAAAATCAGGCCATGGAGCCTGCCCTGCCGCCGGTGAGCGGCGAAAAAACGCCCCCGGCCTACGGCCCCGGGGCCGCCGCTGAAACGCCTGCCCCCGCGCCCGCCCCGGCCTGCGCCGGGCAGCAGCCCGCCTCCCCCGTCCGCCCGCCGCTGCCCAAATGGATGGTGCCTGCCGCCCTGCTCAGCTGGCTGTGGGGCTGGGCCTACGCCCGGGGCCTGCTGTTCGGCTTTGAATACGGCCCGGTCTTTATGGCGCTGTTCTGCCTTTTGTTCTTCGCCGGGGTGGAGTGGATGTGCCGGGCCGCAGACCGCCCCGCCCCCAAAGAGAGCCGGTTGTGGCTGGCGCTGTGGGGGCTGCTGGCGGCGGACTACATCTTCAAAATATCCGCTCTTTTCTATCACGACGCGGTGCAGAACTGGGAGTTTTTCGCCCTGCACCTGGCCGCCGCCTACTGGGTGCTGGCCCGCACCGGCTCCCTCACCGAAGAACGCACCGGCCCCTTCCTCCCCCTGGACACGCTGCGGGCGCTGGTGATCCTGCCCTTCGGCAACTTCTTTCTGCGGGTCCGGGTGCTGTTCCGGGCGCTGGCGAGCTGGCTGCAAAATCTGTCCGGCCGCAAAAAGGGAAACTTCTGGGCCGGGGTGGTCACCCTGTGCGTTGCCGTGCCGGTGCTGGTGCTGGCCGGGGGGCTTTTGTCCGGCGCGGACGCGGCCTTCGGCGACGCGCTGAAGGGCTTTTTCCGCTGGTTCACCCTGCCCGAGGCGCTGCTCAGCGAGTTCCTCTACTTCGCGGTGGGTCTGCCGGTGGGCGCCTATCTCTTCGGCCTGGCGGCGGGCGCGCTGAAAAAAGATCCCGGCCCCGCCCGGGGCCCATCCTTGAGGGCCGAGGCGGAAAAGCTGCGCCTTGCCCCGGGCGGCGCGCTGGCCTTCTGCCTTGCGCTGCTGCTGGCGCTTTATGTCCTTTTCTTTTCCATCCAGCTGAACTACCTCACCGGCGGCTTTTTCGGCCGTCTGCCCTCCGGATTCACCGCCGCCGCATACGCCCGACGGGGCTTCTTTGAGCTGTGCGCCGTGGTGGTGCTCAACTTCTCGGTGCTCACCGCCGCCGCCAAGGCCAGCCGCACCCCTTTGCGCCAAAGCCCGGTGCTGAAAGTCCTGGCCGTTCTTCTGTGCCTTTCGAATCTCTTGTTCGCCGCGGTGGGGGCCAGCAAGATGGTGCTTTACATCCGCCGCTTCGGCTTCACGCCCCGGCGCGTCGTCTCCGGCTGGTTCATCCTGGTGCTGGCGGTGCTCACGGTGCTGGCGCTGGTCAGCCTGTTCCGCCCCTTCCCGGTGGTGCGGGCGGCGGCCGCCGTGTTCTGCGGCATGTTCCTGGCGCTCTGCCTCTCCCAGCCGGACCTTTGGCTGCGGGCCGCCAACCGGCAGCTGGCGGCGTGCGGCATTGTGGAAGCGGAGGACGTCGGCGACTGGCTGCTCTATATGCCAAAGGAACAGTTCACATGGAACTGACCGATTTGTGAAAAACCCGCCGCCCCGGAGAATTTTTCTCCGGGGCGGTTTTTTTCAGGCGGAGCCCGGGCGGCACAGGAACAGCCCCCGCCGTCCGGCGAAGAAAGCAGAGCGCCGCCCTGCCCTGCAAAAAAGCGCCGCCCTTTTGCCGGGGTGGCATAAGAAAACGTTTTCTTACGGCACCCCGGCTTTTTGCCGGGGCGGCTTTTGTGGTATAATAGCCGCAAAACGGCGGACATGCTTTTTGTGCGCAGCGCCCCGCCCGTCCGGCGTCCTGCTCTGAAAGCGACGTCCCGTGGTATAATGACAAAAACTCACCGAAAGGAGGCCCCGCCCGTGCCCGCTCCCCTCTCGCCCCGTTCCTTCGACCGCCGCCATGCCCAGGCGCTGGCGGCAGCCCTTTCCCTGCTGGCCCTGGCGCTGGTGCTCTACCACTCCCTGGCGGGTGGCACGCTCCTTTCGTCCAACGTCTACGACAGTTATCTTTTGCAGGCTGAAAACTGGCTGGAGGGCCGCGCCTACATCCAAAACGGCGAGGATTACCCCTGGCTGGAACTGGCGATCTTTGAGGGGCGCTATTACCTCTCCTTCCCGCCGGTGCCCTCGGTGCTGGCGCTGCTGCCCGCCGCGCTGGGCCTCGATCTGGGCAATTTGTGGCAGGCGCTGGCGTCGCTGGCCGCCCTGGCCGGGGTCTACCTCTGCTTCTGGCGGGCGGGCGGCACCCCGCGGGCCTGCGCCTTCTGGGCCCTTTTTTCCACCTTGTCCAGCGGATTTTTCTGGCTGGCGGGCAGCGGCGGCGTGTGGTTCCAGGCCCAGGTGCTCAACTTCGCCTTCACCGTCTGGGGCCTGTTTTTCTGGCTGAAAAAACAGTATCCGCCCGCCTTCTTCCTGATGGCGCTGGCGGTGGGCTGCCGCCCCTTCACCGCCCTGTTCGCCTTTGCCCTCTGGCTGCCCGCCGCCCTGAACGCGGTCAGGGCCCGCCGGTGGGGCCGCCTTGCCGCCTTCACCGCGCCGGCCGCCGCCGTGGCCCTGGCCCTGGGCTGGTATAATTTCCTCCGCTTCGGCAGCCCCTTCGAGTTCGGCCACTCCTGGCTGCCGGAGTTCGTGCGGGACGGCGGCCAGTTCACCACCGAAAACTTCTGGGCCAACCTGTGGGGGGTGCTGCGGCCCGTCACCCTCACCTCCTCGCTGGACCTTTCCTTTTCCACCTTCAACGGCTTCTGCCTGTTTATCGCCAGCCCCATCTTTCTTCTGTGGGCTTTCGACATTGCGCGGGCGGCGGCAAAAAAACGCCTTGCGCCGGGCGGCCTGCTGGCTCCCGTGCTGGCGCTGGCCACGCTGGCGGCCCTCTGCCTCCACCGCACCATGGGCGGCTGGCAGTTCGGGGCCCGCTACACCGTGGACCTCATCCCCCTTGCCCTCTGGTGGTATCTGACCCGGCCCCGCCGCCCGCTGGGCACGGGGGCCCTGTGGCTGGCCGGGGCGGGGGCGCTCTTCAATTTTTACGGCGCGGCGTATATGCTGAGCCACTGAAAGGGGGAACACCATGGGCCCGATCCTCGGTCATCTCGGCGGAACGCTGATGGTGCTGTTCGTGGCGCTGCTGGCTTTGCGGTGTGCAAAGCGCCTGGCCCTTGTGTTCTGGCCCGCCGTGCCCGCCCGGCCCGCCGCCCCCCGCTGGGCGCCCGGCCCGGGCGCGCTGGCGCTGGCCGCCTTCGGCGTTTTGGCGCTCCAGTTTTTCGCCGCCTTTTTCTGCTGGCTGGACCTGGGCCAGACCGGGGGCCTTGCCGCCTTCTGGCAGCATTTCATCCAGCGGTTCACCACCGCCGGCGACAGCCCCCACTATCTGCTGCTGGCCCGGCAGGGCTATGTGGCCGGGGGCGAGGCGGCCAAATACATCGTGTTTTATCCCCTCTATCCCCTGGCGGTGCGGCTGGCCCACACCCTGCTCAGCCCCCTTTCGGTCAGCTGGGAGGCGGCGGCCCTGGCGGTGAGCTGGCTGTGCTGGGGGGGCGCGGGGGCGGCCATGCTGGCCCTGGCGGGGCAGGACCTGCCCAAAGGGCAGGCGGCCTTTGCCGTGGCGCTGATGGCCCTTTATCCCTTTGGCTTTTTTGCCCTGGGCGTTTTTACCGAAAGCCTGTTTCTCCTGCTTTGCCTGCTGTGCATGTTCTTTGCCCGCAGGCAAAGATGGCTGCCCGCCGGAGTCTTTGGGGCGCTGGCTGCCCTCTGCCGCAACCAGGGGCTGGTGCTGCTGCTTCCCCTGCTGTATCTCTGGCTGCGGGCGCGGCGGCAGAAAAAGCAGGGCCCCGCTTCCCTGGCGCTGGCCCTGCCCCTTCTGGGCTGGTGCGGGTATCTGGCGCTGAACGCCCGGCTCTTCGGCAACGCCTTCGCCTTCATGGAGTTCCAAAGCGCCCCGCCCTGGTATCAGTCGGTGAAGTGGATCAGCGAAAACCTGGCCCAGCACTGGCAGATGGCGCTGGAATACCCCGGCCTCGCGCCGTTCCTCTACCACGCCCAGCTGGTGCTCTATTTTGCCGCCATGGCCCTGCTTCTTTGGGGCCTGTGGAAACAATGCCCCACCCACTGGCTCATCTGGGGCGGGGCGTATCTGGGCATGTGCTACCTCGCCGGCTGGCTCATCAGCGGCGGACGCTACGTCTTTGGGTGTATCCCTCTCTTCCTCATCGGGGCCAGCCTTCCCCGCCCCGCCCGCTGGCTGCTGGCGGCGGTGAGCGCCTTTTTCCTCTGGAAGATGGGCGTTTACTATATGCAGGGCCAGGCAATTATGTAATATTGCTGCAATAAAATACAAATTGTATAACAAAACAGCGAAAAACCGCCCGCCGGGGGCCTTCCTCCGGCGGGCGGCGTTTGTGTATGGGCGGGGCGTTTGCGCCGGGCGGCGGCATGTGGGCGGCCTGGCCCGGCCCGGCGGGACTCGCTCCTCCGGGAACGGGTCATTCCTGGATAAGGGTCAAAAACCGATCGAAAGGCAGCGTGCCGTTGTACAGGTCGATCAGCCGCTGGCCGTCCTCCTCCAGGCTGGGGCGGAAGATGCCCTCCAGCAGCCGGCGCACGGCGTCCATGTCGATGCCGTCGCCGTAGAAGTGGTCCAGCTCCAGGGCCACGTCCTTTTCCAGGTTGTAGGTGTACTTGCCCAGGATCATCAACCCGTTCAGCGCGTGGCAGGCAATGGCCATTTTCAGGGCGTCCTGCTCGTTTTCCACGTCAAAGGGCAGGAAAGCCCAGATGTGCAGCACCTGCTCGTCCTCCATCACCGAGCAGACGATGGTGAAGCGGGCGAAGTCCAGCCGCAGCTCCGCCCGCACGTCGCCCCGCTCGTCGTTGCGGCGGCTGTCCAGCAGCAGGTCGTTTTCCAGCACCAGCTCGCACAGGTCCAGCACCTCGGACGCGGTGAATACCAAACCCATGATCAGCCCTCCCCGTTCAGTTTGTCCAGCTCCTGGGCCAGGGTGGTGTACCCCTTGCAGAGGGATTCCAGCGAGCGCATATACCGGCAGTCCAGCCGGGCGAGCAGCGTTTCCAGCAGGTAGTCGATGGTCTTCTCCCCGAATTGCAGGGTGGAGAACACCCGCTGGGTCACGCTCACCATGACCCGGTCCCCCTCCGGGTCGGCGTAAAAGGTGCCGTTGAGCAGCCGGGCGTTGGCCAGGCTGCACAGCAGGACCACGTCCTCCCGGGGGCAGCCGGACACGGTGAAAGGGCTCAGGGTGACCACCGTGACGTGCTTATCCGTTACCCGCCAGATGATGTCATAGCGGCCGGCGGCCCGCTCCACCGGGAAGAACAGGAAAAACTCCTCCGGGTTTTTGGAGCACTGGTAGCCCAGGGCCTCCAGCCGGTCCGCCACCATCCGGAACACCCGCTGCCGGGTGGTCTGGCCGGTGCCGAAGTACTCTCTGCGGGGCGGCGGGGGGTCTTCTTTTTTGAAAAAAAACATCTCGTTTCCTCCCCTTTCGGCCCGGCGACGCGGGCCGTGTTCTTGTTTTCATTATAAAGGAAAAGGCCCGGCGGAGAAAGGGCAAAGGCGGGCCTTTTCGCCCCAAAGGGCAAAAAAACCCCACCCGCCGCCGGGCGGAGGGAGCTTTGCCCCGCCGGCGGCGGTGCAGGAGGATGCGAAACCCGGCCCCCGGCGGCAAAAAAACCCGCCGAACTGCTTCGGCGGGCTTTTTTGTGAAAGAGATCAGCTGCGGATGAGCTCCTTGAAGCGGGAGAAGGAGAGCTTGTCGTTAAAGAGGTCGATGACGCGCTGGCCGTCGTCCTTCAGCGCGTGGCAGAAAATGCCGATGATGAGGTGGCGGGCAGCCTCAATGCTCATGCCGTCCCGGTAGCAGTGGGCCAGTTCCAGGGCCACGTCCTTTTCCAGGTTGTAGGTGTATTTGCCAAACACCATCAGGCTGTTCAGTTCCCGGCAGGCGTTGGCCATCTGCATGGCCTTTTCCTCGCTCTCCACGTCAAAGGGCAAAAAGGCCCACAGGTGCAGCACCTGCGCCTTTTCCATGGCCGAGCAGACGATGGTGTAGCGGGTGCCGTCGAAACGGAGTTTAGCCCGCACGGTGTTCCGCTGGTTGTCGCGTTCACAGTCCAGTTCCAGGTCGTTTCTGAAGACCCGTTCGCACAGGTCCAGCACGCCGGAGGCGTCGTATGCAAGAGACATGGTCAATCCTCCCCGCTCAGTTTTTCCAGTTCGTCCGCCAGGGTGGTGTAGCCCTTGCAGATGGATTCCATCGATTTCATGTAGCGGCTGTCCAGGTTGCCGCCCATGACCCCCAGCATGTAGGCGGCGGTGGTCTCGCCGAACTCCTGGTCGGAGAACACCCGCTGGGTCACCTCCACCATGATGTGCTCCCCGTTGGAGTCGGGGTAGAAGGTGCCGTTCACCAGGTTGGCGTTGGCCAGCGAGCACAGCAGGGTCACATCGTCCACCGAGCAGCCGGTGATGGAGAAGGGGCTGAGGGTGACCAGCGAGACATACCGTTCCTCGATCTTCCACAGCAGGGTGTAGTGGCCGGTGTCCAGCCCGGTGGGGAAAAAGATACGGAACTCATCGGCGTTTTCGTCGAACTTGTAGTCCTTGCTCCGCAGGTAGTTCACCACCGTGCGGTAGGTGCGCCGCCGGTCCGCTCCCTCAGAGGAGGCGGGCTTTGCCGCCGCCGGCTGCGACGGACCTTTTTTTGAAAAAAACATCGTTGTCCCTCCCTGGCCTGCAAAAGGCCGGTATTCTTATATAGATGCTTCGGCCAAAAACCCGCCATCGGGACAAACGGCAAAAAAATTTTTTCGCGGCAGGGGCGCGCAGGGCAAAAAAAGCCCGCCGGAAGGTTTCCGGCGGGCGGTGTGTTTTATTGTTCCGGCTTTTCCTGCCGGCGCAGCGCGTCGATCTTGAGGATGGCCGCCACGGTCTTGCCGTCCTTGATCCGGCCGTCCAGCACCATGGCCACCGCCTCGCGGAAGGGCAGCTTTTCCGGGGTGAGGAACTCGTCCTCGTCCAGGTGCATGGCGCAGGGGGAAAGGCCGGTGGCCAGCCAGGTGTAGATGATCTCCGAGCAGTAGCCCACCGTGGGATAAAACTCTCCCAGGTCGGTGTAGTGCTCCGCCACCAGGCCGCACTCCTCCGCCAGCTCCCGCTTGGCCGCCTCGAAGGGGTCCTCCCCTTTTTCCAGCTTGCCGGCGGGCAGCTCCCAGAGCTCCTGCCCCAGGGCGTAGCGGTACTGGCGCACCAGATAGATCTCGTCCTCGTCGGTCAGCGCCGCGATACAGGCGCCTCCGTGGTGGTGCACCACCTCGCGGGTGCTCTCGGCCCCGTTCTCCAGGCGCACCTTGTCAAAGGTCACGGTGATGACCCGCCCCTCAAACACGGTGCGGCTCTCCAGCTGTGTTTCGCTGTGGCTCATGCTCTCTCCTTTTCCTTTCCGGCCGTCTCGGGCAGCCGGGTGCACAGCACCCGCTGCACGCGCCGCTCGCCCGCCTTGAGCACCTCAAAGCGCAGGCCGCACCATTCCACCGCCGCCTTCTCCCCTTCTTCGGGGATACGGCCCAGCTTGTCGATGATGAGGCCGCCGGGGGTCTCAAACTCCTCGTCCTCGTTGGGCTCGGGGCACTCCATGCCAAAAGCCTCGAACACGTCGGCCAGGTCGATGGCGCCGTCCACGGCGTAGCCGTCGCCCTGGGCCACCAGTTCGGCCTCCTCGTCGTCGTATTCGTCCTGGATGTCGCCCACGATCTCTTCCAGAATGTCCTCCATGCTCACGAGGCCTGCTGTGCCGCCGTATTCGTCCACCACGATGGCGATCATGGTGCGCTCGCGGCGGAAGTCCAGCAGCAGCTGGCCCGCCGGGCGGCTTTCGGGCACGAACATCACCGGCCGGGTAAACCTGCTCACCGGGCCCTCCAGCGCCGAGGGCTCGTCAAAGAGGCACAGCAGGTCCTTCACATACAAAACGCCCACGATCTCGTCGGTGGTCTTGCGGTAGATGGGCAGGCGGCTGTTGCCGCTTTCCACCGCCGCCGCGATCACCGAGCGGCAGCTGGCGTTCTCCTCCACCGCCACCATGTCCATGCGGTGGGTCATAATGTCGCCGGCGGTCACCTCGCCCAGATCAAAGATGTTGGTGATCATCTCCTTCTGGTTCTCGTCGATGAGGTCCTGCTCGTCGGCGTCGTCCACCATCTCATACAGGTCCTCTTCGGTCACCTGCTCGGTGTTGCCCAGGCCGGCCTTGGCCAAAAGGCGGCTCAGCGGCGCGGGCAGCTGCACGCCCCGCTTGGCGGCGGCCCAGCCCGCGGCCAGGCCCACCAGAAGAACAAGCACCAGAGCGGCTGCCCCCGCGGCGAAAATGCCGGCGCCCGCCGGCGCTGCCGCCGCGTATATCATCCTGTCCATGGATCTCTCTCCATTCTGCCCGGGAGCTGCCCGGGCTGAAGTGTGTGCATATATATACTACATCATAGCGGCAAAGTTTACCCTTGTCAAACGGCGCTGCGCCCCGAACGGGGCGTTTTTGGCGCAAAAAGGCGGCTCAGAGGGCCGCAGGCGGCGCTATTTTGCAAACAAAGGGGCAAAAAGGGGCAGGAAAATGGTTTACTTTACACATTTGTTTTGATAGAATAATACACAGCAGAAGCTGTCCGCATTCGCGGGGGACCGGCGCTGCCGGTTTTTCGTGCGCGCGGGCAGGATAACGCGGGCCTGCCAGAAATGGCAGGAAACGTTAAATCACATGCTATGGAGGAAGAAAAATGCCTAGAGCGAAACAGTCCATGGATGGCAACACCGCGGCGGCGCATGTAGCCTATGCGTTCACCGAAGTTGCGGCCATCTACCCCATCACCCCGTCGAGCCCCATGGCCGACTACGTCGACCAGTGGTCCGCCGCCGGCCAGAAGAACATCTTCGGCACCCAGGTCAAGGTCATGGAGATGCAGTCTGAGGCTGGTGCCGCGGGCGCTGTGCACGGCAGCCTGGCCGCCGGCGCCATGACCACCACCTTCACCGCCAGCCAGGGCCTGCTGCTGATGATCCCCAACATGTACAAGATCGCCGGCGAGCTGCTGCCCAGCGTGTTCCACGTGTCTGCCCGTACCGTGGCCAGCCACGCGCTGAACATCTTCGGTGACCACAGCGACGTCTACGCCTGCCGTCAGACCGGTTTCGCCATGCTGGCCGAGACCAATCCCCAGGAAGTCATGGACCTGGCCGCTGTTGCCCACCTGGCCGCCATTGAGGGCCGCGTTCCCTTCATCAACTTCTTCGACGGCTTCCGTACCAGCCACGAGATCCAGAAGATCGAGAAGTGGGACTACGCCGATCTGGCCGAGATGGTCAACTGGGACGCCATCCAGCAGTTCCGCGACCATGCGCTGAACCCCGAGAACCCCTCCATGCGCGGCAGCCACGAGAACGGCGACATCTTCTTCCAGCACCGCGAGGCCTGCAACAAGTACTACGAGGCTCTGCCCGCCGTGGTCGAGAAGTACATGGCCAAGGTCAACGAGAAGCTGGGTACCGACTACCAGCTGTTCAACTACTACGGCGCCGCTGACGCCGACCGCGTGATCGTTGCCATGGGCTCCATCTGCGACGTGGCCGAGGAAGTCATCGACTACCTCACCGCCCACGGCGAGAAGGTGGGCCTGGTGAAGGTGCGTCTGTACCGTCCCTTCGTGGCCGAGAAGCTGCTGGCCGCCATCCCCGCCACCGCCAAGAAGATCGCCGTGCTGGACCGCACCAAGGAGCCCGGCAGCCTGGGCGAGCCTCTGTTCCTGGACGTGGTCACCGCCCTGCGTGAGGGCGGCCGCGACATCGAGGTCATCGGCGGCCGCTACGGTCTGGGCAGCAAGGACACCCCGCCCTCCAGCGTGTTCGCTGTGTATGAGGAGCTGGCCAAGGCCGAGCCCAAGGCCCGCTTCACCATCGGCATCGTGGACGACGTCACCGGCCTGTCTCTGGAGGAGAAGCCCGCGCCCAACACCGCTGCCGAAGGCACCAAGGAGTGCAAGTTCTGGGGTCTGGGCGGCGACGGCACCGTTGGCGCCAACAAGAACAGCACCAAGATCATCGGCGACCACACCGACAAGTACATCCAGGCGTACTTCCAGTACGACTCCAAGAAGACCGGCGGCGTGACCATCAGCCACCTGCGCTTCGGCGACAAGCCCATCAAGAGCCCCTACTACATCAACAAGGCTGACTTCGTGGCCTGCCACAACCCCAGCTACGTTGTGAAGGGCTTCAAGATGGTGCAGGACGTCAAGCCCGGCGGCGTGTTCATGATCAACTGCCAGTGGTCTGACGAAGAGCTGGCTCACCATATGCCCGCCGAGTCCAAGCGCTACATCGCCCAGAACAACATCCAGCTGTACACCATCAACGCCATCGACAAGGCTGTTGAGATCGGCCTGGGCAAGCGCACCAACACCATCCTGCAGTCCGCGTTCTTCGCTCTGGCCGGCGTGCTGCCCCGCGAGGACGCCATCAAGTACATGAAGCAGGCCGCCGAGAAGACCTTCGCCAAGAAGGGCCAGGCCATCGTTGAGATGAACTGGAAGGCCATCGACGCCGGCTTCGACGCCTACCACAAGGTGGAAGTTCCCGCCGACTGGGCCAACGCCACCGACGACAAGGCTTCCGAGGCTCTGCACGGCAACCCCGCCACCGTGGACATGGTCAAGAACATTCTGGAGCCCGTCTCCAAGATGGACGGCGACAGCCTGCCTGTTTCCGCCTTCGAGAAGTACGTGGACGGCCAGTTCGAGCAGGGCGCTTCCGCCTACGAGAAGCGCGGCGTTGCGGTGAACGTTCCCGAGTGGAACCCCGACACCTGCATCCAGTGCAACCAGTGTGCTTTCGTCTGCCCCCATGCCACCATCCGTCCCTTCGCTCTGACCGCTGACGAGGCCGCCAAGGCTCCCGCCGCTTTGAAGAGCAAGGCCATGAACGGCAAGGGCTGCGAGAACTACGTCTTTGCCATGACCGTCTCTCCCCTGGACTGCATGGGCTGCGGCGTCTGCGTGAACGTCTGCCCCACCGCCGCCAAGGGCACCCTGAAGATGGTGCCGCAGGAGAGCCAGGCCGCCCAGCAGGAAGTCTTCGACTACTGCGTCGAGAACATCCGCAAGAAGGACGGCATGATGCCCGAGACCAGCGTGAAGGGCAGCCAGTTCAACCAGCCCCTGCTGGAGTTCTCCGGCAGCTGCGCCGGCTGCGCCGAGACCGCTTATGCCCGTCTGGTCACCCAGCTGTTCGGTGAGCGTATGTACATCTCCAACGCCACCGGCTGCTCTTCCATCTGGGGCGGCCCCGCTGCCACCTCTCCCTACACCACCAGCAAGGTGAGCGGCCATGGTCCCGCCTGGGCGAACAGCCTGTTCGAGGACAACGCCGAGCACGGCCTGGGCATGTATCTGGGCCAGAAGGTGATCCGCGAGTCTCTGGCCGCGAAGCTCCATGAGCTGGCTGAAGTGACCACCAGCGAGAGCAAGAAGGCTGCCATCGAAGAGTACTTCGCCACCTACGAGGACGGCAAGGCCAACACCCCTGCCACCGAGAAGCTCATTGCCGAGCTGGAGGCTGATCCCGACTGCAAGTACTCCAAGGAGATCCTGCCCAAGAAGAACTACCTCTCCAAGAAGAGCGTGTGGATCTTCGGCGGCGACGGCTGGGCCTACGACATCGGCTTCGGCGGCCTGGACCATGTCCTGGCTTCCGGCGAGGACGTGAACGTCTTCGTGTTCGACACCGAGGTCTACTCCAACACCGGCGGCCAGGCTTCCAAGGCCAGCCAGATCGGCCAGGTGGCTCAGTTCGCCGCTGCCGGTAAGGCCATCGGCAAGAAGAGCCTGAGCGAGATCGCCATGAGCTACGGCTACGTCTACGTTGCCCAGATCGCCATGGGCGCTGACATGAACCAGACCATGAAGGCCATCACCGAGGCCGAGAGCTACCATGGTCCCTCCCTCATCATCGGCTACGCTCCCTGCGAGATGCACGGTGTGAAGGGCGGCATGACCAACTGCCAGGCCGAGATGAAGAAGGCCGTGGCTGCCGGCTACTGGAACATGTTCCGCTTCGATCCTCGCAAGAAGGCCGAGGGCGCCAATCCCTTCAGCCTGGACTCCAAGCCCGCCACCGCGGACTACAAGGAGTTCATCTCCGGCGAGACCCGTTACAGCCGCCTGAAGCTGGCCTTCCCCGAGCGCGCCGAGGCGCTGTTCGACCTGGCCGACAAGAAGGCGAAGGAGCGCTACGAGTACCTGGAGAAGCTGGTCAAGCTCTACGAGTGATCGAATCGCCCGAACGGCATAACAAAAGGGCCCCCGCGTTTCGCGGGGGCCCTTTTTTGCGCGTTTCAATTTGAAAGGTCGGCCCGGGCGTCGTAGCCGTCGTTGTAGCCCGATGACCAGTAGACCGCGTAGCCTTTGTAGGCGGAGGAGCCAAAGGTGTAGTCTGCCGGAAAACGGTCGGCGGCGAGGCCGGGGGCCCGGGGCTTTCCCGCCCCGGCGTCCGCTTCGCCGGCGGCGTACCCGCTCCGATAGCCGTTCTCCGCCCCCAGCCCGTACTGAATCTGCCGCACCGCCAGGAAAACGCAGGCCAGAAAGAGAAGAGACAGGGCCGCCGCCAGGGCCGCGCCCGCCGCCCTGCGCCGGCGGGCGGGGGCGGCGGACTTTTCCTTTGCGGTCCGAAGTTCCCAAAGCCAGCCCAGGCCGCAGAAGGCGAACAGCACCGCCAGATAGAACACCCAGCCGTAGTTGCGGCCGGTGAGCGTGCGCTCCATCACCGCCAGCCCGGCGGCGTTGGCCAGGGGGATGGCGGCCAGCGTCCCGGCCAGCAGCGCCCTGCCGGCGCGCCGCCGGCCCAGCAGGCGAAAGGCCAGATGGACCAGGCAGGTGACCGCCAGGACGTGACAGGACTGCATCCAGCCCCAGACGCAACTTCTTGCCCCCGCCAGGTAAAAGAACGCCAGGCAGGCCAGATACACCGCCAGATACCCGGCGGCGATGGCCCCGGTCCCCTTGAGCTCCGCCCACAGGGCGGCCTTTGCCGCCTGTCGCTTTCGCTCCTGTTCCAGCTGCCTGCGGGCGTATTCCTCCAGGGCGCTGGGCGGCTGCTCCTTGGGGCCGGCCAGCTCCTCCAGAGGCACCTCCAGCAGGGTGGCCAGCTTCAAAAGGTTCTCGGTGGCGGGGGCGCTCTGGCCGCTCTCCCACTTGGCCACCGCCTGCCGGCTGATCTCCAGGGCGTTTGCGAGGGCGTCCTGGGTGAGGCCCTTTTCCCTTCGCCGTTGCCGGATCTTTTCCCCGATGGTCATGGCCTTCGCCCCCTTTCCTCTGCTTTCATTATAAAAAGCGGGCCGCGCCTTGTCCATGGACTATTCCGCAACTTTTGGTTGCGTTTTGGGGGAACGGGCCTTTTTTTCACGGCAAAGCCCCCGGCGGGGAGATCCCTCCCCGCCGGGGGCCTGTTTTCTTTCACGCCGGGCCGACGGCCAAAAACTCACGCCCGGCCGTCGCCGCCGCAGAAGGGGCAGTTGCCGCTGCCCGCGGGGCGGCAGGCGGTGCAGTCCTGCTCCACCCATTTGCCGGTGCCCGCCAGGGCCTTTTTCACCCTGCCGGTGCCGCCGCAGGTGGTGCAGTCGCCGCTGCCGCCGCAGGCGGAGCAGTTGCCGGAGCCTCCGCCGCCGGGCGCGGGGGTGGTTTCGGCCTCAGCGTTTTCCAGGCTCACCGCAGCCAGCAGCTCCAGGGTGTAGGGGGCGCTGTTGAACCCGGCGCAGGCGTAGACCACCGCGGTGCTCTCGTTTGCATACATCACCCGCACAAACAGGCTTTTCATATCGCCGCTCATGCCCAGCACCGGCACCAGCCAGCCGTCCTCCCGTTTCACCGCGAACATGCTGGGCCAGGTGTAGCTGGGCATCTCGTCGAACCAGCCGCCCGCGTTCACCGCGTATCCGCTCTCAATGATGAACTGCTCCTTGCCGAAGATGCTGCCGGTGGTCAGCTGGCAGGAAAGGGGCAGGTAGAAGCGCAGCTGCTCCGCGCCGTTTTGGAACAGCTGCACCTGCTGGCGGTCGTCGGCGGTGTAGCGGGCGTAGCGGGCGGTGAGGGCCTCGGCCTCCCCGTCCCACAGCAGCGCCGCGCCGCCCACCGGGGCGGTGAGCCGGCCGTCGGTGGTGGAATAGCTGCCGTCCGCACCCCGCAAAAGGCCCGCCAGGGCGGACTCGCCCGCGGGGGTGGTGTCCGCGCCCTCCCGGCCGTAGCGGTAGCCCCCGTCCACCCCGGAAAGGGAGGGGTCGTACCAGATGGCCCCTTTGACCTTGTATCGGTCGATGGTGCCGTAGATGGTCAGGTCGCAGGGAGTCTTGCTGAAGGTCCCCTCCTGGGTGTGGGAGGCGGGGCCCTGCTCGCCGGTGTAGTTGAGGCAGAAGTCGAAGTAGGTGTTCTTGACGGTATTGGTATAAGGCTCCGCCGCCAGCTCAAAGTCGTAGGCGGTGCACAGCAGCTCCACATAGGCCCGGATGGCCTCGTAGGCCTCCGGCTCGCCCTTGTAGCTGCGCACCAGGGAGTTGCCGCTCCTGTTTTCCTTCTCCACCTCCAGGCCGGCGCCGTAGCTCTCCAGCGCCATGAACTGGCCCGGCGCGGGGGCGGCGGCGCCTTCCTCCAGCGGCTCGGCCACCAGGGTGGAGCCCCCGGAGGGGGTCTGGCCGGTGAGGCCCGAACCGCCAAAAACAAAGCCCGCCCCTTGTTCCACCAGCTGGCCGGAGGCCGGGGCCTGGGCCCCCGCCGCCCCTGTGGCGGCGCTGGAAACAGACGACGCGCCGCCGCAGCCCGCCGTCAACGTCAGGCAGCAGGCCAGCAGCGCACAGAAAAACCGCTTCATGGATGTTCCCTCCTTTTCGGGGGCCGCGCCCCCGGTGTGACTGTATTGTAGCACGAGGAGCCCTCGCCGCCGTCCAGCTGCTTTCCTCCCCCTCACAGCCGGGCGCACAGGTCCCGGATGTGCTCAAAGAGATACTGCTCCTGCCTCGCGAAGGGGCTGTGGGGCAGGGTGACGAAGGCAAAGGGCCGGATGAGGGAAAAATCCTTCGCCGCCAGCCGCGCCAGCCGCCCGCTTTCCAAAAGGGGCGCGGCGGCCACTTCGTAGGCAAAGGTCACCCCTTTGTCCAGCGCCGCCAGCTCCAGCAGCACCGGCACGCTCTCGAACACATGGCAGGCGGCAAAATCCTCCGCCGAAAGGCCCCGGGCCGCCAGGGCGCTTTCCAGGATCTCCCGGCTGCCGCTGCCCGCCTCCCGCGCCAGCAGCGGCGCGGTGCAGAGGGCGGCCAGGCTCTGGCACCCGGCCCAGCGCCCCCGGGCCGCGCCCAGAGCGGAAAAACGGGCGCTGTAAAAGGGCCTGCAGCAGTAGCGCCGGTGGCTGGCGTTGCCCTCGATGAGGGCAAACTCAATTTCCCCCTTGTCCAGTTCCTCCAGCAGGGTGCGGGTGTTCTGCAGCCGCATTTCCAGCCGCCGCCCGGGCAGAGCCTCCAGCAGCGCCGGGGCAAGGCGGGGCATAAGCCCCTCTCCAATGCTGCGGGTCACCCCAAAGTGCAGCGGGGCCGCCTCCCCCTCCGCCAGCGCCGCCCGCAGCTGGGCCTCCATGGCCGGAAGCCGCCGGGCCATCCGATAAAACCGCGCCCCCGCTTCGGTCAGGGTCAGCCGCCGGCCCTCCTTGGCAAACAGCTTCACCCCGTATTCCGCCTCCAGCGAGCGGATGTGCTGGGTCACCGCGGGCTGGCTCAGGTGCAGCGCCTCGGCGCAGCGCACCGTTGTTTTTTCCTCCACCAGCGTCAAAAAGGTGGTCAGTTTCGGGTCCACCACGGGCCCTTCCTCCTTTTGTGGAAAACTATAATAATTGTTGATAAGTTGAAGGCTATCTCTAAATTGATTTTATATGAAAGGGGCCGTATAATCAAGGCGTGTCAGCCCCCAAAGGGACAAAAATACAAGAGGAACGGGGAAAAACGCAATGGTGAAAGAACAGATCTTGAAAAAAGCGCCGGGCTTTTTGGCCTGTCTGGTCATCGGGCTCATCGCCCAGGGGATCGCAAAGTTTGTGCCTTCGGTGGGCGCGGCGCTGTTTGCCATCGGGATCGGCATGGTGTGCGGCAACACCTTTTTGAATAAGCCCTGCATGGACGCGGGCACCAAATTCTCCGAGCGCAGCCTGCTGGAATACTCCATCGTTCTCACCGGCGCCACCCTGGTGCTCAGCGACATCGCCGCCGTGGGCCTTTCCGGCGTGGGCTTCATCGCCTGCCAGATGGTGCTCACCATCACCGCCGCTTACCTCATCGGCCGCCGCTTCGGCTTTGGGCGGCGCTTCTGCCTGCTGATGGGCGCGGGCAACGCGGTGTGCGGCTCCAGCGCCATCGCCACCGTCTCCCCTGTGGTGGGCGCCGACAGCAAGGACAAGGGCATTTCCATCACCATCGTCAACGTCACCGGCACCGTGCTGATGGTGCTGCTGCCGGTCATCACCGGCCTTGTCTACAACCACGCCATGCTGCCCACCACCGCCATGATCGGCGGCGTAATGCAGTCCATCGGCCAGGTCATCGCCTCCGCCGGCCTGGTGGGGCCGGAGTTCGTGCCCGACGCCACCATCTTCAAGATCATCCGTATCGTGTTCATCGTCTTTGTGGCGCTGGTCTTTTCCCGCCTCAACCCCGAGGAGGAGGGCGGCCTCTTCGCCGGCGGCAAGGCGGCGGGCGGCGTCAAGGCCGGGGTGCCCTGGTTCATCATCGGCTTCTTCATCATGGCGGTGCTGAACACCCTGGGCGTCATTCCCCCGGTGCTGAGCCTGGCGGCCAAGCAGATCAGCGGCCAGTTCGAGATCATCGCCCTGGCGGCCATCGGCATGCGGGTCAAGTTCCGCGACCTGGTGAAGGAAGGCCCCCGCGCTTTGGGCTACGGCCTGTCGGTGGGCATGTGCCAGGTGCTCTTTGCCCTGGGCCTCATCCGGCTGTTCCTGCTGTAAGAAAAAATGAGCGGCGCTCCCCCTTTGGGGAGCGCCGCTTTTTGCTGCCCGCCGCCTGCCGGGGGGCGCACTTTTCATTTGCCCCGGCATAGGATATAATGGGTCTGTATCCCGCAAAAAAAGGAGGGCGGCCCCATTGTCCATGAAGCGCAGAACATCCCGCTGGAAGGAACACGTCACCGACCTGGCCTTCGACCTGGCAGGCAGCTTTCTCATGGGGGTGGGTGTCTACACCTTCGCCCTCAAGGGCGGCTTTGCCACCGGGGGCCTTTCGGGCATGGCCCTCATCATCAACTATCTGTGGGGCCTGCCCGTGGGCATGGTCACCCTGGCGCTGAACGTGCCCCTGGTGCTGCTCACCTGGCGCACCCTGGGCCGCGTCTTTTTCCTCAAAAGCCTGCGCACCATGGTCATCAGCACCGTCATCATCGACTTTGTGCTGCCCCTCTTCCCCGTCTACGAGGGCAGCCGCCTGCTGGCGGCGGGGTTCAGCGGCGTGCTGATGGGCGCGGGTCTGTCCCTTATCTATATGCGGGGCTCCTCCACCGGCGGCACCGACTTCCTCATCCACGCCGCCAAGCGCAAAGCCCCCCACATCAGCTTCGGCAACCTCAGCCTTGTCATCGACGCGTCGGTCATCCTGCTGGGCATTCCCGCCTTCGGCGACATCGACGCCGCCCTTTACGGCATGGTCAGCGCCTTTGCCCTCACCATCGTGATGGATAAAATCATCTACGGCGCGGGCAGCGGCAAGCTGGTGCTGGTCATCACCAACGAGGGCCAGGCGGTGAGCCGGGCCATCGACGCGGCGGTGGAGCGGGGCAGCACCCTGGTGGACGTGACCGGAAGCTATTCCGGCCTGCCGCGGCGGATGGTCATGTGCGCCTGCTCCAACAACGAGGTGTTCAAGGTGCGGCTGGCGGCCCACCAGGTGGACCCCGGCGCGCTGGTGATGATCTGCGAGGCCAGCGAGGTGTTCGGCGAGGGCTTCCGCGCCCCGGAAGTGGGCGAAAAGACCGGCTGAAATCACATCAATTCTCCATTTTTCTTGCAAACAGGGCTTGTTCCGTTTACAATGTGTATAAACCCCGATTTTCCACAGAAATGTTGAAAACTCTGTTGAAAGTGTTAAGAACCCCTGCTCAACCCATTAGTTTTCAACATTCGGGGCGGAAAATTCAAGGTCCATTAACTTTTTGTTGAATGGAAAGCCCCAAAATGCCAAAAATGCGGGTGAAAGTGCCCCCGCAGAAACACACAACAAAACAACAACACGCGGCCCCGGGCCGCGCCAAAGGAGGACATACCCCATGAACTGGCTGGCAAAAATGCAGTACCGCTACGGCCGCCGCGCCCCGAAAAACCTGATGTTGGTGGTGGCAGGCGGCCAGATCGCCGCCTGGCTGGTCATCATGCTGGTGAACAGCAATGTGTATTATCTCTTGCAGCTCACCCGGTCGGGCCTGGCCCATCTGCAGCTGTGGCGGCTGGTGAGCTTTGTGTTCAGCCCGTCCCTCACCATGAACCCGCTGTTCTTCGCGCTGGAGGTCTACCTGGTCTACTGGATCGGCACCTCGCTGGAACGGGCCTGGGGCGCTTTCACCTTCGACGTCTACTTTTTGCTGGGCATGGCGGGGGCCTGGGCCTCCTGCCTGATCACCGGCTGGGGCAGCAGCGAGGCGCTGTTCTATTCCCTGTTCTTCGCCTTCGCCTGGCTCTTCCCGGACATGCAGCTGCTGCTCTTCTTCGTGATCCCGGTGAAGGTGAAGTGGCTGGGCTGGATCGCCGGGGGCCTGTATGTGCTGCAGGTGGCGTTTCTGCTCATCAGCTTCCAGTTCGCCCAGGCGCTGGCCACGGTGCTGGGCCTTGCCAACTTCCTCATCTTCTTCGGGCCGGACATCTTCCGCCGCGTCAGGAATGACGCCGAGACCCGCCGTCGCCGCCGGGAATGGGAGAACCAGTGGCGCGGCCGCTGAAAACCGACACGCCGCACCAGGCGCGCCCGCTTTGGGCGCGCCGTTTTTTGTGGAAATCCGCGGCACTGTGTGGTATAATGAAATAACAGAAACGGCTTTGCCGCCGCGGCAGGCCGGAAAGGGGTATGATACCATGAAACTCATCACTGCCATCGTCAACAAAGAGGACGCGAAACAGGTCTGTAACCACCTCATCCAGGAGGGCTTTTCCGTCACCCGTCTGTCCACCACCGGCGGCTTTCTGATGGCCGGCAACATGACCCTCATGATCGGCACCGACGATGAGAAGGTGGATCCCTGCATTCAGATCATCGCCCAGCACTGCAAGCAGCGCACCGAGGTCGTGCCCAGCACCGCCAGCTACGGCATTGGCGTGGCCACTGCCTATCCGCTGCAGGTCACCGTGGGCGGCGCCACCATCTTCGTCACCAACGTGGAGCGCTTCGAAAAACTGTGATGCTCAGCCGCATCCGGGGCAACGAAGCCTTTAAAGAGAGCGTTCAGGCCGCCCTGCAGGCAGGGCGGCTTTCCAATAGTGTGCTTTTGTGCGCCGAGGAGGGCTGCGGCGCGGGCTTTGCCGCCCGCTGCCTTGCGGCCGATTTCCTCTTCCCCGAAGGGGGCGACGCCGCCGAGGCGGTGCTGGCCGGGCGCAGCAGCGAGTGCATTGAGGTGCGGGGCCAGGGCCAGCGGGGAGAGATCCTGGTGGGTCAGGCCCGCCAGGTGCGCAGCCTGGTCTATGAGACCGCCCTTTCCGCCGCGGGCCGGGTGGTCATCTTCTACGGCGCCCACCACATGAACCCCTCCGCCGCCAACGCCCTGCTCAAAGTTCTGGAAGAGCCCCCCGCCGGGGTGCTGTTCATCCTCACCGCCCCCAGCGCCGCCGCCGTGCTGGCCACCATCCGCAGCCGCTGCGGCCTGTTCCTTCTGTGCCCTGTGAGCACGGCCCAGTGCGAGGCTTATCTCAAGGAGACCTGCCCCGCCTGCCCCGACGCGGCGCTGCTGGCCCGGGTCTATGCCGGGCGGATCGGCCCCGCAAAGGCCGCCGCCACCGACCCCGCCGCCCGCCGCAGCCTGGACGCCGCCCTGGAGCTGGCGAAGGCCGTGGGCAGCGCCGACCGCTACGAGACCATGCGGCTGCTCTCCGGTTTTGAAAAGGACCGCGCCGCCGCCGCCCGCCTGCTGGAGGACCTGGCCTGCGTGGCCGCCGCCGTGCTGGAGGGAGCCCAGGGGCTGGGCCTGCCTCTGGACGCCGCCGCCCGCTGCGCCGAAGGGTGCACCGAGGCCCGCCGCGGCATGGACCGCAGCCTCAACCAGAAGCTGCTGTTCACCCTGCTGGCGGCAAAGCTGTGCGGCACGGCCGGCTGAAGGCCGCCCCCCGCGTTTTTCTGCTGTTTTTGCCCGGGCGGTTTTGCCCGGCGCCGTTTGTGTTTTTCCTTTTGGCGGACGAGACGTCCCCTGCCCCTTCTTCCCTCTTTCGCTCTTGCCCAAAACCTGCCGCGGGCAAGGGACCTGACACCCACGCCCGGCGGCCGGGCAAAAGAGAGTTGACCCCATGAAGAAAATCATTTCAGTGCGCTTCAAGGCCAGCGGAAAGGCCTATTATTTCGACCCCACCGGCTTCGACGTCAAGGAGGGGGACTATGTTGTGGTGGAGACCGCCCGCGGCGTGGAATGCGGCGAGGTGGTGGACGGCCCCCGGGACGTGCCGGACAGCCAGGTGAGCCACGAGCTCAAGCCCATCCAGCGGATGGCCGATTCGGTGGACGTGCGCCGGATGGAAAAGAACCGGGCGGACGAAAAGGCCGCCTTCGACCTGTGCAACGAGCGCATTGCCGCCCACAAGCTGGAGATGAAGCTGGTGGAGGCGGAGTATAACCTGGACCGCTCCAAGATCCTCTTCTACTTCACCGCCGACGGCCGCGTGGATTTCCGCGAGCTGGTGAAAGACCTGGCCAGCGCTTTGCACACCCGCATTGAGCTGCGTCAGATCGGCGTGCGTGACGAGAGCAAGATGAAAGGCGGCCTGGGGATCTGCGGCCAGCCCTTCTGCTGCAGCCGCTTTTTGAAGGACTTCCAGCCGGTGTCCATCAAGATGGCCAAGGAACAGGGCCTGTCCCTCAACCCCGCCAAGATCTCCGGGGCCTGCGGGCGGCTGATGTGCTGCCTTGCCTACGAGCACAAGGCCTATGAATACCTCAACAGCATTACCCCCATGAACGGCAGCGTGGTGCGCACGCCGGACGGCGAGGGCGTGGTCATCGAGGCAAACCCCGTCAGCGGCATGCTGAAGGTGCGCTTTGCCAGCGAGGCCCTGGCCCCCAAATACTACAAGCGCAGCGAGTGCGTCTACCTGCGGGGCGGCAAGCGGGCGCCCAAAGCCCCCGACCCGGACCAGCCCTGATTTTTTGCCTTTTGGGGGGCGTTTGCCCCTTGTTCTTTTTAGATTTTATGCTACAATAATTGCATAAAGGGGGCATGCCCCCTTTGCACCCGGGCATGCGGCTCGCCGCGCAGGCCGCCCCGTTGCCCGGGGAACCTATGGCGCGGAGAAAAAGGAGAGAATGACCATGGCCTACAAGATCACCGATTCCTGTGTTTCCTGCGGCACCTGTGAGGGCGAGTGCCCCGTCGGCGCCATCAGCCAGGGCGACGGCAAGTACGAGATCAACGCGGACGCCTGCATCGATTGCGGCACCTGCGCCGGCGCTTGCCCCGTTGGCGCCATCGAAGAGGGCTGATTAGCCTTTTCTTCGCCGGCAAAGCACAAAAAAGAGCGGCGGGCCTTGTTCCCGCCGCTTTTTTGGTTGCAGCGCTGCGCGGTGCATAAAAACTCAGGAGGGAGGTGCGGCAGTGGAAGCCTCGGTGGAAACGCTGGCCCACGGCACAAAGGTGTATATCAGCCGGGCCCACCGCTTTGGCACCGACGCCATGCTTCTCTCGGGCTTTGCCCGGCCCCGGCGGGCGGAAACGGCGGTGGACCTGTGCAGCGGCTGCGGCATCGTGGCCCTGCGCTGGCACGATTTGGGCCACCGCGGCCCCTGCCGCGCCGTGGAGGTGGACCCGGAGGGCACCGCCCTGCTGGAACAGGCGGTGGCCCAAGAGGCGGCGCTGGCGCACATCGTGCCGGAATGCGCCGATCTGAACGATCTTCCGGGGGACGGCCTCGCCCACCTTGTGGCGGCCAATCCCCCTTATTTTACCGGGGGTTTCGTCAGCCCCAAGGCCGCCCGGGCCAATGCCCGCCACGAGGGCGGCTGCACCCTGGAGCAGGTGGCCGCCGCGGCGGCGCGCCTTCTGCGGGACGGCGGGCGGTTTGCCCTCTGCCACCGGGCGGACCAGTTCGCCCGGGTGTGCGCGGTGCTGTCGGCGGCGGGCCTTGAACCCAAGCGGGCGGCCTTTGTAAAGCAGGAAGCGGGCGGCACGCCCTGGCTGGTGCTGGTGGAGGCGCAGAAGAACCGCCGCCCCGGCCTGCGCTTTGAGCCGGACATTCTCATGGAGGACGAGGGCGGCCGCCCCTCGGCCCAGCTTCAAAAAATCTATCGGGAAGGGATGTGAGGGCCATGGCCGGCACACTCTATATCGTGGCGACCCCCATCGGCAACCTGGAGGACATGACTCCCCGGGCCGCCGCCACCTTCGGCAGCGTGGATTTCATCGCCGCCGAGGACACCCGGGTCACCCTGAAACTGCTGAACCACCTGGGGCTGAAAAAGCCGCTGGTGAGCTATTACGAACACAACCTCAAGGAGCGGGGCCGCTACATCCTGGACCGGATCCAGGCGGGGGAAAACTGCGCTTTGTGTTCCGACGCGGGCATGCCCGCCATCTCCGACCCCGGCGAGGTCATCGTCACCGACGCGCTGGCCGAGGGGATCAAGGTGGTGCCGGTGCCGGCGGCCAGCGCCTGCGTCACCGCCCTGGCGGTGAGCGGACAAGCCACCGGGCGCTTTGTGTTCGAGGGCTTTCTGCCCACCAATCTGCGCCAGCGCAAAGAGCGGCTGGACCAGCTCAAAGGCGAGGAGCGCACCGTCATCTTCTACGAAGCGCCCCACAAGCTGCGCATGACCCTGGGCCACCTGCTGGAGGCCTTTGGTCCCGGCCGCAGCATTACCCTGGCCCGGGAGCTGACCAAGCTCCACGAAGAGGTGGTCAAGACCACCCTGGGCGAAGCGGCGGAGTATTATGAGAACAACAACCCCCGGGGCGAGTACGTGCTGGTGATGGCCGGCGCCTCCCCGGAGGAGAATCAGCCCCAGCCCCCCACCCTGGAGGAGGCGGCCGAACAGGCCCGCGCCCTGATGGAGGGCGGCATGAGCGCCAGCGCCGCGGCAAAACAGGCGGCCCAGAATACCCCGTTCAGCAAAAGCCAGATCTACCGGCTGCTGACCCGGCAGGAGGAAAACGAATGAAAACCATCCTTGTCCTATCCGACACCCACGGCTCGGCCAGCGCCTTCACCCGGGTCGCGGCCAAAAACCCCAAAGCGGCCGCCCTGATCTTCCTGGGCGACGGCTGCAAAGACCTGGAAAAGGTGCAGGACGCCCTGCCCATGCCGGTGTACCCGGTGCACGGCAACTGCGATTTCGGCGCGCTGGAGCCCGGCGAGGGCCTCGCCGCCTTTGAGGGCGTGCTGTTCTATTACGTCCACGGCCATCAGTACAACGTCAAATACTCTTACGACGACCTGGCCCGGGGCGCCATCTGCCGGGGCGCGGACGTGGCTCTCTTCGGCCACACCCACTGCCCGGACCTGGTCCGGCTGAACAAGGTGACCCTGTTCAACCCGGGCAGCGCGGCGCTGCCCCGCACCGGCCGCCCCACCTACGGGCGCATTACGGTGGAGGAGGGCAAGGCCCCGGTGTTCGAGCACCTGGAGATGCCGGACTATGAGTGAGCCCAGGCTGACGGCGCTGCCCGAGGCGGACAGCACCAATCTTTACTGCAAGGCCCATCTTTCCCGGATGGGCCATTTTGACGCGGTGTGGACCACCTGCCAGACCGCGGGCCGGGGCCGGCGGGGCCATGTGTGGCAGAACGCGCCGGGCGCGGCCCTCTATTACACCATCCTGTTCAAGGAGCCGCTGGCCGACCCGGCCTGCCTGCCGCTGGCCTCGGGGCTGGCGGCGGCCCGGGCGCTGGAGGAGTGCTTCGGGGTGGAGTGCGCCCTCAAGTGGCCCAACGACCTGCTGCTGGGCGGCAAAAAGGCGGTGGGCATTCTGTGCGAGGGCTTCGGCGGCGCGTTTGTGAGCGGTATCGGGGTGAACCTGAGCCAGACCGGTGAGTTCTTTGCCGCCGCCGGCCTGCCCCACGGCGTCAGCGTGGCGGGCCACCTGGGCCATCCCCTGCCCCCCGACGCGCCCCGCCAGCTGGCGGAGGCCCTCAGCCGCCGCTTTACCGCGGACGAGGACCTGCAGCGCTTCTACCGGGAGGGCTTTGCCCCTCTGCGCGGGGCCTACACCGCCCGCTGCGTGAACCTGGGCCGCCAGGTCTGGTTCGAGGGCGGCGAGGGCGTGGCCGAGACGGTGGACGAGCAGGGCCGGCTGGTGGTGGCCGCCCAGGGCGGCCTGCGGCATGTGCTCAGCGGCGAAGTGAGCGTCAAAGGCATTTACGGCCGGGTGTGAGCCGGGCTTTGGGCTCCCCGGGCGGTGCAGTTTTGCCGCCGCCCCGGCGAAAAAAGTCGAAGCTGAGGATTCACAGAAAGTTAACAATGCCTTCAAAATTCTTCCTTAACTTATGGGTATACTAAAATCACAGAACACGGAGCCGCAACCGTTGTTCTGTACATGATTCCTCCTCACACCAAAGCGATACCCCTTAACCGCCTCCCCGTGGTCCGCAAACACGGGGAGGCACTTTTTTTCTCCCGCGCGGGAGCACGCCGCGGCCCGCATTCCGCCCGGCCCTGCTTTGCCGCGCCTTTTGCGTTTGTCCGGGGCCCCGCGCCCTGCCGCGCCGGGCCTTCACGGCAGGCCCCTTCCCCACCTCCGTGGTTGGAATTTGCGGCGGAATCTGCTACAATAAAACCATGATATTCCCCGGCCCGGGCGTGCCCGGAAGGCCGCCCGCCCAGCGCGGCGCAGCCGCTGCTCCGCCCTTCGGCCGGGCTGAAACACCACACCGCAGCCGCGCTCAGGGCCCGGCTGCACAAAGGAGGATATGAGCCATGCAAAATTATTCCGGCGAAGAGGGCCTGCAGTACCATCTTCAGATCCGCCCGGGGGACGTGGGCCGCTATGTGCTGCTGCCCGGCGACCCCAAGCGCTGCGCCAAGATCGCGGCCTACTTTGACAACCCCCGCCTCGTGGCCGACAGCCGCGAGTATGTCACCTACACCGGCACCCTGGACGGCGAGCCGGTGAGCGTCACCTCCACCGGTATCGGCGGCGCCTCCGCCTCCATCGCCATGGAAGAGCTGCACAAGTGCGGCGCCGACACCTTCATCCGCGTGGGCACCTGCGGCGGCATGGAGATGAAGGTCAAGGGCGGCGACATCGTGGTGGCCACCGGCGCCATCCGCATGGAGGGCACCAGCCGTGAGTACGCCCCCATCGAGTTCCCCGCCGTGGCCGACTTCCAGGTGGCGGGCGCCCTGGTGGAATCCGCCCGGCAGCAGGGCTTCACCTGCCACGCCGGCGTGGTGCAGTGCAAGGACGCTTTCTACGGCCAGCACGAGCCCGAGACCAAGCCCGTGAGCTACGAGCTGATGAACAAGTGGCAGGCCTGGCTGCGCCTCGGCTGCCTTGCCAGCGAGATGGAATCCGCCGCCCTGTTCACCGTGGCCGCCTGGCTGCGGGCCCGTGTGGGCTCCACTTTCCTGGTGGTGGGCAACCAGGAGCGGGCGGCCGCCGGCCTGGACAACCCCATCGTCCACGACACCGACGCCGCCATCCGGGTGGGTGTGGGCGCTCTGCGCCTGCTCATTGCCCAGGACCGGGCAGCCAAGGGCTGAGAGCGGCCCAGAAAGCCCCAGAACATGCAGAACGGGCGGGAGCACCCACAAGGGTGCTTCCGCCCGTTTCGTCGTTTTAAAGGGCCTCTCAGTCCTGCTGGCGAAGGGCAGCCGCCACCGGCTCCACTTCCACCTTTTTGTCCTCGCGGAAGCGGGGCCCCTTGAGGTAGGCGAGGAAGGTCTTTTCGGTGTAATGCCCGGTGGACCGGGGCAGGTTCAGGGAGGCGGCGGGATTGGTGAACACCACCACCGTCTCCACCGGCACGTTTTTCAGCTTGGCGGCAAACAGCGCGTCCCGCACCGCCCGGGCGCTCTTGCCCGCGCGGGTCATGGGGTTTTCAAAGGTGCGGCGGCCCTGGGGCAGCACCTGGGTCCACTGCTCTTCGTCCAGGCTGCCGTAGACCTCGCCGCCCCAGCCCAGGCACTTCACGCCCAGCACGCCGAACCAGCCCACCAGCAGCAGGTCCAGGTCGGCAGCGTCCTTGGAGCCCTGCACGTTCACCGGGGCAATGACGGCGTAATCGTCGGAGGCGGCAAAGCGGCGCACCGCCCGCACGATGGCCTCGGCGCCCTTGTGCTCGTCGTCGGGCATTTCGCCCGTCTTCTTCCCTGCCGGCGCGCCGCCGGCCAGCGCCTGGTCCTTCTGGCGGAACAGGCCGATCACATACATGGTCACGGCAAAGGCCAGCAGGCCCGCCGCCACCACGATGATAATAAAGATCAATGCATTCAGGTCCATAGAACTATCCTCCCGCCGCCCCCCGGCGGCTGCTTGAAATGCGCGGCAGCGCCGCGAAACGCTTAATAGTACCATTTTAGCAAATCGCCGCTGTGAATGCAACCGAAGGCCCCGGCCCCGCGCCCGCCGGAAAACAAAAAAAGAAGGACATCCTTTCGGATGTCCTTCTTGGTGCGCTGGAAGAGATTCGAACTCCCGACCTTCTGATTCGTAGTCAGACACTCTATCCAACTGAGCTACCAGCGCAGGTGCAAGATATATACTACCACCGACATAGGGGTTTGTCAACTGTTTTTTTCCAAAAAAAATGAATTTTTTTCGCGGCGCAAAAAAAGCCGGAGAAAACCCCGGCTTGCCGCGGCCGGGCCCTCTCTCCGTTTGGCCCCGGAGCGCCCGCCGCGCCTTCTCTGCCAAACGCCGGCACGGCCTTTTCTTCCCCGCCAGAGGCGGCACAGCTCTTTCCTTATTCTTTCAGCGGGCGGAACTGCCGTTTCTCCCTCGCCTGGGACAGGTCCTGTTCGCCTTTCCCGCCGGAGGGCGGCACGGGCCTTGCCTTGTGCCCGGAAAGAAAGCGCGCCTCTGCCCTGTTCTCCCCTTCTGCCGGGCGCGGAGACAGGGCTGCACCCCGGCAAAAACAAAAAGCCCGGCCACCCCCGAAGGGGTGGCCGGACCGGTGTGTTTCGCTGTCAGGCGATGAAGCTCAGGTGAGCGATCAGGCCTTGGGCTTGCCGAACTGGCAGTCGTTGTTGCCGGAATCGGAGGTCCACATCTCCAGCATGTTCAGAGGATCGTTGAAGTCCATCAGCCAGCCGTTACGGGCAACGTCGTAGTTGCCGGCCTTACGGTCGTTCAGGAACACGTTCCACTCCATCTCGGAGATCTGCATGTCGATGCCAACAGCAGCCATATCGGCCTGGATGGCAACGGCCACGTCAACGTTGCCGCCCGGGGTGTTCACCAGGTAGGTGAAGCTCAGCGGGGTCTCGGCGCTCAGCATGCCGCTCTCATCGAACTTGTAGCCGATGGACTCCAGCATCGCCTTGCCCTCTTCCACGTTGGCCTCGAAGCCCTCAGCGGTGGGATCGTAGTAGTCCTTGTTCTTGAACTCCTTGCCGGTGCCGTCCAGGCAGCCAGCGGGGATGAAGGAGCCGGCGGGCACCTGGTCGGCCTGGCCCACGTTGGTGACGATGTAGTCACGGTCGATGAACAGAGCCAGGGCCTTGCGCAGGGTGGCGGCGTCCTCAGCGCTCATGCCGTCGAACATGGGGCTGTTCACGTTGAAGGACACGTAGTAGGTGCCCAGGGTGCCGATGACGTAGTACTCGGGGTTGCCCTGCATGTTGGGGATCTCGGCGGTGGGCACGCCATCGCAGAAATCCAAGTTGCCAGCGTTGTAGGCGTTGAAGGGCTGGACTTCTTCGTTGGAGAGCATGAACTCCTGCTTCTCGATCTTCACCTCGTCGGCGCGGTGGTAGTTGGGGTTCTTCTCGTAGGTCATGGAGCTGTTGTGGTTCCACGCGGTCAGAACGTAAGCGCCGCTGCAGACGAAGTTCTCACCGGGCTCCAGAGCCCAGGCGCCGGGGTTGTTGCCCTCGGGATCGGCGGCCTCAACGGCCTCCTGGTACACGGGGAAGTAGGTGGGGAAGGCGCACAGGTCGAGGAAGTACGCGGTGGGGTACTCCAGCTCAACGGTCAGGGTCTTGCCGTCCTCAGAAGCGGTCACAGCCAGGGTGGCATCGGGGTTGACCAGGTTGCCGTCGGCATCCATCTCGGTCATCTCGGCGTAGCCCTTGATGGGGGCGAACATGTAGCCGTAGTCAGAAGCGGTCATGGGATCCGCAGCGCGGTTCCAGCTGTAAACGAAGTCGGTGGCGTCCAGGGTGTCGCCGTTGGACCACTTCAGGCCGTCCTTCAGGGTGAAGGTGTAGGTCATGCCGTCCTCGCTCATGGTGTAGCTCTCGGCCAGGTCGGGGATCTGCTCGTGGTCGGCGTTGTAGGTGAACAGGCCGGCGAAGGAGTTGATGGCCAGGATGGCGCCGTCAACGGTGCTGTTCAGCGCGGGGTCCAGCTTGTCGGGCTCGGAAGCCAGGTAGGCACGCAGGGTGTCGCTGCCGTTGCCCAGCTCGGCGAACATGAAGTACTTGTAGCCGAAGGGAGTCCAGTAGACGTTGGTCAGGTAGTCCTTCTGCAGGTAGATGTCGGTGTAGAAGTACAGGGGCAGGATGGCGCCGGTGTCCATCAGGATATCCTCAGCCTGATGCATCAGCTCAGCACGCTTCTCCAGGTCGGTCTCGGTGCGGATCTGGTCGATCAGCTCGTCGTAGACGTCCCAGCCATTGACGGGATCAACGAAGTTCTCGTTGGTCGCTTCGGGCTGAGAGGTGGACTCGGAAGCCGGGGTGCTGGAAGGAGCAGGGGTCGAGCCGCAGGCGACCAGACCGAAGCACATGACCAGCGCCAGAACGAGTGCGGTCAGCTTTTTCATGGGTATACCTCCATTTGTTTTTTTGGGCTTTTGGCCCTTGTTTCAAATCACGGCCCGGCAAGAAAAACGGGTCGGGACTTGCAAAGAGGGATATTCGCCGGAACTTACTTGTTCCAGCAGGCCACCATGTGGCCGTTGCCCCGGTCGGTCAGCGGAGGACGCTGGGCCGCGCACTGCTCGGTGGCGTAGCGGCACCGGGTGCGGAAGGGGCAGCCGGAGGGAGCCTTCAGGGGGCTGGGCACGTCGCCCTCCAGCACGATGCGCTTGCGCTCACGGGCGATCTTGGGATCGGGCATGGGCACAGCGCTCAGCAGAGACTGGGTGTAGGGATGGATGGGGTTGTTCATCAGCTCACCGGCCTCGGCCAGCTCCATCATCTTGCCCAGGTACATCACGGCGATACGGTCGGAGATGTGGTTCACAACCAGCAGGTCGTGGGCGATGAACAGATAGGCCACGCCCAGTTTGTGCTGCAGGTCCTCGAACATGTTGACCACCTGTGCCTGGATGGACACGTCCAGCGCGGACACAGGCTCGTCGCAGACGATGAACCGGGGATCCACCGCCAGGGCGCGGGCAATGCCGATACGCTGGCGCTGGCCGCCGGAGAACTCGTGGGCATAACGGGTGGCGTGCTCGGCGTTCAGGCCCACCAGCTCCATCAGGTGCAGCACCTTCTCGCGGCGCTCGGCCTTGGTGGTGTAGAGCTTGTGCACGTCCAAGGGCTCGCCGATGATGTCCTCCACGGTCATGCGGGGGTTCAGGGAGGAATAGGGGTCCTGGAACACCATCTGCATCTGCTTGCGGTAGGGCAGCATGTTCACGGTGGTGGCCTTGCCCTTCACGGGGTTGCCCTTGGCGTCCACCCGGGGCTCGCCGGCGTCGTCCAGGTCGCCGGCGTCAAAGATGACCTCGCCGTTATACTTGATGCGGCCGCCGGTGGGCTGGTACAGCTGCAGAAGGCTGCGGCCCACGGTGGTCTTGCCGCAGCCGGACTCGCCCACCAGGCCCAGGGTCTCGCCGGGCTTGATGGCGAAGGAAACGTCGTCCACCGCCTTCAGCGGGGTGGTGGAGGCGAAGCCGGTGCGGATGGGAAAATACTGTTTCAGGTGCTCGACTTCCACAAGATACTCGCTGCTCATGCGTCGGCGCCTCCTTCCTCGGCGGTCACGGGGTCAAAGACCCACTCGCCGCCCTCGTTTTTCACCCATCCGGTGGCCAGCTGCACCGCCTCGGCGCTTTCGCCGGCGGCGGCCATCTCGGCGGCCTTGTCCTTCAGGGCCAGGTCGTTCAGCCAGCAGGCGGCCAGGTGGTCCTCGCCCACGCGGCGCTCCACGGGAACATAATCAAGGCACACCTTCATGGCCTTGTCGCACCGGGCGCAGAAGGCGCAGCCGGCGGGCATGTTCAGCAGGTTGATGGGGTTGCCGGCAATGGGCACCAGCCGCTCCTTCATCCGCTCGGTGCTGGGGATGGAGCGCAGCAGGCCCTTGGTGTATTCGTGGCTGGGGTTGTAGAAAATTTCGTCGGCGGTGCCGCGCTCGCAAACACGGCCGCCGTACATCACGATGATCTCATCGCACATGGTGGCAATGACGCCCAGGTCGTGGGTGACCATGATGATGGCCATGCCCAGCTTCTTCTGCAGGTCCTGCATCAGCTCCAGGATCTGCGCCTGAATGGTCACGTCCAGAGCGGTGGTGGGCTCGTCGGCGATGAGAATGTCGGGCTCGCAGGCCAGGGCCATGGCGATCATCACCCGCTGGCGCATGCCGCCGGACAGCTCATAGGGATACTGCTTCACGCGCTTGGCGGGCTCGTTCACGCCCACCAGGGTGAGCATTTCGATGGCGCGGGCCTTGGCCTCGGCGCCCCGCTTGTTGGTGTGCAGGCGGATGGCCTCCTCCAGCTGGTTGCCGATGGTGAACACCGGGTTCAGGCTGGTCATGGGGTCCTGGAAGATGATGGAGCAGCACTTGCCCCTAAAGCCCGCCATCTGATGGCGGTTCCACTTGGTGATGTCCTGGCCCTTGTACTCCACGCTGCCGCCGGTGATGCGGCCGTTGTCCGCCAGGATCTGCATGATGGAATAGGCGGTCACCGATTTGCCGGAACCGCTCTCACCCACGATACCCAGCACCTTGCCGGTATCCAGGTTAAAGGAAACGCCGTTGACCGCGTGCACCTCGCCGTTGTCGGTGGTGAAGGAGGTGTGCAGGTCCTTGACCGATAAAAGATGTTCACTCATGTACCATTACCTCCTCAGCTTGGGATCGAAGGCGTCCCGCAGACCGTCGCCGAGCAGGTTCAGCGACAGAACGATCAAGCAGATCATCAGCGCGGGGAACAGCAGCTGGAAGGGGTACGCCTGCAGAGCGCCGCGGGCCTCGTTGGCAAGACTGCCCAGAGAGGGCATGGGCTGGGTCACGCCCAGGCCAAGGAAGCTCAGGTAGCTCTCGGTGAAGATGGCGGAAGGCACCTGCAGGGCCACAGAAATGATGATGACCGACAGGCAGTTGGGCAGGATGTGCTTGCGGAGAATGCGGCCGGGCTTGGTGCCGATGGTGCGGGCCGCCAGAACGTACTCGTTCTCCTTGATGGTCAAAATCTGGCCGCGCACCAGACGGGCCATGCCCACCCAGTAGAGCAGGCCGAACACGATGAACAGCGAGAGCATGTTGGTGCCCAGTTTCGCAAACACCGTGCCGGATATGGCGTTGCCCAACGTTTCCCGCAAGACCACCGACAGCAAGATGACCATCAGAAGGTCCGGCAGAGAATAGATGATGTCGCAGATACGCATCATCACAAGGTCCACTTTGCCGCCGGCATAACCGGCCACGGCGCCGTAGAGCACGCCGATGATCATCACCAGGATACTGGCGAACAGACCGACGGACAGGGAAACGCGGGTGCCGTAGATGACGCGGGTGAAGTAGTCGCGGCAGAGTTTATCGGTGCCGAAGATGTGGGGGAACAGCTGTTCGCCGGTCTCCTCCATGTAGGCCAGCTCGTTCTCGGACCAGGTGAAGGGGGCGAGGTTGGCGGCGGTCTTGTCGCGCTTGCCGCCCACTTTCAAAATCTCGTCGTAGCCGTAGGGGATGACCATGGGGGCAACGATGATGGTGATGATCAGCAGCACCAGAACGATGATGGCGCCCACCGCCAGGGGGTTGCGCATGAGTTTCTTCATGCCGTCCTTAAAGAAGGTGGTGGATTCGCTCATGACCTCCTGCTGGCTCTTCTCTTCCTCGGAGGCGGGGCTGAATTTTGCCAGATCGATCTGGCTGCTGAGCAGATGCTTTTTAAGCGGTTTGTTCATAATCCGTCTCCTTAGTCAAATGTAATGCGCGGGTCGATGAGCTTGTACACGATGTCCGTGATGAGGTTCGCGGTCACCATCAGGATGGCCAGGAAGATGGTCACGCCCATGATCAGGGTGTAGTCCCGGTTGGTGATGGAACTCACAAAATACGAGCCCAGGCCGCCGGTGGAGAAGATGGACTCCACCACCATGGAGCCGGTGATGATGAACGCCACCATGGGACCAACGTAGGTCACCACGGGGATGAGGGCGTTGCGCAGCGCGTGCTTGAAGATCACCTTGTAGGAAGCAACGCCTTTGGCGCGGGCGGTGCGGATGTAATCCTGGTTCAGCGCGTCCAGCATGCTGGTCTTGGTCAGACGGGTGATATACGCCATGGGGTACATGCAAAGGCTGATCACCGGGAGCACGTAATTCTGCTCGGTTGCGCTCCAGACAGGCACCCAGCCCAGCTGGATGGAGAACACCAGCAGCAGCAGGGTGGCCAGCACAAAGCTGGGGGCGCTGGTGGCCAGAGTGGTGAAGAACACGACGATCCGGTCGATGAACTTGCCGCGGTTCAGCGCGGCCACCGAGCCCAGCACCAGACCGAAGGCCACCGCCACCGCAGCGGCGGACAAGCCCAGCTTGGCGCTGACCTGCATGCCGGTGGTGATGGTCTCAAACACATCGCGGCCGGTCTTCAGGCTGACGCCGAAGTCCGCCTGGAACAGCAGCCGGCTCATGTAGTTCACATACTGCACCGGCACGGGCTGGTCCAGGCCGTAGCGGGCCTCCAGCGCCGCCATGACGGCGGGGCTCAGCGCCTTTTCCGAGCTGAACGGGCCGCCCGGAATGGCGTACATCGAGAAAAAGGTGATGGCGCTGACGATGAAGATGGTCAAGATCGCCAGAAGTACGCGCTTCACCACATATTTTGCCATAAGATCACTCCTTAACTCCCTCGGCGCCGCGCGCGGCAACCGCGCGGCGCACCGGCTGTGGCAACCAGCCGGGCGGCCGTCCTTTTTGCAAACACCACTGTCCGCAGACGACGAACAAGTGAAGCAACAAAAAAAGCGCCATTCCCCGCGAGCGGCCGCCGGCGTGAATTTGTGTGCGCCCGGCGGACCCACTTTTTCACGCCCGCGCGCCCGCAAAAAAGCCTGGACACGCTGCAACAGCAAACAAATTGTCTCTTTATTTTACCGCTTTTGCGTCCGTTTGTCAATTTCCAGGGGCAAAATCCCAAGCCTGCCAGGGCGTTTCAGCCCTTTAGCAGATTAATCGACCAAACTGAGTATTTATTATAATGTAATCGATGGCACTCGTCAAGGAAAAAACGGGATTTTTCATGGCGCACCTGTGAAATTTCCCCCTTGCGGCCGCCGTGGGTGGACAAACGGCCCGACTTTTTTCAAAAAAGGCTTGTTTTGTTTTCACCGTGTTACTATAATAAAGGAAAAATCCTGAAAGAAGGCAGAACATCATGCTGAACATCACCGTGCAAAAGTCCGCCGCATTGAAACAGAAACCCGCCGACGAATCGGCTCTGGGCTTCGGCAAGCTGTTCACCGACCATATGTTCCTGATGGACTACACCGCCGGCGAAGGCTGGCATGACGCGCGGATCGTGCCCTACGGCCCCCTGCCCATGGACCCGGCCACCACGGTGTTCCACTATGCACAGGAAATTTTTGAGGGCATGAAGGCCTACCGCACCGCCGGGGGCAAGGTGCAGCTGTTCCGTCCCGACTGCAACGCCAGCCGCTTCAACGATTCGGCGGACCGCCTGGGCATGCCGCCCATCCCCACCGAGGATTTTGTGCAGGCGGTGAAGGCGCTGGTGGACCTGGAGCGGGACTGGGTGCCCCACTCTGACGGCGCTTCCCTCTACATCCGCCCCTTCTGCATTGCCACCGACATCGGCCTCGGGGTGCACGCGGCGAAGAATTACCTGTTCGTCATCATCTGCTCGCCCTCCGGCGCTTACTACGCTGAGGGCCTGGACCCGGTGCGGATCTATGTGGAGGACGAGTACATCCGCGCCGCGCCCGGCCTCACCGGCTTCTGCAAGTGCGGCGGCAACTACGCCGCCTCCATCAAGGCGGGCGAAAAGGCCGAGGAGCTGGGCTTCAGCCAGGTGCTGTGGCTGGACGGCGTGGAAAAGAAATATGTGGAAGAAGTCGGCTCCATGAACATCATGTTCAAGATCGACGGCAAGATCTACACCGCCGCCTGCACCGGCACGGTGCTGCCCGGTGTGACCCGCCGCTCCATCATCGAGCTGCTGAAGGACTGGGGCTATGAGGTCATCGAGGGCCCGCTGGCCATCGCGGACGTGATGAAGGCCGCCGACGAGGGCAAGCTGGAAGAAGTGTTCGGCACCGGCACCGCGGCGGTCATCAGCCCGGTGAAGGAGCTGGACTGGGAGGGCAAGGCTGCCTACATCGGCGGCGGCAAGATCGGCCCCCTCACCCAGAAGCTCTACGACACCCTCACCGGCATTCAGTGGGGCCGCCTGCCCGACACCAAGGGCTGGACGGTGCCCGTGGAATAAGAAAGGATACAGCAAAAGCCCCCCGGAACGCTTCCGGGGGGCCTTTTTTCATGTGAGGGTTCAGCCGGGCACGCAGTCCAGCACCGCCTGGGCGATGGCGCCGCCCTCGGCCCACAGGCCCAGGTCGCCGGCGCAGCTCTGATACTCGGTGGGGCTGCTCACGAAGCCCGTCTCCAGCAGCACCGCGGGGCAGATGTTGGAGCGGGTGACGTAGAAGTAGTTGTAGAACACGCCCCGCGCCTCGCGGCCGGTGGCGGAGGTCATCCGGTCCATCAGGGCCTGGGCCAGCGGCTTGCCCTCGGTGTAGAACCAGTAGCACTCGGTGCCCACCAGGCCGTTTGTGTCTTTATCCAGGTTGGTGCTGTTGTGGTGCACCGAGATGAAGAAGTCCGGCGCGGCGTCGTTGAGGGCTTTCACCCGGTCGCCCAGAGTCGGGAAGCTGTCGTCCGAGCGGGTCATCAGCACGGTGGCCCCCAGCTGCTCCAGCCGGTACTTGGCCGCCAGCGCCTCCGCCAGGTTCAGGTCCTTCTCCTGGGGGAAGTTCTCGCTGGTGGAGCCCACCGCGCCCATGTCGGTGCCGCCGTGGCCCGGGTCCAGCATGACGGTCACGCCGGTGAGGGGGCCGGTCTCGGCGTCCGAGCGCTTGGGCTGGTGCTTGAGCAAAATTTGGGTGCCGCCCTCGGCGGTGTAGCGCACATGGTAGCCCCAGAGCGGGTCGGCGTCGTTGAACACGAAGTGCAGCGAGAAGCCGCCCTCCTCGGTGGGCTGGGCCGTCACGGTGGCCCCGCCGAAGCCCAGGTCAGCGGGCATTTCTCCGCTGAAGGAGGCGGACAGGAAGGTGAGGGTCAGCTCGCCAGCCTCCCAGGTGTGGGTGTAGAGCGGGGTGCCGGAACCGCCGAAGGTGAACACCTCCATGTTGCCCTCGGTGGAGCGCTCGGCGCCGGTGAAGGCCGCGCCGGGGGTGGAAGGATCCAGCAGCTCGCAGTCCTTGGCCAGGATGTAGCCGCCGTTCTCCAGCTGGTAGGCGTAGGTGCGGCGGTTCGAGCGCACAAAGGAGACGCTCTTCTTCACCGTGGCCACCGCCCCTTCGTAGGCGGTCATCTGGATGGAATCATCGTTGGAATAATCGGTCAGAAGGCTGGCCAGGGGCTGGGTGATCCGCAGCTTCTGGCCGGGCGCGGCGGCCACGCTGCCGTCCGGCCGGGCCGCTCCGGAACCGCCGCCGGAATAGGTGGAACGGGTCACCGTGATGGTGACGGTGTTCTCCCCCTGCACGGCGGTGATGTCGTTGGCGCCCATGTTCAGCGGCACCAGCAGGCCCCACACGCCCATGTCGCCGGTGCGCTCCACCGTCGTGCCGTTCACCGTCAGAGGCTGGGCCGGGTCGGAGGTGCCGATGAGATACACATTCTCGGTGTACAGCGTGGCCCCCGTGGCGGGGGTGACGATGGAAAGGGTGGCGGGCACATCCTTGGCCAGCACGTCGGGCAGGGCCTCGCCGCTCACAAAGCGCAGGGCCACCGCCGCGTCGCTGCCGTCCGCCAGCAGGCTGCCCAGCTCGCCCAGCACCAGGCCGCGTCCGGCCTCCAGCTGCCAGGCCGCCGCCAGCAGGGCCGCGTCGCCGTCCTTGCGCAGCAGGGCCGGGGCTTCGCTGCCTTCGGTGAGGGCCACATAGGTCAGCAGAGGCTGTTCGGGCTCCGTTTCCTCCCCGGTCTCGGCGGCCAGGGATTCGGCCTCGGCCTTCGCCGCGTCCCGGGCGGCGGCGCTGGCTTCGTCCAGGCCGTAAAGGGCCAGCTTGTAGTCCTTCGCGGCCTTTTCCAGCCATTCGGGCAGCGCGCTGCCCTGGGCCAGCGGCTGGCCGCCGTCATCGGTGGCGATGAGGGCCACCTGCATGTCCCGCTCCTTCGCCTGCTTCATCAGATATTGCACCGGGTCGAACTTGGACAGGAACTTGTCGTTTTCGGTCACCGCCTCCGCGGTGGCCACTGCCAGGTCCTTGCCCTTCACCCGGAAGAGCACCTGGGCGGGGTCGTTGTCCACCCGGCCGGAGAGCAGCACCGTGTTGGCGCCGAGGCCCGCCGCCTCGTCCAGCGTGCTCTCCAAAAAGGCCCGCTGCTCCTCGGTGGTGCGGGACGTATCGAAATAACTGCTCCAGTCGGCGGCCAGCACCACGGCCTTCACGTCTTTGGGCGCGCGCATGTCCAGCGTGCCCAGCGAGCCAATGCCCCGCACCAGCAGCACCAGCAGCCACACAAGGCCCGCCACCGCCGCCAGGGCGGCCACGGCCAGCACTGCCGCCAACGCCCGCCGCCGTCTGTATTTCGTTTTCATCAAAACCTCCCCCTCCCGCCGCGCGTTTGCAGCGCGAAAGATGTCGATATTCAACATCATTATAACACAAACCCGCCCGGCCTTGTATGAAACTTCTGTAAACGGCGGGCAGGAAACTTCTGCCGTTTACCTTTTATATATATGGAGAGGGCCGCTGTTTTTTGCCCGGGGAATGTGCTATACTGAATGGAAAACCAGCGACAAAGGAGAGTCTCATTCCATGAAGGTACCGGCCAGAGGATTCACCCACGGGGGCAAATTCCATGCGGACGACGTGTTCGCCACCGCGCTGCTGCGCATTCTGCGCCCGGATTTTACGGTGCAGCGGGGCTTTGAGGTGCCGGACGATTTTGAAGGCATTGTCTACGACATCGGCGGCGGTATGTTCGACCACCACGACGCCGACCGTCCCGAACGCCCCAACGGCGTGCCCTACGCGGCCTTCGGCCTTTTGTGGAAGGTGTTCGGCCCCCAGCTGGTGGGCGAACATCAGGCACGCCTGCTGGACGAGAACTTCGTGCAGCCGCTGGACCTGAACGACAACACCGGCGAGGACTGCCTGCTGGCGGAGGCCATCGGCGGCTTCAACCCCCTGTGGGACTCGAAGGACGACCCCGACGCCTGCTTTGCCCGGGCGGTGGATTTCGCCCAGGTGATCCTGCAGAACAACATCGACGGGGCCAACGCCGTGAACCGGGCGGACGCGCTGGTGAAAAAGGCGCTGGACCGGATGGAGAACGGGGTGGTGGTGCTGCCCTGCTACGCCCCCTGGAAAAACGCCCTCTACCGCTCCGACGCCCGCTTTGTGGTCTACCCCAGCCAGCGGGGCGGCTGGGCGGCCCAGTGCGTCAACGACCGGCTCACCCGGCGGCCCAAGCGGCCCTTCCCCCAAGGTTGGGCGGGCCAGCCCCCGGAGGAGCTGGCGAAGCGCAGCGGCATTGCCGACCTGCGCTTTTGCCACGCCAGCCGCTTTATGATCACCGCCGACACCAAAGAGAGCGCCATCGCCGCCTGCCGGATCGCCGACGGCCGCCGCTGAAAGGAGCCCTTTCCATGCCCGTCTGCTATGTCTATATGGTGCGCTGCGAGGGCGGCGCCCTCTACACCGGCTGGACCAACGACCTGCTCCGCCGTCTCGCCGCCCACCAAAGCGGCAAGGGCGCCAAGTATACCCGCGCCTTCGGGGCGGCCAGCCTCGCCTGGGCGGAGGCTGTGCCGGACAAAAGCGCCGCGCTGCGCCGGGAGGCCGCGTTGAAAAAGCTGCCCAAGGCGGAAAAGGAGGCCCTGGCCGCCGCCTTTGACCCCGCCCGGTTCGTGCTGCTGCGCCCGGCAAAGCCCGCCGACGCGGCAAAAGTTCTGGAAGTGTTCGGCTGGTATGTGAAAAACAGCACCGCCTCCTTCCTTTATGAAGTGCCCTCCGAGGCCGAGCACCGCCGCTCCATCGCCGCCACCCGGCGGGTGCTGCCTTACATCCTGGCGGAAAACGCCCTGGGCCAGCCCCTGGGCTACGCCTGCGCCCACCCCTGGCGCTACGGCCGGGACGCCTACGCCTGGGACACCGAGACTACCATCTATCTGGCCCCCGCCGCCCGGCGGCTGGGCCTGGGCACCATGCTCTACAACGGCCTGCTGGCGGCGCTGGCAGAGCAAGGCTACCGCAACGCCTACGCCGTGCTGGCCGACCCCAACCCCGAGAGCGAGGCCTTCCACACCGCCTTCGGCTTCGTCTGCGAGGGGCGGCAGGCCCGCACCGGCTACAAGAACGGCTGGCAGGGGGTCAGCTATTGGCTGCTGGACCTGGCCGACCCCGCCGCCGACTCCGGCGAGCCTCCCGCTGCCCCCTCTCCCCTGCCCGCCGGCCGGCTGGAGGACATCCTCGCCGCCGCCCGTCTGGGGGCCGGCTGGCGGGCCATCGCCGGGCGCTGAATTTTTGAAGTGCTCCCATTGCGGACCCCGACGCGCTCCCGCCGCCGACCCCGACGCGCCCCTGCCCGCTCCCCTGCCGGCCCGGCGATGAATTTATACAAACCGCCCGCCGGCGGCGAGCATTTGTCCGCCATGTGAAAACAAACTGCTCTTTTTTGACAAAACGCCCAAAAGAGGCCCGTTTTTGCGGGTCTCTTTTTCTGTGCTAAAGTGCAAAACTCATACTTTTCCCCCTTGACAAACCCCGCCCGGCATGTATAATTGGCCGTAATATTTTGAATATATATTCAAAATATACAGGCAAAACCGGGGCCACGGCCCAAAGGAAAGGGAGTCGCAGCACCATGAAAAAGCAGTACAAGAAAGTCGTCCTTGCCTACTCCGGCGGGCTGGACACCTCCATCATCATCCCCTGGCTGAAAGAGCACTACGGCTGTGAAGTCATCGCCGTGGCGGGCAACGTGGGCCAGGGCGACGAGCTGGACGGCCTGGAGGCCAAGGTGATGGCCACCGGCGCATCCAAACTGTATGTGGAAGATCTGCGAAGAACCTTTGTGGAGGACTATATCTGGCCCACCCTGAAAGCGGGCGCGAAGTACGAGACCTACCTGCTGGGCACCAGCTTTGCCCGCCCGCCCCTGGCCAAGCGCCTGGTGGAGATCGCCCTGGCGGAGGGAGCCGGGGCCATCTGCCACGGCTGCACCGGCAAAGGCAACGACCAGGTGCGTTTTGAGCTCACCATCAAGGCGTTCGCCCCCGAGCTGGACGTCATCGCCCCCTGGCGCGAGTGGGACATCAAGAGCCGCGAGGAAGAGATCGAATACGCCGAGGCTCACAACATCCCCCTGAAGATCAGCCGCGAGACCAACTACTCCAAGGACAAGAACCTGTGGCACCTGTCCCACGAGGGCCTGGACCTGGAGAGCCCCGCCAACGAGGCGCCGCTTCTGAAACCCGGCTTCCTGGAGCTGGGCGTGGCCCCCGAGCAGGCGCCGGACACCCCCACCTATGTGACCATCCACTTCGAGAAGGGCGTGCCCACCGCGGTGGACGGCGTGGAGATGGACAGCGTGGCCCTGGTGGAAAAACTCAACGAGCTGGGCGGCAAAAACGGCGTGGGCATTCTGGATATCGTGGAGAACCGTCTGGTGGGCATGAAGAGCCGCGGCGTCTACGAGACCCCCGGCGGCACCATCCTCTACACCGCCCACGACCTGCTGGAGAGCATTACGCTGGACAAGGAGACCAGCCACTTCAAGGCCATCGCCGCCCAGAAGTACGCGGACCTGGTCTACAACGGCCAGTGGTTCACCCCCCTGCGCGAGGCGCTGGACGCCTTCGTGGACTCTACCCAAGCCACGGTGACCGGCGACGTGAAGGTCAAGCTCTACAAGGGCAACGTGACCCCCGCCTCCATCACCTCCCCCTACACCCTCTACGACGAGCAGACCGCCAGCTTCGGCGAGGACGACGACTACAACCAGGCGGACGCGGCCGGCTTCATCAACCTGTTCGGCCTGTCCATCCGCGAGCGGGCGAAGCTGTCGAAAAACTGGAACAAATAAGACAAGGAGAGTTGGACCATGCAGCTCTGGCAGGGACGGTTCACCAAAGCGGTGGACAGCCGTGTGAACGACTTTAATTCCTCCATCCGGTTCGACCGGCGCATGGCCGTGCAGGACATCACCGGCAGCATGGCCCACGCGGCCATGCTCACCGGGCAGGGCATTCTTTCCGAGGCGGACGGCGCGGCCATCCAGGCCGGCCTCTCGGGCATTCTGGCGGACCTGCAAAGCGGAGCGCTGGCCGTTGACCCCGCCGCCGAGGACATCCACACCTTTGTGGAGGCGGAGCTGACAAAGCGGATCGGCGACGCGGGCAAGCGGCTGCACACCGGCCGCAGCCGCAACGACCAGGTGGCGGTGGACCTGCGCCTGTTTCTGCGGGACGCGGCGGGCACCCTCAACGAAAAGATGGCCGCCCTCTGCGACGCGCTCTTAAAGCAGGCCGCCGCCCACGCGGCGGACGTAATGCCCGGCTACACCCATCTGCAGCGGGCCCAGCCCGTCACCTTCGGCCACCATCTGCTGGCCTATGTGCAAATGCTTTTGCGGGACATGGACCGCCTTGCCGACTGGAAAAAGCGGATGAACCTCTGCCCTCTGGGGTGCGGCGCGCTGGCGGGCACCACCTATCCCATCGACCGCCACGCCACCGCCGCGGCGCTGGGCTTTGACGGCCCCTGCGAAAACAGCCTGGACGGCGTGTCCGACCGGGATTTCTGTATCGAGCTGGCGGCGGATATCGCCACCTGCATGGTGCACCTGTCCCGTTTGTCGGAGGAGATCATCCTCTGGTGCAGCTGGGAGTTCAAGTTCATCGAGCTGGACGACGCCTTCACCACCGGCTCCTCCATCATGCCCCAGAAGAAAAACCCCGACGTGAACGAGCTCATCCGGGGCAAAACGGGGCGGGTCTGCGGCGATCTGACCACCCTGCTGGTGATGATGAAGGGCCTGCCCCTGGCCTACAACAAGGACATGCAGGAGGACAAAGAGGCCATCTTCGACGCGGTGGACACCCTCGACCTCTGCCTCACCACCCTGGCCCCCCTCATCGACACCATGAAGGTGCTGCCGGAGAATCTGCGGGCGGCGGCCTCCAAAGGCTTCATCAACGCCACCGACTGCGCGGATTACCTCACCAAAAAGGGCATGCCCTTCCGGGACGCCTACAAGCTCACCGGCCAGCTGGTGGCCCTGTGCATCAAGGGCGGCCTCACGCTGGACACCCTGCCCCTGGCCCAGTACAAGGCCATAAGCGGCCTCTTTGAAGAGGACGTCTACGCCGCCATCGACCTCGGCGCCTGCTGTGCGCTGCGCCGCAGCTTCGGCGGCCCCGCCCCCGAAAGCGTGAACGCCCAGCTGGAAAGCGCCAAAGCGAAGCTGGAGCAGTACCGGAAATTCTGAACAGACTGAAACAGACAAGGCCGCCGGCCGTGGAAAACCCACGGCCGGCGGCCTTTGCTTTACGGAAAAACTTTATAGCAACAAAAGACTTTTCAAAAAAAGAGGGAAAAAGGCCGCTGTCAGTCCCGGACGAGGAAAAAGAAACCGTGATTGTGATGAAAATATCATTCTTTTTTTTGTCTCTCTTGCCAAGTGTTTTTTGCTGGAAACACCTTGACCCTACAGCTACTGCAAGGACTACAATTGCAGTAAAGAACAGGCGGGCACAAAGGAGGTGGAGCGGCAGCCGGCCCTGCCCGCGGACGTCAATGAGAAAGGGGTAAAAAGCAATGGATCTATCATCGGCAAAAATCAAGGTCAACCGTTGGCTGATCGTGATGTTTCTGGGCTTGACGTGGGGCTTTTCCTACGAGCCGCCCTACATACGTTATACATACCATGAGCAGCTCACCAGCATTGTGGGTTACACTGACACGCAGCTGGGCCTGATGCTCAGCGTCTACGGCACAGCGGCACTGATATTTTATGTGATCGGCGGCGTAAGCGCGGACAAATTCTCCTGCCGCTCTCTGATCATCGTTTCTTTGTTGGGCACCGCCCTGGGATGTGCCATCATGGCCACGTATCCTCCCTTCTGGGTGGCTCTGGCCGTGGAAGCGCTGTGGGTGGTCACCACCATCGCTCTTCTCTGGAGCCCTGTGGCCAAGGTGGCCGCTCTTCTGGGCACCCAGAAAGAGCAGGGCAAGATCCTGCCGATGGTCAGCTCCTTTGAAGGCGTGGGTGCATTCCTGGCAACCCTCTCCAGCACGCTGGTGTTCAGCTGGATGGGCGCGGAGCGCAACCCTGACAGCCTGCGTGCGGTGTGGATCGTCTACACCATCTGGGGCCTCGTGCTGGCGCTCACCACGTACCTGTTCGTTCCGGCACGCACTCTGAACGATAACTCTCTTGCCGGCGTGCCGCTGGAAGAGAAGAAGGAAGAACCCCGCAAGGGCGTTCTGCTCAACGTTCTGAAAAACCCGATGACCTACATTGCCAGCTTCATCGTGCTGGGCTCTTACATCGTTTATTCCTGCCTGACCTACACGCAGTCCTATCTTGTGGATATTTACGCCATGGATATGACCACGGCTTCCTATTTCAGCATCATCCGCAACCAGGTGATGAAGATCGCGGCCGGTCCGCTTTCTGTGGTGTTCATGTCCACGGCGATTCTCAAGAGCTCCCCAACCCGTCTGTGCATTGTGGCGGGCGCGTTGTCCGCCGTGGGCCTTGTGACCACCCTGTGCATGCCGGCCAACCCGGTGGTGCTGCCTTTCCTGATGGTGCTGGCGGTGGTGCTCAGCTTCTTCGCGTTGCTGGGCAAGGCTCAGAACTTTGCCTGTACCGGTGAGACCGGAGTTGACCCCAAGTACTTCGGCACCATGACCGGCGTGGTCTCTCTGATCGGTTATTCTTCCGACACCTGGATCTACACGGTGATCGGCCGTTGGCAGGAGACCATGGAGCCGGTGGCGGCCTACCACCGTATCTGGTATCTGGCTATTTTCGGCTGCGCGCTGATGGCCCTCAGCGGTGTGGCGCTGCTGGTCCGTATCAAGGCGCAAAAGAAAAGCGCCGCCTGAGGCGGCGCAGGTTCATGCGAACGAAATGGGGATTTGAAGTTTCAGCACCATATCCCGTGCGCCTTCCCTCGCACTGAGGAATTCGCTCACCACTTCGCAGATGTAATCTCCGCAAACGACGTAATTCTTGCGGTGGATCTCGTCCAGCATTTGGTTGATACAGTCGATCTCCTTGCTGCTGTCGGTGCATACCATGCACAAGAAGGTGTGGGAAGGCACCGTTTCGCAGGCGTCGAAGCGTTTTTGATCCACATCGCGGATGAAGACGAACAACTCTGTGGTGATAAAGTTGTGCGCCAGAAGATTCTCCCGGCGCATGATACTGCTGACGTTGTAAAAGTACACACTGGGAAGGTTCTGCTTCAAAATGTTGTTTTTGAATTCCCGCAGCATGTACTCATAGTTTGAAACGGAATCTTCATTATAGTAGTAGTTGATGTGGGTGTCATATTTATAGATGGTCCGCCGCGGGATTACCTCCAGATAAGGCACGCCCTCCCGGGGAAGCACCGATTGCATTTGATACTCTTCGAGCTTTCGCTCGATCACCGCCTGGGTGTTCTGCAGCAGCTCAATGGTCGCCGCATTGGCGCTCCAGATGGAATTGAGCTTACTCACCAGCCAGGCGGTGTCTTCCGTGTCAAGAAAACGCCTGATCTCCTTGAGGGAGATGCCAAGGCTCTTCATGTGGGCGATCAGGTCAAGCTGGGCGCACTGGGAGATGTGGTAATAGCGGTATCCGGTCTTCTCGTTAAAGGCGGTTGGCCTCAAAATGCCGATCTGGTCATAATAGCGCAGCGTCTGTTCCGACACGTTGTTGAAGCGGGCGAACTGCCCGATGGTCAGTTTGTTGGAAAGGTCATCCATGTTGCGGTCCGTCCCTGCTTTCTGAAGTGATTGGCTTTAGTATATCCGTTTTTTCGAGGTTTGGCAATCGGCGTCCCCGGAGGGGGACGGGAAAGGAACAAAAACATGAACATCACACAGGAAAACGTGCGCCTGCTGCTGGGCGCGATCACCAATGCCTTTGAGACCCACAAGGAAGAGCTGTGTGCCTATGACCGGGCCATCGGTGACGGCGACCACGGCGAGAGCATGGCCCGGGGCACCAAGGCCGGACTGGAAGCGGCGGAAACACTGGACGGAACTGCCGGTGTATACGACTGCTTCAAGGCCTACAGCCGCGCCATGCTGGCCAGTATCGGCGGGGCCATCGGGCCCATCTTTTCCACCGTGGTCAGCGAGTTGGGCAAAGCGGCCCGCCAGAGCGGACAGCTGGGTCCGCAGGAGTATGCCGCCGGCCTGAAGAACGCGGCGGACAAGGTGATGGCCTTGGGCGGCGCGGCCCCCGGCGACAAAACTCTGGTGGATGCACTGGTGCCCGCAGCACTGGCCGCTGCAGGCGCGGGGGATGTTCCTCTGGCGCAGGTCGCCCGCGCGGCCGAGCAGGCCGCGGAGGAGGGCGTGCGGGCCACCATCCCCATGCAGGCAAAGATGGGCCGCTCACATTTCCTGCGGGAAAAATCCGTCGGCCATCAGGACGCCGGAGCCACCAGCCTGCACCTCATGCTCAAGACCATTTCCGATTTTGTGAATGAATAAAAAGAAAGGAAGTTGAACCCATATGGCAAAGGCGAAAAAGATTGTGAACGGTCAGGAAGACATCGTGCGGCAGACCATTGCCGGCTATGTCCGCTACCAGCAGGACCGTATCCATCAGATCCCAGGCACCCAGGTGCTGGTGCGCAACCAGTTGGACCAGGGCAAGGTGGGCATCGTGATGGGTTACGGTGCAGGCCATGAACCGGATGCCATCGGCTATCTGGGCAGCAATTACATGGACGCCCAGGCCATCGGCGGCCTGTTCGCTGCACCCGGGCCCTTCCCTATCTATGAAGCCCTGAAGGCGGCCGACACCGGTGCGGGTTCTCTGATTCTCATCAGCAACTGTGCGGGCGACGTGCTGAACGCCAAAATGGCGCTGGAAATGGCCGAGGAGGATGGCGTGCTGGCCAAGGGGATCCTGCTGGGCGGCACCAACGTGGCTGATCCCTACACCGGCCGCCGGGAGGACCGGCGCATGGGTGTGGCCCTGTTTGAGACCAAGATGATCAGCGGCTACGCGGGACTGGGTCACACGCTGGACGAAGTGATCGCTTTCGGCGACTTCGTGCTGGACAATGTGCGGGCCATCACCATCGGCATCCGCCCCGGCACATCTCCCTCTACCGGCGACGTGATGTACGATCTGCCTGACGACGAGATCACCCTGGGCGCCGGCGGCCACGGTGAAGCGGGTGCGGATAATATCCCCATGTGCTCTTCCCGCGAGCTGGCGGAAAAAGTGCTGGAGATGATCCTGAACGACAAGCCGTTTGTGCCCGGTGACGAGCTGAGCTTCATTGTCAACGGTACCGGAGGCACCACCATGATGGAACTGCTGATCTTCTACAATGACGTTTGGGATATTCTGGAGAAAAAAGGCTATAAGATCTTCAAGCCCATCGTGGGCACCCTGTCCACCATTCAGGAAAGTTCCGGCATCGTGCTGGATATCTGCCGCATGGCCAGCGACGATATGAAAAAGACCTGGCTGATGCCCACTGACTGCACGGCTTTTCCCAAGCTGTGAGCCGTTTTTGCGCAAAGAAAGGACACGGCAATGGAATACAAAATGAAAGAGATCCTGGCAAAAGCCATGGAAGGCGGGTACGCGGTGCCGGCCATCTGCGTGAGCAACATGGAGTCGGTGCTGGCCTGTTTTCTGGCGGCCCGTGCCGCCCGCGCGCCGGTGATCATCCAGTCCGCCTGGTCGGAGCTGGAGCCCCAGATGATCACCTTCGGCGAACTGGCGGGGATCATCCGTTGCTTTGAAAAGCGCTTTCCCGAGGTGCCGTTTGCCATCCATCTGGACCACGGCATGACCGAGGAAGAATGTATGCGGGCGCTGGAGGGCGGTTTCCCCTCCATCATGTACGACGGCTCGGCCGGCACCTACGAGGACAACGTGGAGGTCACCCGGCGGCTGCGCCGCGCCGCCGGGCCCGACGGCACACTGGAGGCCGAGGTGGGCCGTGTGGGCGGCGAGGAAGGCGGCGGGGGCGACTGCGAGATCGTCAAGAGCGACCCCGGCCAGCTGCGTGATTTTCTGGAAAAGACCGGTGCGGATGCCATCGCTGTTTCCATCGGCAACATCCACGGCTGCCATGGTATTGTCAAACGAGCCCCGGAACTGGACTTTGAGCTTTTGCAGCGGCTGCACGATGTGTGCGGAGTGCCTCTGGTGCTTCACGGAGCCTCCGGAATCCCGGAGGCGGATGTGCGCCGGGCGGTGCGCATGGGGATCTGCAAGGTGAACTACTACACCCAGCTCTACAACGTCTATATGGACTGCGTGAAGGAAAATGTTTCGCTGACCATGGAGGAGTGCATGGGAAAAGCTACCCTGGTGCTGGCCGGGGAGATCGAAAAACTGATGGAAATGTGCGGCTGTGCGGGCAAAGCGTTTTGACCGCCCTGCCGAAACTTTGAAGAAGAGGTGTTCATGTGGAGCATGAATTTTTTCTGCCGACGAAGATCTATTTCGGCGCCGGATGTCTGAACAAACTGGGTGAGATCTCGCTGCCGGGCAAAAAAGCAATGATCGTGATTACGCCGGACGCGTGGATCGTGGAGAACGGTCACCTGGCCCGGCTGCAGAAACTCCTGGCGGCAGGCGGCGCGGAGAGCGTTGTGTACAACAAGGTGCACCCGAACCCCGGCAAGCGACAGGTGGAGGAGGCCGCACGGATCTGCCGCGAAAGCAACTGTGATTTTGTGCTTGGGTTCGGCGGTGGCAGCAGCATCGATTCCGCCAAATCCATCGCGCTGATGGCCGCCAACGGCGGCGATTTCTGGGATTATGTGGCCACCGGGTCCGGCGCAGGCAAGCGCCTTCACGTGCGTCCGCTGCCGGTGGTGGCGGTGCCCACTACGGCAGGCACCGGCACCGAGGCGGACCCCTGGGTGGTCATCACAAAGGAAGAGACCAACGAAAAGGTGGGCTTTGGCGCGCCGGAACTGTTCCCCACCGTCTCCTTTGTGGACCCGGAGCTGATGGTCTCGGTGCCGCCCCGCCTCACCGCCTGCCAGGGATTTGACGCGCTGTTTCACGCAATGGAGGGCTACATCGCCACCGTTGCGACCCCCATCAGCGATGTGTTTGCGCTGCGAAGCATCTCTTTGTTAGGGCAAAATCTCGTGACCGCCGTAAACGACGGAAGCGATCTGCAGGCCCGGGAGGCTGTGGCGCTGGCCAGCACCTGCTCCGGCATTGTGGAGTCCCTGTCCAACTGCACTTCCAACCACTCCATTGCCCAGGCCATGGGTGCTTATCACGACGATCTGCCCCACGGCGCGGCGCTGCTGATGATCGCCAACGAGTATTTCCGCAGCTTTGAACAGGTCATCCCCCAGCGGTATGCGGAGATGGCCCGCGCCCTTACCGGCGACCCGAACGCCGGCGCAGAGCAACTGGTGCCGGCCCTGTACGAAATGGAAAAAGCCTGCGGTGTGGAAGCACTGCGCATGTCTGACTACGGCATTCAGCCGGAGGAGTTGGAGATGTTCTGCACCAACGCGCTGGAGATCGCCGGGGAGTTGTTCGAGATAGAACCGCAGCCTCTCACCCGTCAGCGGGTCATGGAGATCCTGCAGCGGTCCTATCGATGAACCGCCGGGAGAGCGACTCTCCGCAAGAAAAAGCAAAAGGAGGTGAGCAGGCTGAAAAAAGCATTTGAAACGTTGGAAAAACCGGTGTTTTTTGTATCCATCACAGCAATCGCAGCCATTTTGCTGGTGCTGCTGGCGGCGCCCGGACAGTGCGCCGCGGCCGTGAATGCGCTGTTGAAAACAATGACCCACGAGTGGGGCTTTTTGTACATCGCCACACACCTTGTTCTGGTGGTGTTCCTCATCTGGCTGGCCTTTGGCCGTTTTGGCAAGGTGGTGCTGGGCGACCCGGACGAGAAACCGGAATACAATGATTTCAGCTGGATGGCAATGATGTTCTGCACCGGAATCGCCAGTTCGCTGATGATTTTTTCCTTCCTGGAACCCATCTATTACCTCACCGACACACCTTTCGGCATTCAGCCGCTCTCGGATGAGGCCTACGAATACGCCCATATGTACGGTCAGTTTCACTGGGGCCCCAGCGCCTGGCTGTTCTATGTACCCGCCAGCATTGCCATCGCCTATCAGCTCTTTGTGCGCAAAGGCGAATCGGTGCGCCTGGGCGATGTGTGCAATCAGGTGAAACTGGGCAGAGGCTGGGTGGCCCGCGCCATCGACGTGTTCACCGTGTTCGCTGTGCTGGGCGGTATCGGAACTTCCATGGGCCTGGCCGCGCCGCTGATATGCCAGATCCTGAGCAGAACGCTGGGCATCCCAAACGACCTGAAACTGCTGGCGGGCGTGCTGCTGCTTTGGTTTGCCATCTTTTCCACAAGCGTTTATCGCGGCCTGGACAAGGGGATCAAAGTGTTGAGCAACATCAACATCTATCTGGCGCTTCTGTTCATCGCTTTCGTCCTTGTTTTAAGCGGCATTCCCCGTGTGTTTGATGTGGAGATGAACAGCATTGGGTTGTATCTGGATGAGTTTTTCCGCATGAGCACTTACACAGACCCCTTCCGCCAGAGCGGATTCCCCCAGAACTGGACGGTTTTTTACTGGGGATGGTGGCTGTCCTACATTCCCATCATGGCCCTGTTCACAGCGCGCATCTCCCGGGGCCGCACCATTCGCAAGGTGATCCTGGGCATGATCGGCTATGGGTCTCTGGGTTGCGTGCTGAGCTTTTCTGTTCTGGGCTGCTACGCGCTGGATCTGCAGAAAAGCGGGCGGGTGGACCTGGTCGCCATTCTGGAAACTCAGGGCAAAGATGCGGCGCTCATCGCTATTCTGGACACGCTGCCTCTGCCGGAAGTGGCATCGGTTGCCTTCGTGGTGGTGTGTATCGTGTTCATGGCCACCACCGTCGACTCCTCTGCTTACATCCTCGCATCAGCCACCACCCGCCGCCTGAGCGGCAACGAACAGCCTCCCCGCTGGAACCGTATCCTCTGGGCAGTGATCTTCGTGGCGCTCTCTTTTGCCCTCACCCGTATCGGCGGGTTGGAGACCATGCAGACAGCCAGCGTGCTCACTGGATTCCCCATGATTTTCATCTGTATGCTGGTGCTGTATGTACTGTATCAAATGCTTCGCACCGACGAGGCAAAGAAAGAGTGACCCGCAAAGAGCCGGGAAAAACAACGCCCCTCCGAGCGGAAGGAACATCCTTCCCGCCCGGAGGGGCCTTTTTTGCTTTATTCGTGGGCGTGGCAGCAGCCACAGTCCCCGGTGCAGAAGGCAGCGGCGTCGTAGGAAACGCCGTGCTTGTCGTAGTAGTCCTTCACGGCGGCCTTCACCGCCTCCTCCGCCAGCACCGAACAGTGGATCTTGTGGGCGGGCAGGCCGTCCAGCGCCTCCACCACGGCTTTGTTGGAGAGCTCCAGCGCCTGGGCCAGAGGCTTGCCCTTGATCATCTCGGTGGCCATGCTGCTGGTGGCGATGGCCGACCCGCAGCCGAAGGTGATGAAGGAAACGTCCTCGATCACGCCGTCCTTCACCTTGATGTACATCCGCATGATGTCGCCGCACTTGGCGTTGCCCACTTCGCCCACGCCGTCGGCGTCTTCCATTTTGCCCATGTTCCGCGGGTTGCGGAAGTGGTCCATCACCTTGTCAGAGTATAACATAGCTTCTCTCTCCTTTTTCCAGTTCGTCCCACACGGGGCTGCAGGCCCGCAGGTAGTCCACCACCCGGGGCACTTCCTTCAGAATGTGTTCCACGTCGGCGTCGGTGTTCGCCTCGCTCAAAGAAAGCCGCAGCGAGCCGTGAGCCACCTCGTGGGGCCGGCCGATGGCCAGCAGCACGTGGCTGGGGTCCAGCGACCCGGAGGTGCAGGCGGACCCGCTGGAGGCGGCAATGCCCGCCTCGTCCAACATCAGCAGAAGGCTCTCGCCCTCAATGCCCTCAAAGCAGAAGTTCACGTTGCCCGGCAGGCGCGGCTCGGCCGCGCCGTTCAGCGCCGCGTGGGGAATGGCCGAAAGCCCGGCGATGAGCCTGTCCCGCAACGCGCTCACCTTGGCGGCGTTCTCCTCCAAGTGGGCGCAGGCCTCTTCCAGCGCGGCGGCCATGCCCGCGATGGCGGGCAGGTTCTCGGTGCCCGCCCGGCGGCGGCGCTCCTGAGCCCCGCCGTAAATCAGAGGCTGCACCGGCACGCCCCGGCGCACATACAAAGCGCCCACGCCCTTGGGGCCGTGGAACTTGTGGCCGGAAAGGCTGAGCATGTCGATGTTCATCGCCTTCACGTCGATGGCAATGTGCCCCGCCGCCTGCACCGCGTCGGTGTGGAACAGCACTCCCGCCTGGCGGCAGATCTCTCCCAGCCGGGCGATGGGCTGAATGGTGCCGATCTCGTTGTTGGCGAACATCACGCTCACCAGCGCCGTGTCCGGCCGCAGGGCCGCCACCAGATCCTCCGGGCGGACAAGGCCGTCGGAGTGCACCGGCAGCAGCGTCACCTCAAAGCCCTCGGCCTTCAGCGCGTCCAGCGTGTGCAGGATGGCGTGGTGCTCAAAGGCGGTGCTGATGATGTGCTTCTTGCCCTTCTTCGCCCCAAAGGCCGCCGCGCTGCGCAGGGCCTGGTTGTCCGCCTCGCTGCCGCCGGAGGTGAAGATGATCTCCCCCGCCTCAGCCCCCAGACACCCGGCCACCCGGGCGCGGGCGTCGCTCAGCGCCTCTTCGGCCAGCTGGCCAAAGGTGTACAGGCTGGAGGGGTTGCCCCACAGCTTGTCCATGGCGTCGATCATGGCCGCCCGCGCCGCCGGCGAGACGGGCGTGGTGGCCGCGTTGTCTGCATAAATCATAGGATGAAACTCCTTTTTCTCATAAAAACCTATAAACATTGTGGGTTTATGCCTCTATCATACGCGCAATTTCCTACAATGTCAATAGGAAATTTGCGAAATCGGCTTGCCAAAGCCGCGAAGGGTGTGGCATAATAATCAAAAAAGAGGCAGACAAAGGGAGGCGAAGGGCGATGGTGGTGTCCAGCAAGGGGCGGTATGCGCTGCGGGTGATGGTGGAGCTGGCGGCGGCGCCGGCGGGCGAATACCAGCCGCTGGCGCGGATCAGCGAGAGGCAGGGCATTTCGGAAAAATACCTGGAGGCCATCTTCTCGCCGCTGGCGAAAGCGGGCTTTGTGGAGGGCCAGCGGGGCAAGAACGGCGGCTACCGGCTCACAAAAGCCCCCCAAGACTACACGGTGGGCAGTATCCTGCGCCTGACGGAAAAGACGCTGGCGCCGGTGGCCTGCATGGCGCCGGACGCGCCGGCCTGCGGCCGTGCCGGGCAGTGCAGCACCCGGGCCATGTGGCATGGGCTGGACAGGCTCATCAACGACTACTTCGACGGGATCACGCTGGCCGACCTGGCCGAGGGCAGGCTGCCCCCGGCGGCGAAGGGCTGAATACATCGCCGCGCGGGGCAAAACGGGCAGGGCCCGCCCGGGCCGTCCCCGCACGCGGGAGCAGCGCCTTCCCCCACCCCGCCGCCTGCCGGGCGGCCGGAGCCGCAAAACCGCTCCTCTTCCCCGCTGGTTTCACCGGGCCCGGCTCCGCGACGGTTTTGTGCCGCGTTTTGCGTTGACGCGGCCCGCCAAACCTGTTATAATACAAATTGGCTTGTTCGCAGGCCAGCGAACACGGAGATGTACCCAAGCGGCCAGCGGGTCCGCACTCGAAAGTTTGAGGCTCTCTGGCTGATTCGTCCGCAGGGTTTGGCTTCACACGGGGCTGAATCCGGGGTGTGTATTAAAAATTTTCCCGCGTATCTTGCATCGAAATCTTGCATTTGTCCGAAGGACGCGCAAGACGGTGCTTGAAAAATTCAATATGGAGAGTTGTCCGAGTGGTCGATGGTGCAGCACTCGAAATGCTGTGTCCCGAAAGGGACCTAGGGTTCGAATCCCTAACTCTCCGCCAAAAAAGGCGTCATACCGCGGTTTTGCGGCATGACGCCTTTTTCTTAAAGGCGTACCGCCGACAACATTTTTTCCTGCCTCACCACCGGCTTTCCGGCAGTTCTTCGGGCAGCGCCAGGGCCTTTTCCATCGTGGCGGCGCTCAGCTGTTTCGACTGGGAATCCAGATGGGCGTAGATGTTTGCCGTGGTGGAGATATCGCTGTGGCCCAGCCATTCCTGAATCTGCTTCATGGGCACCCTCTGCTACAGCAGCAGGCTGGCGCAGGAGTGCCGCAGATCGTGGAAGCGGATCTTCCGCAGGCCGTGCTCCTTCAGCAGCTGGGCGAAGTTGTCGGTGACGGTATTGGGCAGGATGAGGTTGCCCATCTCGTCCACGAACAGGTAACCCTTGAATTTCTGATTGTAGCAGTTGCCGCAGAGTTTCTCGTTGTACTTCTGCTGCTCCTTCAGTGCCCGCAGCCGCTGGGCAAAGCCCTCCACCAGCGGCAGGGTCCGCAGGCTGGATTTGGTCTTGGCCCGGTCCGCCTGGATGAGAAGATGTTTCCCTTCCACGCTGGCAGTGGTCACCGTGTGGCGGATGGTGAAGGTACCCGCCGCGAAGTCGATGGCGTCCCACCGCAGGCCCAGCACCTCACCCCGCCGCAGCCCGTAGAAGGCCGCGAACTGGATAATGAGTTCCAGCCGGTGCCCCCGGGCGGCCTCAAACAGCTGCTCCATCTCTTCGGCGGTGTAGTAGGCAGCCATGTACCGTTCGGGCTTGGGTCGCTCTACCTTGTCTACCGGGTTGCCGGGGATGAGGTCCAGCTTCACCGCCTGCTTCAGCGCCTTGTGGAGGTTTGCATGAAGTTTCAATATGCTGGTGCTCTTCAAGGATTTCCGCTCGTGGAGGTAAAAGCTCTGGATGTGCCGTGCCTGCAGGCCCCCCAGCGTGATGCCGGTGGGCTCGAAGTAGGGAACGATGTGGTCCTTCACGTTAAAGCAGTAGGACGACCAGGTGGTGGGCTGTACCGAGGAGCGGATGATCTCCAGCCAGTAGAGCATGTAATCGCTGAACAGCATATCCGGGCTCAGGTCATCCGAGCGGTTCGGCACCGGCGGCGTGAAGGCCTGGCGGGCCTGCCGCAGCAGTTCGTCCGCCTTTTTCTTGTTGCCCTTCACCGGCAGCCCGGTGCCCTGCCATTTCTGCACCCGTTTGCCGTCCGGGCCGTTGTAGCTGAGTACGATGTAAAAGTAGCCGTTCTTTTCGGCCAACCGGCCTGCTACCATGGACATTCCTCCTTTGCTTGGTTGATGGTATTCTCCGGGTCCGACACAAGAATACCCGGAACTTGCCTCGAAAGCTATTCACAAAAGTGTACAAGGATGTGTGCCCGGATTGGGTACATATCCACCAGACTGCCCGCGCCGGTTCGCCCGGCGCGGGCGTTTTGGTTTTAGCGGATTTGCGCGCGGTCGCGGGGTTTGCGGCGGGGCTTGTCCCGCTCCTGCTGGCGGCGGTATTCCTCCCGACAGGCGGCGGTCTTTTCCACCTTCTCGATGATGCGCTGGGCGGCCGCGTCCTCTTTCCGCAGAGCGGCGATTTGGCGGGTCAGCTCCGCCCTCCTCTGGGATGCCTCGGGCGGCGGCTCCTTCCACCGAAGCTGACGGGCGCAGTCCGCTCGCTCCTGGCAAAGGGCGGTGAATTGCCCGGATAGGGCCTCCCGGTGGGCCTTCACCTCCGCCACCGAGGAAAAGCCCCGCTGGCTGGTAAGATGCAGTTCCTCCAGCGTCTTGCCGATGTCCCGCCACAGGGCGTTGATCTCCGGCCAGTTCACCCGGGGCGCGGGCCGTTTCGGGTAGATGCCCAGCTGGTAGCAGTAGTAGAGATACAGCCGGAACAGGCTGCCCGTTTGATGGGCGAACATTCCCCGGAACCGATACCGCCGCGTGGGCGGATGGTATGCAGGCCGGGGCCGCAGGCTGTATTTGGGATTGAAATTCAGATCATAGAAGTGGGGGCCGTACCGGGCAAAGTTCTGGGCCAGCGCCCGCTCCAGGGCAGGCCAGTCGTATTCCGCACCCAGCCGGTACACCCGCACCGCTCGTCCGCCGTCCAGCGAACGGAGGATGGCGTACTTGCGGCCTTCCTCCCGCCGCCAGAGATACCCCTGCTGCCGCAGCACCCGGGCGAAGTCCCGCTCGGTGCTGGTCTGAGCCAATGCCTTGCGGAAGGCCCGGCGCATCGCCTCGTACCGGGTCTGGCCCTCGCCCTCGTAGAGCGGCCGGGGCTTTTTGCCACCCGGCTGCCGGATGACCGACAGGGCGTGTTCCCGGCACAGCTGGTCTGAAATTCTCCGCAGGTCTTGATACTGGCTTCGGCGCTGCTCATACTTCTTGCCGTCCACATAGGACACCGCATTGATGACGAAGTGGTTGTGCAAACAGCCCGTGTTCAGATGGGTGGCCACCAGCACCTGGAACCGCCCGCCCCACACCCGGCGGGCCAGCTCCACCCCGATGGCGTGGCACTGCTCCGGGGTCACCTCTCCGGGCTTGAAACTCTGGTAGGCATGCATCGCCACCACTCCCTCGGTTTTGCCGAACTGCTCCTGCCCCGCCCGCATCTCCGCCCAGGCGGTGGCGGGGCGGCAGTGGATGCCGCTCACCAGCTGGGCCGTTTCCTGTAAAGTGGTCTTGGAATCGTTCTCCGCGTAGTGTAGCGCCTGGGCCAGGCCGCTGTACTCGGTCTTGTCCGGATTGGCGGCGTAGTCCACCACCCGGCGCAGGCTGTCCCGCACCGGCCAAATTTTAGTGGTCGCCAGAGGCATCCTCCTTCCGCAGAAGGCTGTCCAGTAGCCCTTCCCGGCAGCGGCGGTACTGTTCCGCCAGAGGCGGGTCCAACCGGGCCAGCTGATCGGTCAGGTTGTCCATCCAGGTCAGGCAACTGAAAAACGCCTGGGGCGGGTGGAACCGAGGCTCATACCCCAACGCCCGTTGGCGCAGATATTCCGACAGAGTCAGCCCGCATTGGCCGGCCGCTGTTTGGATTCGTTGTTTCTCGGCGGGGCTCACCCGCACATTGAGGCCCACGCTTCTTGTTCTCACAGGGCCACCTCCGCACGGGGGTTCGGTCGCTGGTCTAAGAGCCGCCCTTCGGGCGGTTGACCAGCGACACTAGCCCTGCGGGGCGTCGGGGTGCTCCCCGTACTGGCCGCGGCTGCGGCGGCGAAGGGTTGCCCGGCGGCAACACAAAGCCCATGCTTGTTACCCCGAAGCGCCTCCCGTGACGACGATGACGGTGCTGACGGTGTTTCCGGGATACCCCCGCCGTCCGGGGGTGTGCCGGTTTTATCGTCATCCGCGTCATCACCGTCATACCATAATCGAAGCTGCCGGGCGCTGGCGGTGCGGCGGCTCTCGCAGCGGATGCCCAGGGGCGCCAGATCGGTGGGGTAAAATTCAACCAGCTTGCGTGTCAGCTGGTTGGGCTGCACATCGGCGATGCCGGCGGCGGCCAGCAGCTCGGTGGCGGTGCCCTGCCAGCACTTCTGCCGCTTCACAAAATCGGCTACAGTCCAAACACAGGCGGGCACGGCCTTGCGGGCCAGTTCCTCGGAGGTCTCCTCCTGCTCCAACTCCCAACGGCAGTCCTCCCAGCGCAGGTCCAGGGCGCGGCTCTCCATATCCCGGCCGGTCACGTGCAGTTGGGCGTTCAGGCTCATCCGCCGGCGACGCAGCACCCAGCTGGTGTCCGCTCCGCCCATCAGGGCCACCGAGCCGGAAATGTCATCAAAGGGGTCGTCGGTCCGGTCCTTGCGCTGGTGGTGCGCCAGCAGGATGCCGATGTTGTGCTGGTCGGCCAGGGATTTCAAGGCGCTCATATCCCGGTAGTCGCAGGCGTAGACATTGCCGTTGGCATCGCCGGTGCGTACCTTTTGCAGGGTGTCGATGACCACCAGCCCGGTGTCCGGGCGGACGGCCAGAAACTGCTCGATCTGTTCCTCAAGACCATGGCCCAGTCCCTCGCAGGCGGTTTGAAAGTAGAGGTTGTCCGGCATTTCCTCCTCGCTCAACCGGAACAACCGATTCTGGATGCGGCTGTATGTATCCTCGAGGCAGAGGTACAGCACCGCCTGGGCGCGGAGCGGCCGCCCCCAGAGTTCGCCGCCTTTGGCCAGCTGCAAACACAGCCAGAGGCAGAGCCAGCTTTTACCGATCTTGCTGCCGCCCGACAGCATGGACAGCCCGCCGGACAACAGATCGGGAACGAGCCACCGCACCGGCGGCAGCGGGGTGATGGAAAGAGTTCGCGCGTCAATGGGTTCGAATTTCGTCAAAAGCATTTCTCCTTTTCAGTTGGTTTAATTGGATGAGGCGGATGCGGCCGCAGCGGCCCCAAACAGGCCCGCAAAACGGCCTTGGTCCCTGGCGCGGTGAAAACGCCCGCACCGCCTGTCAGGCCCCGCACAGGGCGAACACCGGGCGGACAGCGGCGAGGGACGCTTTGCGGCGCGGGAGGGTCAGGAGCCGGCGGCCCGGGCGGCGGGTTGCACGCCGTTCTCCACCACATAGCGGATCACGTTGATCTTGGGGATCTTGTAGGCGTTGCCGAGCTTGAGGCCCCGGATGCTGCCGTCTGTCAGAAGGTCGTAGGCCGCGTGGCGGCTGATGCCCGGCATGACCTGCAGCTGGCGCACCGTCACGATGTCGGGATAGTCGGCGAACAACAGTTTGTAAAGGGTTTGGATTTCAAAATTCTTCATCGATCACCTGCTCTCAAAAGATTTTTGCGGCGCGAAAAACGCGCCTGGGCGGATAAACGGACAGCGGACGCCGGCCGAAAGCGGCGCTACCCCTCCTTTCTGTGGGATTGTTTGACGGCGGCCAAGGGTTCCTTATGCAGGGTTCCTTGTTTCAGACGTGGCAGCACGTTGGAGTTCCTTATGTGGAGTTCCTTGTGGCGGCAGACGGCAGAGTTTGCCCGAACAAGGAACCCATCATGTAGAGTTCCTTGCCGCGGTGCGTTGGCTGGGAAAAAGTCCTCCCATTATATACCAGTAGCTCAGACCCCCAAAAACGCTCACCCTTCCAAAAATAAATTCGGAAGTTTGTCAAATTTGACGGGAAGTCGATTACAGAAAAAGACCTCTCGTTATATACCAGTAACACGGAGTGCCGCAAACGAACACCTTCCAAGAAAATCTTTAAAAGTTTGGTAAATTTGATGGGGAACCGACCATAGAAAAAGTCCCTCGTTATATCCATGTAACACGGACCCCCTTCAAAATTTCATCCATCCAAAAAATTTTCGAAAGTTTGGTGATTTTGACGACAAGGAGTGCAGTGGAAAAAGCCCCCCATTATATTCTTGTAACACGGACATGCCAAAACGCTCACCTATTTAAAAATTTCACATTTTGCAAAAGACTGGTGAGGCGGATTCACAGCCGAGGAAACACACTTCGTTTACTTGCCTGCACATGGCTATACGAACAGCGGCGCGCCGGCCAAAGGAACAGCGCCTGCGGCCCGCAAACCTCGCAAAACCGCCATAAACGGCGATTCGGGCAGCATATCCACCATCCCAAAGCCTCCGAAAGATACAGTTTGTGATACACCCAGCATACAGCACGATAGACTGACTTGGATAGCCACATGGCTATCCAACCACAAAGCAGATGTGAGCCGCTGGCAATCCAGGTGGATTACCAGCAGCTCTTTCAATACGAAGTTAAATTAGTGTTTCGCAAATATGTTAATTATAATATAATTAACAAAAATGCGAATGTCAATAGCTTTCGCAAAAAAGTTAATTTTTCTTTACAATTTTTTCTTGCTACGGTACAATCAAGATAAGAAACGGAAAGGACGGGCTTGCTCAATGACAACCGGCGGAAAAATCCAGCGTATACGGCAGCATCGGAAAATGACACAGAAAGTGCTGGGCGACGCAATCGGCCTGCCCGCCAATCGTGTGGCTCAGTATGAGATGGGGTATCGTGTGCCCAAGAAGCCTCTGCTGGAACAGATGGCACAGGCGCTGCAGGTGTCCCCTCTGGCGCTTCAAGAGCCGAATACAGGAAATATTTCAGACATCATGGAAACGCTGTTCTGGATGGATGAAGATGTGCCCGGCGTGTTCCGCTTGACCACGATCCAATTTGATGATCCGGATTGTTGGCGGGAGGAATACCAGGAGGAAGGAGCAGAGGCCTGTCTCCATGGAAACATCGTTCTTCCCAGCAGCGTGTTTCCGCCCACAGTGCTGTGGACAGAAAATGGGATGCTGGACAACTTTTTTAAGGAGTGGGGCGAAAAACAGGCGGCCTACTCCGCAGGACGTCTCACCCGCGAACAGTATTTTGAGTGGAAGATCCGCTGGCCGCTGGATTCGGAGGTGAGAGGGGCAGAATCTTTCACTGATGAATGATTTAACCAACGGAAATTTTCAAGGGACTTTTTTGCACGGGAGGAAGCAATAGATTGATGAAAAAAGAAAAGAAGAGAGCGAAAAGCAATCTGCGGAAAATACAAGTGCAGGTATGGCTTAAAAAACATAAAGAGCTTCGCTTTGGTCTTAGCTGTGCTGCTGTTCTAGTGCTTATTTATTTTTCCTGGAATCTTATGAACAAGGTAGATATTCATTTAGATAACACAGGTGTTGCAGGAACCATTTTGGGGGCTGTAATAGGCGGATTGCTCACTTTGGCTGGGTCAATATGGGTCTATTCTAAAGAGCAGAGAGCAAAACAGAATGTAAAACGGAAAAATCTGATTTATAGTCCGCTCTATGATGAATTGCAGACTATCTATGATACTGTGTTTGCTAAAAATTACTATCCGCCACATGCAGATTTTTCAAAAGAAAAGCAACAATATCATGATGACGTGCGGTTTTCTGCGTGGGAGAGAATAAAGATGGATACACGTTATCTCGAAACGCCCGATGCCGTAAAAAATCAAATGGAACTTCTGTGTGAAATGGTTCAAGAATATGACACTGCACGGCAGGAGTTCAATGGAGAAGTCGAGAGGATTTTTGATAGAATCGTAGAAAAATACGGCGAACCCCAAAGTATGTTTAAAGGGAGAGGATGGGTGATTTCGAAAGGCATACTATCCAAAGAGGACAAAAATCTATACAAAGAAATAACACGAAGCAAAGAGGAAAACGAAGTCAGCAAAAAGATAGACAAGGAAGTACGGGAAGAAGTTGAAAACAGCGACGCTATGAAACATTTCAAGGACTGCTATGCGGAATGGAAAGCAACGCAGGAGCAGACAACGAAGCTGATTGCGTCTTTGATCGAGCAAGTGCTGCTCAAATACGAGGGATAATATGAACATTGGATTGCGGAGAAGCGAAGTAGAGAATATTTTGCGAGAAAAACTGGAAGAAGATCCGGACTTGAAATACTATGTGGACAATGATTACATAACACGACTTATTGATTTACTCATAGAAGGGATAGAAGAAGTTGTTATAAGAAACAACAAAGAGATAGAAAGACAAC